>NZ_JASKLX010000009.1:0-625469 GCF_030125555.1 Arthrobacter sp. zg.Y820
GGGTCCCCCGCCCGCAGGCCCCGCACGGTATCGGCAGCTGCCAGTGCTGACAGGTCTGCCGCCGTGGGGGGGCGGGGGGGGCGCCCCCCCCCCACCCCCCCCCCCCCGCCCCCCCCCCCCCCGCGCCCCCCCCCCCCCCCCCCCCCCCCCGACTGCAGCAGCAGCAGGACGGCGCCGAACAGGATCAGCAGAACCGCCCCCGCCCCCAGCACCAGCACCGTGCCCGCCCCGCGCTCAGATGTTCCTCCGTTCCTCCCTGGTGGACCGCCCTTCCTGACCCATGAACTGCCTTTCCTCCATCGTGGATCTCCTTGCCTCCTTGGTCTTCCGTCCCCGGATCCCCTCGCTCCACCGTTCACGGCAGCGATTCCGGAAGCGCCGTCGCGGTGGCGGTCAGCACCAGCGGCAGCCGGTCCAGCAGCGGCGCGGCCACGGTTGAGCCGACCTCCACCAGCAGCCATTGCCCGTCGGCCGAGATGGTCACCCGCGCTTCGGCCCCGGCGATCCTCCGGGCGGCAGCCTCCGCCTCGGCGCTGTCTCCGCGCATCACTTCCCGGGCTGCCGCCCGCGCCGCCTCCTCCACCCGAAGCTGTGTGACACCGGCGGCGACCCCCGTCAGCACGGCGGCCAGAAGCAGTGCCACCGCGGGCAGTCCGACAGCCAGTTCTGCGGTGACGGCGCCGAGGGAGGAGTCCTGCGGCTCCTTCCGGCGCACCGGCTAACCCAGGGTGAGCGCGCTGCGGATCAGCCCCATCAACAGGGACCGCACCTCTCCGCTGCCCAGCACGGCAACCAGCAGGGCGGCGAATGCCACGGCAGCCAGCGTGGCAATGGCATATTCCGCCGTGGCCATGCCCGCTTCGCGGTCACTGAAGTTCCGGCGGCGCCGGTCCGCCCTGCTCGCCCGCCCCCGCGCCGCACTGTCCCGGGCTGCCCTGTCCCGGGCTGCCGGATCCAGCTTCGGGTCCGCCTCCAGCTTCGGGTACAGGACCGTGACGGTGCCCGGTCCCCGGCCGGACCGGACGGCAGAGGGCTGCGGGAGCGAGCTGTCGGTCGCGTTGCACCCGCAAGGCGCCCCGTCGGCCGCAGGCCCTGGAGCTCCTTCGGCGCTGAAGAGCGGCGCACCGGCAAAGCTGCGGCCCGGTTGCGCCGTGGTGATGGATTTGCTCAAAACTGACATGGTTTCCTCCTGATGGTTCGCTGGCATGACTGGCTTCCCCGCTTCTGAGGCGCCGGGCCTCCGAAGCGATGAATCGATCCTCCATCCGGCGTCCCGGCGCCAAAAGGAACGGGCCCGCCGTTCCGGATAACGCCTGCCGCCAAGTCGGGTGCGGGTCGATTGTGGAGGGAAGGAAGTGCAACGGCCGTCCGAGCCGCTACGGAAATGCGGGCAGCAGCGACAGCAGCAGCGGCACCACCGTCAGGGCCAGAAACGCCGGCAGCGCGCACAGCCCCAGCGGCACCACCAGCCGGACCCCCAGTGCCGCAGCCCGGCGCTCAGCTTCGCGGGCCCGCCGGCGCCGGAGCTGGGCTGCCTCCGCCAGCAGCACGGCGGCCGACGGTGCTCCGGTGGTGGCGACAAAGGTCAGGGCCGCGCGCAGCTGGGCCGCCGGAGCCTTGGGCGGCACCGGACCTCGCCGCGGGAACCGGAACGACGGCGAGCCGGAGGAATCCGGCGCGGCCGGCACGGGATCGGGTTCGGGTTCGGCCAGATCCCATGCCGCCGCCCAGGGGGCACCTAACGCCAGCGCCGCCTGCACCCGCCGCAGGCACACGGCGGTCCCGGAATCCACGACGTCCGCCAAGACGCCCAGTGCCGGCAGCAGGGATTGTCCGGCATCCAGCATCGCCGCCACGAGATCCAGCATCAGCGCCGGGTCACTAATTCCCGTGCTCTGGAGGGTGGCCTGCCCGGGGGCGTCCGACCGGCCGAAACCCTGGGCTGGTCGGGCTGCGGCCCCCGCCGGCCCGGTGCTTCTGCCCGGCAGCCACAGCAGAAGCCCGAAGGCACCGGCCAGGAGCACGGCGACCAGGACACCCGGCATCAGGGTCCCGCCGCCTGGCGGACCAGCGCCCGGGACCAGAACCTGCCGATCAGCGACAGTGCCGCACCGGCAGCCGCGGCCGCCCAGCCCAGCGGGCTGCCCGCCAGGACGGCCAGGGGATCAACACCCAGCAGATACCCCAGGCCGAGCCCGCCCACGGGCAGCCAGGTGAGCAGCCGGACCGTTGCCTGCGGTCCGGCCAACGCCGTTTCACGGGCCGCCTGCTGGTCCAGGCCGCTTTCCAGCTCCGCCGCATACCTGCCCAGAACTCCGGCCAGGGGTGCACCGCTGCGCTCCGAGACACTCACGCAGGCGGCCAGCTCAGTCCACAGCCCGTGCAGCGAGGAGGAACTGTCGCCGTTCCCGCCCGATCCCCGGCCGCGCCAGATCCTCCCTGCCCGGCCGGACCGTGGGGCGCCGGCCGCAGCGGCCGTCCGAAACACCGGCACCGGGCTCAGCCCCAGGGACGCAGCTTGGGCGGCTGCTTCCAGGACCGGCAGCAGCTGCGCCGCCAGGGGCCCGTGGGGTGCGGCGCCGGGGCCGCCCGTCTGCAGGGCAGCCGCATCGGCCCACAGCTGGTGGGGCGCCCGGCCCGCGGCCAGCAGCCCGGTGAGCTGATGGATAAGCAGCGGAAGGTCCTGCGCATCGGAACGGGCTCCGCGGGGCGATGCACGCGCCGAGGGTCCCGGCCGCCGAACCTGCTTCCCACCGGCCCGCTCCACCCTCCGCCCGCCGGACACCGGAAGGCGCCCTGCCGCTGGGCTGGAACGCGGCAACAGCAGCAGCGCAGCGCCCCACAGCAGCACAGCGGTGCAAAGGCCCGTCACGGGGTCAGCGTTTCGTGCCGCATACCGGCCGGCCCGTTTCCGACACCGCGGCTGAGGCGTTCCTGCAACGCCGCCCATCCGGGACCGTGGCTGTTTGCGGAGGAGGACGGCAGCAGTGCCGGGACGGTTAGCAGCCGGCCGTCGGATGACGCGGTGACGACGGCGATCTCGGCGACCCGGCGCCCGGCTGCCTCGCGGGCCAGATGCACCACCACGTCCAAGGCGCTGGCCGCCTGCAGGTTCACCGCAGTGCTGCTCATTCCAGCCAGAGCGCCCAGCGCTGCCAGCCGGGCGGGCACGCTGGCGGCGGAGTTGGCGTGGATCGTCCCGCCGGCGCCGTCGTGCCCGGTGTTCATCGCAGCGAGCAGCTCCCGGACCTCGGCGCCGCGGCACTCGCCCACGACCAGCCGGTCCGGACGCATCCGCAGCGCCTGCCGGACCAGCTCGGCCTGGTCCACCGACCCGGTGCCCTCCACGTTCCCGTGCCGGCTCTGCAGCCCCACGACGTGCGGATGCCTCGGATCCAGTTCGGCGGCATCTTCGACCAGCACCAGCCGCTCCCGGGGATCGCTCAGCGACAGCAGCGTGGAGAGAAGGGTGGTCTTTCCGGTGCCGGTGGCACCGCTGATCAGGAAGTTCAGCCGGGCCGCGACCATGCGCCGCAGGACGCCGGCGCTTTCCGGATCCACGGTGCCGCCGGCCTGCAGTTCCTCCAGCGTGAAGGTCAGGGTCCGCCGGATCCGGATGGACAGCAGGGTGGAGCCTGTGGAGACCGGCCGGAGCACGGCATGGACCCGGTAGCCGCGCAGCTGCACGTCCACGCAGGGATTGGAGTCATCCAACCGGCGTCCCCCGGCCGCTATCAGCCGCGCGGCGAGGGCCTGGACTTCGGTGTCGGACCCAAACCGCAGCCCGGTCAGTTCCAGACCGTGGCCGCTGTCCACCCAGACGCGGTCCGGGCCGTTGACCAGGATGTCGCTGATGCCGGGCAGCAGCGCCAGCTCCTGCAGCGGCCCCAGCCCCTGCAGCTCAGCCTGCACCCGGTCCACGGCCCGCAGCGCTCCCTCGGCCCCCAGCAGCCGGCCGCTGGATTGGACGGCAGCGGCCAGCCGGGCCCGGGTGACGGGTTCGCCGTCGTCGAGCATCTGCCGGCGCACCTGCCGCACCATCGGCGCGTCTCCGGCCCGCTGCTGCTGCGGGTCCGCAGCCGCGGACGGGAGCGCGGCTCGGCGTCCCCGCGGCGGGTTCATGGCCGGGCACCCTGGGCTGGGATGGCCGATTCCGGAAGGTCGGGAGCCAGCTGTTTGACCAGCTGTCCGGTGACCCGCCGGATCCGTTTCCGGCGGCCGCGCTCCAACAGGAGCCCGCGTGCTTCGGCATGTTCCAGGTTCCGCAGCGCGGGCAGGTAGCCGGCGAGGGAGAGCCCGACGGCGTCGGCGGCGCGGGCTTCGTCCAGCCCGTCCCCCAGCGGCCCCCGAACCACCACTGACTGGGGAACGGCGCCCAGGCTGCGGCGCAGGGATTGCGCGGCCAGCAGCGGCCGGAGCCGCCCGGGGACCACCAACAGCAGCGCATCGCAGGACAACAACAGCTGGCCGGGCCGGTGCCGGGCGCAGTCCACCACGGTCAGGGCAAAGGCCGCCCGGGCTGCGTCCATGACCGCACGGATGCTCTGCTCGGCTGCCTCTTCGCCTCCGTCCGGTTCGGCGGATGCAGTTCCCTCCGCCGCATCGGCAGCTGCAACCCCGGGGGTGCCGGACAGCAGCGCAAATCCGGAGACCTGGGGCAGTGCCGACATCAGCTGGACCGGGTTCAGCGACCCGCGGACATCCGCCAGATCCGGCCAGCGCACTCCGGGGACTTCGCCGCTGCCGAGGCTGGCGTCGAGCCCGCCGCCGTGCGGATCGCCGTCGACCAGCAGGGTGCCGAGGCCTTGGTCTGCAGCTTCATGGGCCAGCCAACACGCCAGGCTGGAGGCCCCCGCACCCCCGCAGCCTCCGATCACGCCCAGGACGTAACCCGCCGCCAGGAGACGCCGGCGGCTCAAATATTCGGCCAGCCAGCCGGAGGCCGCCGGCAGGACCGCTACCCGGGCGGCCTCCAGGCGTGCCGCCGCCTCCCACAAGCCCGTGTCCTGCACGGTGCCGACCAGGATGGTCTCGGTGCCCCGCCTCCCGGCGCCCCCGGGCCGCCAGCGTCCGGTCCGTTCCGGCGCGGCCAGGTCGCTGCCCAGCAGCAGCACCTCCGGGTTCCGGCCCAGTGCCGCCTGCACCTCCGCGAGCACCTCCAGCTGCAGGCCGGCCGCTGCCGCCACCCGGGATACTTCATCGGTGAGCCGCTGCGACTGGCTGACCAGGATCACCGGCGTTTCGGTTTCCCGGCGGCGAACCGCTGCAGCGCGGGACGTGGAGCGGGTCGGCGCCCGGGAGCCCGCGCCCCGCTCCGCCCGCGAGGGGCTTCCCCCGCCCGGGCCGTCCGGTGCCGCCACGGCGGCCCGGCGGGACTGGGCCGTCGGTACCCACAGCTGTTCCTCTGTCATGCCGTGAGTCTTTCCCGCTACCGGCAGGGACACGGCGGCAGCCGTGGCATCTGGGGACAAAAGGCGGTTCCGAGGCGGTTGTGCAGGAGAAGCCGCCCGCTCCGCCGCGGATGCCTGCACCCGCGGCCCGGGCCCCGCGCCGCGGGTGGCACACACCGACCATCCCCGGCCAGCAGGGACAATGGAAGCATGTACGTTGTCCTCACCCCGGCCGGTTCCGGTCCTGCCGCCGGTTCCCTGCAGCTCCAGGAGACCGACGACGCCGGGCAGCCCTCCGCAGCCCCCGCCGTCGTCGTGCCCGCCCTGCTCGCTGCCGTGGTCGGCGACTACGAGGACCGCACGCGGAACCTCCGCTGGGTGTTCAGCAGCACCCGCGAGATCTATCCGCAGCTGCTGCGCGCCGGCGTGCGGGTCGAGCGCAGCCATGACCTGGCCCTGGTCCGCGGCATCCTGCGCTTTTCCGAAGCCGCCGCGCTCTCCCCCTATATTGAGGCGCTGCGCGCCGAGGCTCCGGAGGGCGACGCGGACCTGCTCCCCCGCCAGTTGCTGCCGGTCCAGCCGGCGCCGAACCAGAGTTCGCTCTTTGAGGAGCTGGAGGGCTTCGACGACCCGGCGGCAAAGCGCGGACCCTCGCTCGAGGATCAGGTCACCGAGCTGCAGGCCCAGCTGGCCGCCGTCGCCGGCTCCCCGGCACGGCAGCGCCTGGCACTGCTGCTGGCCGCGGAATCGGCCGGCGGCCTGATCGCCGTCGAAATGGAACACGCGGGCCTGCCCTGGCGGCGCGACATCCACGAAGCCATGCTCGCCGCCGAACTCGGTCCTCGCCCGCCGGAGGGACAGCGCCCGGCCCGGCTGGAACAGCTGGCGGCTGAGCTGCGGAACAAACTGGGCAACCCCGGCTTCAACCCCGATTCGCCGCAGGAGCTGCTGCGCGCCCTGCACCGGGCCGGCATCGAAGTGAAAACCACCCGGTCCTGGGAACTGCAGCAGCATGAGCACCCCGCCATCACCCCGCTGCTGGAATACAAGCGGCTCTCCCGGCTGCTGACCGCCAACGGCTGGACCTGGCTTGATGCCTGGGTGGCCGAGGGCCGGTTCCGCCCCGAATACGTGGTGGGCGGCGTGGTGTCCGGCCGGTGGGCCTCGCGCGGCGGCGGCGCCCTGCAGATTCCCCGCTACGTGCGCGACGCCGTCCGGCCCGACCCGGGCCACAAACTGATCGTCGCCGACGCCGCCCAGCTCGAGCCGCGGGTGCTCGCCGCTCTGGGTCGGGACGACGCGCTGGCCGCCGCGGCCCGCGGCAAGGACCTCTACCAGGGCATCGCCGACCAGAACTTCAACGGCGACCGCGCGCAGGCCAAAATGGCGATGCTCGGCGCCATGTACGGGGCGACCTCCGGCGAAGCCGGCCGGCTGATGCCCGCCCTGACCAGGTCCTATCCGCAGGCGATCGACGTCGTCGAGCGCGGCGCCCGCGCCGGAGAAGCGGGCAAGA
Organism: Arthrobacter sp. zg.Y820; assembly: GCF_030125555.1. NCBI lineage: Bacteria > Bacillati > Actinomycetota > Actinomycetes > Micrococcales > Micrococcaceae > Arthrobacter > Arthrobacter sp. zg.Y820. The sequence goes on from NZ_JASKLX010000009.1 coordinate 6,907, forward strand.
CGGTCAGCAGCCATCTGGGCCGCAGCTCGCCTCCGGTCTCCGACCGGTGGCTGCGCGCCCAGCAGACCGCATCCGCCGAGGAGCAGCGCCGCGCCGATTCGCTGGCCCGCTCCCAGGGCCGCTTCACGCGCAACTTTGTGGTGCAGTCCACCGCGGCGGAGTGGGCGCTGTGCTGGCTCGCGGAAATACGACGGCGGCTGCGGGCGGCGTCGGTGTCCTCGCCGGCCGGGGAGCTGGTGTTCTTCCTGCACGACGAGGTCATGCTGCATGTGCCCGAAGCCCGGGTCGCGGAGGTCAGCGCCCTGGTCAGCGACGCGGCGGCGGCCGCAACCCGGCTGCTGTTCGGCCGGATTCCGCTGGAGTTCCCGGTGGTCGCGGTGACTGTGGATTCCTACGCCGACGCCAAGTAGCGGCCGCCGGGGGCGGTCCGGACGTCCCCTTTCCTGCGGCGACGGCGAGCACCCTTCCGCAGGCTAAAGGTCCGGAATGACTTCCCGTTCCTCGTCCCAGGGCAGGGTCCACCCCAGTTCATCCAGCACGGCGTTGAGGATGATTCCGGTAAAGCCCCACACCAGCACCCCGTTCACCAGGAACGCCGGAGAACGGTGTGCACGCGCGCCGTGGCTCAGCACGGCGGTCCGCCGGTTCTCCGGATTGAGCAGGTCCGCCACCGGCACCCGGAACACGGAGGCAGACTCACCGTAGTCCACCACGTCCACCGGCGTGGGCCGGTCCCACCAGCCCAGCACCGGCGTCACCAGGAAATTACTGATGGGCAGCCCCACCTCCGGGAGCGTGCCCAGCACGACGACGCCGTCCGGGTCCAGTCCCGTTTCCTCCCGGGCTTCCCGCAGGGCTGCGGCCTCCGGCCCGGCGTCCTCGGCATCGAGCGATCCGCCGGGGAAGGCCACCTGTCCGGGGTGGTCGTTGAGTGTGGCGGCCCGTTCGACCAGCAGGACGTCGAGTTCGTCGGGCACTCCGGCGGAGCGGAAGTCCGACGGCTTGTCGTCCAGATTGCCGAAGAGGATCAGCACGGCGGCGCGGCGGGCCGCGGCCGGGTCGACGCTGCGGCGCAGCAGCTCCAGGTTCGCGTCGAAGGAGGTGGTGCGGGCGGCGGCAGCGGCGCCCAGCGCCTTCAGGTCCGCGTAAGCACTCACGCTTCGAGTCCGTAACCGGCGGCCCGCAGCTGGGCGCGGGTTTCGGCGGCCATCATCCGGGCGTGCAGCTCCTCGCGGCCCGGAGCGAGCTCATATTTGAGCAGTTTCCGAGCCTTCTCGGGATCGGTTTCGCCCTCGCCGTAGGAGGGGCACAGCGCCGCGACGGCACAGGCTCCGCAGGCCGGGTTCTTGGAATGGCACACCCGCCGCCCGTGAAAAACCACCCGGTTGGACAGCGGCGTCCAGTCCTTGGGCTCGAACAGCTCGGCCACGTCCTCCTCGACCTTCACCGGGTCCTTGGACGTGGTCCAGCCGAAGCGGCGCGAGAGGCGGCCGAAGTGCGTGTCCACCGTGATGCCCGGAATTCCGAAGGCATTGCCGAGCACCACGTTGGCGGTCTTGCGGCCGACACCGGGCAGCGTGACGAGCTCTTCGAGCTTGTCCGGCACCTCGCCGTCGTACTCATCAACCAGCCGGGTGGACAGCGCCTTGATGCTGGCGGCCTTGGCGCGGAAAAAGCCGGTGGGCCGGATCAGCTCCTGCAGGTCCGATTCGTCGGCCTCGGCCAGTGCCTTGGCGTCCGGATAGCGGGCGAACAGCGCCGGCGTGACTGCGTTGACCCGGATGTCGGTGGTCTGCGCGGACAGCACGGTGGCGATCAGCAGCTCGAAGGCGTTGGTGAAGTCCAGCTCCGCCACGGCATAGGGATACAGCTCCCCCAGCGTCCGGTTGATCTTCCGCGCCCTGCGTTTGATTGCCAGCAGGGAGGGATCACTCCCGGTTGCCTTAACCACGTCCTCGTGTCCTTCTGTCGCGCCGGATCGGATGGTGCTGCTGCTGGGTGCTGCGTGCGGGAGAGGTCCCGGCCTACTCGCCGGAGTCCTCGCCGACCCGCTCGATGTTGCTCAGGTCCCGCAGCACGCCGATGCGGCCGGTGCGCTTGTCCTGCACCAGGAACTCGTTGCCGCGGTCTTCGAGCCCCAGCTCCCAGTCGCCCGGGTGGAACATGAACAGCGGCAGCCCGGTGCGCTCGTCGACAATCTGGCGGGGGGTGCCCACGGCGAACCAGAACGCCTCCACCACATTCTCGGATTCCTCGCGGGTGGCGCTGATGGAGTCGCCCGACGACGACGGCGAGATCAGGGGCGATGCCTGCGTGGCGGGTTCCGCCTCGAACCGCTTTACCTCGGACTGCGACGTTTCGGGCGATGCGGCCCGGGACTGCTGGGCCGGAACCACAGGGTTGACGGTGGTGGCGGCGATGGCATCCTCACGGCGCGGAGCCGGGGCTGCGGCTTGGGTAGTTGCTGCCGGGGCGCTCTGGACCGCGGCGGATTCGCTGCGGTCCGGTTCGGCGCCGGAGATGTCGCTGCCGGAGGTGTCGCCGCCGGAGGTTTCGCTGCTGCCGGTTTCGCTGCCGACAGCGTTGCCGCTGCTCGGAGTTGTTGCGGCCGTGGCACCGACGGCCGTGGCGCCGGCAGCCGGTGCGCTGCCTTCGGGAATGCCGTTCGGCGCCGGTGTGCCGGCGTCGGACTTGCGGCCGAACAGTCCGGTCGGCGCGAGCTTGGTGCCCATCCCGGCAAACCGGGACCCGGCGGGCCGGGACTCAGCCGGCCGCGACTCCGCGGAAGCGGCCTCGGCATCGGCGGGCACTGACGCACCGGCCTCCGAGGTCCGCGCCGGAGTGGCCGGAGTGGCCGGAGCAGCCGGAGCAGCCGGACGGCGGCGCAGGCGCACGGCGTCGCGCGCCATGACGTGGGCGGGCATCTCGGCGCGCTCATCGAACTCGCGGGAGAACGGAGGGATGTGCGGGGCGAGCGTCGTTGCTGCCACCAGGCCGAGGGCACCAATAAACGTCAGCAGCGTGCCGACGGTGAACTCGGTGACCAGCTGCAGGAAGAAGAAGGCCAGTGCCAGGACACCCACCACGGAACCGAACTGGTCCACGGACAGCGATCCGATGCGGTACTTCAGCTCCGGCGCCATCCGGCGGGCTGCGAACAGTCCGGCGACCAGCAGCGGCAGGATGATCCCGATCCCCAGGAAGAACAGCGGCGTCAGCGGCGACCAGAGCGTGACCTGCAAATCGAAGGAGACGTTCCACGGCAGCAGGGAACCGATCAGCATCAGCAGGACAGAACCGCCGACCACCAGGTCACGCAGGCCAAACGGGCCCAGGACTGCAGTCCGGGTCTTGTCCTCGCCGGCTGGACGGTTCTCGGCAGGTGCCGGGGTCTCCGCCACCGTTCGGGTGTCCTTTTCAACGGGGGGCTGGTTCATTTGCGTTTCTCCATTCACGACCGCCGCCAACGGGCCGGCATTAGCTGCGGTCCGCAGCGTCGACGGGCCGCCTGCACGGTTCAAAAAGCGGTTGCTTCCTCCCACAGCCTAGTCAACGCTCGAACCGCAGACTAGCCGAACTGCCGCAGGAGCACCCGCCGTGACCTACCGCTCACCGCAGAAACACCCCCTTTGCCGGGCCTGACTGTGACGGTGGACACACCGGGGCGCGATCGGCGCTAGGGTTGATTCAACGCTACGGCAGCCCCTCGATCCGGGCTGGACCGTGGGCACTCAGCTAGCGAAAGGGTTCACGATGTCTGAACAGTCCCCCGTCAAGCAACACGGCGATGCACTGGAGAACCTGCTCCACGAGGACCGCAGTTTTCCCCCCAGTCCCGAATTTGCCGCGAATGCCGTGGCCAAGCCTTCCCTCTATGAGGAAGCAGCCGCCGAAGGCCCTGAGTTCTGGGCCCGGCAGGCCCGCAGCCTGCTGACCTGGGACGAGGATTTCACCGAAACCCTGGACTGGTCCGACGCCCCGTTTGCCAAGTGGTTTGTCGGGGGCAAGGTCAACGCCGCCTACAACGCCCTGGACCGCCACGTCGAGGAAGGCCGCGGCGACCGGGTGGCCATCCACTTTGAAGGCGAACCCGGCGACACCCGCACATACACCTACGCCCAGCTCACCGAAGAGGTCAAGAAGGCCGCCAACGCCTTCGAGTCCCTCGGCGTGGCCAAGGGCGACCGGGTCGCCGTCTACCTGCCGATGATTCCCGAAGCCGTGATCACCATGCTGGCCTGCGCCCGCATCGGCGCGGTGCACTCGGTGGTCTTCGGCGGGTTCTCCGCCGATGCGCTGCGCAGCCGGATCGACGACGCCGAGGCCAAGCTGGTCGTCACCGCCGACGGCTCCTACCGGCGCGGCAAGCCGACGGCGCTGAAGCCGGCGGTGGACGAATCGCTGGTTCGGGACGGGCACACGGTCACCAGCGTCGTCGTCGTTCGCCGCAACGGCGAACCCGTGGAGTGGACCGAGGGCCGGGACGTGTGGTGGGACGACGTCGTCGGCGCCGCGAGCACCGAGCACACCGCCGTGGGCCACGATTCCGAGCATCCGCTGTTCATCCTCTACACCTCCGGCACCACGGGCAAGCCCAAGGGCATCCTGCACACCACCGGCGGTTACCTGGCCCAGACGGCGTTCACGCACCTGAACACCTTCGACCTCAAGCCGGAAACCGACGTGTACTGGTGCACCGCTGACATTGGCTGGGTCACCGGGCACTCCTACGTGACCTACGCGCCGCTCGTCAACGGTGCCACCCAGCTCATCTACGAGGGCACCCCGGACACCCCGCACCAGGGCCGCTGGTGGGAACTGGTCGAGAAGTACAAGGTCTCCATCCTGTACACCGCGCCCACCGCCATCCGCACCTGCATGAAGTGGGGCCGGGACATTCCCGGAAAGTTCAACCTGGACTCGATCCGCGTGCTCGGCTCCGTGGGCGAGCCCATCAACCCCGAGGCCTGGATGTGGTACCGCACCGTCATCGGCGCCAACGGCGGCAAGAAGGAAACCCCCGCCCCGATCGTTGACACCTGGTGGCAGACCGAGACCGGCGCCCACATGATCGCGCCGATGCCCGGCGTCACGGCCACCAAGCCCGGCTCCGCGCAGGTGGCGGTGCCCGGGATCTCCATCGACGTGGTGGATGAGATGGGCGAGCCGGTGCCCAACGGCTCCGGCGGCTTCCTGGTGATCAAGGAACCCTGGCCCGCGATGCTGCGCGGCATCTGGGGCGATCCGGAGCGGTTCAAGCAGACCTACTGGTCGCGGTTCGACAACATGTACTTCGCGGGCGACGGCGCCAAGAAGGACGAAGACGGCGACATCTGGCTGCTCGGCCGGGTCGACGACGTCATGAACGTCTCGGGGCACCGGCTCTCCACCACTGAAATCGAGTCCGCCCTGGTGAGCCATCCCTCCGTGGCCGAGGCCGCCGTCGTCGGCGCCCGCGACGACACCACCGGCGAGGCCGTGGTGGCGTTCGTGATCCTGCGCGGCAGCGCCAAGGACGACGACGACATTGTCACCACCCTGCGCAACCACGTGGGCAAGGAGATCGGCCCGATCGCCAAGCCGCGGCACATCCTGGTGGTTCCGGAACTGCCCAAGACCCGGTCCGGCAAGATCATGCGCCGGCTGCTCAAGGACGTGGCCGAGGGGCGCGAGGCCGGCGACTCCAGCACTCTCGCCGACAACACCGTCATGCAGCAGATTGCGGAGTCAATGCGCAAATAGCGCCGACAGCCACGCGAAATGGCAGAAGGTGGGGGTGCCCCCCCCCGGGCCCGCCCCCAAAGACCATTCCGGGGGGGGGTATAGGCCGCCCACCCTCGGTGAGGCTGGATGGGGGCGGGCGCGGTCCGGGTGCCCGCCCACCTTCTGCCATTTCGGCGGGGATTACTAGCCGACGGTGACGTCGAGCTCGACGTCGATGTTCCCGCGGGTTGCGTTGGAGTACGGGCAGACCTGATGGGCGGACTCGACGAGCTTCTCAGCGGTGGCCTGGTCGACGCCGGACATTTCCACGTGCAGCTCAACGCCGAGCTTGAAGCCGACTTCCTGCTGGTGGATGCTGACGTCGGCCGTGATCGCGGCATCGGCGATCGGAGCCTTTTCGGCGCGGGCAATCATCTTCAGCGCCGAGAGGAAGCACGCGGCGTAGCCGGCGGCGAAGAGCTGCTCCGGGTTGGTGCCGTCGCCGGCGCCGCCCATTTCAGCGGGAATCGCCAGGTTGACCTTCAGCTGGCCGTCGCTGGTCTGGGCCTCTCCGTTGCGGCCGTCTCCGGATGCGGTGGCTGACGCGGTGTACAAAGCGCTCATGGCTACTCCTTCAGTTGGGGGACGTTCAGGTAGACTAACCAGTACGTCTACTTGGGCCAGTAAAGCCGTCTTCGGCCCGTTCCGCAACCGAGGAGGATCCATGACCGCTTCATCCCCGGTGCGCGCCCGCATCCTGGAAGCTGCCGCTTCCCTCTTCTACTCCGAGGGCATCCGCGCCGTGAGCGCCGACCGGATCATCGCCGACGCCGGAACCACCAAGGTGACGTTCTACCGGCACTTCCGCACCAAGGAGGACCTGGTGGTGGCCTACCTGCAGGCCCAGACCGACCGGGTCCGCGCCGCCGCCGAACACCTGAGCGACGACCCCTGCACCGGACTGCTGCAGCTGGCCGAAGCGATGGGCGCCGAGACCTGTCTTCCCGGCTTCCGCGGCTGTCCGTTCATCAATGCCGCCGCCGAATATCCCGACGCCAACTCACCGGTCCGCGCCGTCGTCCGGGATCACCGGCAGTGGCTGCACGCCGAAGTCAGCGGCAGGCTCACCCGGCTGGGAGCACCCGACCCGGACGCCCTGGCGGACCAGCTGCTGATGCTGCGGGACGGGGCCATGGTGCACGGTTACGTTTCCGATCCCGCCGGCGTCGCGGCATCCCTGGTCAGCGCCGGGCGGGCCCTCCTCGCCGCCGCCCTGTATTGAACGGGTCCGGCCGGCTCCGTCATTTGGGGGAGCCGGGACTCGCCGAGTTGGCACCGGAGCGCACGGGGTAGCAGAATCAGTGCTCGTGTCTATTACCAGTACCGCCTCCCCTGAATTCACACCCGCTCCGCCCGACCCTCTGGGCGGGCAGCCCTCGCGCCGAATGGCGCGCAAGGTCGCCGGAGCGTCCTTCGTTGGGACGGCACTGGAGTCCTACGACTTCTACGTCTTCGGAACGGCAGCCGCGCTGGTCCTGAACCGGATCTTCTTTCCGGACGTCGATCCGCTGATCGGCACCCTGCTGTCCTTCCTGTCCCTGGGCATCGGCTTCATTGCCCGCCCGGTCGGCGCCGTCCTGTTCGGCCACATCGGTGACCGGATCGGGCGCAAGAAATCCCTGATCTGGACCATAATCCTCATGGGCACCGCCACCGGAGCCATTGGCCTGCTGCCGGATTACAACACCATCGGCCTCTGGGCCCCGGCACTGCTGGTGACCCTGCGGCTGCTGCAGGGGCTGGCCGTGGGCGGGGAATGGGGCGGAGCCATCCTGATCGCCACCGAACACGCCGAGCCGCGCAAGCGGGCCCTCTATGCCGCCATTCCGCAGATCGGCTCCCCGGTAGGCACCATCATGGTGACCGGCACCTTCCTGCTCCTGACCAACGTCTCGCAGGAAACCATGGAGGCCGGCCTGTGGCGGGTGCCGTTCCTGATGGCCTTCCCCTTCATGGCCATCGCCCTGTACCTGCGCTTCGCCATCGAGGAAACCCCCGTCTTCAAGGACGTCGCCGGCCATCAGGCAGTGGCACGCGTCCCGGTCCTCGAGGTCCTGAAGACCCAGCGGCTGGCCGTCCTGGTCGCCACGGCGGCGTCCCTGCTGGGCATTGGCTCCTACTTCCTGATGACCACCTACACGCAGGCCTACGGCACCGAACAGCTGGGCCTGTCCGCGACCACGGTGCTCAACGCCGCCCTGGTGGGCTCGGTCCTGCAGCTGGCCACCATTCCGGCCTTCGGCTGGCTGGCCACGAAGATCGGCTCCGCCCGCATGGTGACCGCCGGCGCCGTCGCCACGCTGCTGATTTCCTTCCCGCTGTACTGGATGATCAGCACCGCGGACCAGACCACGTACATCCTCACCATCCTCATCGGCGGCATTGCCCCGACGGCCGCGTGGGCGGCGCTGGGCGGCCTCATGGCTGACCTGTTCCCGGCCCGCACCGGCTTCACGGCACTGTCCCTGGCCTACAGCTTCGCCGGCATCCTGGCCGGATTCGCTCCGGCGCTAACCTCCGCCTTCGCGCAGGCAACGGACAGCGCCTGGTGGCACCCCGGCGTCGTCCTGGCGCTGATGTCGGTGGTGACCATCATCGGTGCGGCGGCGGCGGGCCGGATGACGCGCCGCAACGCCGAGGCGGCGGCCGGCGCGCCGGTTGGCGCATAGTTAACCCATGACTGCCTCCCGCACCCGCAATTTGCTTGTCCTCAACGGCCCCAACCTGAACCTCCTGGGCACCCGGGAACCGGGGATCTACGGCTCCGACACGCTGGACGACGTCGAATCCCTCGCCCTGAGCGCGGCAGAGGCGCACGGCTGGACGGTCGACTGCATCCAGTCCAACCACGAGGGGGACCTGATCGACGCGATTCACGGCGCCCCGGGCCTGGCGGACGCCATCATCATCAACCCCGCGGCGTACAGCCACACCTCGGTGGCCATCCCCGACGCCCTCTCCGGCGTCGGACTGCCGGTGGTCGAGGTGCACCTGAGCAACATCCACCGCCGTGAGGAGTTCCGCCACCACTCCTACGTCTCGGCGGTGGCCGACGTCGTCATCTGCGGCGCCGGGATCGCCGGCTACGGGATGGCAGTGAATTACTTGGCCGCGAGGCTGGACGGCGCAGCGAACGCCTGAGGCACAGTGCCGGCCGCCGATCGCCCCCGACGGGTCCGGCGGCCGGCAACACGGCTCCTATTCGCCCGAGATGCACTGCCCGGGTGAAACCGGCGCCTGGTAGCTGGCGGCCGCCTCGGCCACCGGACCCACCTCGCCCAGCGACAAGGCATAGCCGATCGGCTGATCGCCGGTCGTCTTGGCGAAGATGACCCCGGCCACCCGCCCGTCGATGTCCAGCAGCGGACCGCCGGAGTTGCCCTGCTGGACGTTGGCAGCCAGCGTGTAGACCTCCAGCACCTCCGGGGCAGCACCGTAGATGTTGCGGACGGAGACGTCGGAGAGGCGCTCCACATTGGCCGCCTGCAGGCGGAACGGGCCGCCGGCCGGATAGCCGGCAAACGCGGCGGTGGTGTCGTTGGGCAGGACTTCGCCCAGCGGAATCGGATCCGCCTCCAGATTGTCCACGGCCAGCACCGCCAGGTCACGCGAACTGTCGAAATAGACCACCTTGCCCGGCAGCGCTCCGCCGTCGGGAACCTGCACCACGGGCTCGGAAACACCGGCCACCACGTGGGCGTTGGTGATCACGCGGTCGTCGGCAACCACGAAGCCGGAACCGGTCTGGTTCTGCCCGCACTGGTAGGCGGTGCCGGTGATTTTCACCACGGACTCCGATGAAGCCTGCAGGGCTGCGGAGGAGAGCCCCTCGTCGGGTGCGACGACGGTTTCCGGGGCCGCGTTGTCCAGGATGGTCGGCAGGCCCTCGGCCAGGGTGAAGGACCGCACCTGCGCGGTCCAGGCCTGGACTCGGTCCGGAGTGGCCTCGTCGATCGCGGACAGCACCTTGGATGAGGTGATCTGCTGCGACAGGAAGGGCACGCCCAGCGTATTGACGCTGAACGCAAGCATCGACATGACCAAGGCGGACACCGCCAGGTTCACTGCACCGCCGAACAGCCGGTCCAGGAACCGCAGCGGAGGGAAGTTCAGCCAGCGCCGGATTCCGCCGCCCAGAGCGGCTCCGAGCGCATGTCCGCCCAGGACAAGCACCACCGCAGTGGCGATCACGGCGGTCAGCCGCCAGCCATTGTCGGGCACCCACGCCGCCACCAGCGGAATCGCGAAGAACGCGGCAACGGCGCCGGCCACGAAGCCGACAATGCCGCCCAAAGTCACTACCAGACCGTTCCGCAGACCGGCGATGAGGTAGAACAGCAGCGCCAAAAGCAGAATGATGTCAAGCAGGGAAAATCCGAGCACAAACAGCTCCAAGTACGGGGTAGGGGACCAATGCGGGGACCGTCAGAAGACGGCCCCTGCCACCCGAGTTTAGCGGCCCAAGCTGTGGAAGCAGTTCGCCCCGGGGTGCCGCGGGCACAGCGCCGGGGCGTCCTTTTTATCATCCGAGGGCGAACAAAGCTATTACAGGTGTCACATGGGGCCGCAGTGCGAGAAGATAATAGAAGGGACAACTATTTACAGGAGATTTCATGGATATCGAGGTACTGCGCCGTGCGCCACTGTTCGCCTCATTGGGAGACGACGTCTTCGCAGCTCTGACCGACGAGCTGACCGAGGTCGACCTTTCGCGCGGCGCATCAGTTTTCCGCGAGGGTGACCAGGGCGACCAGCTGTATTTCATCGTGTCCGGAAAGATCAAGCTGGGCCGCTCGGCACCCGACGGCCGCGAGAACCTGCTGGCCATCCTCGGCCCGGGCGAGCTCTTCGGCGAGATGGCACTGTTCGATCCGAGCCCCCGCAACGCCACCGCCACCGCGGTGTCGGAAACCCGCCTGGCGGGACTGCGGCACGACAACCTGAAGGCGCTGCTGGAAACGCGCCCGGAGGTGTCGGTGCAGCTGCTGCAGGCCCTGGCCCGCCGCCTGCGCCGCACCAACGAGTCCCTTGCGGACTTGGTCTTCTCGGACGTTCCCGGCCGCGTCGCCAAGGCGCTGCTGGATCTGGCGGACCGCTTCGGCCGCCCCGCAACTGACGGCATCCTGGTGGCGCATGAGCTGACCCAGGAAGAACTGGCCCAGCTGGTCGGTGCTTCCCGGGAAACCGTGAACAAGGCCCTGGCCGAGTTCGTGCAGCGCGGCTGGCTGCGCCTCGAGGCGCGCGCCGTGGTCATTCTGGACGTCCAGCGGCTGCGCCAGCGCTCCCGCTAGGTTTCCGCCTGCGGCTAACCGCACGCAGTACGACGGCGCCGCCCCCTTTGTTGGGGGCGGCGCCGTCGTCGTTAACCGGCGTCACCGTTCTTCACGGGAGGCCTTGTTAACAGGCGCCGGGGCGGCCTGTTAACAAGGCGGAATCCGGGTCAGCGTCCCCGCTGCGCCGAGCCTTCAGCGACACCGCTGAGCTTCACGGCCAGCCAATAGCCGCCGTCCGCCTGCACCAGTTCAGGCTGGAACACAGCAGCGGGCCGGCGCGAGGCCAAATAGGCGATGCAGCCGCGGGCGCTGGCCAGCTTTTCCAGGACCAACTCCACCTGCGGAACGGTCAGCTCCCCGAGGGTCAGCCCCACGGTGTCCGGCAGCCCGATTTCGTCCCCGAGGGACGGGATGTCCCGGGCCGCGATTTCAGCGGCCGCGGACCGCCACTGGCCCCAGACGCCCTTGCCCTCGAGCAGGGAGGTCTCCTGCCCGAGAGGCTGCACCGCGGCGAAATAGCGGGTGTCGAAGCGGCGAAGGGCGAAGTCGGCCGTCTGCCAGTTGGACAGCGGACGGAGCAGATCGGTGCGCAGGCCCAGTCCGCGCCGGGACAGCAGCTCCAGGAAGGACGCGTCTCCGGCGGCGATCGCGGTGCGTGCGGCCATCCACTCCGGGCCGCGGTTGGCCTCCAGCAGCGTTGACTCGTCCGGACCGGCCAGCAGGATGCCGGTTTCTTCAAACAGTTCGCGGATGGCCGCCACCACATGGCGCCGTGCCAGCCGGGGATCGTCGATGCCCAGCGACTTGGCCCACGCCGCCGGGGCCGGGCCGTACCAGGCGGCGGCGGTGGCGTCGTCGCCCTCTTCGATGCTGCCGCCGGGAAAAGCGACCTTGCCCAGCGGGGACTCGCCGCGCCGGTAGGTCAGGTAGGTTTCGGTGCCGCGGGGAGCGTCCCGCACCAGCACCACCGACGAGGCCAGGCGGGGCTTGCGCGGTGTGCGGTCACCGTGCTCTAGCCAGCTTTCCGCAGCCCCCCGCAAATACGGGGGGACCGGGAAAAGCCGTACGGAGGAATTAGGCAAATTCAGCGATCACTTCTACTTCCACCGGGGAATCCAGCGGCAGCACTGCCACGCCGACGGCGGAGCGGGCGTGGATGCCCGCCTCGCCGAAGACCTTCCCCAGCAACTCGGATGCACCGTTGATGACGGCGGGCTGACCGGTAAATGACGGATCGGATGCCACGTAGCCCACCACCTTGACGATGCGGCTGATCCGGTCCAGATCCCCGATCTGGGCCTTGATGGCGGCCAGCGCATTCACGGCGCACGTCGCAGCGTAGGCGGCGGCGTCGTCGGCGGACACCTCGGCGCCCACCTTGCCGGCGGCCGGCAACACGCCGTTGACGAACGGCAGCTGGCCTGAGGTGTAGACGTAGTTGCCCGTAACGACGGCGGGCACGTAGGCGGCCACGGGAGCCGCGACGCCGGGCAGGTCCAGACCCAGCTCCGCGAGTCTCCGCTCGACGGCCGAAACCGCTGCCGTCCGCTCAGACACTACGGCTTCTCGCGCTTCAGGTAGGCCACAGCTCCGGTGCCGTTCGGGGCGGGGGTGATTTGCACCAGTTCCCAGCCTTCTTCGCCGTGCATGTTAAGGACAGCTCCCGGTGTGTGAAGAGGAAGCGGCGTGATGAAATATTCCCATTTGTTCATAATCAAAAGCCTAACGCGTGCTTGTAGACTGATGCGCATGGCAGCTCGCAAATCACCCCTTTTTGACACGGCGACCACTTTGGGCAAGATCGTCGCGTTCTTTGGCGTCAGCGCACTTTCAGGCGTGCTGGCCGCGGGGCTCCTGGTTCCCGTCGCCGCAGCTGCCGGTACAGCCGCGTCCGGTTCCCTTCAGTTCTTCGACGATCTCCCGTCGGAACTCGAGGCCGGAACCCTGGCTGAGCCCTCCAAGATTCTTGCAAACGACGGGTCGCTCATCGCCACCCTGTATGAGGAGAACCGCCAGCCGGTCAAGCTGGCCGAGGTCTCCCCCAACATGATTGACGCGATGCTTGCCATAGAGGACGACCGCTTTTACGAGCACGGCGGTGTGGACATGCAGGGCATCGTTGGAGCGCTGGCGTCCAACCTCACCTCCAACACCAAGCGCGGCGCCTCGACGATTACGCAGCAGTACGTAAACAACGTCATCATCGACTCCAACCTCCAGAACGAAGAGGACGTTGTCCTCAGCGGCAGTTTGGAGAAGACCTACGGCGACAAGCTGCGGGAGATGAAGCTGGCGATTGCCGTGGAAAAGCAGCTCAGCAAGGACGAAATCCTCGAGGGCTACTTCAACATCGTTCCGTTCAGCGGCACCACGTTCGGCGTCCAGGCGGCTGCCAAATACTTCTTTAACGTGCCCGCCTCCGAGCTGAACATTCCGCAGGCCGCACTGCTGGCCGGCGTAGTCAACGGTCCCACCCTGTACAGCCCCACCGGCAACCCGGAAGTTGCCCTGAAACGGCGCAACCTGGTGATCGGCGCCATGCTCAGCACCGGCCGGATCACGCAGGAAGAGCACGACGCCGCCGTCGCCACCGATCTGGGCGTGAACCTCACACCGGTGCCCAGCAACTGCGTCGGCGCGGTGCAGGCACCCTACTTCTGTGACTACGTCACGCACCTGATCACCAACGACGAGCGGTTCGGCGCCACCGCCGAGGACCGGAAAAAGCTGCTGTACCGCGGCGGCCTGAGCATCACCACCACCCTGGATCCGGAAATCCAGGGCGCCGCGCAAACGGCGATCAACGAGACCGCCAATCCGGACACCACCGACGCCGAAATCGGCCATTCCATGGTCTCGATGCAGCCGGGCACCGGCAACATCCTGTCGATGGCGCAGAACACCCGGTACACCCCCGAACCCGGGGCCGGAAACTCGGTGATCAATTTCAACGTTGACCTGTACCAGGACGGCAATCCGGAGAAGTCACTGGGCGGCATGGGTGGCTTCCAGCCGGGCTCAACCTACAAGCCGTTCACGGTGGCTGCCTGGCTCGATGCCGGCAAGACACTGAACGCCCAGCTGGACGGCAGCAAGCGGACCTATCCGGCCGGCCACAGCTGGAATGCCAGCTGCCTCCCCGGCGGACGATACGGCATCCCCGAAGCCTGGACGCCCATCAACTACGGTGACACCAACTACCGGAACACCACCGTGATTGACGGCCTGGCCAACTCGCTGAACACGATCACCATGGCTGAGATCAATCAGCTGGATCTGTGCAAGTTCCAGGAAATAGCTTTCGCCTCCGGCATCCACAACGGCAAGAGCGCCGACGGCGAGTACAAACCGCTTGAGGCCATCCCGCCGGCGTCCTTCGGTGGTGGCGGCGACGCGTCCCCGCTGGCCATGGCCACCGGTTTTGCCACCTTCGCCGCTGAGGGGCTCAAGTGCGAGCCCCGCGCCCTGGAATCCGTGACGGCCTCGGACGGACGGACCTTCGAGGTTCCGGCACCGGAGTGCACGCAGGTCATGAAGAAGGAAGTTGCGCAGGGCGTCAACGCTGCCACCCAGCAGGTAATGACCAAGGGATCGGGCTACAATCTGCAGATTGGCCAGCCGGTGGCCGGCAAGACCGGTACGAATGACTACCGGTCGCAGACCTGGTTCATGGGCTACACCACGGGCATGGTCACCGCCTCCTGGCTCGGCAACCACGTCTGGGGCAACGAACGTGGCTCGATGGAAGGCAAGCAGATCGGCGGCCAGGTCTATCCGGAAATCGACGGTTCAAAGATCGCCGGCCCTTCCTGGAAGAACTTCATCCAGCGCATTCCGGACCAGTACCAGGCCAACCCGTTCACGGCCCCGCCCGCCAGCATCATGGGCAATGTGCCCCAGGCCCCCCGGCCGGCTCCCGCTCCCGCTCCCGCTCCCGCCCCCCGCCCCGCGGAGGAGAAGAAGGACGAGGGCGGCGAGGACCAGCCCGACAGCAACGCCGCCGGCGAGGACGAGTCGGAAGACGACAAGAATGCCTCCGGTGCGAGCTTCTTCAACGAACAGCTGCTTGCCAAGCCTGAGACGTACTAGCCATGGCTGCTGATTCCGCCCTGGGCACAGCCCTGCGCTCGGCGGCGTGGATTGCCGGCGGCACGGCGGCTGCCGGCGCCGCCGCGCTGGGCTACGCCTCGCTGATCGAACGCAACCTCTTCGGTGTCCGGACCGAAACGGTGCCCGTGCTTCCGCCGGGCAGCGCTCCCCTGCGGGTGCTGCACCTGTCGGACATCCACTTCGTGCCCAACCAGAACATCAAGACCCGGTGGCTGCAGTCGCTGGCGGAGCTGGAACCGGACCTGGTGGTGAACACCGGGGATAACCTCAGCCACCGGGACGCGGTTCCGCCGCTGCTGGACGCGCTCAAGCCGCTGCTGCGGTTCCCCGGCGTCTACGTTCCAGGCTCCAATGACTACTACGGTCCGAAACTGAAGAGCCCCTTCACCTACTTCACCGGCCCCTCGAAGCTCTCCTCGGAGCCGCCGGCCCTGCCGTTCGGAGAACTTTTCGGCGCCTTCGAGGACGCCGGCTGGGCCGGGCTGACCAACCGCCGGGACTCCATGGTCCTGGGCGGCGTCCGGCTGGACTTCTCCGGCGTGGATGATCCGCATCTGGACCGTGACGTCTACTCCGGTTTCCCCGAGCCCGCGGCCGAGGGAACTCCCGCGCTCCGGGTCGGAGTTGCCCACGCGCCCTACCAGCGGGTGCTGAACTACTTTACCGACGGCGGAGCCGAGCTGATCCTGGCCGGCCACACCCACGGCGGCCAGGTGTGCGTGCCGTTCTACGGCGCCCTGGTCAGCAACTGCGACCTGCCCACCTGGCGGGCCAAGGGCGTGTCCATGTGGGAGCACAACGGCCGCAAGGTGCCGATGAACGTCTCCGCCGGAATCGGAACATCCCGCTTCGCGCCGGTCCGGTTTGCCTGCCGCCCCGAAGCCGTCCTGCTGACCCTGACTCCGCGGGCGTAGCCCCCACCCCAACCCCCGCGAGATGGCAGTAAGTGCACGTCTCAGCGCTCAGAGACGCACTTTGTGCCATCTCGCGGAGAGGGCGGGCGGGCAGGGACAATCAGCAGCGGCCGGAGCCAAACTCCGACCCGCCGTCGAATCCGTCCCGGGGTCAGGCTTAGGATTGAGCCGACAAGGGCCGATCTGCTTTTCGCAGCACCCTCCACCCGCACAAAGAGGTTTCATGCCTGCGCAAACATCATTGTGGTTTTCCCTTGGACGGCTGTACCCGCATTTGCGGCCCATTCTTCCGCGCCTGATCCTCGGATTGTTCTGCGCGCTCGGCGCCAGCCTCATGGCCCTGGCCATTCCGCAGGTTTTCCGGGTCCTGATCAACACCTCCCTTAGCCCCGGCGGTTCCACCTCGGCCGTGTGGGGCGCAGCCGCCGTCGTTCTGGGCCTTGGCGTGCTCGAAGCCGGATTCATCGCGCTGCGCCGCCAGTTCGTCATAGCACCGGCCACCACTGTGGAAACCGGAATGCGCACCTCGTTCTACCGGCATCTGCAGGATCTGTCCGTGGAGTTCCACGACCGCTGGGGCAGCGGCCAGCTCCTCTCGCGCGCGATGAGCGATTTGAACCTGATCCGCCGCTGGATGGCGTTCGGGGCCATCATGCTCGTGGTCACTGCGCTGACGGTGGTGATCGGTTTTACCGTCATGCTGTTCACCAGCTGGCCGCTGGCCCTGATCTTCATAACCGCGGCCGTGCCGATCGTCATTTACGGGTTTCGCTTCAACCGGTTCTACCGGCAGGTGTCCCGCCAGAGCCAGGACCAGACCGGCGACCTGGCCACCACGGTGGAGGAATCCGTCCACGGCATCCGTGTCCTGAAGGCCTTTGGCCGCAGCCGGGAAGCCCTCGATTCCTTCGAGGAACAGGCCCAGGAGCTGCGCCAGACCGAGGTGTACAAGGCCAATTCGCTGGCCAAGTTCTCCCTGGTGGTGACGCTGCTGCCGGAAACCGCCCTCGCCGTCGCCCTCGTGGTCGGCGTCATGGCGGTGGCGGACGGCACGCTCAGCATCGGCGCGCTGGTCGCGTTCTTCGCCACCGCCGCCGTCGTGGCCGGTCCGGTGGAGGCCATTGGCCCGCTGCTGTCCATGACGCTCACCGCCAAGACGGCCATCGACCGGCACTACGAGGTGATGGACGCCCGGCGCTCCATCACCAGCCCGGAGAACCCGGTGCATCTGCGCGACGTGCGCGGAGAGCTGGTGTTCGACGACGTGCACTTCGCCTATCCGGATGCCAAGGACGGCACCCGCAACCTGATCAACGGCGTCGACCTGTGCCTGCGGCCCGGCGAAACCATGGCGCTGGTGGGGATCACCGGCTGCGGAAAATCCACGCTGCTGCAGCTCGTTCCCCGGCTCTTCGACGTCACCGCCGGCTCGATCCGCATTGACGGCACCGATCTGCGGCAGCTGGATCTGAAGGAGCTGCGCACCATCGTGGCCGTGGCGTTCGAAGACACCACGCTGTTCTCCAGTTCGGTCCGCGACAATGTGCTGCTCGGCGCGGAACCGACCAGCTCCGCCGAAGCGGACCGGCTGCTTGCCTCTGCACTGGACGTGGCGCAGGCCGAGTTCGTGTATTCGCTGCCACAGGGCACCGACACGCTGATCGGCGAGGAGGGGCTGAGCCTGTCCGGCGGCCAGCGCCAGCGGGTCGCCCTGGCCCGGGCCATCGCCGCCCGGCCGAAGGTGCTGATCATGGACGATCCGCTCTCGGCGCTGGATGTGCGCACCGAGGAGCTGGTCGAGGGCCGGCTGCGCGAGGTGCTCGCCGACACCACCACGCTGGTGGTCGCGCACCGCCCCTCGACGGTGTCCCTGGCGGACCGCGTGGCGCTGATGGAGGACGGCCGGATCAGCGCCGTCGGGACCCACGCCGAGCTGCTCGCCGGCAACGACCACTACCGGTATGTGATCGCCAGCCTGCCCACGGAACCCGAAGACCTGGACAGCGGCCTCGAGGACACTCCGCTGGCCGGCAACACCGGGGCGGGCGGCTCCGCCGTCGTCCAGCCCCTCGAGGACGAGGAGACGGTCCGATGAAGACCGGCAAGAGCGCCAAGGGAACGGACCCGGACTACGACGCCGGCGCCCGGCTGGGCACCGCCGGCGAGGACGCCGTCCACCTGGGCAAGGAGGAGAACCAGGCGGTCCGCCGCCGTTCCCTGGCCCTGCTCGGGTCCCTGATCCGGCCCAACCGCGCCCGGTTCATCGGCACGGTGCTGCTGGTGGTCTTCTCCCAGGCCGCCCGCGTGGCCGGACCCGCCATCATCGCCTACGGCATCGACCACGCCCTGCCGGACCTGCAGGCGGGCAACAGCCTGCCGCTGGTCCTCTCCGGCGTCGCGTACCTGGTGGCGGCGCTGCTGGCGGCGGGGCTGACCGCCGGCTACGTCCGCGCCACCGCCCTGCTGAGCCAGGCCATGCTGCTGGACCTGCGGCTGCGGGTCTTCCGGCACACCCAGCGCCTGAGCCTTGAATTCCATGAAAAGTACACCTCCGGGCGGATCATTTCCCGGCAGACCTCGGACCTGGAGGCGCTGCGCGAACTGCTCGATTCGGGCATCAGCTCCCTGGCGTCGGGCGCCATGTACATGCTCTTCACCGCCGTCAGCATCTTCCTGCTCGATTGGCGCACCGGCCTGCTGCTGCTGGCCGCGTTTGTTCCCATGTTCCTGCTGACCCGCTGGTACCAGAAGCGCTCCCAGCTGGCCTACCGCGCCTCCCGGGTGACCTCCGCGAAACTGATCGTGCACTTCATCGAGACCATGACCGGCATCCGGGCGGTCAAGGCCTTCCGCCGCGAACAGGTCAACGCCGGGAAGTATGACGGCCTGGCCGAGGACTACCGCGTCGCCACCGTCCGCTCCATCAACCTCAACGGCATCTTCCAGCCCGGGCTGGTGCTGATCGGCAACGCCACGGTGGCCGTGGTGCTGCTGGCGGGCGGCTTCCGGGTGCTCGACGGCGGCCTCGAGGTCGGCGCCCTGCTGGCCCTGCTGCTGTACTCCAAGCGGTTCTTCCAGCCGGTGGACCAGATGGCCATGTTCTACAACTCCTTCCAGTCCGCCTCGGCAGCGCTGGAAAAGGTCTCCGGGCTGCTGGAGGAAATCCCCACCGTCCGCCCGCCGAAGCATCCGGTGGAGCTGGCGCACGCCGCCGGCGACATCCGGTTCGACGGCGTGGAGTTCCGCTACGGCGACGGCCCGGTGATCCTGCCGCGGATGGACCTGCACATTCCCGCCGGGCAGACGGTGGCCCTGGTGGGGCAGACCGGCGCCGGGAAGTCCACGCTGGCCAAGCTGATCGCCCGCTTTTACGACCCGTCTCAGGGTTCGGTGCTGCTGGACGGCGTGGACCTGCGCGAGCTCACGCAGCGGGACCTGCGCCGCGCCGTCGTCATGGTCACCCAGGAGGCGTTCCTGTTCAGCGGCTCGGTGGCCGACAACATCGCCCTGGGCAAGCCGGAAGCCACCCGCGAAGAAATCATCGCCTCGGCGCAGGCGGTGGGCGCGCACGAGTTCATCGAGGCGCTGCCCGAGGGTTACGACACCGACGTGAACAAGCGCGGCGGCCGGGTGTCCGCCGGCCAGCGGCAGCTGATCAGCTTCGCCCGGGCGTTCCTGGCCGATCCGGCGGTGCTGATCCTGGACGAGGCCACCTCCTCGCTGGACATCCCCAGCGAACGGCTGGTCCAGCACGGGCTGAAGACCCTGCTGGGCAACCGGACCGCGCTGATCATCGCGCACCGCCTCTCCACCGTGGAGATCGCCGACCGGGTGCTGGTGATGCATTCCGGCGAGGTGGTTGAGGACGGCACCCCGGCCGAGCTCACCGGCGGCACCGGCCGGTTCGCCAAGCTGCAGGCGGCCTGGCAGGAGTCGCTGGTGTAGGACGACGACGGCGCGCAAAGCGGCCGGTTTCGCGGAACCGGACCTCATCGTCTACACTTGTAAAGTTGCTTCACCGGCGGGGAAACCCGCTGATTGGCAGTGGTTACGGGGTGTGGCGCAGCTTGGTAGCGCGCGTCGTTCGGGACGACGAGGTCGCAGGTTCAAATCCTGTCACCCCGACCATAAAGAAAGGTTCCCTTCCGGTTTTCCGGAAGGGGACCTTTTTTGTTAAGCCCAAACGAACAAGGCACGTCCCGCCGGATGGCGGGACGTGCCTTGTTTGCTTGGAGGGTGCCAGAGGGCTACACGAATACCCTGCCGGTCAGCCGCTCGTAGGCCTCCACATAGCGGGCGCGGGTGCGCTCGACGACGTCGGCCGGCAGCGCGGGCGGCGGCGTGTCCGAGGCCTTGTCCCAGCCCGAGGCCGGCGAGGTGAGCCAGTCCCGGACGTACTGCTTGTCAAAGGACGGCTGCGCGGAGCCCGGCGCATACAGGGCAGCATCCCAGAAGCGCGAGGAATCCGGCGTCAGCACTTCATCGCCCAGCGTGACGGCGCCGGTTGCTGGATCCGTTCCGAACTCCACCTTGGTGTCCGCCAGGATGATCCCGCGCTCCCGGGCGATGGCCTCGGCTGCGGTGTAAATCTCCAGGGTGAGCGAGCGCAGCGCCTCCGCCGTCTCGGCGCCGACGGTCGCCACCACCGCGTCGTAGCTGATGTTCTCGTCATGCTCGCCCAGTTCGGCCTTGGCCGAGGGCGTGAAGACGGCCGGCTCCAGCCGGGATCCGTCCACCAGCCCGGCCGGCAGCGGCACCTCGCACACCGTCTGCGAGCGCCGGTATTCGGCCAGGCCGGTGCCGGTGAGGTAGCCGCGGGCAATGCACTCCACCGGATACATGTCCAGTTTTTTGCAGATCATGGCCCGGCCCGCCACCTCGGCGGGCACGCCCTCGTCAGCGGAGATCACGTGGTTGGGCACGCGAAGCTGCTCAAACCACCACAGGCTCAGCTGGGTCAGGATCCGGCCCTTGTCCGGAATCTCCGAGGTCAATACATGGTCGAAGGCGCTGATCCGGTCGCTCGCCACCACCAGCACCCGCTCCCCCGCTCCCGGCGCGGACAGGTCTTCCGGCACGTACAGGTCGCGGACCTTTCCGGAGTAGGCGTGCGTCCAGCCGGCCAGTGCGGGGGCGCTCATGCCAGGTCTCCTTCAATGTCGGGGGCGGTCATGTTCCCGGCGGCGGTGTCGCGGCCGGAAACGTCGCGATCCGCAGTGTCACTGTCGGGACAGGGAACGGCGCGGGATCCCGCGGGCACGACCACGTCTCCGCGCAGCGCCTTGAGCGCAATGTCGGTGCGGTGCTGGGACCCGTCCAGCCGGATGGTGTCCACGCCCGCGTACGCCCGGTCCCGGGCGTCCTGCAGGTTCTGCCCCAGGCCGACGACGGCGAGCACCCGCCCGCCGGCGGAGACCACCTTGTCGCCGTCGAGCCGGGTTCCGGCATGCAGCACCTGCACACCGTCGAGCTTTTCGGCCTTTTTCAGGCCGCGGATCCTGTCGCCGGTGCGGGGCGCCTCCGGATAGTTGGCAGCGGCCACCACCACGGCCACCGCCGTCCGGGGATCCCATTTGAGCTGTTCCATGGGATCCAGCTCCCCCTTGGCCGCGGCCAGCAGCAGGCCGCCCAGCGGAGTCTTCAGCCGGGCCAGCACCGCCTGGGTTTCCGGGTCGCCGAAGCGGGCGTTGAACTCAATGACGCGCATGCCGCGTGAGGTCAGCGCCAGCCCGCAGTAGAGGACACCGACAAACGGCGTGCCGCGGGCGGCCATCTCGTCGATGGTGGGTTGCGCCACCCGGCGGATGACGTCGTCCACCAGGTCGGCCGGGACCCAGTCCAGCGGCGAGTAGGCCCCCATGCCGCCGGTGTTGGGGCCTTCGTCGCCGTCGTAAATGCGTTTGAAGTCCTGCGCCGGCGCCAGCGGAACCACGGTCCGGCCGTCGGAGAGGACAAAGAGGGACACCTCGGGGCCGTCCAGGAATTCCTCGATCACCACGGTGCCGCCGGCGTCGAAGCAGGCCTGCGCGTGGGCCAGCGCAGCACCCCGGTCGGAGGTGACCACCACTCCCTTGCCGGCGGCCAGTCCGTCGTCCTTGACGACGTACGGCGCCCCGAAGGTGTCCAGCGCGTCGGCGGCCTGCTCGGCCGTGGCAGCCACCCGGGCCATGGCGGTGGGAACGCTCGCTGACGCCATCACCTGTTTCGCGAACGCCTTGGAGGCTTCCAGCTGGGCGGCGGCCTTCGACGGGCCAAACACCGGAATGCCGGCGTCGCGCAGGGCATCTGCCACACCCGCGGCCAGCGGAGCCTCGGGGCCGATGACCACCAGGTCGGAGCCCAGGGTGCGGGCGAGCGCGGTCACCTCCGCCGGGTCGCTGGCGTTGACGGCATGGACCGCAGCCATCCCGGCGATGCCCGCATTGCCGGGGGCGGCGTGGACCTCGCGGACATACGGATCAGCCAACAGGGATCGGACAAGGGCATGTTCGCGGCCGCCGGGGCCAACAACTAAAACCTTCACAGTAGTTCAGCGTACTGGTTGGGCTCCGGCAGCCGAAAGCACCGCCGGCGTGTGACGCCGCCACCCATACCTGCGCCCTTCGGCTGCGAATAGGAGCCATGATGGCCTCCCCGAAACGTCTCCCCACCCGTTCCCGGTCCCTTCCTGCCCTGCTGTACGCCGCGCTGGCCGGGATCCTCGCCGCGGCGACGGTGCTGGCCGCGGCCGAATTGGCCGGCGCCTTCTTCACGGCACGGGCCCGGCCGCTGATTGCACTCGGGTCCACGTTTATCGATTTCACGCCCCTGTGGCTGAAGAACTTCGCGGTGGAAACCTTCGGCACCGGCGACAAGGCAGCCCTCTTTGCCGGCATGGCCGGAACCATCGCGCTGCTCGCGGCCGGCGTGGGGGTGCTGGCCCGGCGCCGCTGGGGGCTGGGCGTGGCCGCCGTCGTCGTGATGGGAGCGGTGATTGTGGCATGCGTGCTGACCCGGGCCGGCGCTTCCCCCGCCGATGCAGTGCCCACTGTGCTGGGCACGGCGGTGGGGATCGGCGTGCTGCGCGGATTAATCCGGCGCATTCCTGCTCCCCGGGCCACCGAGACCGTTGCGGTGCGCGGGCGGCAGACGCATAGTAGTGACCGGTCGGCAGGCATCCCCGCAGCAGCGTCTGCCGTCCCGGTCTCAGCGGGGGACGGCGGGAACGACGGCGGTGCCGGGGCCCTCGTCGGCGGCCCGTCCCCCGCCCCGTCCGCAGGACGGCGTGCGGACAGACGGCGTGCGGACAGCCGGCGTGTGGCTGGACCCCGTTCGGATGGACCGTCCCGGCGCGGGTTCTTTGCCGCCGCAGGACTCACCGCAGTGCTGGCGGCCGCGGCCGCCACCGGTGGCCGTGCCATTGCCGCCGCCCGCAACACCACCGCCGGGTTCCGGGCCGCCCTGAAGCTGCCCGCCGCCGCCGATGCCGCGCCCGCGCTGCCCGCCGGGCTGCAGTCCCCCGTGCAAGGGGTGACGCCGTGGCTGACACCGAACGCCGACTTCTATCGGATCGACACCGCGCTGAGCGTGCCCGAGGTGGATGCCGAAACTTGGGAACTGCGGATCCACGGGATGGTGGGGGAAGAGGTGCGGATCAGTTTCGCCGAGCTGCTGGAATCCGACCTGGTGGAGCGCCACCTCACCCTGACCTGCGTCTCCAACCCGCTCGGCGGCGACCTCGCCGGCACCGCCAAGTGGCTGGGCCTGCCGGTCCGGGAGCTGCTGGCCCGGGCCCGCCCCACCGCCGACGCTGACATGGTGCTGTCCACCAGCGTCGACGGCTTCAGTGCCTCCACGCCGCTGGAGGTGCTGCAGGATGAGCGCGATGCACTGCTGGCCGTCGGCATGAACGGCGAACCGCTGCCGCCGGTGCACGGCTATCCGGTGCGCATGGTGGTGCCCGGACTGTACGGATTCGTTTCCGCCACCAAATGGATCATCGACATGGAAGTGACCCGCTTCGACGCGCAGACCGCGTACTGGACCGACCGCGGCTGGGCGGAGCGGGCGCCGGTCAAGACAATGGCGCGGGTGGAGGTGCCTGCGTCGTTCGCCCGGGTGCCCGCCGGACCGGTGGATGTGGGCGGCACCGCCTGGTCCCAGCAGCGCGGCATCACCGGAGTGGAGGTCCGGATCGACGACGGCGGCTGGGAGCCGGCGGTCCTGGCCGCCGAGGCGTCGGTGGACACCTGGCGGCAGTTCTCCTACCGCACCGAAGCCCTGGCAGCCGGCAACCACACGGTGCGGGCCCGGGCCACGGACCCGCAGGACGGGGTGCAGACCGACCGGCGCGCGGAGACGGTTCCGGACGGGGCCTCCGGCTGGCAGTCCGTGCAGTTCATGGTGGAGTAAGCCGGCGGCGTTCCGTCCTTGCTGCGGGCCACATCCGCCGTCCCGCAACCGGGGCGCCTGCGCGGCGGGCCGCGCAACCGCCTTAGACTAAATACCATGTCTGCCACTTTTACTGCGTCCGATGCCGTTGAACTTGCCGTTGTGGAACGCAACGGCTTCATCGAGTCCCGCCACATCGGGTCCGCCGTCGTCATGGCGGCGGACGGAAACGTGGTCACCGCCCTGGGCGACGTCACCACGCCGATCTTTCCGCGGTCCACGCTCAAGCCCTTCCAGGCCGTGGCGGCCATGAAATCCGGGGTGCCGCTGCGGGGGCCGCAGGTGGCGCTGGCCGCCGCGAGCCACACCGGTTCCAAGGAGCACACCGACGTCGTGAAGACCATGCTCGCGGCCGCGGGCGTGACCGAAGATCATCTGCAGTGCCCGGAGGACTGGCCCCAGGACGAGGCTGCCCGGCATGAGCTGATCCGGGCGGGCAAGGGCAAGAACCGGTTGGCCTTCAACTGCTCCGGCAAGCACGCCGCGTTCCTCTGGGCCTGCACGGAGAACAACTGGGACCACGCCACCTATCTGGATCCGCAGCATCCGCTGCAGCTGCGCATTGCCGAGGTGTTCGAGGAATTCACCGGGGAAACCATCCGGCACTGGGCCACCGACGGCTGCGGAGCACCGCTCGCCGCCGTCTCGCTCACCGGCCTGGCACGCGGCATCGGCCGCCTGGCCAAAGCCCCCTCCAGCAAGCACGGTGACGCCCGTGCCGCCACAGTGGCCACCGCCATGCTCGACTATCCTTGGGCGGTTCACGGCCACGGCCGGGAAAACACAGTGGTGATGGAAGACCTGGGCATCATCTGCAAGAACGGCGCCGAGGGCGTGCTGGTCCTGGGCACCGACACCGGAGTTTCAGTGGCGCTGAAAATGCTCGACGGCGACACCCGCGCGGCGTCCCTGGTGGGCCTGACCCTGCTCGCGGCCAGCGGCGCCGTCGACGCCGGCAAGATCAGCGCGGTGCTCGACAAGATCGTCCGCCCGGTTCTGGGCGGGGGCGAGCCCGTCGGCAGCATCCGGCTCGGGGCGCCCGTGACGGCCCTGCTGGATTCCTGAGCCGGATACCCGGCAGCGGAAGGAGTTCCCGAATGGCACGACGGCGCATTCCTGCGGCCGACGGCGCGGCGGCACTGCGCGCTGCCCTGGCGTCGACGGCGGCAGGTTCACCGCCCGACCGGAAGACCGTGGCCACGGCGGTGCGCTATGCGCTGGAAGAACTTGCCGAGCGGGCCCCGGGCAACAGCGTGGAGGTCCGGGTGCCGCCGTTCGGGGTCACCCAGTGCGTGGCCGGCCCCCGGCACACCCGCGGCACCCCGCCGAATGTGATCGAAACCGACGGCGCCACGTGGCTGGCGCTCATCACCGGGCAACAGTCCTGGAGCGACGCCGTCGGTGCCGGGAAAGTGGCGGCTTCCGGGCTGCGGGCCGACCTGTCCGAGTGGCTTCCGTTGTTCCGTGCGGGGCAATAATCTCTACTGCCGGTAGAATTTCCATATGAATTCCGAGCAGCACAGCCCTGAACGCCGTGAGATTACCGTCCGCCGCGCTCCCCGCTTCGTCCCGTTCCTGGCGCTGGGCGTGATTGCCGGGTTCATTGCAGCACTGGTGGTCGCCTACACCGGACCGGCCGACGCCACCTATACGCGCGGGGCCACCCTGGGTTTCTTCACCATCATGTTCGCCATCCCCGGCGTCGGCCTCGGGGCGCTCGTTGCCCTGCTCCTGGACTGGATCAGCGTGCGCAAGGCCCGCAGCGCCGTCGTCGAAGCGGACACCCGCGACGAAGAGTAGGGCGCCGGGCGGGCCGTAATGGTTCCGCTTCAAAGTCCGGTGAGGACCCCGGCGTGAGAGACTGATCTCATGGCACGCGGTGACGGAAAGCTTTCCCACGATCTCATGCCCGGCGAGAAAGGTCCGCAGGACGCCTGCGGGGTTTTCGGTGTCTGGGCCCCCGGCGAAGAAGTTGCAAAGCTGGCCTATTACGGCCTCTACGCCCTGCAGCACCGCGGACAGGAGTCCGCAGGCATTGCCACAAGCGACGGCAACCGGATCAGCGTCTACAAGGACATGGGCCTGGTCTCCCAGGTTTTTGACGAAACCACGCTGAACACCCTGACCGGCCATATTGCGGTGGGGCACTGCCGGTATTCCACTACGGGCGCCTCGCAGTGGGCCAATGCACAGCCCACGCTGGGTGCGACCGCCAGCGGAACCGTGGCCCTGGCCCACAACGGCAACCTGACCAATTCCGCCGAACTTTACGAAATGATCATCGAACGCGAGGGCCGTCCGCGCTTCGGCGAAATCGCCCAGGGCAACACCTCCGACACCGCGCTGGTCACGGCGCTGCTCAACGGTTCGGATGGACGTTCGCTGGAAGACACGGCCCTGGAACTGCTGCCCAAGCTGCGCGGCGCGTTCTCCTTCGTCTTCATGGATGAGGGCACCCTCTACGCGGCCCGCGACACCTACGGCGTGCGCCCGCTGGTGCTGGGTCGGCTGGACCGAGGCTGGGTGGTGGCCTCCGAAGGCTCCGCCCTCGCCACCGTGGGCGCCAGCTTCATCCGCGAAATCAAACCCGGCGAATTCATCGCCATCGATGAAACCGGCATCCGCAGCACCAGCTTCGGTGAGCCCACGCCGGCCGGCTGCGTCTTCGAATACGTCTACCTGGCCCGGCCCGACGCCGTCATCAACGGCCGGTCCGTCTACGAGAGCCGCGTGGAAATGGGCCGCCAGCTGGCCCGCGAGTATCCGGTCGACGCCGACATCGTGATTCCGGTGCCCGAATCCGGCACTCCCGCGGCCGTCGGTTATGCCGAGGAATCGGGCATTCCCTTCGCCCACGGCTTCGTCAAGAACTCCTATGTGGGGCGCACGTTCATCCAGCCCAGCCAGACCCTGCGCCAGTTGGGCATCAAGCTCAAGCTCAATGCCCTCGAGTCTGTCATCCGCGGCAAGCGCGTAATCGTCGTGGATGACTCGATCGTGCGCGGCAATACGCAGCGGGCCATCGTGCGGATGCTGCGCGAGGTGGGCGCGAAGGAAGTGCACGTCAAGATCTCCTCCCCGCCGGTCCAGTGGCCCTGCTTCTACGGCATCGACTTCGCGTCCCGGGCCGAGCTGATAGCCAACGGTGCCGCCGTCGACGAAATCTGCGCGTCCGTGGGGGCGGACACCCTGGCCTACATCTCCGAGAACGGCATGATCGGCGCCACCCAGCAGCCGCGCGAACGGCTGTGCACGGCCTGCTTTACCGGCGTTTATCCGATCGACCTGCCCTCCGCGGACCGGCTGGGCAAGAACCTGCTCGAACCCACCACTCCGGCCAACCCCGCGGACGACGACGGAGCCAACGGCTGCGATCCCGGTCCCGATGCCGAGTTTGAGAACCTCCTCACTGAATCCGACAAGAAGGATGCCGTATGAGCTCGTCCAAGACCGCCATCACCTATGCCTCAGCGGGCGTGGACGTTGAAGCCGGAGACAAAGCCGTTGAACTGATGAAGGCCGCCGTCAAGGCGACACACAATTCCTCTGTTCTGGGCGGGGTGGGCGGATTCGCCGGACTCTACGACGTCTCCCGGCTGCTGACCTACACGAAGCCGCTGCTGGCCACGTCCACCGACGGCGTGGGCACCAAGGTGGCCATCGCCCAGGCCATGGACATTCATGACACCATCGGCTTCGACCTGGTGGGCATGGTGGTGGACGACATCGTGGTGGTGGGCGCCGAGCCCCTGTTCATGACTGACTACATTGCCTGCGGCAAGGTAGTGCCGGAACGCATCGCCGCCATTGTCCGCGGCATTGCGGCGGCCTGCGAGGTCGCCGGGACGGCGCTCGTGGGCGGCGAGACCGCCGAGCATCCCGGGCTGCTGGGAGAACACGAGTACGACGTCGCCGGCGCCGCCACCGGTGTGGTCGAGGCCGCCAACCTGCTGGGCCCGGAACGGGTGCGCAGCGGTGACGTGGTGATCGGCATGGCTTCCTCGGGGCTGCACTCCAACGGCTATTCGCTGGTCCGCCGCGTCATTAACCACGCCGGCTGGCAGCTCGAACGCCAGGTCAGCGAATTCGGACGCACCCTGGGCGAGGAACTGCTGGAACCCACCCGGGTCTATGCCGCCGACTGCCTGGACCTGGCCCGGCTGGAAAGCGCCGGAGTCCACGGTTTCAGCCACGTCACCGGAGGCGGCCTCGCCGCCAACCTGGCACGGGTGCTGCCCAAGGGCCTCGAGGCCACCGTGGACCGCTCCACCTGGGAGCTGCCGCCCATCTTCCAGCTGGTGGGCGAGCTGGGCAACGTGCCGCAGCCCGATCTGGAGCGGACCCTCAACCTCGGGGTGGGCATGGTGGCCATCGTTGATGCGGCCGGCGCCGACGCCGCCGTCGCGCGTCTGGCGGAGCGGGGAGTTCCGGCCTGGGTCATGGGCACAGTGGGCAACGGCGGAGAAGCACAGGCCGGTCCTGACTATGTGCAGGGCGCCAAGGGCGTCGACGGCGGCGCGGTCCGGCTGGTCGGAAGCTACGCCCACTAAGCCGAACGCAAAGGGTGCGCATCCGCGGATGCGCACCCTTTGCCAACGGTTCTCACCGCTGAATTCCAGTTCCTCTGCGAACGGTCTTCGGCCTTAACGGCCTTCAGCGGATCCACCCTGAGGTGATCCGCTGAAGGATAGCAATTGGCCGACGCTTTGAAGTGCCGCTCTAGCCGGTGCGGCGGGAAGTACCTTCATCGTCGTCATCATCGCCAAATTGATCCGCGTACTTATCTTCGTACGCCGAGTAGTCCGGCTCGGCCGGTTCCTCGGGATATCGACTCGATGGACGGCTCGTTGGTCCCGCAAGCTCACGCTGCAGTGCCGAGTAGTCCGTGGCCGGGGTGAAGTACTTCATTTCCCGGGCCTGCTTGGTTGCTTTTGCCTTTTGACGGCCGCGCCCCATGGCGTGACCCCCTTTTTGCGTCGATCCGGAGGTGGTCGCTCTGAGCAATGAGCGAGGCCCCGGAATATTTGGTCAATTTGTCGTAAGTACAGGTTACATGTTTTCGGGCCGCCTTGTGCCCCGGCTCGCCCTTTGTGGCGCGGCAGTGACCATGTTTTACCATCTGCCCTGACCCCCCTCTTCCTGCGCCGCCCCGCCAAGACTGGGTAAAGTCAGGGGTAGAGACAGTTTTGGGGCCCTTTCAGGGCCGCCTACAGGGAGGACTGACGTTCACCATGAGCGATAAAAACAGCATGCCGGGGGCCGATTCTTCGCCCCCCGCCGGAGCGTCCAAGGCCACCCCGGCGTCGGCGCAGACTGAGGCGGGCACCGATGCACATGCAGAGGCAACAGTCCCGGCAGGAACCGGCTTGCCGGACCTTGAAGCGCATGCCGAGGCGCCCCTTTGGCTGTCCGGGGACGAGGACCATGACGGCCGGATTTGGGACGGCGCTTTTGCGGCGGAGACCGGCAGCGATGCCGTCGAACCCACGCTGACCAACCCCGAGGACGTCACCCTGGCGACGCCTTCCCTGAGCAATCCGGACATCAGCTCCGACGCGGCGGAAGCCGCCTCGCTCGAGGATGCCACGGCTGAAGTCAAGGCCGTGGAAGCCGAAGCAGCGGACGCCGCCGTGTTGACCGATCCGGCAGCAAACCATCCTGCGGCAGCAAACCACACCGCGGGAATCACTGCGGCGGCACCAATGACGGGCGCAGCCTCCGACGGAAACGCCAAGGACGCAACTGCTGCGGAGGCAGCCGCCAAGGAATCAGGGCCGGCCGCCGACGCACCGTCGCCGGAAGCGCCGTCGCCGGCAGCCGTCGGAGCCGCTGAACCTGCGGAGTCCCGCCGCTCCCGGCGGAACTCCGAGCCGCCGGCAGCTTCCGAAGGCAACGGCCGAAGCAAACAAATACTGCTGATCATCGGCGCGCTGGGCGTGCTGGCGGTCCTGGTGGTGCTGCTCTTCACCCTGCTCGGCAATTCGGCGAACGAACCCGGAGTCCTGGAAGAAGATGTGGCCCCCATCGAGCTGGAGTCCGGAGCGTGCCTGCAGGACTTCGCCGGCATCAATGAGCCCACCAACGTGGTGAGCTGCGAGACGCCGCACAACGCCCAGCTGGTGGCAACAACCACGTATCCGGACAGCGGCGAGTTCCCCGGGACCGATGCGCTGTCCACCCGCGCCACTGAGCTCTGCTCGGATGTCCGGTACTCCGAAACCCTGGCCGAGCGCACCGACCTGGACCTTCAGGAAAACAAGGCCATCCCGACGCCCGAATCATGGAACGACGGCGACCGCCGGGTCGACTGCTTCGTGGTTGCCGGCGGAGGCCAGGAGCTGACCGAATCCCTGCTTGAGCCGTAGGACAGCGGGTGCTCCCGGCCCAGACGGCAGGGAGCACCCCGGCAGCTAGACCGCTTCCACCGACAGTCCCGCCGGTTCGGCCACCAGCTCTTCGCCGTCGACGCTCATGCTGCCCTCCGGGCGGTCCACCAGCACGGTGTCGCCGTCGTTGATCTTGCCGGCCAGGATGCCCCGGGCCAGTTTGTCTCCGATTTCGCGCTGCACCAGCCGGCGCAGCGGCCGGGCTCCGTAGGCCGGGTCATATCCGGTCAGTGCCAGCCATTCCCGCGCAGCATCGGTGACGTCCAGGACCAGCCTGCGCTCATGCAACCGGTCGGCCAGGGCCCGCACCTGGATGTCGACAATCCTGGAGAGGTCGTCCAGGCTCAGCGGATCAAAGAGGATGACGTCGTCGAGCCGGTTCAGGAATTCCGGCTTGAAGTTGGCGTTCACCATGCCCATGACCGAGTCCCGCTTCTGTTCCTCCGTCAGTCCCGGATCCACCAGGAACTGCGATCCGAGGTTTGAGGTCAGGATCAGGATGACGTTGCGGAAGTCCACGGTGCGTCCCTGGCCGTCGGTGAGGCGGCCGTCGTCGAGCACCTGGAGCAGGATATCGAAAATCTCCGGATGCGCCTTTTCCACCTCGTCCAGCAGGATCACCGAGTACGGGCGGCGCCGGACGGCTTCGGTGAGCTGCCCGCCCTCCTCGTAACCGACGTAGCCGGGAGGGGCACCGACCAGCCGGGACACCGAGTGCTTCTCTGAATATTCGCTCATGTCGATCCGGACCATGGCGCGCTCGTCGTCGAACAGGAACTCGGCCAGGGCCTTTGCCAGCTCCGTCTTGCCGACACCGGTGGGGCCCAGGAAGAGGAAGGAGCCGGTGGGTCGGTCGGGGTCGCTGACGCCGGCGCGGGACCGGCGCACCGCGTCGGAGACGGCGTTCACGGCCTTGGTCTGCCCGATCAGGCGCGAGCCGATGTTCTCCTCCATGGTCAGCAGCTTCTGCGACTCGCCCTGGAGCATGCGGCCGGCCGGGACTCCGGTCCAGGCCGAGACGACTTCGGCAATGTCATCGGCGGTGACTTCCTCCGACACCATCAGCTCATGGGCCTCCTCGCCGGATTTGCTCTCCTCAGCCTGCTGGGCAGCTTCCAGTTCCTTCTGCAGGGACGGAATCTCGCCGTACAGGATGCGGGAGGCCGTGGTGAGGTCGCCGTCGCGCTGGAACTTCTCCGCCTCGGAACGCCGCTCGTCAATCTGCGCCTTGAGGTCGCCAACCCGGTTCAGGCCTGCCTTTTCCGCTTCCCAGCGGGCGTTCAGCGCCGCCAGCTGTTCCTTCTTGTTGGCCATGTCCTCGCGCAGCACTTCCAGCCGCTCCACGGAGGCCGCGTCCGTTTCGTTGGCCAGCGCCAGTTCTTCCATGGTCAGGCGGTCCACGGCCCGGCGCAGCTCGTCAATTTCCTCCGGCGCGGAGTCGATTTCCATCCGCAGCCGCGACGCTGCCTCGTCGACCAGGTCGATGGCCTTGTCCGGGAGCTGGCGGCCGGTGATGTAGCGGTTGGACAGGGTGGCGGCGGCGACCAGGGCGGAGTCGGCGATCGCCACCTTGTGGTGCGCCTCGTAGCGTTCCTTGAGCCCGCGCAGAATGCCGATGGTGTCCGGAACGCTGGGCTCGCCAACGTAGACCTGCTGGAACCGCCGCTCCAGCGCAGCGTCCTTCTCCACGTTCTCGCGGTATTCATCCAGGGTGGTGGCGCCGATGAGGCGCAGCTCGCCGCGTGCCAGCATGGGCTTGAGCATGTTGCCGGCGTCCATGGATCCTTCCGCGGCGCCGGCCCCGACCACCGTGTGCAGCTCGTCGATAAAAGTGACGATCTGCCCCTCGGCGTTCTTGATCTCCTCCAGGACCGCCTTGAACCGCTCTTCGAACTCGCCGCGGTACTTGGCGCCGGCCACCATCGACCCCAGGTCCAGGGACAGGAGCGTCTTGCCGCTGAGGGTCTCCGGCACGTCTCCGGCAACGATGCGCTGGGCAAGCCCCTCGACGACAGCGGTCTTGCCGACACCGGGCTCACCGATCAGCACCGGGTTGTTCTTGGTGCGCCGGCTCAGCACCTGGATCACGCGGCGGATTTCCGCGTCACGGCCGATCACGGGGTCCAGCTTGCCGCTGCGCGCCATCTCCGTGAGGTCGGTGCTGAACTTTTCCAGTGCCTGGAAGGTGTTCTCGGGGTCGGCGTTAGTCACTTTTCGGTCTCCTCGAACGGATGGAAGGGCTGTCCTCAGGGCGTCGTGGCCGGCCCCGTTGTCCCGCAGGGCTTTCCCTGCCGCACCGCTGTCCAGGGCCAACCCCAGCAGCAGGTGCTCGGTGGAGACAAAGGCATCCCCGAGCTGTTCGGCGGCCTGCTGGGCAGCCGTAATCACCTGAAGCATCGGGCGGGAAAACTGCGGCTGCGCCACCGAGGAGCCCGAGGAGGAGGGCAGCGCGTGGATCGCACTGCTGGCCGCGGCACTGACGGTGTCCGGATTCGCGCCGGCCGCCTTGAGCAGGGCGACAGCCACCCCCTGGCGCTGATCCATCAGGGCCTTCAGGAGGTGGACGGGCTCGATCTGCGGGTTGCCTGCGGTGGTGGCATTCATGGCCGCCGCCTGCAGGGCCTCTTGACTCTTATTCGTGAATTTCGTGTCCACAACGGCCTCCTTCAACGCTAAAAGAACAGCTTCCCGGCTCCCGGAAGAAGGCGAAAGACAGCCATCACCCGACCGGACGCAACAAACTTGAGTGTAATCCGCTCAACTTGGGAAGTAAAGTTATCCACAGGTTTGACGGCGGTATTTGTCCGGTTAATTAACGGGCGTTAAAGGGCTGTACTTTAGGACGGTCCCGGCGCGGCCTCATGCTCATGGTCCCAGTCGGCTTTCGCCTTTTCCCATTCCGCGTTCCGCGCCTCGTACAGGTCCAGCTGCTCGCCCTCGAATGACCTCCAGCCAATAATTCCCAGCGGTTCGTCGGGCGGATTGTCGCTCAGGAAATTACTCAGGCTGTCCAGGAAGAACTCCCAGCCCGGTCCGGCCGCCCACTCGCCCGAAACTGCGTCGATCAGCACGAACCCCTTCCGGACTGATGCGTATCTCAGGTCGATGTGGGTGTGTGAGTCCTCCGCGGTCAGGTGCAGCTCCAACTCGGCCGAGTGCCCTCCGGGACGGGTCACCGAGACGGTGAGCAGCCGGGGCGGATCGCAGCGGAGGATGCCTCCTCTGGTGCCGTCCGGCAGCGCATAGGTGCCGCCCCGGCGCAGGTCACCCTCCGGCCGGCCCACATAGCGCCCCAGGGCTTCGGGATCCGTGATCGCCGCCCACACCTCTCCGATCGGATGCGGGATGGTCCGGGAAATCACCATCATGAGCGCGTGGCCGGCCTGGATTTGCCGGCGGCCGAAGGTTCGCTCGGTTGGCACAAATGCGGAGTCCGCTTCGGACATGGTTTCCACTCCTCTGTAGAACAACCGGCTGCCGGTTCCGGCGCCACAGCGGCTGAAGCTGGCGCCTGGCAGTCAGCAACGAATCAGTGGATGCGAGTTGTGGACGGGGCCCCGGACAGCCTCTTTTTTCAAACCGTAGCAGGGAAAAGCAGCGGTGCACAGGGCACGCGATGACACGCCCGGGTGAGCGGGTGCCACAGAAATCGAGGCTCCGAAACCCCCTTTGGTTAGTTCGAAATGGCTCGGTTGCCGCCCCGTCCTGGTCGCTGCCAGGATCGCTGCCCGCGCGCTGTTGCCTCAGGCCGGTGCGTGCCGGAAGCCCCTTCGGCGTTTCTCCTCTCCGGCGCAGGTACTCTGTGCGGATGGGGAAAACTCGCACACTGACTTCCGTATTCGCTGCCTCGGCGCTGGCCTTCACTCTGGTCTCCTGCTCCGGAGACAAGCCGTCGCCGCAGGATGCCGCCGCATCGCTGGCGGAGGGGCTGGCCGCCGGGGACGTGGCGAAGACATCCTTCCTGAACAACGACCCGGCCTCCGTCAACACAGAGCTGGAAGAGATTCTGGCGGGCATGGGTGAGGTGCGCCCGGCCGTCACCGTTGCCGGGATTCAGGAGCACGACGACGGCGCCGCCACGGCCAGCCTGGACTACGCCTGGGATTTCGATGGCGACGCCACCGCCGACTGGACCTATGACACCAGCGTTCCGCTGTCCCGCAGCGACGACGATTCCTGGCAGGCGCAGTGGGAGCCCTCGGTTCTCTTCCGGGGGCTCCGGGAGGGTGAACGACTCGTCGCCGCCAGCCAGTCCGCTCCCCGTGCCGCAATCCTCGGAGCCGGCGGCGAACCGCTGGTGACCCAGCGCGAGGTTTTCCGCGTGGGCATCGACAAAACCGCAGTGGACGAGGCAGGGTTGGCGGCTTCGGCCGCGGCCCTGGCCACCCTTCTGGAGCTGGACCCCGCCGCGTACACCGCCACCGTTGAGGCCGCCGGCGCCGAAGCGTTCGTGGAGGCCATTGCCCTGCGCACCCAGGACGAACCGGACCTGCCGGCGCGGGTCGCCGAGATTCCCGGCGCCGTCGCGCTGCCGGACAGCATGGACCTTGCCCCGACCCGCACCTTCGCCCGCGCGCTGCTCGGTTCCGTCGGGGAAGCAACCGCCGAACTGATCGAGGAATCCGACGGCGCACTCGCCCCGGGCGACACCACCGGGCTCTCCGGGCTGCAGCAGCAGTACGACGCCCAGCTCCGCGGAACGGACGGGATAACGGTGTCGGTGGTGGACGCCGCCGGAGAAGTGGTTACTCCCACCGTCTTCACCTCCGGCCCGAAACAGGGGACGCCGCTGCAGACAACCCTGGATCCCAAGCTGCAGTCCCTCGCCGAGTCGGTGCTCGAAGACGAGCCCTCGGCGTCGGCCATTGTGGCGGTTCGGCCGTCCACCGGCGAGGTGCTCACGGTGGCCAACGGCCCCGGCAGCGAAGGACAGCAAACCGCCCTCCTGGGGCAGTACCCGCCCGGATCCACCTTCAAGATGGCGACCTCCCTGGCGCTGCTGCGGCAGGGAACCACTCCGGACAGCGTGCTGTCCTGCCCGGCGGAGCTGCTCGTCGACGGCCGCAAATTCAACAACGCCAGCAGCTACCCGGCCGCCTTTGTCGGGGACATTCCGCTGCGGGACGCGTTCGCGCAGTCCTGCAACACTGCCTTCATCGGCACCCGCGACACGGTTCCCCAGGAGGCGCTGGCTGCCGCGGCCGCCGACCTGGGCATCGGCGTGGAGCAGACCCTCGGCACCGCGGCGTTCTTCGGATCCGTTCCGGAAACCGCCGAGGGCACCAACCACGCGGCCGCCATGATCGGCCAGGGGGAACTGCTGGTTTCCCCGCTGGCGCTGGCAGTTGCTGCCGCGTCCGTTGGCAAGGGCGAACGCGTCGCTCCCGTGCTTGTGACCGCGGACCCGGCGGCGGAGGCTTCCGCCTCGGCGACGGCATCGGCGTCGGCCGCTCCACCTGCGGCAACCCCTGACGCTGCCGGCCCCGGCGCGCTCACCGCTGCCGAGGCGGCCTCGCTGCGCGAGCTGATGCGCGGCGTCGTCACCGACGGCGGCGCCAAGATGCTGCTGGACGTCCCCGGGGAACCGGTGACGGCGAAAACCGGAACGGCCGAGTTCGGCAGCGAAGTTCCGCCCCGGACGCATGCCTGGGTGGTGGCGGTGCAGGGCGACCTGGCCGTTGCCGTGTTTGTCGAAGAGGGCGAGCTCGGCTCCACGTCGGGCGGGCCGCTGATGCAGGCGTTCCTGAACGGGGCCGCCGGCTGACCGTCCTGCCGCAGTGCGGCTAGCCGCGGTACTGCGTGGAGCCCGATGCCGAACCGTACGGGGCGGCCGTTCCATAACGGGGCCCGGCGGTGTACGGGGTGACTCCGGGACGGCCGGTGGGCACGATGACCTTGCCCAGGGGCATCAGCGAGATCGGCACCATCTTCAGGTTGGCGATGCCCAGCGGAATCCCGATGATGCTGACGAACATTGGAATGGCCGTCAGGATGTGGCCGGCCGCGATCCAGATTCCGGCCACCACCAGCCAGATCACGTTGCCCGCTGTGGACAGCAGCCCCGGAGCGCCGCCGCGGTCCACCACCGTGCGGCCAAACGGCCAAAAGGCGTAGGCCGCGATCCGGAAGGAAGCGATGCCGAAAGGGATCGTAACGATCAGCAGGCAGCAGACGATGCCGGCGAGCACATAGCCCAGGGCCAGCCAGATGCCGCCGAACAGGAGCCAGATGACGTTCAGGATGAGGTTCATCGTTCCAGTCTGGTGCACCGCGCCCCGCGGCACCATGTCCCGGCGGTACCCGGGGTTTCCGGCGGAGCGGATGGCGGCAACTAGACTGAGGGCATGTTGCCAATCAAAGATGATGCCGGAGCACCCGCCGAACTGACCGCCAACCAGTGCTGGGACTACATTCGCAAAGCGGAGATCGGCCGGCTGGCCGTGGTATCCGACCTGCAGCCCGAGATCTTTCCCATCAACTTCGTCGTGGACCGCGGATCGGTGGTTTTCCGCACCGCGGCGGGGACGAAACTTGCCGCTGCCCTCGACGGCGGCGCCGTCGCGTTCGAAGTCGACGGATACGACGATCGCCTCGGGTTCGCATGGAGCGTCGTCCTGAAGGGCAGCGCCGTGCAGCTGGAGAGCATCGAAGACATCCTGGCCTCCGAGGATCTGCCCCTGTTCCCCTGGCAGAGCGGGGAGAAGAACCATTTCGTGCGGATCGAACCGGCGCAGACCAGCGGGCGCAGCTTCTCGATCAACACCGCGGCCCGCCGCCATTACCTGCGCGGCGCCAAGCCGCTGCCGTCAATCGAGTAAGGATCCCGTGAGCAGTACCGAGAACAGCAGCGCACCCCTCATCCGCTTCAGTGACTTGCCGTCCGCCCTGTGGGGGAAAAACAACGGCAGGGTCAAGGAAGTGGCCTCCGGCAACGGCTGGCGGCTGAGCCTGGCCACGGTCGAAAAGCCGGGGCCCTTCACGCCCTTCCCCGGCAGGGACCGCATTACCGTTCCGGTGGAGGGCGAGCTTCTGGTGCTGACCGTCGACGGCACCGAACACGGCATGGAGAAGTTCCGTCCATTCCGGTATTCCGGCGACTCCACCACCGACGCGGCGCTGCCCACCGGGCCGGTGACAGTGCTGAACACGGTCGTCGACCGGACCACGACGGGTGCCTCAGTGATGGTGGCCGAGCTCTCCAAGAAGAATCCGCAGACCATCGGTGAGGGGCAGTTCGTGGTGCTGCTGCACGGCAACGCCGCGGTCACCGCCGCAGACGGCACGCCGACGGCGCTGGAACCGCTGGACACCGTGGCCGGAAACGCCGGACGGCCGGCCGTGCTGGGACGCGGCTTCGCCGCCATCGTCTCGTTCTACGACCTGGACTAGGGACACATCACCGGCATGTGCCGGGAGCGCAAAAAGGCGCCTGCTTCCCCTGAATTTCGGGGAGGCAGGCGCCTTTTGTCTTTACTACTGAGCGCTAGCGCGAACGGCGTTCGTTCGAGGCCGGAGCGGTGGCGCGGCGGGGGCCGGCGCCGCGTGCGGGGCGCCCGGCGCCCGAAGGCGCAGAGCTGCGGCCGCCCGCTGCGGGGCGTCCGCCGCCGGCGGGAGCAACATCTCCGGCACGCTGTCCGGTGGCCGGACGGCGGTTGCGGCCCTGCGCGGTGGAAGCAGCAGCTGCGCCGCGGCGTCCGTCCTGTGAGCGCTGGGCGCGGGGTGCCTCGGGCGTGAAATCGTTGCGGTCACGCTCGCTGCGGTCCGTGCGTTCCGCCGAGACGCGTCCGCGTCCGCCGGATCCGCCCCGGCCGCCGGCACGGGGCGTGGCGGTGGAGCGGGCGGCGCGCTTGCGCTGGGCGTTTGCACCGGTCGACCGGCCGCCGCCCTGCTGAGGCGACTTCGACGCGAGCTGGGCGGCGCGCACATGCGGCTCCACAGCAGCGGCGCGGTCGCCGATCAGCTTGGCGATGGACGGAGAATTGTGGGAGACCTTCTCGATGGAGACGTCAACACCGGCAGCCTTCATCAGCTTGGAGACTTCGCTCTTCTGCTCCGGGAGGGTCAGCGTCACGACGGTTCCGCTGGATCCGGCACGGGCCGTACGGCCCGAGCGGTGCAGATATGCCTTGTGCTCCGTGGGCGGGTCGATGTGAACGACCAGCTCGACGTCGTCCACGTGGACGCCGCGGGCGGCGACGTCGGTGGCAACCAGGACGCGCACGTCGCCGGAGGAGAATTCCGCGAGGTTCCGGTCGCGGGCGTTCTGCGACAGGTTGCCGTGCAGGTCAACGGTGGGGATGCCGCTGTCCGTCAGGTACTTGGCCATCTTGCGGGCGTGGTGCTTGGTGCGCATGAACATGATGCGGCGGCCCTGGCCGGAGGCCAGTTCCTTGACCAGCAGCTTCTTGGCCGTCTGGTCCTGGACCAGCAGGACGTGGTGCTCCATCGTGGTGACCGCGGCCTGCGGATCGTCCACGGAGTGCGTCAGCGGGTTGGACAGGTAGCGGCGGACCAGCTTGTCGACGCCGTTGTCCAGGGTGGCCGAGAACAGCATCCGCTGTCCCTTTTCCGGAGTGCGGTCCAGCAGACGCTGGACAACCGGCAGGAATCCGAGATCAGCCATGTGGTCGGCTTCATCGAGCACAGTGATTTCAATGGATTCCAGGCTGATGACCTTCTGCTTCATGAGGTCTTCAAGCCGGCCGGGGCAGGCAATGACAATGTCAACGCCGGCCTTGAGGGCCTTTTCCTGGCGCTGCTGGGACACGCCGCCGTAGATAACGGTGGTGCTCAGGCCCAGTTCCTTCGCGAGAGGCTCAATCACGTTGTTGATCTGCGTGGCCAGTTCGCGGGTGGGTGCCAGGACCAGGCCCAGCGGGCGGTTGGGCTTGCGGCGGTAGGCTGCTTCGGCCTCGGCCAGCCGGGTGACCAGCGGCAGCGAGAAAGCGAGAGTCTTGCCTGAGCCGGTACGGCCCCGGCCCAGTACGTCGCGGCCCTTGAGGGTATCGGGAAGTGTTTCAACCTGAATCGGGAATGCTTCGTCAATTCCGGAAGCGGAGAGGGCTGAAACGAGGACCTTGGGTACGCCAAGGGCAGCAAAAGTAGTCATTAAAAGACAGGCAACTTTCGGTAAGAGGCCCCCAAAGCCGTATGGCACCGGGGGTTCGCCGAAGAAAAGTCAGACAGTGTCCAGGGCTTGGCCGGATATCGGCCAGCGGGACAAAAGAAAGCGTTCATCGACGCAGGTTGTGCTGCTTACACACGCGGCTTTGAGGCGCGGCAGACACAACAACTTCATCCAGTTTACCGGAATGCCCGCAGTTTCCTAATCGGCCGCCGTCGCCGGTGCGCTGCCGGCTCCGGCGGAAGCTGCAAACCGGCCGCTGCGCCAGCCGATAGCATTAACGGTGATGACTACTGAACCAGCCCTGCCCGACGCCGGCTCCCTGAACGCTCCGGACCCCATTTCTCCGGATCTCGCTGCCCCGGATGCCGGCAGCGTTTCCGACACTGAGGAAACCGGAGAGTCCAGGCACTTCCGCTCTCCGGTGTCGTTTGTCCGGCGTGGCTCCCGCCTCCAGGGACGCCGCCAGCAGGCCTGGGACGAGCTCTCCGACCGGTTCGTCATCGACGTTCCGCGTGCCGAGGCTGACACTTCCGTCGACCCGGACTACGTGTTCGACGCCGCTGCCGAGTTTGGCCGCACCGCTCCCCTGGTCGTGGAAATCGGTTCGGGCTTGGGCGAAGCAGTGACGCACGCCGCGGAGCAGAACCCGGACAAGAACTACCTGGCCGTGGAGGTCTACCTTCCCGGGCTGGCCCAGACCCTGCAGCGCATCGGCCAAAAAGAGCTCACCAACGTCCGCGTGGTCCAGGCCAACGCCCCCGAGGTCCTGACCACCATGCTCCCCGCGGGGTCAGTGGACGAGGTCTGGGTCTTCTTCCCCGACCCCTGGCATAAGACCCGCCATCACAAGCGCCGCATGGTCAAGGATGAATTCGCCGAGCTGGTGGCCCGCGTGCTGGTGCCGGGCGGCATCTGGCGCCTGGCCACCGACTGGTCCGATTACGCCGTGCAGATGCGCGAAGTCCTCGATGCGTCCCCCCGGTTCCAAAACCTGCACGACGGCGAGCGCGCCGGTGAGGACAGCCCGCTGACGCGGGTGAACCGCGAGGGTCTGGAAAAGAAGGCCCCGGTGAACGACGTCGACACCCGCGGCGGCTGGGCACCGCGTTTTGACGGGCGCACCCTGACCAGCTTCGAGAACAAAGCCCACCAGGCAGGCCGCCTGATTTTCGATCTCTCCTACCGCAAGGCCTGAGTTTCCATGACTGAACCAAACGATGCCCGCGTCGGCCTCTACATCGACTTCGACAACATCGTCATCTCGCGCTATCAGCAGCTGCACGGCCGAAACGCCTTCCAGCGTGACGGCATCCGCAACTTCGACAAGACGAGCCGGGATGCCGACCCCGAGGTGGCCGCCAAATTGACCGCGGCGACGGTCGATTTCAACGCCATCATCGACTTCGCCGCGTCCTTTGGCACCCTCGTCGTCAACCGCGCGTATGCCGACTGGTCGGTGCCGGTCAACGCGAGCTACCAGCGCCAGCTCATGTCCCGGGCGGTGGACCTCACCCAGCTGTTCACCACGACCACCCGCGGCACCAAGAACGGCGCGGACATCCGCCTCGCCGTTGATGTGGTCGAAGATCTCTTCCGGCTGCCCGACCTCACTCACGTCATCATCGTCGCCGGAGACTCCGACTACATTGCCCTCGCGCAGAAGTCGAAGCGGCTCGGCCGCTTTGTTGTCGGCATCGGGGTCGCCGGGTCGACCAGCACCTCCCTCGCCGCCGCGTGCGACGAGTTCGAGGACTACGACTCGCTGCCCGGCATCGACAAGACCGCCGCGGCCGCAGCCGCGGCGGAACGGCCGGCGCCGGGGAAGAAGTCACCCGATCCGGTGGAGGCGGCGGAGCCTGATCCGGCACCCCTCAAGGCCCGCAACCTCACAACGATCCCCATGTTCTCGCACACCGGGTTTCCGCAGTTCGACGAGCCGGAGCCGGCCGAGGACATCGATCCGCAGACACTGGCGACGGAGCTCCTCGTGCGCGCCCTGCAGATCGGCCACGCCAAGGGCGACGCCGACGAGTGGCTCAACACGGGCACGATCAAGAACCAGATGCGGCGGATGGACCCCTCCTTTAATGAGAAGCCGCTCGGCTTCCGGTCCTTCACCGATTTCCTCGCCTCGCACGGCGACCTGGTGGAGCTGGAGGAGGACGGCCCGCAGCGCCTCATCCGTCTTCGCCCGGAGGCGGACACCCCGCGCTGAGTGCGGAGCCGAGCCGGCAGAAGGACTCCCGTCTGTTGGCCGTTTCAGCAACTTGCCGTTTCAGCAACGGATCTTTGCCGGCGGAGCTCCGTGCCTGCATGCTTTTGGTATGGAACAGACAAACTCCGGCTCCGCCGGCTCCCCCGGCCGCGTCCCCTCCGCTCCCCTCAGCCGGGATGCGATCCAAGACCTCTGGGATCAGCGCTACGCCGGCTCGGATGAACTGTGGAGCGGGCAGCCCAATGCGGCACTGGTTCACGAGGTCCGCGGGCTGGTGCCCGGACGCATCCTGGACGTCGGCTGCGGCGAGGGCGCCGACGCCCTGTGGCTGGCCGAACAGGGCTGGGATGTTACGGCCCTTGACGTGTCGCGGGTGGCACTGGACCGGGCTGCCCGGCAGGCCGAACGGCGAGGAGTGACGGTGACCTGGCTGCACTCCGGCCTCGTCGAGGCCGCGCTGCCGGCCGCATCCTTTGACGTGGTGTCGGCGCAGTACCCGGCACTGCTGCGCACCGGCGACAACGCCGCCGAACGGGCACTGCTGAATGCCGTGGCACCCGGCGGCGTGCTTTTGGCCGTACATCACCCGTTGCCGACCGCTGCGCAGGCCAG
Organism: Arthrobacter sp. zg.Y820; assembly: GCF_030125555.1. NCBI lineage: Bacteria > Bacillati > Actinomycetota > Actinomycetes > Micrococcales > Micrococcaceae > Arthrobacter > Arthrobacter sp. zg.Y820. The sequence continues at coordinate 49,737 of NZ_JASKLX010000009.1, forward strand.
TGCCCGCGGCATTGATCTGGACGAATATGTGGGCCTGGCGGATATCCGCGCGCTCCTCGGCGGAAACTGGCGGATCGAAGTCGACGAGGTCCGGCCCCGGCACGTCGCCGCCGGAGCCGGCGCCCACCACACCGAGGACGTCGTCCTGCGGGCGCGGCGCCTGCGCTGACTGCGCCTGCCGGGTTCCGCCCCTCCCCTTCCCCCTTCCACCTGCAGGCGTGACTACCCGGGCCGCGAGATGGCAGAAACGGCTGTTCCCGGGCCTGGGAAGAGCACTTTCTGCCATCTCGCGGATCAGCCTTTTACAATCTTCTACTGTGACCCTTGCCACAAACTGGTTTGTAACGCAAACTGGTTTGCAGCCGACCGAAAGCCGGATGACCAACCCAGGGGCACACGATGATCCGGAACCACACTGATCTCCACAGCGACGGCTATTCCGGGGGAAGACACCCGCAGGATGCCGCGCTTCCCGATGAACCGCTGGACCTGCGCGCGGCGCTGCAAATCGTTGAGGATGCCGAACGCTCCGTCCACCGGCAGCTGAGCGGCAATGCCGCCATGGTCTATCTGCTGTGGGGATTGACCTGGGTTGTGGGGTACGGGGCACTGGAAGGCAGCAGGCGCGGATGGCTCCCCCTCGAACCGGGCGCCGCCCTCGTGGTGCTCGGCGTGGCCCTGGCTGCCGCCACGGTTTCCACGGTGGCCATGACCATCCGCGGCACCCGGGGCCTCCGCGGCCACACCGCCTTCCAGGGCGGCATGTACGGCGCCTCCTGGGCCCTGGGATTCCTGATCATGGGGATCCTCAGCGGCATCATCGGACGCACGGTGGAGGATTTCTGGATGCGCGGCATGCTAATCAACTCCATCGCCGTGCTGATCGCCGGCCTGCTCTACATCACCGGCGGCACCACCTTCAACGACCGCCGCCAGTCTTTCCTCGGAGTGTGGCTGCTGGTGGTCACCATCGCCGCTCTCCTGTCCGGCCCGGCGTATTTCCTGACCGTGTTCCTTTATCTGGGATCCGGCGGGCTGCTGGCAGGGTCCCTGGCCGAATACCTCGGCACCCGGAAGCGGAAAACGGCGGTGTCCCATGCCTGAACTGGATCCGGTCATCCACGCCGAATCCCGGCTCCGGGCCCTCACCACGCTCAATGAGGTGGGCGAGCTCAACCGCATCGCCTTCACCAAACTGCGCGGCATGCTGGACATGACCGCCGGCAACCTCTCCACGCACCTGCGCAAGCTCGAAGACGCCGGCTACGTCGAGATCACCAAGACCATCGAAGGGCGCACCCCCGTCACCTATGTGGGCATCAGCGCCGAAGGCAGGCTCGCTTACCTGCAGTACCGCAAGGCGCTCCGGGACCTCCTCGCGGGCCTTACCCAAGACGGCAGATCCTTACCACTGGAGGCACCATGAGTTTCCACCCCGGACTTACACCGCAGCGGGCCAACGCCGACGACGGACCGGCACCTGTCCTAGCGGCAGCCCGCTCGGTCACCAAGCGCTATGCCGGCAAACCGGCGCTTAGCGGGGTGAGCCTGGAGATCCGGGCCGGTGAAGCCCTCGGCCTGCTCGGCCCGAACGGCGCCGGCAAATCCACTCTGCTGAGCCTGCTCTGCGGGCTCCGCACGGCAGATGCCGGAAGCGTGGAACTCTTTGGCCGGAGTCCGCGGGATCCGCTGGCCCGGCGGGAGCTGGGCACGACGCCGCAGGCAACCTCGCTTCCACCCACGCTGCGGGTCCGCGAGACTGTCGACTTCGTGGCCGCCCACTACGCCGATCCGGTGCCCACGGCCGAGCTGCTGACGGATTTCGGGCTGGCGGAGATCGCGGCCAAACAGTGCGGCGGGCTCTCGGGCGGACAGCAGCGCCGGCTCATGGTGGCGCTGGCCCTGGTCGGACGGCCGCGGCTGGTGATCCTGGACGAGCCCACCACCGGCCTGGACGTGGAGGCACGCGAAAACCTCTGGGAGCGGCTCGGCGAGTACCGCAGGGCGGGCGGCACCCTCCTGGTCACCAGCCACTATCTGGAGGAAATCCAGGCACTGTCGGGCCGGGTTGTCGTCCTGAACTCCGGTGCCATCGTTGCCGACGGGACGGTGGATGAAATCCGCGGCCATGTGTCGGTCAGCAAGGTGTCCTTCCGCACCGGGCTGCCGCCGTCGTCGTTTGCATCCCTGCCTGAGAGCGCAGGTGCCACCGCCGGGCCGAACAACACAGTGACCGTGCTGAGCCGCGACGCCGATGAAACGGTGCGCCGGCTGGTTCGCGACAACGTGCCCTTTTCCCGGCTGGAGGTCCACGCGGCCAGCCTCGAAGAGGCCTTCCTGGCCCTGACGCACCATCCCGACACCGTTTCGGCCTCCGCCGGAGAGGAGCAGCCATGACATCCCTGGTCCGCGCCCACACCAAGGCGCAGGTGCTGGAGCAGCTGCGCATTCCGATTTCGGTGATTTCCTCAACCGTGTTCCCCACGCTGGCCCTGGTGTTTTTCGTGCTGCCGCAGCAGGCGGTGATCTCCAACCCCATTGCGTCGCTGATAGCGGTGGCCCAGCTCGCGCTCTTCGGCGTGATGAGCTCGTTCCTGTTCAACTACGGGATCGGTGTCGCTGAGGACCGCGCCAATCCGTGGAGCAGCTACGTGCGGACGCTGCCGGCCGGTGCCCTGCCGCCCACCGTGGCCCGGGCACTGACCGCGATGATGTTTGCCTTTTTCGCACTGATCCCGGTGATGCTGGTGGGTGTGTTCACCACGGCGGCGCTGGACGCCTTCACCACCGGCACGCTGGCCTGGTGGCGGGTGCCGGCCTCGGTGCTGGTGTGGCTGGTGTGCGGGCTGCCGTTCCTGTTCCTGGGCCTGCTCATCGGGTATCTGTGCACCCCAAAGGTGGCGATTGCCGTCACGCAGGTGGTGTTCTTTCCGCTGGCCTTCGCCGGCGGGCTGATGCTGCCGCCGGAATTGTTCAGCCCCGGACTGAACACGTTCTCGCTGTTCCTGCCCACCCGGGCGGCCCGCGACGTCTCGGTGGCGGTGTTTTCCGGCGAGCCGCTCGGCCCGGCCGCGCTGCCCTGCCTGCTGGCATGGACCCTGCTCCTCGGCGCCCTGGCAATCTGGGCGAACCGCCGCGACCAGGGCCGCCGGTTCAGGTAACCGGAGCCGGTTCAGGCAGTCGGAGCCGGTTCAGGCAGTCGGAGCCGGCCCGGCCGTCCTCACAGGGACGGGACGTAGCCGTCGTCGGCGTAGTTCACGGGTTCCTGCTTCCCGGCCGGCAAGGCGCGCAGCTGGCTCCGCCGCTGGACCAGCGAAGCCAGGCTGAGCTGGTTCGCGAAGGGACGCGAGGCGGGCGGCCGCTGGCCCCGGGTGAGGGTGACGACGTCGCCGGCCAGGCCTGCGGCGAAGACCCGGCTCCGCTCCGGCGTGCGCTGCTGGATCGAGTCCAGTTCCGCGGAGAGTTCCGAGATCCGGGACCGCAGGCTGGAAACCTGGTTCTCCAGCTGCATGATGCGTTTGATGCCTTCCAGCGAGACGCCCTCCTGGGAGAGCCGCTGGACCTCGCGGAGCATGTCGATGTCATGCTGCGAGTAGCGCCGGGACCTGCCCGGCGCCCGGCTGGGGCAGACGATTCCCAGCCGGTCGTACTGCCGCAGGGTCTGCGGATGCATGTCCGCCAACTCCGCGGCTACGGAGATCACAAAAATAGGCGCATTAACATCTATGCCCATCGTTTCCTCCTTGACAGCTGTTGACGTTTAGTAACGATAACCCGGTTCGGCTCCCGGGGCACGGGAAACCGAACCGTGTTTGCGCTGCTAGAGACGTGCCTTGGACGCCAGGCCCGCTCGGGGATCCTCACCCTTCGTGGCGTCGGCGAACGCCTCGACCGCCGCCTTGGCTTCCTTGTTCAGATGAGAGGGAACGGCGACGTCGATGGTGACCAGCAGGTCGCCGTCGCCCTTGGAGGTGTGCACGCCCCGGCCCTTGACCCGCAGGGTGCGCCCGGACGGGGTTCCCGCGGGCACCTTGAGCTTGACCTTGTCGGCGGTCAGCGTGGGAACCTCGATCGTGGCGCCCAGCGCCGCCTCGGGGAAGCTCACCGGCACGTGGATGCGGATGTTGTTTCCGTCCCGGACAAAGAAATCGTGCGGCGTCACCCGGACGGTGACCATCAGGTCTCCGTTGCCGGCCGCACCGGGCTGGCCCTTGCCGCGGACCCGGATCTTCTGCCCGTCCTTGACGCCGGCCGGAACGCGGACTTCAACGACCTCGCCGCTGGGCTCGCGCAACCCGATGACGGTTCCGTTGATGGAACCGGCGAAGGAAATGGTGGTGGTGGCCGTCCGGTCGGCACCCTTCTGCGGCGGAGCGGAGCCGAAGCCCCCGCCGAAGCCGCCGCCGCCGAACAGGTCAGCGAATTCCGGCGGAATGTTGCTGCCGCCGCCGGTGCTGTACGTGGTGCGGCGGCCGCCCGGCCGGGCGCCCTCGCCGAACAGTCCGCCAAAGAGGTCCTCAAACCCGGCACCGCCGCCGGCACCGGCACCGCCGGGACCGCCGGCCGAGAAGCGCGCGCCGCCGCCCATGGCGCGGATTGCGTCGTACTGCTGGCGCTCTTCGGCGTCGGAAAGCACCGAGTAGGCCTCCGACAGATCCTTGAACATCCGCTCAGCAGAGGGATCGCTCTGGTTCTGGTCCGGATGGTACTTGCGTGCCAGCTTCCGATACGCCTTCTTGATATCGGCTTCCGACGCGTCCTTGGGGACACCCAGAATCTTGTAAAAATCCTTATCGACCCAATCCTGACTAGCCAATTGGCGTCCCCTTCCTTAAGTTACTGCTCCTGCCCGCAACCCGCGGATTACGGACCGGACGTGCACTGCTGAAAAAAGGTGCCCGGGGCCGCCGTGAACGGCCCCGGGCACCCGCGCCTTACTGCTCCGGAACGGAGACGATGACCTGGGCCGCGCGCAGCACCCTGTCGTTCGCCTTGTATCCGGCCCGCAGGATCTGCGTCACTGCGTCGAACTGGACGTCCGGGCTCTGCTGCTGGATCAACGCTTCGTGGATGTTGGGATCGAATTCGACCCCCACCTCGTCAATCCGGGTCAGCCCGTAGGTCTTCAGCGTGTTTTCCAGCTTGGTGGCGATGGACGCAAAGGGTCCCTCCGCCAAGTCGCCGTGCTGACGCGCTGCGTCGATGTCATCCAGGACCGGCATCACGGAGTTCAGGACTCCGATGACAGCCATTTCCCGGGCAACGTCGCGGTCACGCTCCACCCGCCTGCGGTAGTTGACGTATTCCGCCTGCAGCCGCAGCAGGTCATTGCGCAGCTCCGCAGCCTCCGGAGATCCTGCTTCCTGCTGCTGCGGGGGCACACCCGCGCTGTTCAGGATCTGCTCGGCCTGGGCCAGGGCATCTCCCTCAGCACCGGAGTTTTCCTCGGAAGCCTGGGCCTCCGGGGAGGCGTCCGGCTCGGCTGCCGATGAGTCCCCGGACTCGGCCGGCTGCTGGCCGGCCGGGTCGGAATCCTCAGGGTTGGACTTTTCGTTGGGGTTTTCGTTCCCTGCCGTCATGATTACTTCTTGTCTTCGTCGTCAACAACCTCGGCGTCAACGATGTCTTCGTCGGCGGCGGAGGAAGTGTCGGAAGCTCCGGCGTCGCCGGCAGCACCGGGAGCACCGGCACCTGCTGCGCCTTCAGACTGGGCCTGGGCGTAGATGGCTTCGCCCAGCTTGGTCTGCGAGGTCTGCAGCTTCTCGAACGCCGACTTCACTTCGTCGTCGTTTTCGGTGCCCTCGAGGGCCTTCTTCAGGGCATCAACATCGCCCTTGACCTCGGTCTTGACGTCCTCGGGCAGCTTGTCGTCGTTGTCCGTGAGGAGCTTGTCCACGGAGTAGGCCAGCTGCTCGGCGGAGTTGCGGACGTCGGCAGCCTCGCGGCGCTTCTTGTCCTCCGCTGCGTGCTCTTCGGCTTCGCGGACCATGCGGTCGATGTCTTCCTTGGAGAGGGAGGAACCGCCGGTGATCGTCATGGACTGCTCGGCACCGGTGCCCTTGTCCTTGGCGGACACGTGCACAATGCCGTTGGCATCGATGTCGAAGGTGACCTCAACCTGCGGGACGCCGCGGGGAGCCGGCGCGATGCCGGTCAGCTCGAACGTGCCCAGCGGCTTGTTGTCGCGGGTGAACTCGCGCTCGCCCTGGAAGACCTGGATCGCCACGGACGGCTGGTTGTCGTCAGCGGTGGTGAAGGTTTCGCTGCGCTTGGTCGGGATGGCCGTGTTGCGCTCGATCAGCTTGGTCATCACACCGCCCTTGGTCTCAATGCCCAGGGACAGCGGGGTGACGTCGATCAGCAGGACGTCCTTGCGCTCGCCCTTCAGGACACCGGCCTGCAGTGCGGCGCCGACGGCGACAACCTCATCCGGGTTCACGCCCTTGTTCGGCTCCTGGCCGCCGGCCAGTTCCTTCACCAGTTCGGTGACGGCCGGCATGCGGGTGGAACCGCCGACGAGGATGATGTGGTCAATGTCGGAGACCTTGATGCCGGCCTCGGCGATGACGTCCTTGAACGGCTTCTTGGTGCGGTCCAGCAGGTCCTTGGTCAGGTCCTGGAACTTGGCACGGGACAGGTGCTCGTCCAGGTGCACCGGACCGTCGGCGGTAACCGAGAGGTACTGGAGGGAGATGTTGGTGGAGGTCGCGGAGGAGAGTTCCTTCTTGGCCTGCTCGGCCGCTTCCTTCAGGCGCTGCAGGGCAATCTTGTCCTTGGACAGGTCGGCGCCCTTGGCCTTGGCCTGCTGCAGCAGGTAATCGACGACGCGCTGGTCCCAGTCGTCGCCGCCGAGCCGGTTGTCACCGGCGGTGGAGCGCACCTGGATGGTGGAGAAGTCGTCTTCGTCCTTGCCGACTTCGAGCAGGGAAACGTCGAACGTTCCGCCGCCGAGGTCGAAGACCAGGATGAGCTCGTCTTCCTTGCCCTTGTCCAGGCCGTAGGCCAGAGCAGCCGCGGTGGGCTCGTTGACAATGCGCAGCACGTTCAGGCCGGCAATTTCCCCGGCTTCCTTGGTGGCCTGGCGCTCGGCGTCGTTGAAGTACGCGGGAACGGTGATCACGGCGTCCGTGACCTTTTCACCCAGGTACGATTCGGCGTCGGACTTCAGCTTCTGCAGGATGCGGGCGGAGATTTCCTGGGCGGTGTAATTCTTGCCGTCAATGTCCACCTTCCAGTCGGTGCCCATGTGGCGCTTGACCGAGGAGATGGTGCGGTCAATGTTGTTGACGGCCTGGCGCTTGGCGATTTCGCCAACGAGAACCTCACCGGACTTGGCGAAAGCAACAACCGACGGCGTGGTGCGGCCGCCTTCAGCGTTGGCAATAACGGTCGGCTCGCCGCCTTCAAGGACGGAGACAACCGAGTTGGTGGTTCCAAGGTCAATACCTACTGCACGTGACATGTTTGCTTCCTCTTTCCGTGGAAAACGGCGCCGTTGGAAGGGATCATCAATCCCGCAGCGCGTCTTGAGCCTTCTGCACTCAACTTTACTCAGGGCGGATTGTTTGTCAACAAAGTTGAGCGGGTCGGACTCAACCTTGCCGTTTGCAGGCGGCGCCGGCACAAAGCCTCCCCCTCCTGAGCACGGCCGACACACGCCGCAACTCCGGGCGCACAGCCCCTGCGCCCGCGTATCCTCGGCCTATGCGTCCTGAACAGTATTCGCACGGCCATCACCACAGCGTGGTCGGCGCCCATGCCACCCGAACTGCCGCCGATTCCGCTGCTTACCTGCTCCCCTATCTGGAGTCCGGCATGGCGCTGCTGGATGTGGGCTGCGGGCCGGGGAGCATTACTGCCGATCTCGCCAACCTTGTGGATCCCGGGCCCGTCATCGGGCTGGACCCCTCGGAGGACGTCGTCGCCCAGGCCCGGGCCCTGGCCGCGGCGCGGGGGCTGGCGAACGTCGAGTTCACGGCCGGCAACGTGTATGACCTGGATTATCCGGACGGAACGTTCGACGTCGTCCACGCCCACCAGGTGCTCCAGCACCTGACCGATCCGGTGGCTGCCCTGCGCGAGATGCGGCGTGTGACCCGGCCCGGCGGCCTGGTGGCGGTGCGCGACGCCGACTTCCACGGCATGAGCTGGTATCCGGAACTGCCCGAACTCACGGAGTGGATGGAGACCTACCAGCAGATCGCCCGCGGCAACGCCGCCGAGCCCGACGCCGGCCGGCGGCTCGTCGCGTGGACCCTGGAAGCCGGTTTCACCGAGTTTGAACCGTCGGCGTCCAACTGGCTCTACGCCACCCCGGAGCGGCGTGCCTGGTTCGGAGACGGCTGGGCGGACCGGGTGCTGCACTCTGCCTTCGCGGACCAGGCGCTGGAACGGGAGCTGACCGACCCGGCCGGCCTCGCCCGGATGGCCGCCGGCTGGCGACGCTGGACGCAGGCACCGGACGGCTGGTTCCTGCTCCCCTCCGGCGAGATCATCGCGTGGGCCTGACGGAGCAACCCTCGGTAGGCTGAAAGCATGTACCGAATCATGACGGTCTGCACCGGCAACATCTGCCGCTCACCGATGGCCCAGTTCTGCCTCGCCCGCGCTTTCGACGACGCCGGGCTGGGGTCGGAGGTCACCGTCGATTCCACCGGCGTCACCGGATGGGAGGCCGGGCGCCCGATGGATGACCGCACCTTCGCGGAGCTGGCCGGCCACGGATTTGCGCCCCAGGAACTCGCTCCCTTCCGGGCGCGTGCCTTCACCGCTGACGACTTTGCGCACCGGGACCTGATCCTGGCGATGGATTACGGACACCTGCTGGAGCTGCAGGACCGGGCGGGCAGCGCCCGGGACCGCGGAAAAGTGCGGATGATCCGCAGCTTCGATCCCGCCTCGGCCGGCCTGCCGCCGGAAAAACAGGGCATCGACGACCCCTGGTACGGCGACATGAGCGACTTCGATTCCTCCTACGCCCTGATCCAGGCGTCGGTGCCGGGCGTGGTGGAATACGTCCGCGCCGCCCTGGACGCCGCCGGGTCCGCCGACCAGTGACGGGTCCCGCCGCGGCCGGCACTACGGCCGGCGCCGCCGCCCTGCCCGTCCTCATCGCGGTCGACGGCTTGTCCGGCGCCGGCAAGACCACCCTCGCCGTCGAACTTGCGGCAGCACTGCGCGCCCACCACTCGGTCTCGCTGTTCCATCTGGAGGATCTGTACCCCGGATGGGACGGGCTGGCGGCCGGGATCGCCGCCTTCCGCGAGCACGTTGCCGTGCCGCTGGCCGCCGGCCGGACCGCCCGGTGGCGGGCCTGGGACTGGGCAGCCGGCGAGTACGGCGAGATCCGCAGCACGGCACCGGCCGACATCGTCATCTTTGAAGGAGTCGGCGCCTCCAGCGCCGGCGTGCGGGACCTGCTCGACGCCGCCGTCTGGGTCTCCGCGCCGACCCATCTGCGCCGGGAGCGTGCGCTGGCCCGCGACGGCGACACCTACGCCCCGCACTGGGAGCGGTGGGCCGCGCAGGAACGCGCCTGGACGGCCGGTGATCCGGCCGCTGCCGCCGCCGACATCCGAGTGGACCGGCAGCACCTTCACGGGGAGCCGGTTGCCGCCGCAGCCTTTGTCCTGCGCGCGCTCGGCGAACTGCAGGTGCCCCGGCTCCAATCCGGCTGGCCGGGTGCCAACGCTGCGGCCGGCACCGTGCGGGTGGACCGGCTGGACACCTGGATCGCGCCCGAGCGGCTCTTCGCCAGCCTTTATGCCGACGCACCGCGGGCGGTCTGGCTGGACAGCTCCAGTGCGGCAGCACCGTCGGGGACCACCGAAGTGTCCGGCGCAGTGTCCGGAGCCGCACAGGTCGCGGCCCGCAGCCGGTACAGCATCATGGCCGACGACGGCGGTCCGCTCGGCCGCTACGCGGAGCACCGGAGCGGCATCACCACCGTCGTGTCGGGACCCGTGACGGCCTTGCACCGCGGTCCGTTTTTCCCCTGGCTGGATTCGGTCTGGGGCCGGCCGCGCGCCACGGTCAGCGCCGATTATCCGTGCGGATTTGCGCTGGGCTGGCTGGGTTTCCTGGGGTATGAGCTCAAGCGGGAAACCGGCGGCACCGACATCCCCCTGCCGCCCGGGGCAGCACCGGACGCCGCCCTGATCTTCGCCGGCCGCGCGGTGGTCCTGGACCACGAGCAGGAGTGCCTCTATGTCCTGACCCTGGCGGATCCGCTGGCCCCGGCCCCCTCGGATCCGGGGAACGGCGGTGACAGCGACGACGGCGGCGGCGGCGGCGGCGGGTGGACGGCTCAGGTGAAACGCGCCGTGGAAACCGCCGCCCAGAAACCGCCCGCTCCGGACCTGCCCGCTCCGGCGCGGTTTGCCGTGCGCGACAGCCGGGACGCGTATCTGGCCAAGGTCCGCGCCGCGCAGCAGGAGATCGGCAACGGAAACTCCTATGAGGTCTGCCTGACCACCTCGCTGACCGCGCAGCTGCCCGCCCCGCCGGCCGGCGGGGAGGTGCTGGCCCTGTATCGGGCGCTGCGGCGGCGCAGCCCCGCTCCGTTCGCTTCCCTGCTGCGGTTCGGCAGCTTCTGCCTGGCCGGAACGTCACCGGAGCGGTTCCTCGCCCTGGACGTGCCGGGACGGATCCGCGCGGAACCCATCAAGGGCACCCGGCCGCGCGGAGCCACCGCGGCGGAAGACCGGAGGCTGGAGGCGGATTTGGTGTCCTCGCTGAAGGACCGGGCGGAGAACGTCATGATCGTTGACCTGCTGCGCAACGACCTGTCCCATTGCGCCGTTCCGGGGTCCGTCACCGTTCCCCGGCTGTGCGCCGTGGAAAGCTACGCCACCGTCCATCAGCTGGTCAGCACCGTGGACGCCCGGCTGCGCCCCGGCGCGTCCCGGGCCGAAGCCGTTGCCGCGGCGTTCCCGCCGGGATCGATGACCGGCGCCCCGAAGATCAGCACCATGGCCATCCTGGACCGGCTGGAGGGCGCCCCGCGCGGTGCCTATTCCGGCGTCGTCGGCTGGTTCTCCCTGACCGGGGCCGCGGATCTGTCGGTGGTGATCCGCACGCTGGAAATCCAGGGCACGGCCCTGACCCTCGGGGTGGGCGGCGCCGTCACTGCGGATTCGGATCCCGCGGCCGAGTGGGAGGAGATCCGGGCCAAGGCGTTCGGTGTCCTCAGCGCCTTGGGATCCCGGTTCCCGGACTAGCTACTGCAGCGTGGCGGTGAGCCGGCAGACGTTGTCCACGTAGCGCTGCCAGACGGGCCGGCCCACCCAGTCCGAGAGCAGCAGTTCCCGGGACATGGAACGGTAGGTGTCCTCGATCCGTCGTGTCTTGGCCACGATGTCGCCGTCGAACATCATGATCGACACTTCCAGGTTCAGGGAGAAGGACCGCATGTCCATGTTCGAGGAGCCGAGCACCGTCACCTCGTTGTCGATGGTGAAATGCTTGGCGTGGAGAACCAGCGGCTTCGGGTAAAGGTAGATCCGGATGCCGGCGCGCAGCAGCGCCTCGTAGTAGGACCGCTGGGCATGGTCCACCAGGAACTGGTCTCCCTTCTCGGAGACGAACAGCTCCACCTGCACGCCGCGCTGGGCCGCCGTCGTAATCGCGTACAGCAGCGAATCGTCCGGGACGAAGTAGGGGCTGGTGATGGAAATGCGGTCCGACGCCGAATACATCAGGGAGGTGAAGAGGCGAAGGTTGTTTTCCGTCGTGAAGCCGGGCCCGCTGGGCACCACCTGGCAGGTGACATCGCCGGGATGCGTGGTCCACTCGTAGAGGCTTAGTTCGCGCTCCAGGTTCTCATCGGTTTCCGCGTTCCAGTCCGTGGCAAACACCACGTTGATCTCATCGATGACCGGCCCCTCCACGCGCGCCATCAGCTCCACCCATCTGCGGCCCGATCTATGGTTGCGGCGCTTGCGGTAGGACGCCTCCACCATGTTCTGCGATCCGGTGTAGGCCACCAGCCCGTCCACCACCAGGATTTTCCGGTGGTTGCGCAGGTCCGGGCGGCGCCACTGGCCGCGGGCCGGCAGGATGGGCAGCATCCGCTTCCACTGGATCTCGCTGCTGCGCAGTTCCCGCAGCAGCGTCCGGTAGCCCTTCACCCGCAGCGTGCCGATGTGGTCGAACAGCAGGCGCACCCGCACGCCGCGGGCCGCCGCTTCCTTCAGCGCAGCAAAGAAGTCCCGGGTGACGTCGTCGTAGCTCATGATGTAAAACTCGACGTGCACGTAATCCCGCGCGGTGCGGACCAGGTCGGTCATCTCCCGGATTGACTCGTTGTAGTCCCGCTGCAGATCCACTTTGTTGCCGTCCAGGCTCGGAAACGATCCGAGCCTGCGGTTCAGCTCGGTCGCGGAGACTACCCATTCCGGACCGGAATACCGGCTGCCTTCGGCCTCGAGCTCGCGGGTGTTCTCACGCACGGCCCGGTTGATTTCAGCTTGGCGCTTGACCCGGTGTTCGGAGAGCCGGAAATTGCCGAACAGCAGGAACAGGATGATTCCGGGTACCGGAAGGAAGAAAATGCACAGCAGCCAAGCCATGGCCGTGGTGGGCCGCCGGTTGCCGGGGACCACGCCCAGCGCAACAATCCGGATTGCGTAGTCGAGGACGGTCAGTGCGGTGACAATCCAGACGGGAAGCGTTGTCCCGGTTAATGCCACCCACACACGACGCTCCCATCAGCAGATCCAAACCTCCACCCTAGTCTGCCGCACAGGCAAACTAGGCTGGGTTCATGACTGTTCTGGTATTTCTGGACCCTGGATTCCCCGAAGGCCGCCTTGCTGACGCTTCCGAACCGCAGCTGATGGCCACTGACCTCGGCGCCACCCGCGGCGACGGCATCTTTGAATCGATGCTTGCCGTCGACGGCAAGCCCCGCAAAATGGCCGCGCACCTGGACCGGCTGGCCTCGTCGGCGCAGGCCCTGGACCTTGTGCCGCCGGCCCGGGACGCGTGGGAACGTGCGGTGGCCACCGCGCTCGCCCAGCTGTTGCTGCAGGCGGGGCCGGGCGAGGCAGTGGTGAAGCTGCTGCTGACCCGCGGCGTCGAAGGGGCTGCTTCCCCCACGGCCTGGGTGGCTGCCTCCCCTCTTCCGGCCGGCTCCCGGGAACGCACTGCCGACGGGCTCGCCGTCCTGCTGCTGGACCGCGGCTACGACAGCACCCTCGCCGAACGGGCGCCGTGGCTGCTGCTCGGCGCCAAGACGCTCTCCTACGCGGTGAATATGGCGGCGCTGCGCTACGCCAAGGCCAACGGCGCCGATGACGTCATTTTCACGTCCTCGGACGGCAAGGTGCTGGAGGGGCCGACGTCGAGCGTCATCCTGGCGGTGGAGGAAGACGGGGTGAAAACGCTGCTGACCCCCGAGCTGGAGAGCGGCATCCTGCCCGGCACCACCCAGCGCGCCCTGTTCGACGCCGCCGAAGCGGCAGGCTGGGCCCGCGGGTACGGCCCGCTGGAACCGGCGCACCTGATGGAGGCCGACGCCGTGTGGCTGGTGTCCAGCATTCGCCTGCTGGCCCCGGTGACCTCCATCGACGGAACACCGATCAGCTCATCGCCTGCCCTGACCGAGGAGCTGACCAGCCTGCTGCGCGAGGCCCTGTCGGAGGCCTGACCCGCCGACCGGGCCTAGGTCAGGATGAAATTGAACGTCCCGGCCAGCGCCGCGGCGGCCAGGGCGGCGCTGGCCAGCAGCACGCCGTACAGGGTCACCCACACGTCGATCCCGGTGAACGCCGAGGTCCGCGCCCAGGTCCTGTTCCCGCTGCCGAAACCGCGCGCCTCCATGGCCGCGGCGAGGCGGGTGGCGCGGCGCACCGCCTGGACCAGCAGCGCCACCGACTGGCCGCCGAAGGACCGGGCCCGGGCCAGCGCCCCGGAATCCGAACCGACGCCGCGGGCGTGCCGGGCCATGCCCAGGCTCTGCCATTCGGTAACCAGCAGCCCGACCAGGCGCATCGCGGCCAGCGCGCCGAGCACGAACCGGTGCGGCAGCCGCAGTTTCTGGGCCAGGGCGTCCGCCAGGTCCGTGGGATCCGTCGACACCAGCAGATAGATCCCGGGCAGGGCGATGGCCAGTCCCCGAAGCCCGATGGCAATGCCGGCGGCCACTGAATCGGAGGTGAACAGCAGCGGTCCGGCGTCCAGCAGCACGGCACCGGTCTTCTCGGCCAGCAGGGCGGTTCCGTAGGCACCGAGCAAGGCGGCCAGGACCAGCGGCCAGATGCGTTTGAGCAGGGTGAGCGGCGGGATCCGCAGCAGCGGCAGCAGGATCAGCTCGCCGGCCAGGACAATTCCGGAGCTGATCCAGTCAACGCTCACCAGCACGGCCAGCGTGAGCGCCAGGGCGGCGGCGAGCTTGGACAGCGGGTTGGCCCGCTCCAGCAACGTTCCGGCCGGACGCCGGGAGGGGTTGCGCAGATCGGTGCGCCCGGTCCGTTCGGGCGCCGTCGCCGGTTCCCCGGGCCGGCTCACAACAGCGCTCCGGTCCGGGCGGTGCCGTGCTCCACGTGCAGGCGGTTCCCGCCCAGGGCCGCCAGGAACTCGGCGTCATGCGTCACCGCGACCACCGCGGTGCCGTCAGCTGTCAGTGTGCGGAGCAGCTCCACGAGTTCCGCCCAGGTGTTGGCATCCTGCCCGAACGTGGGTTCGTCCAGGAGCAGGACGTCCGGTTCGGTGGCGATCATCGTGGCGACCGACAGGCGGCGCTTCTCCCCGCCGGAGAGCGTGAACGGATTGGCGTCCAGCAGTGCCGTGAGCCGCAGCCGCTCCGCCAGTGCCTGCACCAGCGCCGAGACCTCGGCCTCTGAGCGCCGGCGGGTGCGCCGCGGCCCGAACGCCAGTTCCTCGCGCACCGTCGCGGCCAAGAACTGGTGCTCGGGTTCCTGGAAGACAGTGCCGATCCGGGTCACCAGGTCCGTGGATTTCCAGCGCCGGGGGTCGGGGCCCGCAGTTCCGGCCAGCGCGGGAGCAGCGCGCAGGGTTCCGGCCACTGGCTTCAGCAGTCCGCCCAGGGTCAGCGCCAGCGTCGATTTTCCGGCGCCGTTGGGCCCGGTGATCCCGAGCGCCGTGCCGGCCCGCAGCGTCAGGTCCACTCCGCTCACGGCCGCCGGGCCCCGCTTGGACCGTCCGACGCCCAGACCGCGGGCTTCGAGCAGGGTGGCGCCCGGAGCCCCGGCCGCCGGCCCGCCGGCCGCGGGACGGGTTCCGGGCAGCCAGACCCCGGCCGCGGCGAGCCGGGCGCGGTTGGCCGGATCGGCGAGGACCCTTGATGGCGGTCCGTCAGCGAGGATGCCGCCGTCGGCCGCCAGGACCACCACGCGGTCGACGACGTCCGCCCAGACCGCGACGCGGTGTTCCACCACGATCAGCGTGGCACCGGTGCGTTCCAGCACGCGTTCGACGGCAGCGCGCACTTCCAGCACGCCCTCCGGGTCCAGGTTGGCGGTGGGTTCGTCCAGCAGCAGCAGGCCCGGCCGCATCGCGAGCACCGAAGCCAGCGCCAGGCGCTGCTTCTCGCCTCCCGACAGGGCGGCAGTGGAATGGTGCAGCGGCACCCGGAGGCCGACGTCGTCCAGGCTGGTGCGGACCCGGTCCCAGATTTCCTCCGGCGGAACCCGAAGGTTCTCGGGACCAAAGGCCACCTCGTCACCCACCCGGGACAGCACCAGCTGGGAGTCCGGGTCCTGCAGCACCAGTCCCGCCCGGCCGCGGGCCTGCAGCGGCTGAACACCGTCCAGGGTCAGGCTGCCCTGCTGCTCCCCCGCGGCATCCGGGCCGGAGCCTTCGCCGAGGACGCCCGCGAGGGCATGCAGCAGCGTGGATTTGCCGGCACCGGAAGCGCCCAGCAGCAGGACCTTCTCCCCGGCGTCGATATCCAGTGACAGGGAGGAAAGGGCCGGGGCGGTGCGCCCGGCGTGCCGCCAGCTGAAGTCCCGGGCGCGGACCGCCACGGGGACGCCGGCGGGAACGGGGCTAGGCCCGCTCATGGGAGCGCCCGTCCGCTGCCCTTCCCGACGCGAAGGATGCCAGCACACCGGTGCGGGCCAGGGCCCGGGCAGCCAGCCAGGATCCGGCACCGGCAATGACGGCGCCCGAAGCGGCGGCCAGCAGCGTGTAGAGCGCCTGCCATTGAAGCGCCCATTCCGGCTTGTACAGGATGCTTTCGCTGGCCCCCAGGAAGGCGCCCGAGACCAGCCCCGCCAGTACGGCCACCGGAAGCGTGTACCGAAGGTAGAGGAAGGCCAGGAACACCAGTTCCGCGCCGAGGCCCTGGATGAATCCGGAGAGCAGCACCGATAGGCCGAACTGCGTGCCGAGCACTCCGGACACGGCCGAGGCGAGGACCTCGCAGTAGATCGCTGCCCCGGGTTTGCGGATGATCAGCGCGCCGAGCACTCCGGCAATCAGCCATCCGCCGGTGTACAGCCCGCCCAGCGGCGGAAACGCCAGGATCAGGGCTTCCACCCCGGCGTAGCCCAGCGACCAGGCCCAGAAAATCACGCCTACGGCCACGGCCAGGACTGACGCGACGACAATGTCGACGACCCGCCACGGGCGGCGCAGGGATTTTAACTGCCGTTGAAACTGTGGGTGGGATTTGTTCTGCTGCATGAAATAACCTCCTGAGGTACAGGAGGGGAGGGGCCCTTCATGGCGGTTTGCCATGATGTCCCGTGAGATCTCGACTCCCTAGCGCCGGTACTAACCGGATCAGGTTCGAGGGTCTGCGGATGTCCGCACTCTCAGCGCCTTGTTCTGCCTGCCGGGCCTTGGGCCCGGCGGGAAGCGGCGCTCCCCTGTCGTGTGTTTTGCGTTTCCCACTCTACACACGCCACTGCCCCGGTGGGGCGGATCGGCGGGTAGGGTTAGGAAAAAGGCCTTCAACCCTAGGAGCACCCATGAACCTGATCCTGAAACTGCTCGCGACCGGTGCCAGCATCGGCGCCGGCCTGCTGTCCGCGAAAATCCTCGATTTTGCCTGGACGCGGATCACGGGCAACGAACCGCCGCGGGACAACGACGGCGTCCTGGACGTCAGCCTCCGCACCGCAGTGATCTTCGCCGTCGTCTCCGGAGCGGTCAGCCAGGGCATCCGGGTGCTGACCACCCGCGGAACCCAGCGGGCCATCCAGCGCTACAAGAAGACGCCTGAAGTGGTCTAGCAGCTCCGCTTCATCACAGGGCGCTCAGCCTCCGGGACGGTGTTCCGGGCGGCGGGCGCCCTGACTTGTTTCCGCTTCGGCACCGGACACCACGCCGGGGCGGGCTTCGGGTGCCGCGGCGGGCGTCGCGGGGAGCGCGTCGTCGTCGAGGGAGCCCGCGGGCGGCGGCGCCCCCGGATCATCATCCACCCGGTCGGCGGGTCCGCCGTCGTTGGTTCCGGGTGCGCCGGCCTTGGCCTGCAGCAGCAGTTGCTGGGCACGGCCGACGACGTCGTCCAGCTCGTCGATGGTGAGCAGCTCCGGGCGCAGGTGCTTGGTCCGGTAACCGGCGCGGCCGATCATGTGGGCGGACACCGGCGCGGTGAGGATCATGAACAGCCAGCAGACGCCAAGGATCGGCAGCAGCACCCAGCTCTCAAACTGCACGGCCATGGCCAGCAGGAACAGCAGCAGTCCCAGCACCTGCGGCTTGGACGCTGCGTGCATCCGGCTCATGAGGTCGGGGAACCGGGTCAGGCCAATGGCCGCGGCCAGCGACATCAGCGCCCCGCCCAGCATGAGGATTCCGACAATCAGGTCATTCAGTTCCTGGCTCACCGGTTATCTCCTGTCCGTAACGAAGCGGGCAACGGTCACGGAGCCAATGAAGCCGATCAGTGAGATGGACACCAGGAGCGCCAGATAGTTGAGGTTTTTGTTCACGATCATGTCAGTGGCCAGGGCCGCGCCGACGATGGTCAGCAGCACGTCGGCTGCCAGCACCCGGTCCAGAATCGAGGGCCCGCGGGCAATCCGGAAAATCGCTCCGGCCGCTGCGACCGAGAGCATGACGGCCACCAGGACCACAAAGACGTTCATCATGATGCGGCTCCCTTGCCGGTTGCGGCGGGGTTTCCGGTTTCGAGGGCGACCTCCCGGCGGACCTGCGCTTCCTCGGCCCTGAGGACCTCAAGGTCTTCGCGGGTGCCGATGGTGTGGATCAGCCACGATTCGGTGTCCCGGACATCCTTGCGGACCTTGTCGGCGTGCTCCGGGGTGGAAACATTCAGGCAGTGCAGGTACAGCGTGGAGGTGGACCGGTCCACCTCCACCACCAGGGAACCCGGAATCAGCGACAGCGCGTGCCCGGTGGCGGTGACCAGAAGGTCCGAGTGGCTGCGCAGCTTCACGCCCACCACTGCGTTCTTGATGTGCGGACCCTTGGTGATGGACAGCCAGAGCACCTCGAAGCTGGCGTGGACCAGCTTGTAGAAGAACCGGACCGCGAAGCCCAGGGCGTAGATCGGATTGAACCGGCCGCTGAGCTCCACCGGCGGCAGGTAGAAGATGTTGGCCACGACGAAGGCAATCGCGGCGCCGAAGATCAGGTTGCCGGCGCTGAAGTCCTGCCAGAGGGCGCCCCAGAGGAACACCAGCCAGATCAGCAGCGGGATTTCCTTGAGCAGCGGCACGCGCGGCCGGTTGCGCATTTGGGCCCTGCGGGTCACTGGCCTGCCCCCTCTCCCAGAACGGCTTCAATGTACGGTGTGCGGTCCAGCAGATCCTGCGCCGCGTCGTCGCTGAGCGAGAACAGCGGACCGGCCAGGACGGTCAGTGAGACGCCGAGCGCCACCAGGCCCACGGTGGGATACACCATGGTGCGCGGCAGCAGGTCGACGGCGCCGCGGCCGGAGAACTTGCCCGTTGACTTCTCGGTGACCTCGCCGGAGTGGCGCACTGCGGACCCGTCGTCGCCGGTCGCCAGCAGGATCGGGTCCGGATGAACGGCGTCTTCCGGTGTCCGCCAGAACGCACGGTTCCAGACCCGGGCCATCACCAGCAGCGTCAGCAGGCTGGTCAGCACGCTGGCCCCCACCAGGGTGTACGCCAGCGGAGTGCCCAGGTCGACGCCGGCCTCCAGGAGTCCGAGCTTGCCGAGGAAGCCCGAGAACGGCGGAATCCCGCCCAGGTTGATGGCCGGAATGAAGTACAGCACGGCCAGCAGCGGTGAGAGCTTCGCCAAACCGCCGAGCCGGTCCATGTTGGCGGTGCCGCCGCGGCGCTCGATCAGGCCGGTGACCAGGAACAGGGAGGTCTGGATCGTAATGTGGTGGACCACGTAGAACACCGCGGAGCCGATGCCGATCACCGATCCCACGGCCAGGCCGA
Source organism: Arthrobacter sp. zg.Y820 (assembly GCF_030125555.1). Taxonomy (NCBI): domain Bacteria; kingdom Bacillati; phylum Actinomycetota; class Actinomycetes; order Micrococcales; family Micrococcaceae; genus Arthrobacter; species Arthrobacter sp. zg.Y820. The sequence goes on from NZ_JASKLX010000009.1 coordinate 69,083, forward strand.
ACACCATGTAGCCGATGTGGCTGACCAATGTGAAGGAGAGCATTCGCTTGATGTCGGTCTGTGCCAGGGCACCCAGGATGCCGACCACCATGGTCAGTCCCGCCACCACCATCAGCAGGGTGTTGATGCGGTCGCCGGGGAAGAGCAGCGTCTCGGTGCGGACCATGGCGTAGACGCCCACCTTGGTCAGCAGCCCGGCGAACACCGCGGTGACCGGCGCCGGAGCCGTCGGATAGGAGTCCGGCAGCCAGAAGGACAGCGGAAAGACTGCGGCCTTGATTCCGAACGCGACCAGCAGCATCAGGTGCAGCATCAGCTGCGTGCCGGGGTCCAGGTCCTGCAGCTTCACCGCCAGGTCCGCCATGTTCACGGTGCCGGTGGCCGCGTAAATCATGGCGATGGTGATCAGGAACAGCAGCGAGGAGACCACGCTGACCACCACGTAGGTGATGCCGGCGCGGATGCGTGCAGTGGTTCCGCCCAGGGTCATCAGCACGTAGCTCGCGGTGAGCAGGATTTCGAAGCCCACGTACAGGTTGAAGAGGTCCCCGGCCAGGAAGGCGTTGGACACTCCGGCAACCAGGATGAGGTAGGTCGGATGGAAGATCGAGATCGGACCGTCTTCGTCACCGTCGGTCATGCCCTGCCCCGCTGCGTAGATCAGCACCGCCAGGCTGACGGCAGAGGAGACGACCAGCATCAGGGCGGAGAACTGGTCCACCACCATGGTGATGCCGATCGGCGGCAGCCAGCCGCCCAGGTTCACGGCCTGGGCTCCCGTCTCCCAGATGGAGAACAGCAGGACGACTTCCAGGAGCAGCGTCACGGACAGGATGGTGACGCTGATGATGCGCTGGGCGCGGGTGTGGCGGATCAGGATGAAGGCAAGGGCCGCGCCGAAGAACGGCAGGACCACGGCCAGCGGAGCCAGACTTACGGTGTTCATTCCTTGGCCTCCGGGCTGGTGCTCTGACCGGAGGCGCGCAGGGATCCGGGCGCCTCTTCAGCCTCTTCGGGCGGGGTGAATTCGGTGGTGTCCTCGGGGACGTCGGCGTCGTCTTCCGCGTCGAAGCTGCTCTGGCTTGCCACGCGGCGGTCCTCGAGGTCGTCCTGGACCTCGTCCTGGCGGCTCAGCACCCAGGACCGGTAAATGATGCCGAGCATGAACGCGGTGACGGAGAAGGAGATCACGATGGACGTCAGGATGAAGGCCTGCGGCAGCGGATCGTTGTAGTCTTCCGCTGCAATGTCGGCGCTGAACAGCGGAGCCAGGCCCTGGAAGCCGCCGGTGGAGAGCAGCAGGATGTTGGTGGCGTTGGTGAGCATGGTCAGTCCCAGCACCACGCGGGTCAGGCTGCGTTCCAGGAGCAGGTAGATCCCGCAGGCATACAGTGCTCCCATAATTACCATGAAGGTGATGTTCACGCTCATCGGGCCACCTCCTCCTCTTCTCGGCTGGGTATTTCGGGTTCGGGCTCGATCGTCTCCTCGTCGTCGGAGGAGCCGCCTTCGCTGCGTTCATCGATTTCGGAGCCCAGGCTGCGCAGGACATCCAGCACCAGCCCGACCACCACCAGGTACACGCCGATATCGAAGATCGTGGAGGTCACGAACTTGACCTCGCCGAAAATGGGCCAGGTGAACTTGATGATGGCGCTCTGCAGGACCTGTCCGCCGAAGACCAGCGGCGCGGCGGCCGACAGTCCGGCCAGGCCCAGCCCGCCGCCGAGCAGCAGGCCGGCGCTGACCGGGCTTGCTTCGGCCAGTTCGAACCGGCCGCCGGCCAGGTAGCGGATGGTCAGGGCGAGTCCGGCCATGAGTCCCCCGGCGAAGCCGCCGCCGGGCATGTTGTGCCCGGCCACCAGGAGATAGATGGAGAACAGGATCACCGAGTGGAACAGCAGGCGGGTAATTACCTCGAAGATGATGGAACGCCGTTCCGGAGCGAGGGTCCGCCCGGCGACGAGCCAGGCGTCACGGCTGACGCTGGAGAACTTCCGTGCCATCGCGAGGGTGGCCTCCTGGCGGCCGGAGGACGCGAAGTGTTCGCGGCCGCGGTCCACGGAGCCGGTGGCGACGCCCTCTGCCCGGCGGCGCTTGTCGCCGCGGCCGCGCACGAAGATCAGCGACGCAACGCCGGTGGCGGCCATGGCCAGCACCGAGATCTCCCCGAAGGTGTCCCAGGCGCGGATGTCGACGAGCGTGACGTTGACGATGTTGGCGCCGCCGCCCACCTCGTAGGCGAGGTCGGGGAAGGCCAGGGAAATGGGCTCCGCCACGCGGGACGCCATTGCCGTCATGGCCAGGACCACCATGGTCCCGCCGAAGGCAATGCCGAGCAGGGCGCGCAGCATGCGGTGTCCGGCCGGTTCGCGCTTCCAGAGCCGGGCCGGCAGGGACCGCAGCGCCAGGACAAAGGCAACCAGGACGATGGTTTCCACCAGCATCTGGGTCAGGGCCAGGTCCGGCGCGCCCTGCAGGGCGAAGATCAGGGCGATTCCGTAGCCGGTGACGCTGACCATGAGCACGGCCAGGAATCGCTTGTTGGCGCGGGCAGCGGCGAGGCCCCCCAGGATGATGCCGACGCCGATCACTGCCTGCAGCGGCGAATCAAACCAGTGGAACTGGTCCGGCAGCGGCGCGTCGCGGACAATGAGCGCGAAAAGCGGAGTCACGACCGCCACCGACAGGATGACGAAGAGGTAGAACATCAGCGAACCGCGCTGGGTGCGTCCGGTGACCCAGACCGCGACGTCGTCGAGCACGCCGATAATCCCGCGGTAGGAGCGTTCGGCGTCCAGCGGGGCGGTGAAGCGTCCCTGCAGCCGTTCCACCCGGATCCGCTGCCAGAACAGCAGCAGCCCGGCTCCGATGGTGATGACGGTCAGCAGCAGTGCGGTGGTGAAGCCGTGCCACAGGGCCAGATGAGTGGGGCTGCCGTCGGCCGGGTACAGGTCCGCGTAGGAGGCGATGGCTGCGTCCAGCGGTGCCGGCCACAGGCCGAAGATCACGGTTACGACGGTCAGGATGCCGGGCGCGGCGAGGAAGGTCCACGGCACCGGCTTGAAGGCGGTGGGCTTGGCGTTGGGCTTGGTGGCGAAACCGCCCCAGACGAAGCGGGCGCTGTAGGCAAAAGTCAGGATGGAGCCGATGACGACGCCGGCCAGCAGCACTGCCGCCCCGGCGGTTCCCTGCTTCTCGGCATAGTGGACGAAGGTCTCGTAGACCGATTCCTTGGCCACGAAACCGAGCAGGGGCGCCACTCCGGCCATGGAGGCGGCGCCGATGAGGGCCACGATGAACAGCTGCGGAGAGGAGCGGTGGATGCCGGAGAGCTTGCGGATGTCCCGGGTCCCCGACTGGTGGTCAACGATGCCCACCACCAGGAACAGGGTCGCTTTGAAGAAGCCGTGGGCCAGCAGCAGGCCGAGCCCGGCCACGGCGGCTTCCCGGTTGCCCAGTCCCACCACCAGGGTCAGGAAGCCGAGCTGGCTGACGGTTCCGTACGCGAGGATCAGCTTCAGGTCGTACTGGCGCAGTGCGCGCCAGCCGCCCAGCAACATGGTCGAGAGGCCCAGGACGAGCACGACGGCGTGCCAATAGGTGGATTCCGAGAATCCGGGAGCGAGCCGGGCCACCAGGTAGATGCCGGCCTTCACCATGGCCGCTGCGTGCAGGTAGGCGCTGACCGGCGTGGGGGCGGCCATCGCGGCAGGGAGCCAGAAGTGGAACGGGAGCAGCGCGGATTTGGACACCGCGCCGATGAGCATCAGCACAATGGCCACGTCCACGACGGCGCCGCGTTCGAGCAGCTGCGGGGCCATGGCGAGGATCTCGGAGATCCGCAGGGTGCCTGCGGCGTTGCCAATCAGCACCATGCCCACCAGCATCGCCAGGCCGCCGAAGGTGGTCACGATCAGCGCCTGCAGCGCCGCCCGGCGTGCGGACAGGCGGTGCGCGGAGTAGCCGATCAGCAGGTAGGACAAGACCGTGGTCAGTTCCCAGAAAACGAACAGCAGGATCAGGTCATCGGCTGTGACCAGGCCGAACATTGCCGCGGCAAAGGCCAGCAGCTGGGAGCCGAAGGCGCCCATCTGCGCGTCGCCCGGGCGGAAATAGCGGGCGCAGTAGAAGAGGACCAGCGAGCCGACGCCCAGGATGAGGATGGAAAGGACCGCGGCCAGGGTGTCCATCCGGAAGGCCAGCTCCACGCGGAGATCGGGAATCCAGGGGATGACGAGCGACGGCGGGGCGTTGGGAGCGCCCGAGGCCAGCGTCTGGTCGGCACCTGTGTACCGGGGAAACGTGACCAGCAGCCAGACAAAGGCTGCGGCGGGGACGGCGGCCAGGACATAGAACGCCGAACGGCCGATCCTGCGGAACATTAAGGGCGCCACCAATGCCACCGTAAACAAAACGGTGAGCACAACTAGCACAAGATCTCCCGAGCTTTTTTGACAGTCTTCCAGCCGCAGCTACAGCTGTAGTTATCAAGATGGTGGTCAGAGGGCGTATATCTATTCTACCCATGGCATACACCTAAGTTGCATTTGGGGTACCCGGCGCTACCCGGCGCGGGACATGCCGGTGCTTCGTTTGTGGCCCGGCGGAACCGCGGGCACCGATAGCATCTGGCTATGGTCTCCAACACACAAGCACCCAGCACCTCCTCCGCCGGCGCGCCGGCGGTGGTCCGGAAACGGCAGATCCTCGCCTGGGCGGCCTGGGACTGGGGATCAGCGGCGTTCAACGCGGTGATGACCACCTTCGTCTTCACCGTGTATCTGACCTCGGAGAGCTTCGGCGGAGAGGCTCACGCTTCCTCGGTCCTCGGCTACGGCGTCGCTCTGGCCGGGCTTGCAGTGGCCGTGCTGGCCCCCGTCGTCGGGCAGCGCTCGGATGCCGGCGGCCGGCGCAAGACCTGGCTGGGCGTGAACACGGCGCTGGTGTGCCTGGTGACCGCGCTGTGCTTCTTCGTCTATCCGCGCCCGGAATTCCTCTTGCTGGGCGTGGCGCTCATCGCCCTGGGCAACGTCTTCAACGAGTTCGCGGGCGTGAATTACAACGCAATGCTGTCGCAGATCTCTACCCCGGCCAACGTGGGCAGGGTCAGCGGCTTCGGCTGGGGCATGGGATACGTTGGCGGGATCGCCGCCCTGGCCGCAGTGCTTGTGGGCTTCATCAACCCCGACGTCGGATGGTTTGGCGTCACGTCCGAGGACGGGCTGAACATCCGCGCCGTGGCCGTCTTCGCCGCCGTATGGCTGGCAGTGTTTGCGCTGCCCGTGCTGTTTGCGGTGCCGGAGGTTCCCCGGCGGGAACGGGCTGCCGGAATTGGTTTCTTTGCGTCCTACGGCCTGCTGTTCCGCCGCATCAAGGCCATTTTCAAGACCAGCCCGCACACCGTCTGGTTCCTGCTGGCCAGCGCGGTGTTCCGCGACGGCCTGGCCGCGGTCTTCACCTTCGGCGGCGTGATTGCCTCCGGGACCTTCGGCTGGGAGCTGTCCCAGGTGATCATCTTTGCGATCTTCGGCAACGTCGTGGCCGCGGTGGGCGCCATAGCCGGCGGCTTCCTGGACGACCGCGCCGGACCGAAGAACGTCATTGTCTTCTCCCTGGTCGGCCTGCTCATCTCCGGCGGAGTGATTGGCCTGTTCGGGGCCGAAGATGTGAGCCTGCTGGGACTGCAGTGGTCCGGCGACACCACGTTCTGGATCTTCGGCCTGCTGCTCTGCCTGTTCGTGGGTCCGGCGCAGTCAGCGTCCCGCGCGTTCCTGGCCCGGCTGGCCCCGGAGGGCGAGGAAGCCGAACTGTTTGGGCTCTATGCCACGACCGGCCGGGCCGTGAGCTTCCTGGCACCGGCCCTGTTCGCGGCGTTCATCAGCATCTTCGGCGCCCAGCGGTACGGCATCCTGGGCATCCTGCTCGTGCTGCTCCTGGGCCTGCTGGTCCTGCTGCCGGTCCGCTCCCCCGGCAAGACACCGCGTGCGGTGGTTCCGGAGGTCTAGCGGGCCGACCGGCTCGGCCGACCGGGGGCCCGGACCGCCCGGTGGGCCGGTCGAAGGAACCGGGCCTAGACCGTAGTGCGGTGGAAGTTCAGGTGGCTGAGCGACGCCGTCGGACCGCGCTGTCCCTGGTAGCGGTTGCCGTACTGGCCGGAGCCGTAGGCGAATTCCGCCGGCGAGGTCAGCCGGAAGAAGCACAGCTGGCCGATCTTGGATCCGGGCCAGAGCTTGATCGGCAGCGTCGCCATGTTCGACAGCTCCAGGGTGACATGGCCGGAGAAGCCGGGGTCGATGAAACCCGCGGTGGAGTGCGTGAGCAGGCCGAGCCGGCCCAGTGAGGACTTGCCCTCCAGCCGCGCGGCGATGTCGTCGGGCAGCGTCACGGTCTCGTAGGTGGAGCCGAGCACAAACTCTCCCGGATGCAGGATGAACGGCTCGTCCGGGTCAACCTCCACCAGGCGGGTCAGGTCCGGCTGGTCCAGGGAGGGGTCGATGTGCGCGTACTTGTGGTTGTCGAAGAGCCGGAAGAACCGGTCAATGCGCACGTCCACACTGGACGGCTGGACCATTCCGGGTTCGTAGGGATCGAGAACAATCCGCTTGTCGGCAATTTCGGTTCGGATGTCGCGGTCAGAAATCAGCACCTTCTAAAAATAGCGCATCGGCGCCGGCACTCCCGCCGGAGTCCCGCCGGGCCGGCTACCGGCCGATCTCCGTCCGGACGGCGTACAGCTCGGGGAAGAACGTCAGTTCCAGTGCCCGCTGCAGGAAGGAAGCACCGGAGGAACCACCGGTTCCCCGCTTGAATCCGATGGTGCGCTCCACCGTCTTCAGGTGCCGGAAGCGCCACAGCTGGAAGTTGTCTTCCAGATCCACCAGCTCCTCGCAGGCTTCATAAACGTCCCAGTGCTCCGCGGCGTTCTCGTAAACGTGTTGGTAAACACGCATCAGGGCCTCGTTGGCCACGTGCGCCTGGCTGAAGTCGCGGGTCAGCAGTTCTTCCGGAACGTCGTAGCCGCGGCGGTGCAGGAAGAAGATGAACTCGTCGTAGATGCTGGTCTGGTCCAGCAGCCCGGTGAGCAGCTCAACGGCCGCCGGGTCCGCGGCAAAGACGTTCACCATGGCCGCGTTCTTGTTGCCGAGCAGGAATTCCACCGCCCGGTACTGATGGGACTGGAAACCGCTCGAGGCTCCCAGATCCCCGCGGAATTCCGCGTACTCCGACGGCGTCAGCGTGGCCAGCACCGACCACTGTTCCGTCAGCGAGCGCTGAATGTGCTTGATGCGGGCGATGCCCTTCATTGCCCCGCGCAGATCGTCGCCTGCCAGCTTGGAACGCACCGAACGCAGCTCGTGCAGGACCAGCTTCAGCCACAGCTCGGAGGTCTGGTGCTGGATGATGAAGAGCATTTCGTCGTGGTGCTCCGGACTGCTGACCGGATGCTGGGCCCCCAGCAGCTGATCCAGGGCCAAGTAGCTTCCGTAACTCATCTTGTCGGTGAAGTCCCGTTCGATGCCCGGTTCCAGGCTGCGGGTATTCCTGCTGACACTCATCGGTGCTCCGTTTTTCGCTGATCGGTCCGGACAGCTCCCACGGTAGCTTCACGGTCCGCGGCCCGCTCCCCCGCCGCGCTCGAAGCCTGCCCCCCGCTTGAAACACCCCCCTGCTGCTGTGCCAAACTTGCCGCTGAGCATTCTGGTTTTAACAACTTCTGAGGAGAGACCCATGGCGGAGAACACTGACAACACCGACGGCGCCGGACAGGACACTTCCGTGCCGGGCCAGGCACAGTATTCCGATCCCGAGGGCGCGGCCGCCCTGGAGGAAGCGATTGTTGCCGGGAAGGAGGGGCGGATCAGCAGCCAGGAACTGGTGGCGCGCATCTGCGAGTCGGAGCTGCTCAGCGTCGGCCGGCTTCAGGACGACCAGGATCCCTCCTCCTTCCAAGCCCTCGTCCTGAAGTCTCCGGAAGGTGACTCGGCGGTGGCTGCCACCTTCACCACAGCCGGGCGCGTGCCCGAGCAGATCCGCGAACAGGCCCCGGTCATGGTCAAGGCCGGCGGCGAAGCCACGCTGCGCAGCATCGCGCAGGGTTACGGCCTGGCCATCAACCCCGGCAGCGACATGGGCCTTGAACTGGGTCCGGAGGGCGTGGCGGCCATCGTTGCCGCTTACGACCAGGCGGCAGCCAACCGGGCACCCGACTCCGCCCCCGACGGAGCAGAAGGAAACCCGCAGGCACAGTAGAAGGGTTGGACCTCCCGTCCTTGCCATGTCGGAGGGGCCCTCTAGGCTGAGGCTCCGGGCGCAGTTCCTGCTCCCGGCTCGAGACCGATTCTTGGAGGACTCCCATGATCTGTTCGATCGTTCCGCCCTACCTCCTGGCCCGCATCGCCGAGCAGCAGGACGGCAGCTTCAGCCGGGCCGCGGAGGCAGCGCGGCGGGCGCTGGCCGAGCTGCCTCCCGTGCAGCAGGCCCGCGCGCAGGCCCGGCAGGCTCCGGCACCGCACCCGGGCACCGCCGTCGTTCCATCGCTGCGGCGGGAGGTGTCCGACGCCGGCGGCACGGAAACCCTGCCCGGCGCCCTGGTCCGGGCGGAGGGCAGCGGGCCCTCCGGTGACAGCTCGGTCGACGAAGCGTACGAGGGACTCGGAGCCACCCACGCCCTCTTCAGCGACGTGTACGGCAGGTCCTCGGTCGACGGCGCCGGCGGGGTGCTGGCCGCCACCGTCCATTACGGCCGCGACTACGACAATGCGTTCTGGGACGGCGAGCGGATGGTCTGCGGGGACGGCGACGGCGAGGTCTTTGAACGATTCACCAAGTCGCTGACGGTGATCGGCCACGAGCTGGCGCACGGCCTCATCCAGTACACCTCCCGCTTCGAATACCAGGACCAGGCCGGGGCGCTGAACGAGTCGGTCTCCGATGTGTTCGGCGTTCTCGTCGAACAAAAGCTCCTCCGCCAGGAAGCGGGGGACGCCGCCTGGCTGGTGGGCGCCGGCTTGTTCACGGCGCAGGTCTCGGGCGCCGCCCTGCGTTCCCTGAAGGCTCCCGGCACGGCCTACGACGACGACGTCCTGGGCCGGGACCCGCAGCCCGCCACCATGGCCGGTTATGTTTCCACGACAGCGGACAACGGCGGCGTTCACATCAACTCGGGGATACCCAACCATGCCTTCTATTTGGCCGCCGTCGCCATGGGCAGCTATGCCTGGGAACGCGCCGGGCAGATCTGGTACGACACAATCACCGAGCAGACACTTCCCGTGGACTGCACCTTCTCCCTCTTCGCGGCCGGGACGCTGCTTGCCACCGAGAAGCGCTACGGAACGTCCGGGCCTGAATACGGCGCCGTCGCCGACGCCTGGGAAGCCGTGGGAGTGCGGCCGTGAAGATAGTGGTGGTCCGCACCGGCGGTTTCGCGGGCCTCACCCGGGTCTGGAGCATTCAGGTCAGCGCCGAGGAAGCGGAGCAGGAGTGGCTGCCGCTGTTGCAGAATCCGCCGCCGGGACAGCCCGCCGGCCCGGACCGGTTCGTTTATGACATCCAAGTGGGCCATTTCACGGCCACCCTGCCCGAGAGCTGTGTGCAGGGAAGGTGGCGGGATCTGGTGGAGCGCGCACGCCAAGGCGCCCGGAATGCCGGAGCCGACGGGCTGGATGACGGGCCGGCCGACGCACCCTAACGCCCAAATTCCGTGAGGCCGCGGTTACATGTAAAGTGGTTGCCTGTGCCGGAGTACTCCGGCTCTGCGGGCGTAGCTCAATGGTAGAGCGCTAGCTTCCCAAGCTTGATACGCGGGTTCGATTCCCGTCGCCCGCTCCACCTGACGGCCCCCGGAATCCTCGAGATTCCGGGGGCCGTCGTGTTTCTGCGTGCTCCGCTGCCACCCGTATACTGGGCCGCGATGAGCCGCTTAGTTACCCACTCCATGATGTTTCCGTCCGAGATCCGCCGGGTCTCCGCCACCATCCCCGTTTCGTAGTTCCCGGTGCTGGGGGTACTCACTGGGTTTACGGTTGTCTGGATCATCATCCTGGCCGGTTATGTGATTGGCAGGCTGGGCGTGCTGGGCGGCAACGCCCAAACCGTGCTGAGCCGGCTGGCGTTTTTTGTGGCTTCGCCTGCGCTGCTGCTGGTGACGCTGAGCGACGCCGACCTGCACACCGTTTTCTCCCTGCCGCTCCTGGTCGCAGCGGTCAGCGCCCTCCTGACAGCGCTCCTCTTCCTGCTGTGCACCCGCTGGTGGCTGCGCCGGCCGTTCCCGGAGGCCCTCATATCGGCGATGTCCTCGTCGGTGGTCAATGCCGCGAACCTCGGCCTGCCGATCGCCGTGTACGTGCTCGGAGACGCCGCCTACATCGCGCCGGTCCTCATCTTCCAGCTGGCATTTTTCACACCGGTGTTCCTGATGCTCATGGATTCAAGCACCAGCGGCCGGCGGACCTCGGTGCTGTCATTCCTGGCCCAGATTGGCCGCAACCCCATCATCATCGGCACCCTGATCGGGCTGATCCTGGCTGCCACCGGACTTCAGCTGCCCGTGATCATCCTGGAACCGGTCACGCTGATCGGCGGAGCAGCGGTACCGGCGATGCTGCTGGCGTTCGGCATCTCCCTGGTCGGTTCCCGGCCGCTGCACCGCGACGGCGGCCGGCGGATCGACGTCGTCCTGGCGTCGGCCTTCAAACTGGTGCTGCAACCGGCCCTGGCCTACCTGCTGGCCCGGTTCGTCCTCGGGATGGAGGGGCACCTGCTGTTCGCCGTCGTCGTCACCGCAGCCCTGCCCACCGCACAGAACGTATTTGTTGCTGCAACCCGGTACGAGGAGGGCGTGCTCGTTGCCAAGGACACCGTCCTGTTGACCACCATCATCTCCCTGCCGGTCCTAGTGGCGGTCGCTGCACTCCTGACCTGAGCAAACCACCTTCCCGCGCCGATGGGACAGTGGCGAAAAACACGGTCAGGGCATAGTGTCTTTCGAAAGGCTGCTTAGGGTGGCAGCCGCCGCGGAGTTTTCGGACTCTGCGCCTACGACGAGGTGGAGGCACAACACCGATGCCAACGGATGCAAGATACTACGGCCCATCCCGTATGAGGAAACATGCAGCTGCGGGGTTTGCCCTCGCCGTTGGAGCAACGTTGCTGAGTGGCTGCAGCTCCAGCGAAGGTGCTCCCACCCTTACCTGGTACATCAACCCGGACGACGGCGGCCAGGCCGAACTGGCATCCCGGTGCAGCGACGCTTCCGGCGGCGCCTACACCATCGAAACATCGTTGCTTCCCAATGACGCCGCCTCCCAGCGTGAACAGCTGGCCCGGCGCCTGGCTGCCGGCGACAAGACCATGGACATCATGAGCCTGGACCCGCCGAACGTCCCCGAGTACGCCGAACCCGGTTATCTGGCCCCGGTTCCGGAGGACGTCGTCGAGCGCACCACCCAGAATGTCGTGGAGGGCGCGCTGGCCGGTGCCACGTGGAAGGACGAAATCGTCGCGGTGCCGTTCTGGGCCAACACGCAGATCCTCTGGTACCGGAAGTCCGTCGCCGCGGCTGCCGGACTCGACATGAGCCAGCCGGTCACCTGGGACCAAATCATGCAGGCGGCGCAGGACCAGGGAAAGTTCCTGGGCGTCCAGGGAGCCCGGGCCGAGTCAATGACGGTGTGGGTGAACGCGCTCATTGAATCGGCAGGCGGACAGATCGTGGAGAACCCCGATGCGCCGGCGGACGAGCTGCAGCTCGGCGTCGATACCGACGCCGGCAAAGCCGCCGCGGAGATCGTGTCCACCATCGGCAAGGACGGATTGGGCGGACCCGGTCTTCCCACCCAGACCGAAAACACCTCAATGATCCAGTTCCAGGGCGACGAGGGCTCCTTCATGGTGAACTATCCCTTCGTCTGGCCGGCCACAAACGCTGCCGTCGAGGCCGGAACCCTGCCCCAATCGCTCATTGATGACATTGGGTGGGCCCTGTACCCGCAGGTCAACGCCGGGGAGGACACAGCGCCCCCGCTGGGCGGCATCAACCTGGGAGTGGGCTCAAAGAGCGAGAATCCGGATTTGGCCTACCAAGCAATCGAGTGCATCGTCAGCCCGGAAAACCAGGCCTACTACTTCGCCACCAACGGCAACCCGCCGTCGAACACCGAGGCGTACAACGATCCGGAAGCCGTCTCGACCTTCCCCATGGCCGGAACCATCCGGGAATCGCTGGAGTTGTCCAAGCCCCGGCCGCAGACGCCGTACTACAACGAGATTTCCACCGGAATCCAGCAGACGTGGACCCCTCCGAGCGATGTCGACCCGGACACCACGCCGGCCACCAGCCAGGAATTCATAGTTGACGTCCTAAGAGGGGAGAAACTGCTGTGAGCACCTCCGTAGAAGCAGCCGTTCCGGGTGCCGCGGCGCGGGCCAAGGCACCGGCCAAGGCCAGGCTCAGCGACCGTGCCCGGGCCGAGCGCCGCCTTGGCTTCCTGCTGGCCGGACCGGCGTTCATCATCATGCTGGCCGTCACCGCCTATCCGATCCTGCTGGCGCTCTGGGAATCCTTGTTCAGTTACCGGCTGACCGCGCCCGCCGACCGGGAATTCATCGGACTCGGCAATTACGGCGTCATCCTGACCGACGGACTGTTCTGGCGCGATCTGGGGGTCACGCTGCTCATCACCGTGGTCACCGTCGTGGTGGAGCTGATCCTCGGTTTCGCCCTGGCCCTGGTCATGAACAGCGCCCTGAAAACCGTCCGCGGCTGGCTGCGCACGGCAATCCTGGTTCCGTACGGCATCATCACCGTGGTGTCGGCTTTCGCCTGGTTCTACGCCTTCGACATCAACTCCGGCTACATCAATCACTGGTTCAGCTGGGTGCCGGGAATCAGCACCGACCTGAACTGGTTCGCCGACACCTGGACAGCACTGTTCGTCATCATGGCGTCGGAGATCTGGAAAACGACGCCGTTCATCTCCCTCCTGCTCCTGGCCGGGTTGGCCCAGGTTCCCGGCGAGCTTACCGAGGCCGCCGAAGTGGACGGTGCCACCTGGTGGCAGCGGATGCAGCGCGTGATCATCCCCAACATGAAAGCCGCCATCATGGTGGCCGTCCTGTTCCGCGCCCTGGATGCCTTCCGAATCTTCGACAACGTCTACATCATGACCGGCGGCGCGTACGGAACCGAGGTGCTGTCGCTGCTGGCCTACCGGACCTCGATCACACGGCTGGAGATTGGCATGGGCTCGGCCGTTTCGGTTCTGCTGTTCGTGTGCGTGATTATCATCTGCTTCATCGCCATCAAACTATTCAAGGTGGACCTCACCGGTGCACGAGGGGGTAACTAATGAAAGCCTCACCCGCCAGGCGCAGAATCGTCTGGACCGTCATCTCGGTCTTCGTCATCGTCTACGCCCTGTTTCCGGTGGCCTCGATTTTCGCCACGTCCTTCAAGATTCCCAGCGATCTGACCTCAGGCACCTTCCTCCCCAACACCTGGTCGTTCACGAACTACGAGCAGATCCTGGTCGGTGACGCGCAGACGCTGTTCCTCTCCGCACTGCGCAACTCGATCGGCATCTCGCTGATCGCCACCTTCATCGCGGTGGTCCTGGCAACGCTGTGCGCCTACGGCATCGCCAGGCTGGATTTCCCGGGGAAGCGGCTGGTGCTGACCACGGCCCTCGGAGTTTCGATTTTCCCGGTGATTTCCATCGTGACCCCGCTGTTCAACCTGTGGCGCAACATCGGCCTGTACGACACCTGGGCAGGCCTCATCATCCCCTACCTGTCGCTGACGCTGCCGATCTCGATCTGGACCCTGGCCGCCTTCTTCCGGCAGATTCCGTGGGAGCTGGAACAGGCCGCACAGGTCGACGGCGCCACAACCTGGCAGGCGTTCCGGAAGGCCATCGTGCCGCTGGCCGCCCCTGGCGTGTTCACCACGGCGATCATTGCCTTCTTCATCGCCTGGAACGACTTCGTCTACGGCATCTCACTCACCTCCACCGACGCGGCCCGGCCGGTGCCGGCAGCCCTGGCGTTCTTCACCGGCGCCTCCCAGTTCGAAGAACCGACGGGCGCCATCTCGGCGGCCGCAATAATTGTCACCATTCCCGTTGTAGTGCTGGTGCTGGCGTTCCAGCGCCAGATCGTCTCGGGTCTAACCCAGGGCGCCGTCAAGGGCTAGTCCCCGCACGTCCGGTCGAAGAAAAGGATTTGTTCTCATGGCATCGATCACCCTCAAGAACCTCGTCAAGAAGTACGGAGACGGTTTTCCGGCCGTCAACGATGTCAGCCTGGACATTGCCGACGGCGAGTTCATCATCCTCGTGGGCCCGTCGGGCTGCGGAAAGTCCACCCTGCTGCGCATGATCGTGGGATTGGAGGACATCACTTCCGGTGACCTCCTGATCAACGGTGAGCGCGTCAACGACAAGGCACCCCGCGACCGGAACCTGGCGATGGTGTTCCAGAACTACGCCCTGTATCCGCACCTGACCGTATTCGAGAACATTGCGTTCCCACTGCGCCTGAACAAGGGCAAGTACACCGACGAGCAGGTGCGCAAGCTCGTTACGGACGCCGCTTCCACCCTGGAACTGACCGATCACCTGGACCGCAAGCCGGCCAACCTCTCGGGTGGCCAGCGCCAGCGGGTGGCCATGGGCCGGGCCATCGTGCGGCAGGCCGATGCCTTCCTCTTCGACGAACCGCTCTCCAACCTGGACGCCAAGCTGCGCGGCCAGATGCGTTCGGAGATCGCACAGATGCAGCGCCGGTTGGGCACCACCAGCGTTTACGTCACCCACGACCAGACGGAGGCCATGACCCTCGGCGACCGGGTGGCGGTCCTGAAGAAGGGCATCCTGCAGCAGGTGGCCTCGCCCCGCGAACTCTATGAGCAGCCCATCAACCTCTTCGTGGCCGGCTTCATTGGCTCACCGTCCATGAATTTCCTGCCGGCAACGGTGGAGGGAAACGTCCTGCGGACGGCTGTCGGCGATCTGACGATTCCGCAGGACAAGGCGGACAAGGCAGCGGGGAAGAACATCGTTCTCGTGGGGCTGCGGCCGGAATTCTTCGAGGACGCCAAATTCGTCGATGAGGCCAAACGCCCGCACGGCTCCGTGTTCACCGCGCCGATCAGCCACACCGAATGGCTGGGCAACGAGCAGTACGGCTACATTCCCTTCCATCCGGACCCCGAGGTCAAGGAGCTGCTGGACAACCTGGCCCGCGACATGGACGCCGACGAACTGCGCCCGCAGATCGTGGTCACCCTGGACGCTGCGTCCCGGATCCGTGGCGGACGAGACGCCGAGCTGTGGCTGGACACCCGCAAGGTGCACCTCTTCGATCCGGAGACCGGCGACAACCTCACCCGCGACGCGGCTGCGGGTGCCGAACTCACCGAGGAAGCCAACGCCGCCCGGGCCGAGGAAATCGCCGCAGCACATGAAAACGACACCGTTGGCAGCGGCGTCGAGCCCTAGGACCCGCGCCGCGGAAGCCCGGCCGTCGAACTGCCGGTCCGGGCTTCCAGGGATCCAGCCGGTATCGTTTGAGCAGTGCAGGGAACAACATCGGTCATCAAAGCAGTAGCCACCTGGCTGCTCGCGCTCATGCTCACCGTCGCCGCCGCGGTGGTGGTGATCTATTTCGTCAACACCAAAGCCTACGGACCCGAACACCAGGTCAACAGCTACTTCACCGCCCTGCAGGAGGGCGACGGCGAACGCGCCCTGGGCCTCCTCGCCGCCAGGGTGCCGGACGCGAACGCGGCACTGCTGGACGGCGACGCCCTGAAGGCCTCCACCGCCGACCTTGAGGTGCTGGACATCGCCGAACCGCGGAACGCCGGAGAAGACCGGGTGGACCTTGAGGTTCGGTATTCCCTCGGCGGGGAAGAGGGCACGAGCACGTACCGCCTCGAGCGGACGGACCGGGCGTGGCTGTTCTTCGACCGCTGGTCTTTCGCCCCCGCGGCGCTGCCGACCTTGACGGTGACGGCAGCCAGCCAGCAGAGCGCTTCCGTGAACGGCGTGCAGATTGCCCTGCCGGAGGACACCACCACCTTCGCGGCGTTTTATCCCGCCCGGGTGGAGGTCTCATACACCTCGAAGTACTTTGCCGCGCCGGCGGAATCCGGGCTCCTCGCCTCGCCGCGGGACACCTTGGACCTGGTGCTGACCACCGAGGCCACCCAAACCCTGAAAGACGAAGTCGATGCGGACGTCCGTGCCTTCCTGGCCGGCTGCACCGCTGCCCAGGACCGCCTCGCTCCCCCGGGCTGCCCATTCTTCCACTTCACTGACCGCGTGGAGCTGCCGATCGTCTGGAAGATCACCGAGTACCCCGAGGTGAAGATCCGTTCCGTCTCCGGCAACTGGGTGCTCTCCCCGCTCAGCGGCAAGGCCCGGCTCACCACCACGCAGACCGACCTGTTCAGCGGCGCCCAGAGTCCGCTCGAAGTGGAGAAGGACTTCAGCTTTGCCGCGAAGCTAGCGATCGGCAGCGACGAAGTTTCCGTCACGCCCCTCATCGACTGACGCCGCTCCCCTCCCCCGCGAGGTAACCGCGGCTAGTCCAGGCCGCGCAGGTCCAGTGTCAGCGCGGTGTCGCCGCCGGCGTCGATCGTCACCGGAATGCCCCAGTCCTGCTGGTACAGGTGGCAGGCAGCGTGGTCCGGGATCTCGCCGCCGGGTTCGCCGTCGCAGGCAGCCGCGCGGGCGGTGATGTGCAGGACGCCGCCGCCGACGGAGTCCGACAGCACCAGCTTCCGGGTCAGGCCGGTGGAGGTGCCGCCGCCGGAGACCAGCAGCTCCTCCGGGGAGGATGAGATCTTCAACTGGGTCGGGTCACCCCAGCGGTCGTCGAGCTTCTGCCCCTTGGGTGCGGCGAACCGCACGGACAGGCCCACCGGGCCCGCGGCCATCGGGCTGGCCGGGCGCTGCGTCTGCCGGGCGCCTTCATCCACCGACTGCGCCTCCTTGGGGATGGGCAGCCGGATCAGTTCGTGCTTGTTGGCCTCCACAACGATCAGCAGCGGCTCACCGGCGGTGGTGGTGTCGACCAGGACGTCGGAGGGCTCGGAGAGTCCGCGGGCCAGGGTGGACACCGTGTTGGTGACCGGATCGTAGCGGCGGACCGCCCCGTTGTACGTATCGGCGACCGCCACGGAGCCGTCCGGCAGCACCGCCACGCCCAGCGGGTGCTGCAGCCGCGCCTCGCCGGCCGCGCCGTCCCGGAAACCGAAGTCGAACAGCCCGGCGCCGACGGCGGTGTCCACCGACACCGCCGTTCCGCCGCCGTCCGCGGTGAAGGAGAGCCGGCGCAGTGCCGAGGTCTCCGAATCGGCTACCCAGATGCTGCCGGCGGCGTCCTCGGCCAGCCCGGAGGACTGCGCAAACCAGGCGCGGTCGCCGGGGCCGTCCAGCAGGCCTTCCAGCCCGGTGCCGGCCAGGATGTCCACCGCACCGGTGAGCGGGTCGAAGGTGAAGATCTGGTGGGTGCCGGCCATGGCCACCACGAGGCGTCCCAGGGTTCGGGACCAGGTGAGGTCCCACGGCGAGGAGAGCGAGACGTTCAGGGGATCGGCGCCGAGGCTGGCTTCCGTCAGGGAGGGCCCGAAGCCGCTGGCGTCCGCTGTGCGGGATTCCGAGGGGTGGTCCTCCCCCGGAACCCGCTTGGTCTGGTTTCCGGCGTCCAGGAGCCGCTGAACACCGTTTCCGGCCACCGTGGTCACGGTTCCGGAGGCCAGGGCCACTCCGCGCAGGCGGTGGTTGACGGTGTCCGCCACGACGACGTCGTACCCCGCCGCTTCGGCGACCGCGGAGGGAAGCACTGCCACGCCCTGCGGTTCGTTGAAGCGGGCGGTGCCGGCGCTGCCGTCCCGCCAGCCCTTGCTGCCCTCGCCGATGACGCGGCGCACAGTGGCGAGGTCGGCCTCGAGCTCCACCAGGCGGTGGTGCCCGGTATCGGCGACCAGGAAGGTGCCCTCGGGCAGCGCAACGGCCTTGCCCGGGAAACGCAGGTTGCCGGCGGTGGGCTCGGCCGGAACATACGGGCCGTCGCCGCGGTGCAGCGTGCCCTTGGCTTCGTGCTCGGCCACGAGTTCGCTGATCAGCGAGTCCAGGCCGGCGGCATGGCCTTCGCCGGAGAGGTTGGCCACGATGTAGCCCTCGGGGTCCAGGACCACCAGGGTCGGCCAAGCGCGGGCGGCGTAGGCCTGCCAGGTGGTCAGTTCCGGGTCATCCAGGACGGGATGGTGAATTTCGTAGCGTTCCACGGCCGCGGCCAGGGCCACGGGATCCGCCTCATGCTCAAACTTGGGCGAATGCACGCCCACCGTGACCAGCACGTCGGAGTATTTCTCTTCCAGCGGGCGCAGCTCATCCAGGACATGCAGGCAGTTGATGCAGCAGAAGGTCCAGAAATCCAGGAGCACAATCTTGCCGCGCAGGTCTTCGAGGCCCAGCTGGCGGCCGCCGGTGTTGAGCCAGTTGCGGCCCTCCAGTTCGGAGGCCCGCACCCGGTACCCGGCGCGCACGGTTTCAGTCATTAACGATCTCCTTCAGGGCTGCTGGCATCCCGCTTGGCCAGATTGGCGAACATGTTGTTGTAAGCGGCCAGCTCGGCCTCATTATTCCGCTCGGCGGCCCGGTCCTTGCGCCGTGTTTCGCGGGCGTCGGTCCGTGACCACTGCAGCGCCACGCCAATGGCCACCATTACGGTGGGAATTTCGCCGACCCCCCACATGATGGATCCGCCCAGCTGCTGGTCGGCGAGGGCGGAGAGCCCCCACTCCCGGCCCATGTTTCCGAAGTAGGACGCCTGGATCAGCGAGGTGCCGCCCATCACTGCCACCCCGAAGAATGCGTGGAACGCCATGGTGGCGAGCAGGATCACCAGGCGCAGCGGATACGGTGCCCGGTACGGCAGCGGGTCGATGCCGATCATCGTCAGGACGAAGATGTAGCCGGTCAGCAGGAAGTGCACGATCATCAGCTCGTGGCCCACGTGCTGGCGCAGGGCAAAGCCGAACAGTTCCGAGTAGTAGAACACCACGATGGATCCGGCGAAGTTGACCGCGGCGAAGATCGGGTGGGTGACCAGCTTCGAGAACCACGAGTGCACGCCCACCAGGATCCATTCCCGGATGCCGCGGGTGCCGTCGCCGCGCGGCGTCAGGGCCTTCAGCGCCAGCGTCACCGGTGCGCCGAGGACCAGGAACAGGGGAACCACCATGGTCAGGGTCATGTGGCCGAGCATGTGGGTGCTGAAGAGGACCATGCCGTACACCGCAGGTGCGCCCGAGGTGACGTAGGTCAGCAGGGCCAGTCCCGCCAGCCAGCACAGGGTCCGGACCAGTGACCATTTGTCTCCGCGGCGGCGGACCTTGACCACGCCGCGGAGGTAGGTGATGGCGAGGACGGCCACGATGGCCACCCAGAGCCAGTCGAACCGCCATTCGGTGAGGTAGCGCTCGAGGGTCAGCTCCGGCGGCAGGTCGTAGCCCGTCAGGATGCGCGCGGGCGAGGCGTCGGGCGGCAGCTCCTCGGGCCGGGGGGTGGCGGTGCGGCCCAGCGCCACGGCCACGCCGGAGACGGCGCCCATGATCAGCAGTTCGACGGCGATGAGCTGCCAGAGGATGCGGTTGGCGCTCTTCTGCCGGGGACCGCCCTGCTCGCTGGAGCCGGCCGCCGAGCCCGGCACCTTGGCCGGCAGCTGCGGAATGATCCAGCGGCGGTGCAGGAAACCGATGACGCCGAGGAGCAGGGTCGCGGACGCCTTGAAGATCACCAGCGTGCCCCAGTCGGAGTTCAGCTGGGCGAAGGAGGTGATCCGCAGGGAAGCGTTGACGACGCCGGACAGGAACACCAGTGCGAAGGCGAAGCCGGCCAGTGCGGAATAGCGCCGCAGCACCAGGCCCGTGATGGGGCCCAGCTGGCGGGACACCACGGCCAGGACGATGAGTCCGCCGATCCACAGGCAGACGCCCGCCAGGTGCAGGCCGATCGAGTTGACGGCGGCACTGTGGTCGTCGCCGCCGGCGGAGTGGCCCACCAGGGCGATGGGGACAATGGCTCCGGCGGCCAGCACAGTGGTCGCGGCCAGGGTGTTCAGGGAGCGGATTCCGAAGGCCAGGGTGGTCACCACTGCGGCGATGATGCTCACGGCCAGCCAGGCGCGTCCGGCGGAGAAATCGGTGACGAAGGCGCCCAGCCCCTGCGTGTAGCTCGGATCGGCGCTCAGCGGCAGCCCGGACACATCCGAGTAGGTGAAGAGCAGCACGGCGACGGCGGACAGGGTCCAGACCGCTGATGCCGCGCCGGCGAGGGCAAGGGCCCGGGAGAAGGCCGGATGTTCGGGTTCACCGGCCTCGACCCTGCGGCCCCGCTTCAGCTTCAGGGATTTGGGGAGGATGGCCACCGAGAAGACGAGGGACCCGATTACCGCGGCCATGGCTCCGTTGTGGAGGGCCTTTGCAACGGGCAGCGCCCACCGGGTAAGGGCGCCGGGGTCGGAAAGCTGCTGGGCGGCGGCGGCACCGGAGAAGATCAGGGCTCCGGTGAGGGCCGTGAGCATGACGGCGACGGCGGCGATCAGCCAGCCGTTCCGGAGGGCCGGGTCAGCCGGTGATCCGCCGGGGACGGGGCGGGAGTCGCTTCCCGTCCGGCCGGCGTCGGTAGCGGTGTTGGCAGTTTTAGGCACGGTACCTATTCTCTACCCACGGTAGAAATTTGGGCTAATTGCACAAAAAAGACCGGCGCCTTTCGGCGCCGGCCCTTGCCTCGTTCGAGGAGATTACTTCTTGGTGGAGACGGCAGCCTTCAGCTTGGAGCCCGCGGTCAGCTTGACGCTGTGGCCTGCGGGGATCTGAATGGTTTCGCCGGTCTGCGGGTTGCGGCCGGTGCGGGCGGCACGGTCGGTGCGCTCAACGGCAAGCCAGCCCGGGATGGTGATCTTTTCACCGTTGGCAACAGAGGTTGCGAAGATGTCGAAGACAGCGTCAAGAACGCCGTTCACTGCGGTCTGGCTGTTGCCGGACTTCTCTGCGACTGCTGCAACAAGCTCACTGCGGTTCATAGCCAATTTATGTCCTCCTGGACTAGGGGTTAGCTCGAGCGGATCACGGATGCGAAACCGCCACTGTTGGAAAACTTACCAGCCCGACACCGAAAATCAGGCAAAATCCGCTGTTTTTAGCGGTTTTTTCCGCTCTCAGCCCAGAAAACGGTGCCATTTCCGCCTTCGGACCTCTTAGGCTTAATCCCCGCAACGGCGCGGATTCCCGCCCGCGCATCCTCCCCGCCGGATCCCCCGCCGCCGCACCCCGGACCGCCGCCGTCGTCGGAGCCGCACCGGTTCCCAACCCGTGGTGCCTCCCGGGGCAAACGGGGTCCCGGGAGGCAACAGGTGCCCCAGAGAGTGGGAACCGGTGTCCGCCGTCCCCGGACCCGGCAGCCAGCGGAGCCGCGTCCCGAACAGGCGGTTGCCGGACAGCAAAAAGGGCGGCAACCCGAAGGTTGCCGCCCTTTTAACAGCTCAGTTAAGCGATGCTTACCAGCTGGACTTCTTGACGCCCGGCAGTTCGCCTGCGTGGGCCATGTTGCGGAAACGGACGCGCGAGATACCGAACTTCTGGAGGGTACCGCGGGGGCGGCCGTCGATCTGGTCGCGGTTGCGAAGGCGGACCGGCGAGGCGTTGCGCGGAAGCTTCTGCAGGCCGAGGCGTGCAGCTTCGCGGGCTTCGTCGGTGGCGTTCGGATCCACCAGGGTCTTCTTCAGTTCGAGGCGCTTTGCAGCGTAGCGCTCAACAATGACCTTACGCTGCTCATTGCGGGCAATCTTTGACTTCTTTGCCATGTTTAGCGCTCCTCACGGAATTCGACGTGCTGGCGGATCTTCGGGTCGTACTTCTTCAGAACCATGCGGTCCGGGTCGTTACGACGGTTCTTGCGGGTCACATACGTGTACCCGGTGCCGGCGGTCGACTTCAGCTTGATGATCGGACGTACGTCCTTGTCCTTAGCCACTAGAGCTTCACACCCTTCGAGATAAGGTCAGTGATGACGGCGTCGATACCGCGCACGTCGATCGTCTTGATCCCGCGGGCCGAAACCTGCAGCGTCACGTTGCGGCGCAGGGACGGAACCCAGTAGCGCTTCTTCTGAATATTCGGGTCGAACCGGCGCTTGTTGCGGCGGTGCGAGTGCGAAATGCTGTGACCAAAGCCGGGAATGGCTCCGGTTACCTGGCAGTATGCTGCCATGATCTCTCTCCTCCAGTTGTAGTAAATATGACGGTCCTCAAAAAACAGACACAGGGCGTTTGCCTAAGCACCTGCCATAAAGAGCGTCCCGCCACCAGTTTTGACACCGTTATTACTGCGACTTTCCGGAGGTGAACCTGGCGGGGTGAGATCCAGCCGAAGTGCCTCGCCGCGGGGAAGACGGTGAAGTTCAGGAAGCCAAGCAGTATCTGCCGGGACAGCCTTCAATTCTAGGTTTATACGGGTGGCCGCGCAAATGTCCGTCCGACCGCATGGAAGCGGGACCGGTGGACACAGGCGCAACTTAACGCCTCTCTATCCTAGGGGCAACCCGGCTTTCATTCAAACCAGCGGGACACCCTATCCGGTTAACGTGCCTGAGCTCACTGGCGGTCAGGACGACGGCGGGGCGTCGACGGCGCCGTCTGCGCCCACGACCACCACACCGGCGTCCGGATCCAGCTGTGCCCCGTCCAGTTCCGTGCCGCCGCCAATCACCGCGTCGGCGTCCACGATGGCGTTCCGGAGCCGGGCTCCGGAGCTGATCCGCACGTCGCCGAGGATCACGCAGGAATCAACCTCGGCACCCGCTTCGATGACGGCGCCCGACCCGATCACGCTGCGGTGCACGGCGCCTTCCACGCGCGAGCCCGGGGCGAGCAGGCTGGCGGAAACGCGGGCCCCCTCCCCGACGTAGCCGGGCAGCAGCCGGGGAGCTGCGCTGAGGATGGGCCACTGCGGGTCATCAAAGGCCAGGCCGCGGCCGTCTATGAGGTCCATGTGGCCCTGGTGGTAGCTGCGCGGAGTTCCCATGTCCCGCCAGTAGCCCTCGAGCCGGTGCTCGGCAACCTTTTCGGTCTGCACCAGGTACGGGATCAGCTGGTCGCCGTAGTCGTCGAGCCGGCCTTCCTTTTCCACCAGCTCATCCATGGCAGTGAGCAGGACGTCGGCGTCGTAGAGGAAAATTTCAGCGGCCACTCGGTCCGTCTTCGGCCGCTTCGGCTTGTACTCGAAGCCGGTCACCGCGCCGCCCTCGGCTTCGACCACACCGTGGTCCGAGGGGTTGTTCCGGATCTTCGTGGTCACCACCGTGAGCGCGGCGTTGGCCGCCTGATGCGTGGCCACTACGTCGCGGTAGTCCAGCCGGTACAGGTGGTCGGCGCTGAGCACCATTACCAGGTCGGGATCGTATTCGCGGATGTAGTCGGCCTGCTTGTACAGGGCGTCTGCGTTGCCTTCAGCGAAGCCCTCGCCCTCGCCGCCCTGGTAGGGCGGAAGCACCCGCAGGCCGCCGTTGGTCCGGTCCAGGTCCCAGGGACGCCCGCTGACGAGATGGTCATTGAGGGACTTGGGCTTGTACTGCTCCACGATCCAGACATCCGAGAATCCGCTGTTGTGGAGGTTGGACAGCGGCACGTCGATGAGCCGGTAGGATCCCGCCACCGGCATGGCCGGCTTGGCCCGGTGCTCGGTGAGCGCGCCGAGCCTGCCGCCCGCTCCGCCGGCAAGAATAATTGTCAAAATCCGTGATGCCTGCATGGAAAAGTGCCTCTCGCTTGGGACGAAAGTGGGTTTTCAAGTGTTTCCTACGCTGGCAGGAATCCCCACGTCATGTCTGGTCGTTTTCCAGAATGCTGTTGCCCGGCTCGATCCGGGCCAGAATTTTGCGCCCCACCCGTTCCAGGTCCTCGACGTCGCGGGCATCAAGCCCGTCGAACACCAGGTCCCGCACGGATCGGACGTGATCCGGAGCCAGCCCTTCGAGGGCGGCCAGTCCTTCGTCGGTGAGCGCCGCGGTGGTCACGCGGGCGTCATCCGGAGACGGGGAGCGTTCCATCCAGCCCCGGTTCTCCAGCTTTTTTACCACATGGGACAGCCGGGAGAGGGAGGCGTTGGACCGTGCCGCCAGTTCGCTCATCGGCAGTGCGCGGCCGGGAGCCTCGGAAGCCATCGCCAGCACGTGATAGTCGAAGAGGGTTATCCGCGCCCTGCGAAACAGGTCGGCATCCAGAGTGGGGGTAAGCCGCGTGGCAACGGCATACAGGGCCAGCCAGGCCCGCCGTTCATCGGGACTCAGCCACCGGGGGGCTGGTGCAGCAAGTTCACTCATGCGTCCATTCTCCCATGGTTGGTTGAGCCTTCAATGATCGGCGGGCCGGCTGTCGACTGCTTGCTGCTTACTGCTTGGTGCTGCCGTCTGCTTCAGCCGTCTCCGTGGCGAAGGGCAGGGAGTCGACGTCGAGCCGGGGGTTCTCGTCCTGGGTGGCCACCAGTTCGTGGGCTTCCTCGGCGGTGTCGACGCTGGGCATGGAGCCCGGCATGGGCCGGTTGGCCGATTCCTTCATGATGAACACGGCCACGGCGCCGACGACGGAGGTCGCCATCAGCCAGAAGGCCGGCATCATGTCGTTGTCGGTGAGGTTGATCAGACCCTGCATGATCAACGGCGCGGTGCCGCCGAAGATGGCCACGGCAAAGTTGTACGAAATGCCCATGGCCCCGTAGCGGCTGGCCGTGGTGAACAGGGCCGGAAGCGCGGAGGCCAGGTTGGACACGTACAGCGTGACGGGCAGGGCGAGCAGGATCAGGCCCAGCAGCGTGGACCAGACCGGACCCATGCCGATCAGCAGGAACGCCGGAACGGCCAGGACGATGGTGAAACCGGCACCCATCAGCAGGACCGGGCGGCGGCCGATGCGGTCCGAGAGCTTTCCGGCCAGCGGGATGCACAGTGCCATCAGCACCAGGACCGGAATGGTCAGCAGCGTGCCGTGCAGGGCGTCATAGCCCATGGAATCCGTCAGGTACGACGGCATGTAGGACGTCAGCGTGTATCCGACGGTGTTTGCTGCGGCCACCAGGACCATGGCGACGAGGATCGGACGCCAGTAGAGGCCGATCATGGCCAGGGTGCCGGGAGGCGTGGCGGACTCGTCGGGGTGGTCTGACGCGGCGTTTTCCTCCTGCGCATCCAGGGTGGCCTGGAACGCCGGTGATTCTTCGATCTTCAAGCGGAAGTAGATCGCGATCATGCCGAGCGGACCGGCGATCAGGAACGGAATGCGCCAGCCCCAGTCCAGCATGGTTTCGGCGCTCAGCGTCAGCTGCATGATGGAGACCACGCCTGCACCAAGGGCGAAGCCCATGTAGCTGCCCAGATCCAGGATGCTGGAGAGGAAGCCGCGGCGCTTGTCCGAGGCGTACTCGGTCACAAAGGTGGTGGCACCGGCATACTCGCCGCCGGTGGAGAACCCCTGGATGAGTTTCATGAGCACCAGGAGGACCGGAGCCCACATGCCGATGGTGTCGTAGCCGGGCAGCAGCCCGATGACGAAGGTCGAGGCGGCCATCAGGATCAGCGTGGTGGCCAGGGTCTTCTGGCGGCCCATGCGGTCGCCGATGCGGCCGAAGACGATGCCGCCCAAGGGGCGGGCAAGGAAGGTTGCAGCGAAGACACCCAGGCTGAAGATCAGCTGAGCGGAGGCGTCGGCCTCTGAGAGGAATACAGCACCCATGGTGACGGCCAGATAGCCGTAGACACCGATGTCAAACCATTCCATGGTGTTGCCGACGACGGTTCCGCCGACGGCCTTTTTCATCATTGATTTGTCGACGACGTTCACGTCATCGACACGAAGGCGCCGGCGCCTCAGGGCGGGGCGGCGCAAAAGCGGTGCATCTTTAGGCATGTTGGCTTATCTTTCCTAGAAGTCAGCTGCGTGTATCGGAAGCAACCGGCCAGACGCCGCAATAGGCGCCGGGCAGAGCATCAAGTTTAGGAAAAACACCCCCGCTTGCCGAATTGCGGGGCAGCCTGGCTCCGTTTCAGGAGCACCGCGCGCGGCTGAATCCGCGCCACCATAAGAACTACAGCGGCGATTGTGAAACATCTCACGGGAACGCCTTTTTGGCCGTATTTTCCGCCGGAAAGCCTCGGCACAGGTGGTTTCCGGGCATCAGATCCCGGCAGGAGCCTCGATGCGCACCGGGACCGGGTACTTCGCGGTGAGCTTGTCGCCGGAGGAGATCCCCCGCAGCCGGCGCCCGACCCACGGCCCCAGGTATTCCCTCGCCCACTGGGCATCCCGCCGCAGCTGCTCGGCCCGGGTCCGGGCAGGCAGGGCCTCCAGCTCCGGCAGGTCGATGGCATCCGTGCGGCGCAGGACTTCCAGGACCCTCTTTGCCATAAGCATGTGTCCGGCAGGCGACATGTGCAGCCGGTCGATGTCCCAGTAGCGCTCGTCCTGGAGTTCCTTCATCCGCCAGTAGTCCACCAGTTCGGCGCCGTGGCGGTCGGCGGACTCCCGCACCAGCTCGTTGTAGAGGGCGGTGCGGCCGCGGGTGGCGCTGAACACGGGAGCCTGGCCGGAGTCGAAGCCGGTGAACACCAGCACGGCGGCACCCGAGGCACACAGCTTGGCGATGCCGGCGTCGTACGCGTCCACCAGCGCATCGATGTCCACCTTCGGGCGCAGGATGTCGTTGCCGCCGGCGTAGATGGTGATCAGGGTAGGTTCCAGCGCGATCGCGGCGTCCACCTGCTCCGCCAGCACCTGGTGCAGTTTCTTGCCCCGGATCGCCAGGTTGGCGTAGCCCCAGGAACCTTCGGCAAGGATCAGCTGTTCGGCCACACGGTCCGCCCAGCCCCGGACGCCGTTGGGCCGGGAATCGTCCCAATCCCCCACGCCTTCGGTAAAGGAATCGCCCAGAGCCACATAACGAGAAGTAAAAGTCACTCCCACAGGTTACAAGTCCTCCGTTCCGGTTGCCGCACCGGGCGCCGCAGCGCCCGTCGGCGGATTAGACTCGAGACAAGCCCACATGCCGCACGCCCGTACCATCCCGCTGCAATCAAAAAGGACCCCATGGCCAGCTCAGCCAGCTCAGCCGCCGGAACGCGCCAGCGCGCCGCCGTCATTGTGAACCCCATCAAGAAAACCGACTATGACATCCGTGCCTTGGTCAACGGGATTTGCCGGGACGAAGGCTGGGAGGAACCGATGTGGCTGGAAACCGCCGAGGACGATCCCGGCCGCGGCATGGCCCGTGAGGCGCTGGAGGCCGGGGTGGACCTGGTGATCGCTGCCGGCGGTGACGGCACGGTGCGCTGCGTCGCCGCCGAACTGGCCGGCACGGACACCCCGCTCGGCCTGCTTCCCCTGGGGACCGGAAACCTCCTGGCCCGGAACCTGGACATTGCCGTCGATGATCCCGAGGGTGCCGTCACCGCCGCCCTCACGGGCACCGACCGCGCCATCGACGTCGTCCGCGTCATCCTGGACCGGGAACTGAAAGGCGACGTTTTCCTGGTCATGGCCGGCCTCGGCTACGACGCGGCCCTGATGGGCGACACGAACGACACCCTCAAGGACCGCGTGGGCTGGCTGGCCTATGTCGACGCCGGCGTCCGGAATCTTCCCGGCAAGCCGGTCAAGAGCACCATCCGGCTGGACGGCGGCAAGGAAATCTCGGGCCATCCCCGCAGCGTGATGGGCGGGAACTGCGGAAAGATCGTGGGCGGCCTGGAGATTTTCCCCGGCGCCCGCATCGACGACGGGCTGCTGGACATCATGACCATGTCCCCCAAGGGCCGGTTCGGCTGGCTCAGCGTTGTCAAAGGCCTGCTGCGCCGCGGAAAGGGAAGCACCTCCGTGGACTACTACCAGTGCAAGGAAGCCGAAATCTTCACCGAGGTTCCGCAGGAATTCGAGGTCGACGGCGACCATCTGGGCACGGCATCCCACGTCGCGTTCCGGGTGGACCCGGGTTCCCTGCGGGTCCGGATGCCGCACGGGAAGAAGGACCCGGCGATCCTCACGGATCCCCGGGTCTAGATACTCCGGAGCTCCAGCCCCGGGCAGGGGCTAGAGTCCCAGCAGGGGCGCCGGATCCACGTACTCACCGTTCCGCATCATCTCGAAGTGCAGGTGCGGGCCGGTGGAGTTTCCGGTGCTGCCGACGGTACCGATCATTTCGCCGGCGCCCACCACCTGGCCCACATCGACCAGGATCTCGTTCAGGTGGTTGTAGGTGGTCTCGGTGCCGTCGCCGTGGTCCACCACGATGCGCAGGCCACCGTACTGGTGGTATTCGGCGTAGGTCACGGTGCCCGGGAGGACAGACTTCACCGGGGTCCCCGTGGTGGCGCCGAAGTCCATGCCGTTGTGGAGCTCCGAGGAACCGGCGGGCAGCAGCGGATTCACATTCGTCCGCCAGCCGTACGGACAGGTCACCCGCACGTCGTCCACGGGTACCACGGGCCCGGTTTCCTCAACGACCGGCTCGGGTGCTGGCTCCTCCGCGGGTGCGGGCTCCTCGGCCGGGAGCTCTTCAGCGGGTGCGGCTTCCCCCACGGGTGCCGGTGCCTCGCCGCCGTCGGCAGGAGGTTCGCCGCCGTCGGCAGGAGGTTCGCCTCCGTCGGCCGCGCCCTGGGCTTCCGGATTCCCCTCACCCTCGCCGTCGAGGGTCGGATCCATCTCGGAGACAGCCACGGTGCGCTCCACATCGGCCGGCTGCGCGGCCTGGGCGGTTCCGACGACGACGGAGCCCAGGGCCAGCGCCGCACCGGCACTGATGGCACCGGTCTTGCGGAGCGGGGTGGACAGCCAGTCCCGGTTGGTCAGCCAATCCCGGTTCAGGGCTCCGGCCTTGACCGCCGGGGGGAGCTTCGCGGGCAGGCGCTTCGTGAAGGTGGTCACTGCCGGGGGAAGCTCTTCGGGAAGGTGCTTTTCGACTGTCGACTTCAGTTCCAGCCCCGGGGGCCGGTCATCGGTGGCCCAGTTCAGGAGCCGGGTCTTGAGTTCGGAAAAGTAGCGCAGGGTCTCTGTTGAGATATTCGTAATTCATCACCTCTGTGCGATTCTCGGCAGAAAGGTATTGAACAATGAACCTCTTGGAGCACGGGGAGGGCAGGCTGCGCCTCAACCCAATATCCACTTTACCGGCGAAGAACTTTCGGCGGCCACAGAATGTGACCAACCCCAACATGCCCTGCGCCCGGCGCCTCAGGACCGGCGCCGGGTCGGCGGTCGGGCGGTTAGAGTTCGGCCCGGCCGCTGCGCCAGTAGCCCATGAAGGCCACCTGCTTGCGGTCGATTCCGGCTTCGCTGACCAGGTACCGGCGCAGCCCGCGGACCACTGCCGCCTCGCCGGCGATCCACGCGTAGAACGGCAGGGCACCGGAAGGCGTGAGCGGGTTCGGCGTGGCCTTCACTGCGGCCGCGGTGAGCCGCTGCGGGGTCTCCCAGAGGATGGCCTCGTCCACGTTGAC
This sequence comes from Arthrobacter sp. zg.Y820, assembly GCF_030125555.1. Lineage (NCBI taxonomy): Bacteria > Bacillati > Actinomycetota > Actinomycetes > Micrococcales > Micrococcaceae > Arthrobacter > Arthrobacter sp. zg.Y820. The sequence continues at coordinate 98,635 of NZ_JASKLX010000009.1, forward strand.
GTCCTCGATCTCCTGCCTCGCGATTTCCTGCCGCGGCGGGACCGGCGCCCCCTCCACCGAGGCCCAGCCGGGAAGCGCGACGGCGTTGCGGACAGCTGCTTCCAGGAGCTCGCCGTGGGGGCGGGCGCCGCGGGACAGCCAGGTGACCTGAACTGAGGAATCGGTCACGACCGGCTGCATGTCGGAGTCGGCGGGCACCTCCAGCAGTGCATGCCCGGTGATGTCAGCGGGCAGGGATTCCAGGATGGCCGTGATGGCGGGAACTGCCGTTTCATCACCGGCCAGCAGGATGTGCCGCGCCATTCCCGGACGCCACTCAATTCCGCCGTAGCTCTCCGCGGTGATGCAATGGGCGGCGTTCGGGCCGATGATGCTCACCTTGTCACCGGGCTGCGCTGCAGCAGCCCAGCTGGAGGCGGGCCCGCCCTTGCCCTGCTCGTCGAAGTGCAGGACGAAATCGACGTCGATCTCCGGATCCGCGCCGACGCAGCGTGCCGCACGGACCGTGTAGGTGCGCATGGAACCGCGCACACCGGCGTCCAGCTGCAGCCAGTTGCGGTACCAGCTGGTGTCGCTGCAGTCGAATTCCGGCACGGCGATCGGCTGGCCGGCTGCGTCGACGGAGGGCACAACAACCTTGATCCGCAGGTCGTGGGTCTGCCCCTGAACGCCGAACTCGGCCAGGCAGGGACCGGCAAAGGTGATCCGCTGGAAGTTGCCGCTCAGCCGCTGTACCCGCCTCACCTCAACGTCGAAGCACATCACCGCTCCGGCGCTGGAGGCACGGCGTGCCTTGCGGGGTGCGGCTGTTGCTCCGGTGCGGGTACTGACTTGCGTCATGATGCTGCCTCCAGGCGGGTTTCGGTGTCGGGTGCGCTGCGGATGTCGTGCGGATTGGGCAGGTAGCCCACAGGGCCGGCAGCGCGCCCCTTCTCCGATGGAGCTTGCTCGTGCGGTTCCTTCTCCTGTTGTTCCTTCTCCTGCGGTTCCTTCTCCGGCTGTTCCTTCTCCGGCTGTTCCTTCTCCGGCTGTTCCTTCTCCGCTGGAGCCTGGTGATGCCGCCCCAAAGGAACCACCATAGGCGTCCCGGACACAGGATCGGTGATGACGCGGGATTCAAGACCAAATACGTCATGCACGAGGTCTTCCGTGACGACGTCTGCCGGGGCGCCCTGGGCGGCGATCGCTCCGGCTTTCATCGCAATCAAATGGTCAGCATAGCGGGCGGCCAGGTTAAGGTCGTGCAGCACGATTGCCACCGTGGTGCCGGACCGGCGGTTGAGGTCGGTGATCAGGTCCAGCACCTCGATCTGGTGCGTGACGTCCAGGAATGTCGTGGGCTCATCCAGCAGCAGGACCTCCGTCTCCTGGGCCAGGGCCATGGCAATCCAGACGCGCTGGCGCTGGCCGCCGGAGAGCTCGTCGACGTTCCGTTCGGCCAGGTCCAGGGTGCCGGTCGCTTCCAGCGCGGCGGCAACGGCGTCGTCGTCGGCCTGCGTCCACTGGCGGAACCAGCCCTGATGCGGGTACCGGCCGCGGCCCACGAGGTCGGCGACGGTGATGCCGTCCGGCGCGGTGGGGGTCTGGGGCAGCAGCCCCAGGATCCGGGCCACCTCACGCGCGGGGCGGGAGGAGATGTCCCGGCCGCCGAGCAGCACCGTTCCGCGGGTCGGTTTGAGCAGCCGGGCCAGGCCGCGCAGCAGCGTCGACTTGCCGCAGGCATTGGCGCCGACAATCATCGTGATCCGGCCGGCCGGCAGCGTGACGGACAGCCCGTCGACCACGGTGCGCTCCCCGTAGGCGAGCACCACGTCCTGCGCGCTCAGGGCGTGCAGGTCTTGCCCGTCCTGGACGTCCCGCTGGTTTTGGAAATGGGAACCCATCTCAGCCTCCTCGGCCTACACGGTTGGAAGTGACCAGCAGCCACAGCAGGAACGGAGCGCCCAGGGCGCCGGTGACCACGCCCACCGGCAGGGACACTCCGGGCACCAGATTGGCACCGGCAAAATCAGCGGCCAGCACGATCACTGATCCCACCAGTGCCGAGGCCGCCAGGGACTGGCGGCCGCCCAGCAGGCGGCGGGCTATGGGCCCGGAGAGGAAGGCGATAAAGGATACCGGGCCGGCGGCGGCGGTGGCGACGGCGGCCAGGGCCACACCGGTGACGAGCAGGCCCAGCCGGGACGCTTCCACCCGCAGGCCCAGTCCGGCGGCGGTGTCGTCGCCGAGTTCGAGCCCGCGCAGCTGCCGGGCGAGCACCGCGGTGACCGGCAGCAGGACCAGCAGGGCGACGGCGAGGGCTCCGGCGCGGTCCCAGCTGGCGGAATTCAGGGAGCCGTTCAGCCACACCAGCGCCTGCGAGGCCGTGCGGACATCGGTGCGGGTCATCAGGAACATGACAACTGCCTGCATCACTGCGGCAAACCCGATGCCCACCAGGATGAGCCGGTATCCGGCCGCTCCCCCCTGCCGGGAGAGCAGATAGATGGCCAGGGCCACGATTAGCGCGCCGGCCAGCGCAGCCAGGGAAACCGTGGTTCCCCGCGCCCCGAAGACCACAATCCCGACGACCGCGCTGGCGCTGGCGCCGTAACTGATGCCGATGATGTCCGGGCTGGCCAGCGGGTTGCGCAGCATGGTCTGGAAGACGCTGCCGGCGATCCCCAGCGCGGCACCGACCAGGGTGCCGATGACGGCCCGCGGCAGCTTGCTTTCCATCACGATGTAGGTGGCGCCCGGAATCTGTTCTCCGCCCAGGATCCGGAAAAAATCGGGGATGGTTACGGTGTAGGTGCCCAGCAGGATGCTCACGGCGAAGAGGACGACGACGGCGCCGGCCAGGGCCGCGGTCACCGTGCGGAGGCGGCGGGCGGACCTGCGGCGGGCCGCCCGGATCACTGCGCCGCCGGATTCCGGCGGCACGGAGCCGCTCCCGGAGGCGCTCCCGGAGCGGGCGGATGAGCGGTCCAGCAGCGCGCTCACAGCTGCGCCTGCTTCCGGCGCCGAACCAGCCAGATAAACACCGGTGCGCCGATCACTGCCGTCATGACGCCAACGGGAATTTCTCCCGGCGGCAGGGCCAGTCGCCCGGCAACGTCGGCGACGATCAGCAGGACCGGGGCCAGGACCAGGGAGAACGGGAGGATCCATCGGTAATCGGGGCCGGTCAGGGAGCGCACCATGTGCGGGATGACCAGGCCCACAAAGCCGATCGGACCCGCGGCGGCGGTGGCGGCGCCGCACAGCAGCACCACTCCCAGGGCTGTGATCCCCCGGCTGAGCCCCACCCGCTGGCCCAGCCCGCGGGCCAGGTCATCGCCCAGGGACAGCCCGTTCAGCGCGCGGCCGGCGCCCAGGGTGATGACGGCGCCGACGGCCAGGAACGGCAGCACGGCTGTGATCACGTCCCAGCCGCGGCCCGCGACGCTGCCCACCTGCCAGAACCGGAAGACGTCGAAGGTCTGCTGGCTGGACACCAGCAGGGCGCTCATGAACGAACTGAGCCCGGCGGAGAGGGCGGCGCCGGCCAGTGCCAGCTTCACCGGGGTGGCACCTTCGCGGCCCAGGCTGGCCACCGTGTAGACCACGACGGCGGCGAGCGCGGCTCCGGCCAGGGCAAACCAGATATAGCCGGCAAACGCGGTTACACCGAAGCCGTAAATGCCCAGGACAACGAAGAACGCGGCTCCGGCGTTGACGCCCAGGATTCCGGGATCCGCCAGGGGGTTGCGGGCCACGCCCTGCATCGCGGCTCCCGCGAGTCCCAGCGCGCCGCCAGCCAGCAGCCCCAGAACGGTGCGCGGAATGCGGGACACCACCACTGCGTGGTCCCCGTTCCCCGGGTCATAGGCGGTCAGTGCCTGAAAGACGGTCTCCAAGGACAGCGCCCGTGCACCAAAGGCCACCGACGCAAGGCAGGCCAACGCCAGCCCGGCGATCGAGGCGGCAAGCAGGACGCCCCGGCGCGCGGCCGGATGTGCGCCGGTTCGCGGCGCCGGCTGCGGGCCGGACTGCGCTGCCGGACTGACGGTTTGAGCTGCCGGACCGACGGGGTGAGGTGCCGGTGCGGGGTGGCTGATCTTCACGCCCACGGCGGCACCTCCTTCAAGACGGAATAATCTTAAGTAAGGCTAACCTACGGTTCGGGCGCTTATGAAACATTTCCATGCCCTATTAACCGGCAATCTGGAAAACTACGCGGGGCCGTGAGGATTCATGCGGACGGCTGCTGCCGGCCCTCCGGGCCCGCAGCCACTTCTTCCCCCGCCCGGACCGGGCCCGGAGCAGTTCCGTCGCCGAACGGGCGGCCGCCCAGCCGCTCCCGGCCGTGCCCGGTGAGCCAGCCGGAGAGTTCCGGCCCCTTGGGGACGATTCCGGTGGGGTTAATGTCCTCATGAACGATGTAGTAGTGCGCCTTGATCTGCTCAAAATCGACGGTGTCCCCGAAGCCGGGCGTCTGGAACAGGTCCCGGGCGTACCCCCAGAGGTTGGGCATTTCCGTGAGCTTGTTCCGGTTGCATTTGAAGTGGCCGTGGTAGACCGGATCAAAACGGACCAGCGTCGTGAACAGGCGGACATCAGCCTCGGTGATGGTGTCGCCAACCAGATAGCGCTGCCGGGACAGCCGATCCTCCAGCCAGTCCATCGCCGCCCACAGCCGGTCGTACGCGGCGTTGTAGGCATCCTGCGAGCCGGCGAATCCGCAGCGGTAGACGCCGTTGTTGACCTCGGTGAAAATCCGCTTGTTGACGGCGCGCATTTCTTCCAGGTGTTCCGCCGGCAGCAGGTCCGGTGCGCCGTCGCGGTGGAAGTCCTTCCACTGCGTCGAGAAGTCCTCAGTGATCTGCGGAAAGTCATTGGTCACGACGGCGCCGCTGGGAACGTCCACGATCGCGGGAACGGTGATGCCGCGGCTGTAGCCGGGCGTGCGCCTGAAGAAGGCTTCCTGCAGGCGTTCAATGCCCAGGACGGGGTCCCTGCCGTCGGGATCCAGGTCGAAGGTCCAGCTGCGGGCGTCGTGGGTGGGCCCGGGCGTGCCCAGCGAAATGGCGTCCTCCAACCCCAGCAGCCGCCGCACGATGATGGCCCGGTTTGCCCAGGGGCAGGCGCGTGCCGCGATCAGCCGGTACCGTCCGGCCTCCACCGGATAACCGTCGGCACCGTCGCGGGTGATGCGCGTTTCAATGTAGTTGGTGTCCCGGGTGTATTCCGCACCCCCGGTGACATACGCCCCGCGCGTGCTGAAGCCGGCGCCGTCGTTCTGCCCTGTTCCAGTTCGCTCGGCCATGGCGCTCCCCGTTCTCATGGAATTCAGTCGTGTGTAAAGCTCTGGCGTCCACACTATCCGCTTATCCGCCGCCCCCGGCTTTTCGATGTGCTCCGGCACACGGCTGGGCCGCCGCGCTGCGCCACCCTGCTCCAGCGCCGCTCCCGCCGGTAGAGTCGAAGGAACGACACGCCTGCTTACCCATGACCACCAACAGCCGGAGAATCCGCGGTACGGAATCTGCGGCGGGGAAGGACCCAGCCAGATGCGAGTAGCTGTTATCGGAGCAACCGGAAACGTCGGCACAGCAGTGCTGCGCCGACTGGCCCAGGCGCGCAGCGAACGTCCGGATGGCCTGGAAATTGTGGGTATCGCCCGGCGTTTGCCGGACCCTTCCGTCGCGCCGTACGACGGCGTCTCTTGGCACAGTATCGACATCGCCACCGGCGAGGGCCGGGAAAAACTGACGGAGGCGCTCCGGGGCGCGGACGCCGTCGTCCACCTGGCCTGGGCACTGCAGCCAAACCATGACGAAGCCGAGCTGCACCGCATCAATGTGCACGGCACCGAAAATGCCCTGGCTGCAGCCGCGGCGGCGGGAGTGCGCCAATTTGTCTGCGCGTCGTCCGTGGGCGCCTACTCACCCGCGCCGAAGGACCGGCTCACCGACGAGTCCTGGCCGGCGCGCGGCATAGCCAGTTCCCACTACAGCCGGCACAAGGGCGAGCAGGAAGCGCTGCTGGACAAGTTCGAGCGCGAGTATCCGGAGATCCCGGTGGCGCGCCTGCGGCAGGGGCTGGTTTTCTCCTCGAGCGCCGGAACCGAGATCGGCAACTACTTCCTGGGACCGCTGTTTCCCAAGGCCATCCTGAACAAGCTGAGCCTGCCGCTGATTCCGCTGCCGAAGGAGTTCTCCTTCCAGATTGTCCACGCTGATGACATGGCCGATGCCTATTGGCGGGTGCTGGACCAGCGCGCGGAGGGGCCCTTCAACATTGCCGCCGAGCCGGTGATCACCCCGGAGCTGCTGGCGGGCGCACTCGGCGCCCGGCGCCTGCTGACCATTCCGGTGAAGCTGGTGCGGGCCGTCGTGGGCCTCACCTGGGCGGCACGCCTGCAGCGCACCGATCCGGGTTGGATCGACATGGCAGCCGGGTCTCCGATCATGGACACCTCCCGGGCACGCGAGCTGCTGGGCTGGGCTCCGCGCAAGACCTCCGTCGAGTCGCTGAAGCTCATCCTGGACGGGATGTCGGAAGGCGACGGCGTCAGCGGCTCGCCGCTGCTGGCTCCGCGGCGCTGACCGGCGCCGCGGCGGCGGCAGGTTCTCCGGCTGCCCGGCTTTCCGCCGCGCGGACGGCCGCGGCAATGTCTTCCTCCAGCAATTCCGCATTCAGGGCCACGGCGAGGCGGTAGGCGTCGCCGGCGGCGGCCACCACCTGGCTGGAGGGGTCGGTGACGTTGCCGACCGCCCAGACCCGGTCCGCTCCGGTGCGGCCCTCGGCATCAGTTTCGATGCAGCCGTCCGCGTCCCGGCGGCAGCCCGGAGTGCCGGCGAGCCTCGGATCAACGCTGGCACCCGGCTCGCAGAACACCGCCCGGCAGGGCACCAGCCGGCCGTCCGCCAGCACCACCGCTGACAGCGCATCATCCGCGGTCTGCAGCCGGACAGCCGTTCCCGACACCACCTGAACCCCCATGGCAGCCAGCGAACGGGCATCCTCCGCGGAAAGCTCCATTTCTTCCGCCAGGATCAAGGTCACGTCACGGGAGAAACTGCGCACCAGGATGGCCTGCTGAACCGAACTCTGAGCGGTTCCGAGCACTGCCAGGGGCCGGTCCGCAACCTCCCAGCCGTGGCAGTACGGGCACTGGAGCAGGTCCCTGCCCCAGCGCTCCTCCGCGCCGGCGACGTCGGGCAGCACGTCCCGCAGACCCGAGGCGATCACCACGTGCCGGCCGTGCAGCAGCCTGCCGTCGGCCAGTCGCACGGTGCGGCCGTCACCGTTCCCCGGCCGCCCGTCCCCCAGGTGCGCCACCTCGCCGTCGATGAGTTCGACGTCGTACCGCTCCAGATCGGACCGGCACAAATCCAGGAGTTCCATCGGCGCGATGCCGTCGCGCGAGGGGAAACCGTGGACGTGGCCGGCCGGAGCGTTGCGCGGACGGCCGGCATCAATTACGGCGACCCGGCGGCGGGCCCGGCCAAGCACCGTTGCGGCGCTCAGACCGGCGATCCCGCCGCCGACGATCACCACGTCGCAGCGGGCGGGCAGGGAATGTGGAACAGAAGTCATGGAATATTTTTACCCTATATTTGCCGATCGTCAGCACACTTATGATTGGCCTACACTTTTCGTCATGGACAACAGCCCGCAGGGCGCGCCCGCCTCAAAACTCAAGCAGGGGATCACCGGTCCCATGCTGTACCTTTTCATCCTCGGCGACGTGCTCGGGGCCGGTATTTACGCGCTGGTCGGTGAAGTGTCCGGCGAAGTCGGCGGCGCCATCTGGGTGCCGCTGGCCGTCGCCCTCCTGCTGGCCCTGCTCACGGCGAGCTCCTATGCGGAGCTGGTCACCAAGTATCCCAAGGCCGGCGGGGCGGCCGTGTTTGCGGAGCGCGCCTTCAAACGCCCGATCATCTCCTTCATGGTGGGGTTCTGCATGCTCGCCGCGGGAGTGACCAGCGCCGCCGGCCTGTCCCTCGCCTTTACCGGCGACTACCTTGCTTCGTTCGTGGACGTCCCGCCGGGGCCGGCGGCGATCGTGTTCCTGCTTCTGGTGGCGCTGCTCAATGCCCGGGGCATCTCGGAGTCGGTGCGCAGCAACGTGGTCATGACGGTCATCGAAGTCTCGGGCCTGGTGCTGGTGATTGTGCTGGTGGCGGTCATGGTCGGCCAGGGAAACGGCCACCCGGAACAGATCACCCAGTTCCCCGCCGGGGTTAACCCGGCGACGGCGGTCCTGGGTGCTTCAGTTATTGCCTACTACTCTTTCGTGGGCTTCGAGGTGTCAGCCAACGTTGCCGAAGAGGTGCGCGATGTGCAGCGCGTGTATCCGAAGGCACTCTTCGGGGCGATGCTCACGGCCGGAGTGGTGTACCTGCTGATCGGAGTTGCCGCCGCGGCAGCGCTGCCCACCGGGGACTTGGCCAACTCCAGCGGACCGCTGCTGGCCGTGGTCAGTGCCACCGGATTTGGCGTGCCGGACTGGCTGTTCAGCCTGATTGCCCTGGTGGCCGTGGCCAACGGCGCCCTGCTCACCATGATCATGTCCAGCCGGCTGACCTTCGGCATGGCCGAACAGGGGCTGCTGCCCCGCGTCTTTGGCCGGGTCCTGCCCAACCGGAAAACGCCGTGGGTCGCGATCATCGCCACCACCGGCGTGGCCATGGTGCTGACTGTCACCGGCGGGCTGGAGTCCCTGGCCGAGACCGTGGTGCTGCTCCTGCTCCTGGTCTTCCTGAGCACCAACCTCTCGGTGATTGTGCTTCGGCGGGACCCCGTGGACCACAAGCATTTCCGGGCACCGCTGGTGCTGCCCTACCTGGCGATTGCATCGTGCGTGCTGCTGCTGGCCCAGCAGTCCGGGTCGGTCTGGCTGCGGGCGGGAATCCTGCTGGCGATCGGCTTGGTCCTGTATGGCGTGCGCCGCGCGGTCAAGGGCAAATTGGGCTAGACATGCAGCAGGGCGGCCCCCGAAGGAGCCGCCCTGCTGCTTGTCGATCACCTGTCGATCACCCGGAGGTCGATCCGCTGACGGTCCTCAGCGGGTGTCCTCAGCGGGTGTCGTGGAGGTCGTCGTCGTAGTCCTTGCCCGCGTGCTGCTGGCGCAGCTTCCGGCCCTGCTCAATGTCCTCTTCCTCCTGCTCCTGGCGCTTCTCCGACTGGCGGGTGTCGCGCGGAGGCAGCTGGACGGACTCCTCGGCCTGAATGCCGGCCTGCAGTTCGCGCCCCCGCTCCACCTCGGCGTCAAACTCGGCACCGAACAGCAGGGACAGGTTGGCCAGCCACAGCCACAGCAGCAGGACGATCACGCCACCAATGGCGCCGTAGGTCGCGTTGTAGTTGCCGAAGTTCGACACGTAGAAGCTGAAGCCGAAGGTCACGATCCCCAGGACGATCAGGGCAATGAAGCCCCCCATGCTCATCCAGCGGAACTTGGGCTGCTTCACGTTGGGGGTGGCGTAGTAGAGGATCGCGATCAGCAGCACGGCGAAGATCGCCATGACGGGCCATTTGGCGATGTTCCAGATGATCAGGGCTTCAGGGCCGAGGCCGATCACGTTGCCCAGGGTCTCGGCGATGGGGCCGCTGACCACCAGCATCATGAGCAGGGCCGCAACGAGGAGGATCAGCATCAGCGTGACCAGCAGCTGGGTCGGCAGCAGCTTCCAGGCCGGACGGCCTTCGTCCACCTCGTAGATGCGGTTCATCGATCGGCCGAAGGCCTTCACGTAGCCCGAGGCTGACCACAGCGCACCGGCAATACCGACAATCAGTGCGAACCCGGCAGCACCGGAGGTCGTCAGCTGGGTGATCGGGTCTTTCAGGACGTCAACGGCGCTGCCCGGGGCGAACTCCTCAAGGAATTCAAGCATCGTGTTGGTGGTGCTTTCAGCCTGCCCGATCAGGCCCAGAATCGAAACCAGGGCCAGCAGCGCCGGGAACATGGCCAGCACCGTGTAGTAGGTGAGGGCAGCGGCCAGATCGGTGCACTGGTCCTTGGAGAACTCACGAATCGTTTTGCGGAGGATGTACTTCCAGCTGGGCTTGCTGACCTGAGCCGGGGTGTCCGGCTTGCTCGCGTGGTCGGGGTCCGGTGCCGTTTGGGCCCGTGCCTCACTGTCCTGCTGCGCCATGACGGCCTCCTGGGTGCGTTGGATTACAGTATTTCATCCTATTCGTAAGGGGGCTTACCTCCAAAGGTACGCGGAGCCGACCAGCCGCAGCCCGCCCGGCAGGTCAGAACTTTTTGTAGTAGTCGGTGAGCAGCGTTTCTTCCTCCGGGCTGAGGGCACCGTCGGGATCAACAATGGGCGAGTCATCGACTGCCTGCCGGGAGTAGTTGACATAAATGTCGTCCTCATCCCGGCGCGCCCCGGCCAGCGGGACGAAATGCTGACGGGTTTCAAAAAGGCCGAGGGCAACCGTAATCCATTCCGGCGCACCGGTGGCCCGGTCCAGGTGCACCTGGCCCACCGGCCCCAGCCGTTCACCGTCCTTGGCCCACACGTTGGAGCCTTGAAGTTCGTGGATTACAAATTCGTCTGCCATCGCCGTACCCCTGTCGCTGAGTGTTCCGTGGTGAGCATTCCGTGTCCGGCAATCCGCGGCGGGCAATCCCCAATGTTCCGCGGGCCTGCTGCCAGCCAGCCAGAAAGGGATCCGCCTGTCAACGGCGGAGGAAGAAAACGACGGCGCCCGGGTTAGTCCTCGGCGGACTTTTCCTCTCTTTCGTCGAAGACCTGCTTGCCCGGACCGGCAAAGGAATGCCTGCGGTCAACGGCTGTCATGGAGCCGGTGAAGAACTGGGAGGTGCTCGTGTCTTCCGGGCTTCCGCCGGTCCCGGACCGCGGGCTGCTGTGCACTTCCGGAGACTTGGCGTGCACTTCCTCCCAGCGCTGGCGCGGCAGGGCGCCGGGGTGCCATTCCTGCAGGTAGGTCACCATCGCTTCCCGGACCAGGCAGCGCAGGTCAAAAAGCGCCCCGCTGTCAGCGGCGCTGACCAGGATGCGCACGCGCACCAGGCTGTTCACCGCATCCGTAATCTGCAGCACGCCGGTGCGTCCGTCCCACAGCTCGGTTCCGGCGAGGACTTCCTTCAGATGGGAGCGCAGATCCCCCACCGGCGCGCGCCAGTCCAGGTCCAGCTCCACAGTGCCCAGGATGTCGGACTGCTTGCGGGTCCAGTTTTCAAACGGGGTGGTCGTGAAGTAGGTCGAGGGCAGGATCAGGCGCCGGTCATCCCACAGGTGCACCACCACGTACGTCATGGTGATCTCCTCGATGGTTCCCCACTGGGTTTCCACGACAACGACGTCGTCCACCCGGATGGCGTCGGTGAAGGCCAGCTGCATGCCGGCAAACACGTTGGTCAGGGTGCTCTGCACGGCGAGACCGGCGACGATGGAGATCAGACCGGCCGAGGCGAGGATACCGGCGCCAAGTGCCCGCACTTCGGGGATGGTCAGCAGGACGCAGGCCACGGCGATGGTGACGATGACTGCCACGCCCACGCGGCGGCCCAGCATGACCTGGGTCTTCAGCCGGCGCATCCGGCGGTTGTCCTTGCTGTCCGTGGTGTACCGGCTGAGGAGCATCACCTCGATGATGAGCAGGACAACCACCGCCAGCCAGGCCAGCGAGGCGATCAGCCCCAGGGTCAGCACGTAGCTGACCGGTGCGAACCAGTCGGTGCCGGCGGCGGTGGCCGCCAGGCCGATCCGGACTCCGATCAGCGACAGCACCAGCCGCAGCGGATTGCGCGACAGGGCACTCACTTCCCGGATCCGCGGCACCCGCTTGAAGATCTTGGCAGCGGATTCACGCATTATCCGGGCAAGCAGCAATGCTGCTCCCACGGCGAGCAGGACGGCGAATACAGGTTCGAGGCCGGAGGCAATACTAAGCAGGTCTTGCATCCTTTGATCGTGTCAGCTGCCCGGGGGGTCCTGTCCAATCGGGGTTTTGTCCAATCGGCCCAACACACGAACCGGGAAACCCCACGGGCAAACGAAAGAACACCCCGGGTTACCCGGGGTGTTCTTAGGTGCGGAGACTACTTGGCGGCGTCGGCCGCTGCGGCTGCCTCGGCGATCATCGGCACCACGTTGTCCAGGGCATAGGGAATGCTGAGCACGTTGATGGCGGAGACGGAGAAGACACGTTCGGCATCGGAGTCAGCGACCAGGCCGCCGTTCTTGACCGCGGGGATCTGGCCGAGCAGCGGGTCAGCGGCCAGGGAATCAGCGGCTGCGTCGTCGGCTACCCAGGTGACGAAGACGTCGGAGTCCAGCTGGTTGGCGTCTTCATCGGCCCACGGGAAGTAGAACTCGCCGGCCGGTGCATTTTCGTCCACGACCGGGGCTTGGACCATGCCCAGTTCAGTGAGGAACTTGGGCCGGTTATCCAGCGAGGTGTAGATGGACGAGGCACCCTTGGCCAGGTTGCCGTAAATGAAGGTCTTGCCTTCCAGCTCGGGATGCTCGGCAGCGGCATCCTTGATGGACTGCTCGGTGTCGGCGACCAGCTGGTCCGCTTCGTCAGCCAGGCCCAGGGCTGCGCCGGTCATCGTGGCGGTTTCCTGCCAGGAAGTGCCCCATTCAGCTTCGGGGTAGGCCACAACGGGGGCAATCTTGGAAAGCTTGTCGTAGTCCTCCTGCGCCAAGCCGGAGTACGCGGCCAGGATGACGTCGGGGTTGGTTGCCGCGATGTCGTCAAATGCGATGCCGTCAGTCTCGGAGTACTGGACCGGAGCGTTCTCGGACCCCAGCGGGGCACCCAGCTCTTCCAGCGCTTCGTCGATCCACGGCGTGGTTCCCTGCTCGTTTCCGCCGTAATCGATGGCCGGCATGCCCACTGGAACGACGCCGAGGGCAAGTGCGGTCTCCGCGTTGGCCCAGGCGACGGTGGCAACGCGCTCGGGAGCCTCCTCGATGGTTGTTTCACCGAAGACATGCTCGATGGTGACCGGGAACGAATCTGCAGCCGCAGGGGCGGAAGTGCCGCTGCCCGCCCCATCCCCTCCGGCGGAACCGGTGGAGCAGGCGGAAAGGGACAAAACGGCAACGGCGGCAACGGCCGCAGCGCGGCGCATCCGGGACAGGGCCATGGGGGCTCCTCGACTAAGGGAAAGTAGTTGTATTCAGACTGACCAGCGCCCGGCATGAACCGGACAAAAGTAAGGCTAACCTATCCTCAGGGTAATTACGCAACGTATGTCTTGCGTAATCAGTGCACCTGCCTGCTGCCGGGGCAGCTCGGGCCAGTCCGGGCCAGTCGGGCGGGGCACTACTCCGGTGCTTCGCCGGGGTGGAGGTAGACCTCGCCGTCGCGGACCTCGACCCGATGCGTCTTGGCATTCACCAGCGCCGGAAGGCAGAGCGCCTCCCCGGTCCGCAGGCAGAATCTGGCCGAGTGTATTGGGCACTCCACCTCAGTGTCCTCGATCCACCCCTCCGACAGGGATGCTTCCTCGTGGGTGCAGGTGTCGTTCAGGGCATAGAAGCTCCCGTTGTCACTGTGGAAGACCGCGATATCGTCAGCGGTGCCCGCCACTTCGGCATCGACCTTCACCGCTGTTCCTTCGTCGATTTCATCCACGGTGGCGATCCGAATGCCTTCACTCATCTTTTACCCTCTTCCGGCCCGGGGCCGTGACGTTCCTACTCGATCACTCATCACGTTACCCCTGCCGGACCTGCGGCTCCATGCGCCTAGAGCGACGCGGAGGCTCCCGTCCGGTCCACTTCCAGCTCCCGGATCAGACTGATGAGTTCCCGGCGAAGTTCGGGGTGGATATCGGCGCTGAACCCCGCCCGCTCAATGTCGTCAGCCCGCATCAGCATCCGGCGCCCATAGTCGGAGATGTCCACCACGCGCTTGGCTGCACCCTGCACGTGGGGCAGCTCGCGCACGAGCCCCTGGCGCGACATCGTCGCCAGCGAGGTTCCGAGCGTCTGTGCCGTAACTCTCAGCCGCCGCGCCAGCTCCGCGCGTTTCATCGGTCCGTCCGCGACCAGCACCCGCAGCACGGTGACCCGCTCCTGCGTCAGACCCACATCGCGCAGCCGGTTATCGACCTCGCGACGCACCAGCCGGGCTGCCGTGGACAACAATCGGACGGCTTCCCAGTCCCCCTCGTTCTGCATCTGCCTGCTTCCCTGTATACGTGTCCCGTAGACGTTTTCCAGTTGGCGTCATTACTTCCAGCGAGCGCCGGAAGTAATCAGTGTGCTTACTATTCCAACGCTACCGAGGGGGCACTTGTCAAGAATTGTGCCCTCGCTCAAAAACATGGAAGGCCAGGTTCCCGGGCAACCGGACACCTCTTTCAGCCCGCGCCCTCCGGGCGTACGCTGAGGCGGCACAGCCAACGGAGGCTGCCTGGTGCAGCCCGGACCGAGGGGAACTGCCATGAGCACAAGGAACCTGCAGGATGCCCGGAGCAGCAACGACGACGGCGTTCGGAATATCAAGGAACGGGTGGTCACCGCCCAGGATGCCCGCGCACTGGCCGAGGACTCCCGCATCGCCGAGGACCGGCGGCCAAGCTTCGCCAAGGGCATTTACATGGGCAGCTACAACCTGGACCTGATTCGGCCCCAAGCCGCTGATCCCGAGGCAGCAATCCGGGAACGCGATTTCCTGGACCGGCTGGCCGCTTTCTGCGCCACCCTGGACGGCCAGCTGATTGAACGCACCGGAGTGATTCCGGACGAGTACCTGCGGGGCCTGACCGAACTGGGAGTTTTCGGAATGAAGATTCCCCGGCAGTATTCCGGCCTGGGCCTGTCCCTGCTCGCCTACGGCCGCGGCCTGATGCTCCTCGGATCGGTGCACCCCAGTTTGGGCGCGCTGGTGTCCGCCCACCTCTCGATCGGCGTGCCCGAACCCGTCAAGGTCTTCGGCACCGAGGAGCAGAAGGAGGAGTACCTCCCCCGCTGCGCAACCGGGGCCATCTCAGCGTTCCTGCTGACCGAACCCGACGTCGGATCCGACCCGGCGCGGATGCGCGCCACCGCCGTCCCGTCGGAGGACGGCAGCGAGTATGTGCTGGACGGGGTAAAGCTCTGGACCACCAACGGAGTGATCGCCGAACTGGTGGTCGTCATGGCGGCGGTGCCGACCCACGGAACGGAAAAGGGCGGCATCAGTGCCTTCGTTGTGGAAATGGACACTCCCGGGATCACTGTGGAGAACCGCAACAATTTCATGGGCCTGCGCGGCATCGAGAATGGCGTCACCAGGCTCCGCGGGGTGCGCGTGCCAGCGGCCAACCGGCTGGGCAGGGAAGGGCAGGGCCTGAAAATCGCCCTCACCACCCTGAACACCGGGCGCCTGTCCATCCCCGCCCTGTGCGCCTCCTCCGCCAAATGGTCAGTGAAAATCGCCCGCGGCTGGACGGGCACCCGCGAGCAGTGGGGACAGCCCATCGGCCGGCACGAGGCGGTGGCCAAAAAGGTGGCGTTCATCGCCGCCACTGCCTTCGCCGTGGAAAGCGTGTTTGAACTGTCTGCCTCCATGGCCGACGCCGGCACCAAGGACATCCGGATCGAAGCGGCACTCGCCAAGCTCTGGGCCTCCGAGATGGCCTACCGGGTCGCTGACGAACTCGTTCAGATCCGCGGCGGCAGGGGTTTTGAAACAGCGGCGTCCCTGGCTGCACGGGGGGAACGGGCGGTGGCCGCCGAACAGCAGCTGCGGGACCTGCGGATCAACCGGGTCTTTGAAGGCAGCACGGAGATCATGCATCTGCTGATCGCCCGTGATGCCGTTGATGCCCATCTCAAGGCCGCCGGCGACCTGGCGGTGGCGGACTCCCCGCTGGGAAACAAGGCCAGGGCAGCAGTGAAGGCCAGCGGTTTTTACGGCCGCTGGCTGCCCACACTGGCGGCCGGGCGCGGTTCCGTGCCCACCGCCTACGCGGAGTTTGGCCCCCTTTCCGGACATCTGCGGTACGCCGACCGCGCCTCCCGGCGGCTCGCCCGGTCCACCTTTTACGGCATGGCACGGTGGCAGGCCGGGCTGGAGCACCATCAGGTGTTCCTCGGCCGGATTGTGGACATCGGCGCTGAGCTGTTCGCCATGTCGGCAGTGTGCATGCGGGCCGAGACGATGCGCGGGAAGAATCCGGCGGAGGGTGCCGAAGCGTATGAGCTGGCCGGGGCCTTTTGCGCCCAGTCCCGCGCGCGGATTGACGCGCTCTTTGACGACCTGTGGCGCAACTCAGATGCCGAGGACCGCCGGCTCGCCAAGGGGGTGCTGTCCGGGCGGTACACCTGGCTGGAGGAGGGCGTGCTGGACCAGTCCGAGGGAACCGGCCCCTGGATCGCGGAAGGGGCAAACGGCCCGGAGGCCCGGGGAAACCTGCACCGCCGGTACCGGTGACGGCTGCCCTCCCGCTGCCTGGCAGGCGGTGACGTGGCCCTTGACACACTATTCGCGCTACAGCAGACTTAGCCCTGACCGCGCATCATACCAAGCGGTTGCTTGGGAGTGGTGCCCTTTCGGCGGCCCGGTCCCGGCAATCAGAGGAGTCCCATGCAGGAGTACAGCGAGTCCCGGCGACTGGAGGGGAAAACGGCCATCGTCACCGGTGCCAGCCGGGGCATTGGCCTTGCCGTGGCCCGGCGGCTGGCCGCCGAGGGTGCCCGGGTCTGCATCACGGCCAGGAAACCCGGGCCCCTCGAGGAGGCAGCGGCGTCGTTCCCGGAGGGATCGGTCCTGGCGATTGCCGGCAAGTCGGACGACGCGGAACACCGCGCCGAGGTGCTGGACACCGTGGCGGGGGCATTCGGCCGGCTGGACATCCTGGTGAACAACGCCGGCATCAATCCTGTGTACGGTCCGCTGATGGAGCTGGAGCCGGAGGCCGCCCGCAAAATCATCGAGGTGAACCTCTACGGCACGCTCGGCTGGGTACAGGCCGCCTTTCACCATCCGAAGCTGGACTTCGCCGAACGGGGCGGATCGGTCATCAACCTGTCCTCGGTCAGCGCGCAGACCCCCTCCCCCGGCATCAGCTTCTACGGAGTCAGCAAGGCCGCCATTGAGCAGCTCACCAGATCGCTGGCGGTTGAGCTGGGGCCGGCCATCCGCGTCAATGCCCTGGCTCCCGCCGTCGTCAAGACGGCCTTTGCCCGCGCGCTGTACGAGGGCAGGGAAGAACAGGTAGCCGCTGCTTATCCCCTCGGCCGGCTGGGCACGCCTGAGGACGTGGCTGCCGCCGCGGCCTTCCTGGCGTCGGACGACGCCGCCTGGATCACCGGCCAGATCCTGAACCTCGACGGCGGCCTGCTGGCCGCCGGCGGCAATGCCTAAGCTGCTAAGGACATCCCCATGAGCACCCTGCCCTCCGAGGTCGAAGACCTGCGCATCCGCACCCGGGACTTCATCCGGTCCACCGTCATTCCGGCCGAGCCCTTGCCGGGTGAGCGCCTCGGCGAGGACTCCCTCGACCGGCTGCGTGCCGCGGCCAAGAGCGCCGGCGTCTTCGCGCCGCACGCTCCGAAGGAATACGGCGGCCAGGGCCTGGCGCTGCGGTTTTGGTCGCCCATCTTCCAGGATGCGGGGTATTCCCTGATCGGCCCGACCGTGCTCAACTGCCAGGCCCCGGACGAGGGCAACATGCACATGCTCGAGCTGATCGGCACGGAGGACCAGAAGAAGCAGTATCTCCGCCCCCTGGTCTCCGGTGCGGCCCGGTCCTGCTTCGGCATGACCGAACCGCACCCCGGCGCGGGATCGGATCCGGCCGCCCTGCAGACCTCGGCCGCCAAGGTGCACGGCGGCTGGATCATCAACGGCCACAAACGCTTCACCAGCGGCGCCAACAACGCCGCCTTCTGCATCGCCATGGTCCGCACCCCGGCCCTCGACGCGTCGGCGCCGGAGGGTGGTGCCCCGGCCGGAGCCACCATGCTCCTCGTGGACATGGACACCCCCGGGGTGCGGATCGGCGAACAGATTTCCACCATGGACCGCGCCATCGGCGGCGGCCATCCGCACCTGCACTTCGAGGACGTGTTCGTGCCGGACTCGGCGGTGCTGGGCACTCCCGGCAGGGGATTCCGCTATGCCCAGGTACGCCTCGGCCCGGCCCGGCTCACCCACTGCATGCGCTGGCTCGGGCTGGCCCGGCGGGCCATGGACATTGCCCTGGACCGGACCAACACCCGGGAAATGTTCGGCTCCGCCCTACACGAGTTGGGCATAGCGCAGGACATGCTGGCCCTGAACGTGATGGATCTGGAAACCTCCGATGCCATCATCACCAAGACCGCCACGCTGCTGGAATCCAATGCCAAGGCCGGCTCCGCGCTGTCCTCGGTGGCCAAGGCGCACACGTCCGAGGCGGTATACCGGGTGATTGACCGTTCCCTGCAGCTGTGCGGCGGCGACGGCGTCTCCGACCGCCTGCCACTGGCGTCCTACCTCAACGAGGTGCGCGCCTTCCGCATCTACGACGGTTCAAACGAAACGCACAAGTGGGCCATCGCCCGCCGGGCGTCCGCAGAACGACGGCGGGCGGTGGAGGACGGCGCGCCCTTCCAGGCCGACGTCGCCCAGACCTACAGCTCCGCGGAGGCATAGAAGATGGCAGGCGCGAGCCTCCTGCACTCAGTGCCGGACGGCACCGAGGTGGTGGCAACCCAGGCCGATGCCGAGGCGCTCGCCTCCCCGCCCCTGCTCATCCTGGACGCCGTCACTGCTTTCCTGGATGCGCACAACCTGGGTTCCGGCCCGCTGTCCTGGGCTCAGATCGGCGACGGGCAGTCCAACATCACCTACCGCATCCAGCGCGGCAGCGAGGTATTCGTGCTCCGGCGCGGGCCCCGTCCGCCGCTGCCGCCTTCGACGCATGACATGGTGCGTGAAGCGCGGATCCAGCAGCTCCTGCACACCCAGGGGGTTCCGGTTCCGGACATCCTGGCAGTGTGTGAGGACGAGTCGGTGCTGGGCGTGCCGTTCTACGTCATGACCTACTTGGAGGGCCTCGTCATCACCGATACCGTCCCGGCGCCCCTGAACTCGGCAGCACAGCGGCTGGCCACCAGCAACGCCGTCGTCGACACCCTGGTCCAGCTGCACCGGGTGGATGTGACCGTCGGCGGACTCGCGTCCTTCGGCCGCCCGGACGGCTATCTGCGCCGGCAGGTGGAACGGTTTTCCGCGCTCTGGGACATCAATACGACGCGGTCCCTGCCGGACGTCGCGCGCCTGGGCAGCTGGCTGGCCGACAACCTTCCCGAGAGCCAGCACGCCGCAGTCCTTCACGGCGACTACCGGCAGGGAAACCTGATGTTCCATGGCAGCGCCCCCGCTCGGGTGACCGCCGTCCTGGACTGGGAGATGGCCGCCGTCGGCGATCCGCTGGCCGACCTCGGCTATCTGACGGCAACCTACGCTGAGCCCGGCAGCCCTCCCAGCCCACTGGAGCTGTCTGCCGTCACCCGCGGCCCGGGCTACCTGCGGCGGAGCGAGCTGATCGCGCGCTACCAGGCGCAGACCGGGCTCTCCCTTGAGGCGCTGCCGTGGTATCAGGCGCTGGCCCTGTGGAAGGCCTCCATCTTTTGCGAAGCCATCTACACCCGGTGGCTCAAGGGCGAACGGCCCAACGACACGCGTTTTGCCCCGTCCCTGGAGGCAGGCGTGCCGCAGCTGCTGGAGCAGGCCCGCGCCTTCGCAGGCCTGCTCCCAACAAGCACGGGGTAGGGAAGCGCCGGAGCCCAGCGGTGCTTTCTGTCAGCCGAACAGCGCAGCAGCCCGGGAGAGGGTCTGGAAAACGCCGTACCCCAAGGGAACACCCACCAGGAGCCAGCTCAGGGCTACCCGAAGGTCGAGAGATTTTTTCACTGGTGCTCATCCTTCAGCTTGGTTGCAGGTGCGTTCTCCGGTGCCGCACCCTGCGGTTCATGGTGCCGGGAATCGACCGGACGCACCATCAGATTGGCGATGAAGCCGATGATCAGCAGGCCCACCATTGTCAGCAGTGCCGGCTGGTACGCGCCGGCATCCAGTTCGCCAGGCGTTCCCTGGGCGTCCAGGAAGGAGTTCACGATCAACGGGCCGGCGATGCCTGCGGCTGACCACGCCGTCAGCAGCCTGCCGTGGATCGCGCCTACCTGATACGTGCCGAAAAGGTCCCGGAGATAGGCCGGCACCGTGGCAAACCCGCCACCGTAGAAGGACAGGATCACAAAGGCCAGGAGGACGTACAAGATGGTGGAGGTGCTGCCGAACAGCGAGAGCATCAAATAGAGCACGGCGCCCGCCCCCAGATACACCATGTAGATGCGCTTGCGGCCGATCACATCCGAGGTGGCGGACCAGACAAAGCGTCCACCCATGTTGCCGATCGAGAGCAGGCCCACAAAGCCTCCCGCCACCGCAGCGCTGACCAGGGAGACGCCGTCGGGCTGGCGGAAGAAGTCCTGGATCATCGGCGAGGCCTGTTCCAGGATGCCGATCCCGGCCGTGACATTGCAGAAAAGAACGATCCAGACCAGCCAGAACTGCCGGGTTTTGATCGCATTCGCGGCGGAGACGTGGGCGGTGGTGACCAAGGACTTGGCAGCTACTGTGGCCGGATCGAACCCCTCGGGGCGCCATCCTTCCGCGGGCACCCGGATGGTCCATGCACCGTAGAGCATATACACGAGATACACGGCAGCGAGGGTAATGAAGAGCTTTCCAACAGCCTCGCCCCCGTCACCGTCCGCGGTGCCGAACTCCGGGTCATAGAAGGTGAGCAGGGCCGAGGACAGCGGGCTGGCGATCAGCGCGCCGCCGCCAAAACCCATGATCGCCATCCCGGTGGCCAGTCCGGGCCGGTCGGGGAACCATTTGATCAGGGTGGAGACCGGAGAAATGTAGCCGATGCCCAGCCCGATGCCGCCGATGACACCGTAACCGAGGTAGAGGAGCCACAGCTGGTCGGTGAAGATTCCGGCCGCGCCCACGAGGAACCCGCCGGACCAGAAAACGGCGGACACAAACATCGCCTTTCGCGGACCGTTCCGATCCACCCAGGTGCCCATGATCGCGGCGGACAGGCCCAGCATCACGATGGCCACGGAAAAAATGACGCCGATCTGCGTGAGGCTGGCGTCGAAGTGCTCCACCAGCGCGTTTTTGTACACGCTCGTGGCATACGCCTGCCCGATGCAGAGGTGGACCGCCAGTGCGGCTGGTGGGATCAGCCAGCGGTTGAACCCAGGCGGGGCGATGATGTTTTCACGGTCAAGCCAGCTCATCCGAAGCTCCCTTGTCGATGGTGAAGCACCTGCAAACTGCCGTCGCCGCCAGCATTCACCACGACGCTGCCGCAACCGGCCTGACACGCCGATGGCTTTATCTGATTTTTATGGGGACTGCAACTTACCCGCGGGTAACTTCTTCCCGAAAATCCTTGCTTTGTTACCGGTCAGTAAGTTAGATGTAACAGACATCACACTTTTGTCGGGGGAATTCGTCATCAGAGCAGAGGCGCTTTCGGTCCGGCAGCACTGAGAGCGGGAGCCCACCGGCACCCCTCGCGGCCCACCCGGTCACGGGACCGGTTCTGACCCACATAAAGGAATTTCAATGACGAGTTCTCCGTCCGGGCGGGCAACTTCCCGCCCGCATGCACTTCTGACAGCACTGCTGGCCCTGTTCCTGATCCTCCTCCTGGCCTTCTTCGTGCTGTTCACCAGCCGGGTTGCCACCGGAGCCGCCCAGCTCAGCGAAGGCGCCGAGCGGGCATCCACCGGTGCCGGCGACCTGAAAGAGGGAGCCGCCAAGGCCCATGACGGCGCGGACAAGGTTGCCGCCGGGAGCGAGAAGGTCGACGCCGGGGCGAACACCCTGGCCAAGGGCATCACCTCGGCCAAGACCGGCGCCGCCACACTCAAGGACGGCGCGACGAGCCTGGATGAGGGTGCGGTTAAACTCCTCATCGGCGCTGAAGCCGCAAACGCCGGCGCCAACAAGCTCGCCACCGGCACCACCAGTGCCAACACCGGCGCGCAGCAGCTGGCCACCGGCGCCATTAGCGCCTTCGCCGGAGCCGACAAGCTTGCCGCCGGCGCCACCAGTGCCAACACCGGCGCGCAGCAGCTGGCCACCGGAGCTACCAGCGCAGCCGAAGGCTCCAAGAGCCTTGCCGCCGGCGCCACCAGCGCCAACACCGGCGCGCAGCAGCTGGCCACCGGCGCCACCAGCGCCTCCACCGGAGCCGACAAGCTTGCCGCCGGCGCCACCAGCGCCAACACCGGCGCGCAGCAGCTGGCCACCGGCGCCACCAGCGCAGCCGAAGGCTCCAAGAGCCTTGCCGTCGGCGCCACCACCGTGCGGGAGGGATCGGACGCGCTTGCTGCCGGCGCCTCCGATCTGCACTCCAAGATGGAACCTCTGGTTGGAGGCTCAGCCGAGCTGGCCGCCGGTGCCAAAGACGCCGTCGATGGCATCGCCAAGCTTGCTCCTGCCGCAGCAGCGGTCAACGGCGGCGTCCTGCAGATCAACGGCGGGATCAACACCGTCCAGGAGGGCCAGACCTATACGGTTGCCCAGCAGATCAGGGCCGATCTGAGCCCCTACAGCCCGCAGGGAGTCTCCCAGGGCGCGGCCGAGCTTCGAGCGGGGGCTGCCCAGCTTGAGCCGTTGATTGGCAAGGAGCAGGCGGACGGCATGCGCCTGGCCGCGGACAAACTTGAAGGATTGGAACGCCTGGTGGCCGGCATCGACCTCGGGCTGCAGGGCAATGGAACCACAGCCAACCCCGGCCTGTTGTACGGAACCGATGCCGTCTCGGCAGGATTGGAAGTTCTCAACAGCAAGGCTCCTGCCCTGGCAACCGGTGCTGCAACCGCAGCTGAGGGTGTGAAAGCGCTCCACGTCGGCGCCGGGGATCTTTCCACAGGCGCTGCGGCACTCAACACCGGCCTGGTTCAACTCGAAATCGGCGCCGGTGCCCTCGCCGAAGGCAACCTTCAGCTCGCTGCCGGGGCCGGCAGCCTGACCACCGGACTGGCCACCCTGGAAACCGGCGCCCACACCCTCGCCGAAGGCAACGGCAAGCTCGCCACCGGAGCCGGCAGCCTGACCACCGGACTGGCCACCCTGGAAACCGGCGCCCACACCCTCGCCGAAGGCAACGGCAAGCTCGCCACCGGAGCCGGCAGCCTGACCACCGGTCTCTCCACCCTGGAAACCGGCGCCCACACCCTCGCCGAAGGCAACGGCAAGCTCGCCACCGGAGCCGGCAGCCTGACCACCGGACTGGCCACCCTGGAAACCGGCGCCTACACCCTCGCCGAGGGCAACGCCAAGATCTACGACGGCACAGTGACTCTCGCCGACGGCACCGGCAAGCTGGTTACCGGCAGCGGCAGCCTTTCCGACGGCGTCGTGAAGCTCGACGACGGCGGCAAGACGCTGACCACAGGAACGGGTGATCTGAAGGAAGGCGCCGCAGATCTGGCCGAAGGCAACAAGGAACTGGCCGAAGGCAGTGAAACGCTCGACGGCGGCAACGGGGAAATCTCCGAAGGCGCGGAGACCATGAGGGCCAGCGCCTCCGCCATGACCCCCGGCGAGATTGCCACGTCCCCGAAGGTCCTGGCCGTGCTCATCCCACTGCTTCTGCTGATGGTGCCGCTGGTCATGCTGGCCGGCGGGCGCTCGCGCCGGTCCCAGCCCTAGCGAACAGCCCAGCACGTTCCACCGAAAGGGCGGAGCCGCATCTCGCGGCTCCGCCCTTTGGTTTGGTGCTGGTCTTAGGCCCCGGTCCGGGCCTCGAAATCACCGCTGCCGAAGGGTATGGGCCTGAGCCGAAGATGCAGGGCGCCGCTGTTCAGGGTTTCCGATTCGAGGAGATGGAAGCCCGAAGGCGTGGCTCCGGTTTCAAAGAGCCGCTTGCCCGATCCGACCACGACGGGAAACACCAGCAGCCGATACTCATCGACCAGGCCTGCGTCGTGCAGCGTCCGGGCCAGCTGGTGGCTGCCGTGGACCTGGATTTCGCCTCGGTGCGCGCGCAGCGCCGCGACGGCCGCCAGCGGGTTCCCCTGAAGCACCCGCGTGTTGTTCCAGGTCGGGTTGGTCAGGGTGGAGGAGACCAGATATTTGGGCAGGTGGTTGAGGGCGTAGGCCACTGCATCCTCCGGGTCGGTCACCCCTTCCCAGTACGGCTGCATCATCTCGTAGGTGCTCCGCCCGAGGAGCAGCGAGTCACCCCGGGCGAACCAGCCGGTGACCGTCCGGCCCACGCCCACATCCATGTGCGGCACCAGCCATCCGCCGCGTTCAAAGCCGCCGGACCGGTCCTCGTCCGCGGCGCCCGGGCCCTGCATCACGCCATCCAGGCTCAGGAAAATGTTGAGGGAGAGAGTCATGCGCGCCAATGTACGCCGCCGGTCGGACGAGCGGTATGCGTGCGCCCGGTTCTGGCCCGGGCACCGCGGGAAGGACTCAGTTCCAGGTGTGGGGCGCCGGCCGGCGGGTGCTCGGGAGCGCACCGTCTTCCCGCCACTGCCGGATCCACTCCGGCACTTCCAGATCGGCCGGCGGCAGCACGCCGGCGGCCTTGAAGATGTCCTCGTTGCTGACCGGCCCCTGCTTGGACACGAAGCGCGCGGCGATGTAGGCACGCGCGTAGATTTCGCCGTCGGCCACCATCCGCTGCTCCAGGTAAGTGGCGCGGTCGTCGAATCCGATGACCTTGGTTTCGATCGTGTAGCGCTGGCCCAGTTCCAGGGATTTGCGGAAGCTGATGGTCTCGTTTCCCACCACCGGGCTCCATCCCTTGCGGCGCATTGCGGCCCAGAAGCCGCTTCGAACCATGAGGTCGAAGCGGCCCAGGTCCATCAGCGACAGGTACATGCCGTTGTTCAGGTGCATCGCGATGTCGATGTCAGTGGGCAGCACCCGCATCGGCAGCGATGACGTATCAAAAAAGCCCAATGCAGAGCGCCGGCGGGAGCGGAAGAGGACCAGAAGCGTGCGAAGGAGTAGATGCATGCACGCCATATTACTGGTCGGTAACTTAGGTCGGTAACATGACATCCCGCGGATCCTGGTCGGGCGGGTTGATCACCCCTTCGGCCGGTATCGAGTCCGCAGGCGACATCGGCCGGATCAGGGGAACCGCTGCACGCCGGAAAGAAGCGCCTGTCGCCCTCTCCAGGGGCGTGAGGTCCAGTGAATTGGTCCGGCCGTCGTTGACCGGGCTTCCAAAAAAGGCGGCGCTTCCCTTTCGGGAGGCGCCGCCGTCGCCCTCTGTTTCAGGTGCAGTTTCGCGAGCAGATGTTGTTCGGCGTCCGGCCCGGCCTTGATTCCGCCGGGAACGCGACCATGGTCTGACCCTTCGCCCGGAGGTCTCCGGTCAAACGAACAGGAGTGGTTACTGCTTTTCCCATGTCCCGCAGCGCGCCGACTTAAAGTCTTGGCCTTCAGCCAGCGTGACGACGGGATGCCCTCCTCCTGGAATGTCGTTCTCAAGGATGTCTGCACCGTTGGATCCGCTGCGGTAGACACCCCAGTAGCAGCTGGACCCGACAGGCTGTGAAGCACGGTAAGTTCCCGGGGCAATATCTTGTCCCACTACCCAGGTGCCGTCGCCGACGGTGTTGGCAGCTTTAGTCTTTTCTGCCCCGGTGACCGCATCTTCGCGAGCCTTGACCGTAGCTTCGGCAGCCTTCACTTTCTCTTCGGAAGTCGCCACTGCAGTTTCGCGTTTCTCGACGTCGACTTCCCGCGCCCTAATACCGTCCGCCATGACGTCGTAGTCTTCTTGAAGCACCTCGTAGTCGGCTTCAATCTCTGTCAGTTCGGTCTCAAGGGACTTCGTCGAAGCTTCCAATGCGACATATTCATCGCTGCCGGTCGGATCGACCAGCGCCGCTCCCGCCAAACCACCGCCTCCAAGCAACACGACACAGGTCAACGCCAACGCCCAGCCCTTGCCCTTTCGCTTGCTCGGGCGGTCGGACACGGTCCGAGGAGCCCTCGGCCCGGAAGACTTAGGGGGCCCCGGAGGCCCGGGAGGCCCGTTTGTGTCGGCGGCAACAGCAGAGTTTTCGGGGAACCGACCGAGGTCTGTTTCCTGTTCAAGGGGTTTCATGACGAGGCTCCTAATCCGTAATTTCGACGACGATGTTCAGCCCGCTGTCGGGGTGATAACCCCAGGATGCAGTGAATTCGTCCCAGTCCGCGCTCTGGCGTCCGTCCAGCGCTCGGGTGGTCCCGATCCGGCTTTCCACACTGTCCGGAATGTCCATCTCAGCAAGAAGACAGGAGATATCGGCATAGTCGGCGCCGGTGGAGTCTTCTCCTTCACTGCTCATGGAGATTGACTGTCCGTTGTCACCGATGTCGATGCCATACGTGTCCGTGACGCTGCAGGACTCAGCCGCCTCTTCAATAGCGTTGGAGGAGAAGGGAATGTTGATCTGTCCCAGCCCGATTCCTGCGATCAGGCCAAAGCCGAGGCCGACTGCCCCGTAGACCAGGTGCTTCCGGCTTGCGCGCGAAGACGCCTCCGCCGGTCGCCAGTCGGCGCCTGAGGCAGGTGGATGAACGGTTTGTCCGGGAGAAGCAGGCGGAGGAGGCTGGCTTTGGCCGTACCCTGCCGCCGCGGAGGGTGGTGCGGCAGGACCTGCTGCCGATACTGCCGGTGAGTCGATGTCACCTGCCACCTCAGCTGAACCGGTTTGCTGACGTTCCGGCTGGGCTGCCTTCTGTGGTTCGCCATTTGCTCGATGTTGCAACATTAACTGTTTTCCCTGTTCTGGACGGCGGATAAGCGTTGGATGCGGAGCTGAAGCCGTCCCCAAATTAAGGTGCACAGCTATCGCGCCAGCAGAACCAATGCCTAGCCTTTATCCTGCCCTACAAACCGAGACGGGATTGCCGGAATCTTGGAAGGCAGTCCGATAACCCTCTGATCAGAATTTTCATGGAAACCGCGCAACTTTCTGCTGCACCGAACTAATCGAAGTCCCATGGGAATGAGCAGTCAGTAACCGTTAGTGACATCCCCTCCTGATGCCACTCTTTCGATCCGGGATAAACGCTCCAGTCAGCAGCATGCGGATATACCGCCTAGGGATTCCGTCCGGTTTCCCCAGCACGGCAGGCCGTCGCAAGAACAAGACTTCGATGCCAACGAAGTCATCCCCGGGCCGGGGATTCAAACGAAACCCCAGCTCAAGCACTTCTGTGATTTCGTTGGGAATTCATAGTTGCAGGGGCAGGTTTCGTCGGGGATGACGTCCGCTTCCCGGCACGCGTTCCCACTCTTCGTTATTCCTGTGACTGATGGGGCCGCAGCAGCCCCGGCAGGTATCAAAGAGTGGGAATCCGTGCGGGGTAGCCGGCAAAAGCGCCGAGCTCCGGACAGCATCCCGCCAGCCCCACCAATTACGGGCCGACCCGGCAAAAAGATTAGGATGATCCTAAGCACTTTGGGCGGCCGCTGTCCCCGGTCTGCAAAGCACTGCGCGGCGTTCGGCCACCCGAGGACCCCCACCCGCAACGGAGCCTTGAATGTCACAGAACGCCAGGATGTCACAGCGCACAAAGCAACCCGCCGCCATCTGGCGCGGAATGGCAGCGCTCGGAATGATCGGCGCCCTCGTCGGATGTTCCGGCCTGGACACGGGAAGCACCTCCCCGGACACCGACAGCACGACGGCAGGTCCCAGCCAGCGCGCCGAACGGACCGCCGAAAAGGTCGTCCAGGTCAGCGAGGTCCACCCCGAAACGGGCATGACACTGATCGAAGGACCGACGTTCGGGCCCGACGGCGGCCTTTTCGTCGTCGACGTCACCGCGCCTCCGGGGGATCCGAAAGTCCTGAAGGTCGACGTCGACGGGCAGACGGTCGAAGGAATCTACACCAACGAAACCAGCGCCTTCACCTCGGCCCAGTTCAGCCCGCAGGACGGACTGCTGTACCTGACCGACTTTGTCGGCGGAAAGATCGAGAGCATCACGGCTGAGGGCACCGATCCGAAGACCTTCTTCAGCGGCGATGTGGAGGGCACCTCCACGAAACTCGACGATCTGGCCTTTGACGAGGCAGGACACCTCTTCGTCAGCGACACCACCGGCCATGACGGCCCGGCGTCGGAGGTCCAGGGCAGGATCGTGCGGATCGACAAGGACACCGCGCAGCCAACGGTCCTGGCCAGGGACCTCCCTGCCCCCAACGGAATCTCGTTCACTGAGGATTTCAAGGCCCTGTGGGTCAGCCAGTACTCGGAAAACCGCATCGACTACCTGGGCCTCAGCGAGGACAAGACCCGCGTGGAAACGTCCCACCCCGGCGTCCAGGTCAATGGCGGCAAGAGCCAGATCGACTCCAACGCCGTGGATGAGAGCGGAAACATCTACCAGGCGTTCCACGGGCAGCCCAGCATCTACGTCTACAGCCCGCAGGGCGAACTGCTGTCCACAGTCTCGGTGCCGGCGGACGACGCCGAGGGCCTGACTTCCGCAACCAATGTGGCCATCAAGCCCGGCACCTCCGAGGCCTACATGACGGTCAGCGGGCCCGACGGCGGATTCGTCTACTCCTTCGAAGCGCTGGGCACCGGGATCCGCCAGTCCAACGGCGGCTAGGCCCGACGGCGAACGCCTCCGCGCGCCGTGGGCAAATGCCGTTGTCTGTAGTGCGATCCCCTAGAGTAACCGTCCATGGACTCGCCACCGCAGTTTGTCGTCATTCTGTTTGGCGCCCTGATCGTATGCCTCGGTCCGGTCCTGCTGGCGGGAGGCATTCTGGCCTACACCGGGCGTTGGACAGACTGGGTTGGTCCATCGAGCTACCCTTCGACGGCGAAGCACTCCCGGTTTGGGTTTATGGTGTTTTGGGCCGGCCTGCCGATGACCGTTGTGGACATCCACCTCGCGCTGGAGGTGCTGGGTATGGACGCCGGGGTGACAGGGTATCTCGTGCAGCCAGCCGCTGTTTCCTGCGCGCTGGTAGTGTTCATCCAAATCTACTTCCTGCCCCGGTTCCTCCGCCCCGTGCTGCTGCCCCGGTGGTACCGGGATTGGGAGGCTGCCCAATTCGAGGTGGAGGAGCGGGAGGCTGCAAAGCGCCGTGCAAGGCGTACACGCCGTCGGGAGAAACGCCGGAAAGCGAAGGAAAAGGCCCGCAGCTAGCCCTTCTTCAGCGCGGCCCGCAGCGCCTTCCAGGCCCCGGTGGACCACAGCGCCCAAAGCACCAGCAGCGGCTGGAACAACAGCCGCACCAGCCGGGCCCGGTCAGTATCGAGCCCGAATGCATCGGTGTGCGTCACGTACTGGGAGATGTTTCCGGGGGAAATCGCCACGAAAAACGCCGCCACGGCCAGGCCCACCGGCACCCGGCGCCTGCGCAGCAGGATCAGCGCCGCACCGAGGCTGAGCTCCTCAACACCGGAGAGCAGCACGACGGCGTCGTCGTCCATCGGCACCCAGCCCGGGACCTGGGCCTGGAATTCCTCCCGGGCGAAGGTCAGGTGGGAGGTCCCGGCGAAGGCCAGGAACGAACCGAGCGCAATGGCCCCCAGGCGCCGGGGCTTCGAGGTGGGCGGAGCAGGTTCGGCAGCGGCCGTGATCAGGTGTGAAATAGCCATGGCCCGAGCCTACGCCTGCTGCTACGTCAGCCGGTTATACGCCAGCTGGGCCAGTGCGGCAGCCTGGTCGCCCAGCACCGAATCGTCAAAAAGCACCCGCGGGGAGTGGTTCCAGGCGACGGTTTCCGGGTCCAGCGACGGCGGTGTGGCTCCCAGGAAAATAAACGTGCCGGGAACCTCGTTGAGGATCAGGGAGAAGTCTTCCGAGCCCATGAGCGGATCGCGGGACTCCAGCACCCGGTCCTCACCGAATATCTCGCGCAGCCCGGAGATGGCCTCCCGTGTCCGGCCGGCATCGTTGCGCGTCACCGGATAGCGCACGGTGAAGTGCACTTCCACACTGCATCCGTGCGCGGCGGCGATGCCCTCGGCGAGCGTCGTGGATTCCACGATCACGCGGTCCAGCGACTCGTCGGACAGCGTGCGGACCGAGGCCCCCAACTTGGCAGTGTCCGGAATGACGTTGATGGCGTCGCCCGCTTCGAGCTGAGTGACGGTTAGGACAATCGGGTCAAAGACGGAGAACCTGCGGGTGGCCATGGTCTGCAGCGCCGTGGCGATTTCGGTCAGGGCCGGAACGGGGTCGACGGCGGTCTGCGGCTGCGAGCTGTGGCCGCCGGATCCCTTCACGGTGATGCGCAGTTCGTTCGCCCCCGCCATCAGCGTGCCCGGCCGGGTGCGGAAAACACCGAGCGGACCGGGCCGCACATGGATCCCGTACGCAGCAACGGGGCGCTCCCCCGCGGCGTCGAGCACTCCTTCGTCCAGCATGAGACTCGCGCCGTCGTGGCCTTCCTCCCCGGGCTGGAACATGAAGATGACGCTGCCGGAGAGGTCCTCCTGCTGGGCGTGAAGCAGTTTGGCCGCCCCCACGAGTCCGGCCACGTGCAGGTCGTGTCCGCAGGCGTGCATGTTGCCGTTGGTGGAGGCATACTCCAGGTCGGTCAGTTCTGCCACCGGGAGGGCATCCATGTCTCCGCGCAGCAGCACGGCAGGCCCCGGCTCGGCGCCGCGGAGCACGGCGACCACCGACGTCGCCTTGACGCCCAACGTGATCTCCAGGTTCAGTCCCTCCAGCGCAGCCAGGATTTTCTCCTGGGTGCTGGGCAGATCCAGCCCGGTCTCGGGCTCCCGGTGCAGGGCACGCCGCAGCGCCACCAATTCAGGGAGGATCGCCTTTGCTTCTTCAACAAACATGCTCTGTGTCCTGTCATCCGCGCCGATGCCCGGCCGCCTTCGTGCCAACTTGCTACCTACGCAGTAAACCATTCCTTTCCCGCCAGCACACCGCCGGTTGCTCCCGCCCCACCTGCAACAGCCCGACCGACACCTTCCGGGGTCCTCCGCGCAGGCCCGGGCCAGTTGTCCACAGGTTTAATTCGGCCCTGTCCCTGATGCCGGGGAACGCACTTATAGTGATCGCAGAAACAGGGGTGGTGGTTTCATGTACGACATTGACGTATCTGCGCTCCAAGCGGTGCTCATGGCGGTTGCAGTGGACGGCACCGCGCTGCACCAGGCGGCAAATGAGGCGCGGGCCGGCGGCGACGAGGCGGCCGGCCAGTTCGGCACGGCTGAAGGAGTGGCCGAGGCCTTCGGGGTTTTCTGGGCACCGCGGGATGACCTGGGCCAGCGGGTGGCCAGCCTGGTGTTCCGTAAGGCTGACGCCGTTGCGGAGGCCGCCCAGGCATTCGTGGAAGCTGACGGCGAGATGAGCAGCACCGCGCTCCGTTCCCTGGCGGAAATCCACACCGGTTATGCACCGCCGGTTAGCCGCCCCCGGCCCGAAACTCCGGTGGAGTAGCGCCTTGTTTTACCTCGAGGCGCTCCCCGATATCAATGTCCCCTGGGCTGTTCTCACTGCGGCAGCAGCCACCATGAGGGACCGGGCCTCGAACGCCGTCAGCCTGTTTGACGCGGTCTCGGCCACGTGGGACGGACTGCAGCAGGCCTACCGGGAAACCTCCACCCAGGACAGGGTGTACTCCGCGTTGCTCGACCTTCGTGACCCGCTCATGGATTGGGCAATAGCACTCTCGGCGGGCTGCACTGTGCTCGAAGATTTCGCAGCGCAGGGACCGCCCCTGCAGCGGGAGGCCAACATCCTGGCCGGGGAAGGGGTCGGCCTGCGCACGTCAGCCGCGGCTGCTGACGCCTCCGGCGACGATGAGCTGCTCGCTGCCGCAGCCCGCGACGGGACCGCCTTCAACCTGCGCGTCCAGACGCTGCAGCAGAATTGGACGCGGCTGCTGGAAACCGTCAGCTCGGACCTGGCCGGCATATCCGGCGGCACCGGAGAAACCCTGCAGGTCATCGCCGCTCTCGGCGGGCCGGTGCTGCCCGCTCCGGACTGGGTTGGGCTGACCTCCACCCTCGATGACCTCGGGGAACTCGATCCGGAGGCCGTGGTCGACTCGATCCTCTCCCTCACCGACGACGAGCTTCGTGAGTGGTCCATGGTCAACCCGGAAGCGGCGCTGATCCTGGCGCGCAATAAACTTCCCCACACGCCCGCATCAAAGACCGCGGAATTCGTCATGGGTTTGGCCAGCGGCGGAGGCTATAAGCGGCCGCGGGGGAGCCTGGCCGCCGACCTGGCGCCGGAAGGGATCACCGTCATCCGAACGCAGTGGCTGACCCTGGATCCGCTCGAACAACGGAGGCTGCTGCTGCTGTATCCCTCCCTCTTCGGAAACATGAACGGCGTCCCCCTGGCCCAGCGGGCAGTGGCCAACATTGTCACCGTTGCCGGCTACCGGGAAGAAGTGGCCAGGCAGCTGGCGGGCATGGGTGGTGAACCTCAGAAGGAGAACTTCGCGCCGAACCCGGGCGAACAGGCCCTCTACTCCGCGGCGCGCTCCGTCTGGGATGAGCTCAACCGGAAGAAGGAGGGGCTGGACCACGCCGCCTTGGCCGGAGTCCAGGTAGTGATGGTGAGCTTGGACGGAGACGGCCGGGTTGTCACCATGAACGGAACACCCTCCCCCGCCACCAAAACCAGTACGATCCTGGTGCCCGGAACGGGCGCCGACTTGTCGAGTCTGGAAGACTACTCGCTGCGGCTCAACCAGCTGATGAAGGACAGCGGCCCCCAGGATCTCTCCTTCTACTGGCAGGGAACGGATCTGCCGGATGAGGTGAAGCACAACGCCTCCGCCCGGTACAACGAGGCAGGCGGCCCCCTGCTGGCGGGTTTCGACGCCGCCGTCGATCTCGAGCTGACCGCCGGCACTCGGACCACCAGCATCGGGTACAGCGCCGGAGCAGCACTCGTGGGGACCGGCGAACGGGAGGGCCTCGATTCCACGAACATCATCTATTTGGCGCCGTCCGGTGTCGGAAACGACGTCGGCAGCATCGGCGACACCCAGAACCGGGAAGCCCACCGGTTCTGGATCCAGGCCCGGGATGATCCCATCTCAACGGCTCTGCTCCTGAGCGGGGCGTCCCAGGGCGGCGACCCCGAACAGATGGATGTGACCCGGCTGGACTCCGGGTTCATCAATCATGATTCGGGCGGTGAGCTGGTCTCGGGCCATGAACAGTATTTCCATCCGCAGTCCACTGCCATGCAAAACATGTGGCAAGTCGTCTACGGCGGGAACGTTTACCCGTACGTTCCGGATGAAATGTACGTGGACGAGGGCGGCTTGTGGCCGTACAGTCCGTTGGAGAAGACGCCCGAGGACTATGCGGGAGACCGTATGCCCTCTGTTCCGATTGAAAGTACCGAACGATGATGCGGAATCCCCTTTCTGCGGCGCTGCCCCGGTTTGCCGCCCTGGCACTGCTGACTTTCGCCCTGGGAGGCTGCGCCTTGAACCCCTTTTCCGAAACCCCGGACCCGGCAGGCCGGCCGGCCGCTGACATCGTGCCGGAGCTGGAAGCTCTCTTCCCCGAACTCCTGGCAGAGGCAGGAGAAGGGTCACCGATCGAGGTCGCATCGCTCCGGGAAGCCTCCTGCCTCGACTCGGTGCAGGACGAGCATCCAAACGCGATGACGAGCGCGCAGGCCTGGGCACTGGGGCGGTATGCCGACCATGCACCGGCCCAGGCGGCAGTGGACGCCCTCGCCGCCCATCTGAGCGGGGAAGGGTGGGCACTGCAGGACGAGTTGCGGAAGGACGCGGACAGCAACGGCGATGTCCATGTCATCAACTACACGAAAAACGATTTGCGGGCGCTGGTGCGCTACCGGCATGCGGAACTCGACGGCCACCGGGTCGTTGATGTGATCATCAGCAGCCCGTGCGTGGAGAATCCGGTGGAGCACCGGATGATCCGCTCCAAGCTGGACCCTGATTACGGCGTCCACAGCAAGCACTACGATTACGAGGCCGAAGCCGCAGACCGATGAGCTCCGCGCAGGACGGCGTTCATCCCTGCGGCGGAGTTCCCGGAGCGCTCGGACTCCTAGACTGGCACCATGATCGATTCCCCGGCCTCCCACGCCGGCATCCGGAGCAGTTCCGGGGCCCGCCGCCGGCCGCGCCCAACTCCCCGGGTTCCCCGAGTTCCCCGGCTGCCCTGGCAAACCGGTGAGGACTGGGAGCGCCCAGGCCCGACGCGGGAGCAGCTGCGGCGGGATGTGCTCGGCGCCGCCCTCGTCTTACTGATCAGCGCCGTGGCGCTGGAGAGCAGCCGCGGCTTCGGTGCCATGAGCGGCGATGACCGCCCCTTCTGGGTGCAGCATCTGGTGATGGCGCTGATGGTGCTGCCGCTGGCAGTGAGGCGCCGTTTTCCGATCACCGTGCTGCTCGTGGCATCGGGCCTCTTCTTGGGCCTAAGCATGTACATGCCGGGCCTCGGCGCCCAGCTTGGCTTCCAGGCGGCCTACTTCGCCGCGATCTACGCCGCGGTGGCGTGGTCGCGGAACCGCCGCCTGCTGAACCTTGCCCTGGTGCTGGTGATAGCGGCGATGGCCCTGTGGCTGCTGCTTACCTTCACCGTCTCGCAGTCCTACGACGCCTTCCTTCAGGAAATCCAGGAGCAGAACGACAGCCACGACGGCCTGATGTCGCCGATGGTTTCGTATGCGGTCTACACCGTCCTGCTCAACGCCGCCTACTTCGGCGGGGCGATTCTGTTCGGCCGCACCTCCTGGCGCAGCGCCCTCCAGCGCGAGCAGCTCTCCCAGCAGGCCGAGCAGCTCAAGATCCAGTCCGCTGTGCTGGCCCACCAGGCCGTGGTCAACGAGCGGCTGCGGATCGCGAGGGAACTGCACGACGTCGTCGCGCACCACATCGCCGTGATCGGCGTCCACGCCGGGGCTGCGCGCCGGGTACTGGCGAAGAAGCCCGAAACCACTGCCGCAGCCCTGCAGACCATTGAGGAATCAAGCCGCGAGGCGGTGGATGAAATGCGTTCGCTGCTGGGGGTGCTGCGCGCATCCGACGAGGGGGAACCCGCGAACGACGGCGGCATCCACCGCCGGCCCGAGCCCGGCCTGGCGGAGCTGGACGGGCTGGTCGCCGAGCATCGCGCCAACGGGCTCAAAGTGTCCTTTTCCCGGGTCGAAGATCTTCCGGGCGCGCTGGACTCGGTGTCCGCCCCGCTGTCGCTGTCGATCTACCGCACGGTGCAGGAATCCCTGGCGAACGTGCGCCGGCATTCCACCGCCGGCGCCGCCGTCGTCGCCCTGCGCACCGGCTCGTCCGGCGACGCCCGCTGGCTGGAAGTGGAAACGGTCGACGACGGCAGGCCGCGTTCCGGTGCGGCCTCCGGCTCCGGCTTCGGGTTGCGGGGAATCCGGGAACGGGCAGCCCTGCACGGCGGAACCGCCGAAATCGGACCGCGGACCGGCGGCGGCTGGCGGGTGCGGGTCCGGGTTCCGATTCGCTGAACCCCGCTCCGGCCGCTTTAGCGGTACCGTAATTTCCGCAGGCGGTACAGCCCCTGCGGCCAGGGGGGCTTTCCCCGACGAAAGGGTGTGAACGCACGTTATGGAACCGATCCGGGTCCTGCTGGCGGATGATCAGGCGTTGGTGCGTGCGGGCTTCGCCATGATGCTTTCGGTGGAAGATGACGTCGAGGTTGTGGGGCAGGTGGCCAACGGCCGCGAGGCAGTGGACTTCGCCGCGGCCTACCCCGTGGACGTAATCCTGATGGATGTGCAGATGCCGGTGCTGGACGGAATCAGGGCCACTGAGGAGGTGGTGCAGGCCGGTCTGGCCAAGGTGATCATCCTGACCACGTTTGAACGCGACGACTACCTCTTTGATGCCATCCGCTCCGGTGCCAGCGGCTTCCTGCTGAAGAACGCCGACCCGGATGACCTGGTGGCGGCGGTGCACGCCGTGGCCAGCGGCCATGCCTTGCTTGCACCGGAAGTCACGGTCCGTGTCATCGAGCGGTTCGCCCGCCAGCTGGGGTCCGAACAGGCGCCCGCGGCCGCCGGGACACCGGCTCCCCTTTCCGCTCACCACCGCAAGCTCCTGGAATCCCTGACGTCCCGGGAGCGCGAAGTCCTGGTAAATGTGGCCGCCGGATGCAGCAACGCCGAGATCGCTTCCCGCATGTTCGTGGCCGAGGCAACGGTCAAGACGCATGTTTCCAACCTGCTCGCCAAAATCCAGGTCCGCGACCGGGTGCAGGCCGTGGTGTTCGCCTACGAATCCGGCCTCATCCTTCCGGGGGAGACCGCTGCTGAAATGCCCGGCGACCGGCACCGCTGACTCCAGGTCTTCACCCGTCCGGCCGATCCCAGCAGCCGCGGCCGGAACTAAAGTCGAGGGAGAAGTTACCCCTGACGACGCCCGGCCTGCCGGGAAAGGAGCAGCCCCCATGCTGCAGGTTCAAGACCTCACCCGGAAATTCGGGGACAAGACGGCGGTGGACAGCGTCACGTTCGACGTCCCGTCCGGCCAAATGACCGGATTTGTGGGCGGCAACGGCGCCGGAAAGACCACCACCATGCGCATGATCATGGGGGTGCTGACGGCCACCGGGGGCGAGGTGCTCCTCGACGGCTCCCCCGTGACCGCCGCTGACCGGTCCCGCTTCGGCTATATGCCCGAAGAACGGGGGCTCTATCCCAAGCAGCCCATCCTGGACCAGCTGGTCTACCTCGGCCAGCTCCACCGGATGAGCTCAGCTGCCGCCCGCACCGAAGCCATGGATCTGCTGGAACGGTTCACTCTGGCCGACAGGCACAAGGACAAGCTGGAGTCGCTGTCCCTGGGCAACCAGCAGCGGGTGCAGATCGCCGCGTCGCTGCTGCACCGGCCCAGCGTGCTGATCCTGGACGAGCCGTTCTCCGGGCTTGACCCTGCCGCGGTCGATTCCATGGTGGAGTTGCTGCGCGAGCGTACCCGCGAAGGTGTCCCCGTCCTGTTTTCCAGTCATCAGCTGGACCTCGTGGACCGGCTCTGCGACAACCTGGTGGTGCTCAAGGCCGGAAAGGTCATGGCCTCCGGATCCAGCGAGCAGCTGCGCGCCGAAGCGCCCCGCCGGCACCGCATCACCATTTCCCCGGATGCCGGTTGGCTGCGGGACGAGCCCGGCCTGGAGGTTATTGACGTAGCCGGACCCACGGCAGTGCTCGAGTTCGACGGCGACACCACCGCCCAGCGCGTGCTCGGCGCCGCCCTGGCCCGCGGCACGGTTGAAGAATTCACGCCGTTGAGGCCGTCACTCAGCGAAATTTACCGGGAGGTATCAGCATGAGCACCACCGAGACCCGCCGCCCTGATTCCTCGGCGCCTCAACGGCCGGAACCGGCGGAGGACAACACTCCCCCCTGGGCCATCGTCACCCTGCGCGAGGTTATGGTGAAGGCCCGCGACCGCAGCTACCTGATTTCCACTGTGGTCACCCTTGTGCTGATCGTGGGTGCCGTGGTGTTCAACGCCTACATGGCCAACCGCGGCACCGACTACACCGTGGCCGTGACCGCAGGGTCCGGAGCGTCGGTGGTGGACACCGCCGGCCAAAGTGCCTCCGCTGACGGCAGCACCGAATTTGAGGCGGTTACTGCCGACTCCCCCGAGGCTGCACGGAACCTGGTCAGCGACGGGGAGGCCGACGCCGCGCTGCTGCAGGACTCCGACGGCACCTGGACACTGGTGGGCGACGAGGAAATCGACAGCGGACTGCGCTCATCGGTCGCTGAAGCTCTGCGGATCACCGTTATTAATGACAACGCCGAAGCGGCTGGAATGACCGGCACGGAGCTGCTGGCCGGAAGCGAACTGGAGGACGAACTGCTGGACGGCGATGCCGACAACGCCCTGCTGGCCACCATCGTCGGCTTTGCCTTCAGCTTCCTGTTCTACATGTCGGCCATCATTTTCGGCATGGCCATCGCCAGCTCGGTCCTGGAGGAAAAGCAGAACCGGGTCGTGGAAATCCTCGCCACCGCCATTCCCATCCGGCAGCTGCTCTACGGCAAGGTGGCGGGCAATACCGTCCTGGCCATGGTCCAGCTGGCGCTGTACGGCGGGGCTGCCCTGCTGGCGCTGAACTTCACGGACACCGCGGACATGGTGGGAATGATCATTCCGGCCTCCGGCTGGTTCCTGGTGTTCTTCCTCGCCGGGTTCATGATCCTGGCATCCGCCTGGGCCATGCTGGGTGCCATGGCCAGCCGCAGCGAAGACCTGAACAACAGCTCCACACCGGTCCTCGGCGTCATCTTTGCGGCACTGTTTGCCGGCATGTTCGCCGAGGGACAGCTGCTGGTCATCGCCTCCTTCGTTCCGGTGGTTTCCTCCGTCGCCATGCCCATCCGGATGCTGAACAGCGAGATTCCGCTGTGGGAAACCTTCCTGTCCCTCGGCATTGCCCTGGCCGCGGCCTACGCCCTGCTGCGGTTCAGCGAAAACATCTACCGCCGCGCCGTCATGCAGAGCGGAGGCGCGCTGACCCTGCGCAAGGCCATGAAGCTGGAGTCCTAGATCGACCGCTGCATCAGGTTCGCCAAGGAGTTGAAGCGGTCGTTGGACGGCAGGTCATCGAGCAGGATGGCCTGCCCGTCCGGTCCGCACAGGGGGATGCGCCAGTTGGGATATTCGTCCCCCGTGCCGGGCTGGTTTTGGGTTTGCCGCTCCCCCACCGCGTCGGTCAGGGACACCCCGAGGAGCACCGACGGCGTCTGCAGGATAAAGGAATGCAGCGCCTCGACGGTCTGCTGTATCTTCTCGGCGCCGACGGCACCCGTATCCGCCAGCAGCCCCCGGGTGCGCACCAGGGACAGCAGGGCTTCCTGAGCCGCGGCGTCGAGCTCCCGCTCCTCCTCCACCGGGCGGCTCAGCAGGCCCAGGGACGCGCGGAGGTCCACGTGTTCCCCGGCCAGGTAGCCTGCGGCAGGCGGCAGGTCATGGGTGTTCACGGTGGTCAGTGCCCCCTGCCGGTACTCCTCCGGCAGGCGCGGACCGGTCTCCGTCTGTTCGAACCACAGGATGGACGTACCCAGCACGCCGCGCTCCCCGAGGTATTCCTGCACCCAGGGCTCGAACACCCCCAGGTCCTCGCCGATGACGACGGCGCCGGCGCGTTCGGCTTCGAGCGCCAGGATTCCGATCAGGGCTTCGTGGTCAAAGTGCACATAAGCGCCGTCGCCCGGAGAAGATCCGGACGGAATCCACCACTGCCGGAACAGTCCGAGGATGTGGTCGACGCGGATGCCGCCGGCATGCCGCAGCACCGTGCGCAGCATGTCCCGATACGGCAGGTAACCGGCGTCGGCCAGCCGCTGCGGATGCCACGGGGGCTGGCTCCAGTCCTGGCCCTGCTGGTTGAACATGTCCGGCGGTGCGCCCACGGACACGCCGGGCGCCAGGACCGGACGCAGCATCCAGGCGTCGGCTCCGGCCGGATGCACGCCAACGGCGAGGTCATGGACGACGCCGATGGCCATGCCGGCGCGGCGGGCAACTGACTGGACGTTTTCGAGCTGCTGATCGCAGATCCACTGCAGCCATTTGTAGAACTGTCCGCGGGCAGCAAGCTCGGCACCGTGTTCCTGCACGTAGGGGCTGTCGGGTCCGGTGATCCGCTCCCATTCCGGAGCTCCGGCCGGCAGCGTTTCCGTCAGCGCGCACCACAGGGCGAAGTTTTCCAACCCCTGGCCTTCCAGGGCACAGAACTGTTCAAACTGCTTTTCCCGGGCAAAACTGCGCGGCACCGCGAAAATGTCTTCCAGCGCTGCCAGCTTGGCCGCATAGGTGGAGTTCCGGTCCAGCTGCTCCGCCGACAGGTTCGCCGCGCCCAGGGTACGTGCCGCGTCCTCGACCTTTGCCCTGGCCTCGCCGGGAAGGTAGCCGTACTCCGGTATGTCTTCCACCCGGATATAGAGCGGATTGAAAAAGCGCCGCGTGGCCGGCAGATACGGTGACGGCTCCAGCGGCGGCACGGGTTCGGCGGCGTGCAGCGGGTTGATCAGGATGAACCCGGCACCATGGTCGGCTCCGGAGAGCGCGGCCAGATCCGCCAGGTCGTTGAGGTCGCCGATCCCCCAGGACCGGGAGGACCGCACCGAGTACAGCTGCGCCATCAGCCCCCAGGCGCGGCGGCGGGAGAGCTCCGCCGTCGTCGTCAGGCGTTCCGGCGTGACGACCAGGACAGTTTCGGCCTGACCGCCGCCGCCCTCAACCTCCAGTCGGTGCCACCCCAGCGGCAGGTCGTCGGGCAGCAGCACCATGGTGCGGACGATCCGGGTTCCGTCGACATCCAGTTCCTCGCTGGGAACCGCCGGCCACTCGATCTCCCGGCGGTTCCCGTCTTCCAACGTTATCCAGA
Organism: Arthrobacter sp. zg.Y820; assembly: GCF_030125555.1. NCBI lineage: Bacteria > Bacillati > Actinomycetota > Actinomycetes > Micrococcales > Micrococcaceae > Arthrobacter > Arthrobacter sp. zg.Y820. The sequence continues at coordinate 138,966 of NZ_JASKLX010000009.1, forward strand.
CGCGGTTTTCCTTCCGCGCGGGGGTGTGCACGGCGACGGAGTGGCTCCTGTGTTCGCGAACGACGACGGCGCCGGGCAGAGTCTGTCGCCACGGTGCCAGCCGCCCGCCAGCCAGGGACGCCGCCAACTCTTCCTCGGACTCCACTCCGACTCCAAGCGCGGAGAGCACCCTGCGCAGGGTTTCATCCGACACCTCGCGGGGCGTTCCGTCCCATCCCTTGAAGGTGGTGACAACGCGGTGCTGGGCTGCGAGCTCACGCAGCAGCGTGCTGCTTTCGGCCGGAAGGTCTGTGGAGTTCGGTGAAGTCATGACAATCAATCTAAGGCTTCGGATGCCCCGGCGCCCACTCCGGAGCCTCTGGCCGGGGTCAGCTCCGCTTTTCGGTGAGCCGCCAGACATCCTGATAATCCGGATGGTCCTGGTAGGCAGCAGCCATGGCCGCCAGCGCCAGGGTTGTCCATTCCAGCTCGTCCGCGAACTGCTTCCCCTGGCCGTCCGGATCCATGACCATCCGGGCGAGGGCGTTGCGTCTGGCACCGCCAATAATCTCGATCAGCATTAGCTTGGCCTCGCATTCGCGCAGCAGCCGCTCCTCATACCAGCGGTCGGAAGGGGAAACACCTCGGGCCGTCAGGAGCTTGCGGGACTCCGCGGCATCGTCCTGGAAGCGGGTCAGCAGGAAGTCCACGATATCCATGTCCTTGATCGTACGCGGTGGAAATCAGGGCGTCAGGGACACCGTTGAAAAAGCCCTCGCTGAGGACCGGAATAATTCTGCTGCCGGGTTAGTTGACATAACTAGTCAAGCGAAAGAGAGCCCGTGCCAGCTGTCAGCACGCCCAGCACACCCACACGTTCCAAGCCTGCCCGCGCCAAGCGGGTCCGAAACATCCGCGCCATCCGCCGCGGGGACCACATCGAGGTCCGCAGCGGAAGCGAAGTGTATTACCGCGGAGAAGTCCGCGACACCGCACCGGGTCTGGGCACCGTCTGGATCCGCGAGGACGACGCCGGAACCCGGACCGCCGTCAGCGTCGAGGATTTCACCATCTGGAAGATCCCTGCGTAACCGAAAGATTTCATCCTTCGGTTTCCCGGTGGAAATATTCCGTTAACGGAATCGGTCCACGCTTAAGTACTGCAATTCAAATCAGTGGAACTTTCCCCGCCTGCGTCCAGGAGGCTCCCGTGACACTGCCGCCAAATCACCGCCGCGTTCGGGTTCGGAATCTCAACGACCTTCAGCGGGGCGATGAAATTGAGGCCATGATCCTCAGCGTTGTCCACCACCGCGGCCGGGTGCAGGATGTCGCTCCGGGGATCGGCGCCGTCTGGATCCGCACCGCCGCCGGAAAGCGGGCGCTGGTCCATGCTGACGAGTACCGGCTCTGGCAGCTCCGGCCCGGCGAACACGGCTAGCGGTCCATCAAGGCTCCGGCGCTGATGTTCAAGGTAGCGGCTGTCATGCTGGCCGCCTTGTCCGAGGCCGCGAACGCTGCCGCATAACCCACCTCTTCCAGTGTTGCTGCCCGCCGCAGCAGCGTGGCTTCGACAATGCTGTTGGTTATATCCTCGCGGCCGTCCAGGTCCGCCGGCAGGGATTCCGGAATGCCGCCGCTGCGCAGCGTGACCACGCGGATGCCGTATTCACCGAGCTCGACGGCCAGTTGCCGCCGCATCGCCTCAATGGCTTCGAACGCAGTGATGAGCCCGCCGTAGTAGTTTCCCGGCGTCGTGTCGCCGGAGCCCCCGAACGCCAGGATCACGCCTGACCGCTGCCGCATCATATGCCTGGCGGCTGCCCTGGCTGTCAGGAACATGGACTGCACCGCGGTGGATACCGGGCGCAGATAATCCTCCACGTACATGTCCACCATCGGCGAACCCTGGACATCGCCGTGCTGGATCACGTTCATCGAGATGTCCAGGCTCCCGGAGGCTGCCGCCACATCCTTGGCATGCGCATCCACGGCCTGCGCGTTGGTGGCGTCCAGCAGCGCCGTCTCTGCCAGCCCGCCGTCGGCGCGGATCTCCCGTGCCACGGCCTCCAGCTTCTCCGGACTGCGGCCGGCCAGGTAGACACGGGCCCCCTCGCGGGCGAAGGCACGGGCCACCGCTCCCCCGACCGCTCCTCCTCCGCCGTAGATGACGGCGGTTTTCCTGTTGAGCAGCATGTGAGCCTCTTCGGTCCGCTGTGGCTGTGGCTGTGGCTGTGGCTGTGGCTGTGGCTGTGGCTGTCAATGATGGCACCGCCGGACCGGCTTGCACAGGGACCCGGACTGGAAGCCCGGGTCCCTGTGCCAGTTATTGGCGGCACTTATTGGCGGCAGTTTTGCGGCTGCGCCGGCGCTCTACCAGCGCACTTTTTTCTCCCTTCGGCCCTGCTTGCCGTTGGCATGCGTGGGTTTGTGGTCCTTGCCCAAGCTCTGCCATCCGGGCAGGGCGCTTTCTGCGGCCAAGGAGGCGGCGGTCCTTTCCGGACTCTCGCCGGTCAGCTTGGCCGCCGCCGCGGGAGCCATGTTCACCGTTGCCTCCAGCGGTGCCCCCGGTGCCGGCGCGGATAGGACCGGCACGGTCTGCGCCGGCGCGGTCAGAGGATTCGAGTGGTGTTTCTTGGACGTCATGGTGGTCTCCGGATCTTCAAGTAGGGGCCGGGAGCTTCGCTGGTATTGCGCAGGCGGGCAGGTCCTCACCGTTCCGGACAGGCAAGCCGCGGAAGACGCGGAGGCTGCAGCGGAACGGTCGGGGACGGAGCACGGCCACTGCTGCGCACACTGGACAAGCGCACCCGGCGATGGGTGGATGCTGTCTGCGAAATAGCGGGTGCGTGCGGCCGGGGGAAGCAGCAAATGACTCAGTTCAAACTGGCTGCTCCGGCGGCCCGGTCCGGGCACGGCCCTACTCGTAAATGAGTTCCATGGCCACACCGTAACAACAAAAGACGGCACCGGGATAGACCCGGTGCCGTCTCTTCCGGGACTTTTGCCCGACCTTAGGTCCTGCCCTAGATCAGGGCGTCAGACAGATGATTGGGCGTTCCGAAGCGGTGAGCGGTAATGCTGATGGCCTGCTCGTGGAGGAACGGCAGCAGCTCGACGCGGCCGGCCTCGGTGACCGGGTTCGCATAAACAGCCACGTCCGGCCGGCCTCCCAGGGCCCCCGCCAGTGCCAACGCGCCGGACCCGATGAGGCGGATGCGGGTGCCGTGGAGCGCGGGATCGAAACCGGCGGCAAAGGCCAGCCACGCGGCGTCGTTTTCCTCCGCCACCGATATCCCGTGTTCGGTCAGCAGCGCACGGACGGCCAGCGGCAGTTCCACGCCGGTGGACACGCGCAGCGCGGAACCGGCCAGCAGTCCTGCGGCCACAACCCGCAGCAGGGCGGAGAGCGGCTGATCTTCGGACAGCCGGACGGTCACGGGCAGCGGCCGGTAACGGAAGACGTTGCGTTCGGCGCTCAGCGCGGAGACATCCTTGGCAGTGCCGAATTCCTCGGCCCATGCTGCCGCGTCGCTGCTCAGTGCCCGGTGCAGGAAGTCGGTGTCGGCAGCAAAACTGCCGGAAACAGCCGCGGCCAGGATCTTGGCGGCTCCCTGATGACGGACGGGGGCACCGGCGCCGGTGGCGGGGGCGGGTTCCCACTGGCCCAGGCCCATCAGGTAGTTCGGGCCGCCGGCCTTGGTGCCCGCGCCCACCGCTGACTTCTTCCAGCCACCGAAGGGCTGGCGCTGCACAATCGCGCCGGTGATGCCGCGGTTGATGTAAAGGTTGCCGGCGGAAACGCTGTCCAGCCAGACGTCCATTTCAGCGGAGTCCAGGGAGTGCAGCCCCGAGGTGAGGCCGTACTCGATCTGGTTCTGCAGGGCGATGGCCTCCTCGAGCGTGGCTGCGGTCATCACGCCGAGGATCGGACCGAAGTACTCGGTGAGGTGGAACTCGGAGCCGGCGCGCACGCCGGTGCGCACCCCCGGGCTCCACAGCCGGCCGCTGTCATCAAGCTGCTTCGGTTCGATCAGCCAGGACTCGCCCTCGCCCAGGACCGTGAGGCCGCGCAGCAGCTTGCCGGCGGCCGGCTCGATGACCGGACCCATCTGCGTCACGGCGTCCACCGGATAGCCGACCTTCAGGGACTGCACGGCGTCGACCAGCTGGTTGCGGAAGCGCGGGGACCGGGCCACCGAGCCGACGAGGATCACCAGCGAGGCCGCGGAGCACTTCTGGCCCGCATGCCCGAAGGCGGAGGCGACGACGTCGCGGGCGGCCAGGTCGAAGTCGGCGCTGGGCGTGACGATGATGGCGTTCTTGCCGGAGGTCTCGGCCAGCAGCGGCAAATCGGCGCGGAACGAACGGAAAAGTTCGGCCGTTTCGTAACCGCCGGTGAGGATCACCCGGTCCACTGACGGATGGGCGACCAGCTGGCGGCCGAGTTCGCGCTCGCCCAGCTGCACCAGCTGCAGGACGTCGCGGGGAACACCGGCTGCCCAGAGGGCCTCCACCATGACCGCGCCGCTGCGGGCTGACTGCCGCGCCGGCTTGATGATGACGGCGGAGCCGGCGGCCAGGGCCGCCAGGGTCGAGCCGGCGGGAATGGCGACCGGGAAGTTCCACGGCGGTGTGACCACGGTCAGGCGTGCGGGAATGAACCGGGCGCCGTCGACGGTTTCCAGGTCCTTGGCGCGCTCGGCGTAGTAGTGCGCGAAGTCGATGGCTTCGGAAACTTCGGGATCCGACTGGTCCAGCGTCTTGCCGGTCTCGGCGGCCATGACTTCCATCAGGTCCGCGCGGCGGTCCTCCAGAGCGGCTCCGGCGCAGTGCAGGATCTCGGCGCGTTCGGTTCCGCTGAGGGCTGCCCAGCCCTTCGCGGAATCGACGCCGGTGGAAATGACGGCGGTCAGTGCCGCTTCGTCGGTTATCTGCGCGTCGGCGACGGCGGCCACGCCGAGGACGGAATCCTCGATGCGCTCCAGAATGGCCCCGCCCCACGCCTGGTTGGCCGGCAGGGCCGGATCAGTATCGGGGGTGTTGGAAAAGTCAGTGTTCGCGGCGTCGGCGCCGCGCGAATCTGCCGGGCGCGGCTGGCTGCGGTCCTGGACCCGGTTGGAGGCGGGAACGGCATCATCGAGGTCCGCCAGGGAGGTGAGGAAGCGCAGCTTCTCGCGTTCGAACAGCGCCTCGTTTTCGCTGAGCTCAAAGACTGCGGACATGAAGTTCTCGGAGCTGGCGCCCTCTTCCAGGCGCCGGATCAGGTAGGCGATGGCGACGTCGAACTCCGCCGGGTGCACCACCGGGGTGTACAGCAGCAGCGATCCGACGTCGCGCTTGACGACCTCGGCCTGGCCGGTGGCCATGCCCAGCAGCATCTCGAATTCGATGCCGTCGGCGACTCCGCGCTGCTGGGCCAGCAGCCAGGCGAACGCGACGTCGAAGAGGTTGTGGCCGGCCACGCCGACGCGGACGTTGGCGACGCGCTCGGGCTGCAGCGCGTAGTTAATGACCCGCTTGTAGTTGGTGTCGGTCTCCGCCTTGGTGCCGCAGGTGGCCAGCGGCCACCCGTGCAGGGATGCCTCCACCTGTTCCATGGGCAGGTTGGCGCCCTTGACGACGCGCACCTTGATGGCGGCACCGCCGTCGGCCCGGCGTGCGGCGGCGAACTCCTGCAGCCGCATCATGGCCGACAGGGCGTCGGGGAGGTACGCCTGCAGGACGATGCCGGCTTCCAGATCCTTGAACTCGGGCATGGACAGCAACCTGGTGAAGACCGCCATGGTCATCTCCAGGTCCTTGTACTCCTCCATATCCAGGTTGATGAACTTCTTCCGGGCAAAGGAGGCGGCCTGGCGGTAGAGCGGAGTCAGGCTTTCCACCACGTGCTCGACGGCTTCGTCGAACGCCCAGTGCGAGTGCGGGGACACGGTGGAGGACACCTTGATGGAGACGTACTCGACGTCGTCCCGGGCCAGGAGGTCATGGGTGCCCTTGAGGCGGCGTCCGGCCTCGCGTTCGCCCAGCACGGCCTCGCCGAGCAGGTTCATGTTCAGCCGGACGTCGTCCTTCCGGATGTCGGTGATGGCCTTGCCCAGCCGGGCATCGGTGGCATCGACGATCAGGTGGCCCACCATGCGGCGCAGCACCTTGCGGGCCACGGGGATGACAACCTGGGGCAGCACGGGGGCCATGACGCCGCCGAGGCGAACTGCCGAGCGCATGTACCAGGGCAGGAAGCCGGGCACCCGGGGCGCCAGGGCAGCAAGGTTCCGACCGGCAACCCGCAGGTCCTCGGGACGGATCACGCCGTCGACAAATCCCACGGTGAAATCCAGTCCGGACGGGTCCTTCAAGACTCCGGCGAGCTGGGCTGCCGAGGCGTCCACCGGCACACTTGCGGCTTCGGCCAGCCAGCGGCGGACGAGGGCAACTGCTTCACCGGCCAGGGCCTGGGGTGCGTCCGGACCGGCGGTGGTTTCGGTGACGATGTTGCTCATGGCGGCCAGCTCTTTTCAACGTGCGACTGATTGATTCTTCTCCAAGTATCCGCGCTAATTTGCGTAAGGCAAAGGTTAGTTTTCTTACGCATATAAGTTAGATTTACTAATGATTTGGTTTATCGGAAAAACATCGGAGGAAGCCCTTGCTGGATGTGCGCCGGCTGAACCTCCTGTGGGAGGTTAAGGTGCGAGGGACGCTGGCCGCCGTGGCGGAGGCGCTGTCCCTGAGCCCCTCCGCCGTCTCCCAGCAGCTGGCCCTGCTGGAGAAGGACGTCGGCGTGCAGCTGCTGCGAAAAACCGGACGCGGAGTGCAACTGACCCCGCAGGCGGAAATCCTGGTCAGCCACACCTCAGACATCCTGGAGTCGCTGGAACGGGCCGAAGCGGACCTGGCGTCGTCCCTGACCACCGTCACCGGGCGCATCCGGGTGGCGGTCTTCCAGTCAGCGGCCCTGGCCCTCATGCCGGGAGCCCTGTCCATCCTGCGGCAGGAGCATCCGGAGCTGCGGGTGGAAATGGTGCAGCGCGAGCCGGAGACGGCACTGTACGAAACCTGGGCGCGGGACTTCGACGTGGTGATTGCGGAGCAATACCCCGGGCATGCCGCCGTGCGGCATCCGGAGCTGGACCGCGTGCATCTGACCTCGGATGCCATTCGGCTCGCCGCACCCCATGCGGGCTTTCCGCCGGTGCAGACGCTGGCCGACACCGCGGAGCTGCCGTGGGTGATGGAGCCGCGGGGTGCTGCTTCGCGCCATTGGGCGGAGCAGGCGTGCCGGCGGGCGGGTTTCGAACCGGATGTCCGCTACGAAACCGCCGACCTGCAGGCCCAGATCCGCCTGATCGAGTCCGGCAACGCCGTGGCCCTGATGCCTGACCTCGTCTGGACCGGACGGGAGCCGAGCGTGCAGCTCCTGGAGCTTGACGGCAAGCCGCGGCGCAGCATCTTCACCTCCGCACGGCGGGCCGGCAGCCGGCGCCCGGCCATCCTGGCCTGCCGGGAGGTGCTGGAGCGGACCGCGCGGCAGGTGGCGGTTCAGCACCCGGCGCCCGACCAGCGGGGCCGTCCTTAACGGACAGCAGCTCCGGCCGAAGCCGGAGCTGCTGTCCGTGAATCATTTCCCCATCAGGCGTGCCCGGAACTAGTGTCCGGAGCCGGATCCGCCTGACTTGTCGGTTCCCGACTTGCCGGACCGGCGCGGTGAGCCGTCCACATCGGTGTCGATCTGCTCCTTGCTCACTTCTTCAGTCACGCTTTCGGTGTCGGTGACCGTCTCGGTGTCGAGCCGGACCCGCTCCACCGGAACGGTCTTCTTGCTGACCACCGGCTCCTCGGCGTGCAGCGTCACCTCGTGCTCTTCTTCGCTGAGCTCCGGGCCCGACGTGGCGGCGTCGATGTTCGCATCAGTGATCGGCTCGCGCTCGACGCGGACCTCTTCGTGGCTGACCGGAACCTGGGTGGTCACGGTTTCGGTGACGACGTATTTCCGCAGCCGCGCCTTGCCGGTCTGCCGGCTCTGGGTTCCAACGTCGAGCCGTTCTTCCGAACGGGTCATGGCGTCGTCGGTGGTGGGACCGGAGGTGTCGTGGCCCACGGTTCCGGAGGAGTCCCCCGCACCGGAGCGCGTGAAGTCCTCGTCGATGCCGGTGCCGGACCGGCTGTCGGTCATGGTGCCCGTGCCGGCGCCCATTGAGCTGCTGTCGGACGAGCCGTCGTCGTAGGTGAATCCGTAGTAGCGGTAGAGCGTCACTTCCTCCTCCGGCGAGATGGATCCGTCGGATTCCACCTGCGGAGAGTTCTTGACCTCGTCCTTGGAATACGGCACCAGCACGTCCACGCCTTCAACGGTTGCCTCGCTAAGCGGAACAAAGGACTCGTTGGTGCCGAAAAGGCCGGTGTTGACCGTCACCCAGGCGGGTTCGTTGGTCTGATCATCCAAGTAAAACGTTCCAACCGCGCCAATTTTGTCGCCGTTGGGACCCAGTACGTTACCTGAACCGGCCATGAGGCCTTCGACTTGCTGATTGCTGATCATGCTGTTCTCCTTCAGCTGCGAACCTTCACCGTTGTCCGGTGCTTATTCACGTTGGGCCGGAGTATGCCGGATGCATCGAAGGACGAACGGCGGAGGAATGATGAGCCGATCGGCCGGTGACGGCGCACGCCAAACTCCGGATGAGCCTTTGTGAGGGCCCTTTTGGCGACCCGGCCTGGAATCCCAAGCCTACTTACTATTCCAACGCAACAGCTTCAGAGCGTCAATAGGTAGTGTTCCGCTTCCCCTATTTGGTATCGGCCAAGAGCTCCCGGACTGAACGGCGCAGCACCTTGCCCAGCAGGGACTTCGGCAGTTCCTCGACGGCAACGATGCGGCGCGGCACCTTGTAGGGTGTCAGCCGCTCGCGGCACCAGGCCCGGAGCGCGGCTTCGTCCAGTTTCGTTCCGGCCTGCAGCACGACGGCGGCCACCACCTGCTCGCCGCCGTCGGCCCGGGGAAGCCCCACTACGGCAACGTCGGCAATGTCCTGGTTGCTGCGCAGCACCTCTTCGACCTCGCTGGGAGAGACGTTGAAGCCGCCGGTGATGATCAATTCCTTGCGGCGGTCCACCACCTTCACGAACCCGTCCTCGTCCACCGTGACGATGTCGCCGGTGCGGAGCCAGCCGCCCTCGAGCAGCACCTCCTCGGTGTCCTCGGTGTTGTTCCAATAGCCGGCAAACACCTGCGGCCCGCGGATCAAGAGCTCACCGGGAGCGCCGGCGGGAACATCGTTTTCCGGATGCTCCGGATCCGCCACGCGCATTTCGGTGCTCGGGAAGGGAACCCCGATGGTGCCGTTGCGGCGGGATTCGGCAAACGGGTTGCCCAGCGCCACCGGCGAGGACTCGGTGAGCCCGTAGCCTTCCACCAGCAGCCCGCCCGAGACTTCTTCCCACAGTTTCACCGTGGTTGCCGGCAGCGTCATTGCTCCGGAGATGGCAAAGCGGATGGTGGACAGGTCAATGCCGCGCTTTTTGGACTCCAACGCCACCTTTTCGTAGATCGGCGGGACCGCGCAGAAGACCGTGGGCCTGGACTTCTTCGCGGCTGCCAGCACCAGGTCCACGTCAAACTTGGGGAAGAGCACCAGCCGGGAACCGGTCAGCATGGCGAACGTCAGGTACAGGGTCAGGCCGAAGGCGTGGAACATCGGCAGCACGCCGTAAATGGTCTCCTTGCCCTCCTCGGCTCCGTGCATCCAAGCCTGGCCCTGGAGGGCATTGGACCGCAGGTTGAAGTGCGTGAGCATCACGCCCTTGGGAATGCCGGTGGTGCCCGAGGTGTACTGCAGCGCCGCCAGGTCCTGCACGGACGGCCGCGGATGGGCGGCGTCGATCGGGGGTGTGCTCAGCAGCTTTTCCCAGGACATGGTGTTCTCGGTCTTAGCCGTCAGCCCGGCGCGGGTGCGGCGCAGGGAGGGCACCGGCAGCCGCAGGGCCAAACGCTTGAGCCGCGGCATGGCCTTGGTGATGTCCACGGCGATCACGGTCTTCACAGCGATGTCACCGGGGAAACCCTGGATCTTTTCCACGGCCTTGTCCCAGACGATCGCCACCTGCGCTCCGTGGTTTTCGAACTGGTGGCGCAGTTCCCGCTCCGTGTACAGCGGGTTGTGGCCGACGACGACGGCGCCCAGGCGCAGCACGGCGTAGAACGCGATGAGGTACTGAGGGCAGTTCGGCAGGACGATGGCCACCCGGTGCCCGCGGCTCACACCCAGCTTCCGCAGGCCTTCCGCCGCGCGGTTGATCTGGTCACCCAGCTCGGCGTACGTCGTCTCAGCGCCAAAGAACTCCAGCGCCACCTTGGGCCCGAAGCGGACGACGGCGTCCTCCACCATGGCTGTCAGGGACTCGGTGGGCAACTTGATGTTTGCCGGAACGCCGGGCTGGTAGTTCTTGACCCACGTCGGTTCCTGGGCAGCAGTCATGAGCGGAAGCTCCTTCGGTTTGGCTAATTCCGACTATAGCGACGCGCCGCTCCGAGGGATAAATTACTTGTCGGAAGGCACGGCGCCGAGCCCGGCCAGATACTGCGCCAGGGCCCGCGGCGCCGAGCGCGGAGCGGTCGCTTCGACCACCGCGTTGTAGTTGGTGTTGGTGTTCACGTCATAGGTGAGGATCCGGCCGTCGGCGGTTTCCATGAACTCGATGCCGCAAACCTCCAGCCCGGTGCGCCGGGCGAAGTCGAGGTACCGGCCGACGATGGGGTGGTCGAATCCTTCCCGCAGGCTGAAGAGCTGGGTGTCGGCATCCGGGGCAATGGTGGCTCCGGGCGGCATGATGGGTTTGCCGGTGGAGGGATCGATCGCGCAGGCGTCCGCCGGGCAGAGCTGGAATCCGCCCCGGGCAGTGTCCGCGGTGATGGCGTAGATGAATTCACCGCCGACGATCTCCACCCGGGTGATGGTGGGTTCGGCGGCAACAATGAACTCCTGGATGAGGGTAATGCCGTCTGCGGGTTCCTCGAACTCCGGGCCGGCCACGTAGTCCGCCAGCTCTCCGTGGGATTCGAATTTCCGCACCCCCAGGCCCTTGCCGCCCTGGTTGTGCTTCGTGATGAAGGGGGCGGAGAACTCCTTCGCCGCAGCCAGGATCTGGTGGCGGCCGACGGCGGCAACGGTGCGCGGCGTGTCGATCCCGGCGGCGCGGAGCGCGGTGAGCTGGTCGACCTTGCTCATTTCCAGTTCCAGGATCCGCCGGCCGTTGACCGTCCGCCGGCCGTGCGCCTCAAGCCAGGACAACACCGACCGGGCGTAGTCCTTGGACAGGGTGTGGCCGCGGGTGGCGGAGGACGCGCTGATGCGGGACCAGAAGATGCCTTCCGGCGGCACCGAGTCCAGGTCCAGGACGCCGTCGGTCAGCAGCCATTCCTCCACCTCCAGGCCTTCGGCTTCAAAGGCGCGGGCAAACGGGGGAAACCACTCGGGGTTCTCGTGCAGGGCATAGATCTTGGGGCGGGCGGAGCTCATGAAGGTGCCTTTCGCTGGTTTCAGGTCTAGCGGTCGATGTAAATGCCATTGCCCGGGCCCAGCGGCAGGTCGAACACGAAGAACACCGTCAGCACAGCCACCCAGGCCAGCCAGAAGAGCACGGTGAAGGGCAGCATCCTTGCGATGACCGTGCCCAGTCCGGCCTGCGGCTCATACTTGCGCAGCATGGTGAGGAGCACAATCATGTACGGGTTCAGCGGGGTCAGGATCTGTGTGGCGGAGTCCCCCACCCGGAAGGCGCCCTGAATGAACGCGGGTTCAAACCACCTTGGCCTCCACCACGGCTGCCAGAGCCGCGGCTGCTCCGGCAAAAGGCGACTCAGGTGTCGATGCCGTCTGCATCCGGCGACCCGTTTCGGCGTCGAGCTGGTTCAGGTAAGCGGTGCTGGGGACTGTGATGCGCGTCATGGGCCCCCACACTAGGGCCGGGACGCGCTCCGGAGCCACTTCATGACGCGGTGTGCCGCGGCGGGGCCACCGGCCGCGGCGGAGCTACCGGCCGCGGCCGGCGATCCGTGCCACGAGGGCCTTCGGGCCGCGGGCGCCGACCCAGGCCAACGCCTTGTACCGCTTGGACGGAATGGACACGCCCTTGCCGGCGAAGGCGTCAGCGAGCCCCTCGCGCACCACGCGTTCGGCGTCGAGCCACATCCACCCCGGGTAGATGGACTTGTCCATGTCCATCCGCTGGTGAAACTCGGTGTGGACGAATCCGGGGCACAGGGCCGTGACATGCACCCCGCGGCCGCCGTAGTGGAGGTTGGCCCAGCGGCTGAAAGTGATCACCCAGGATTTCGCCGCGCTGTAGGTGCCGCGCGGGATGAAGCCGGCCACGGACGCCACGTTGATGATGTGGCCGCGTGGTTCCTCCATCCGGGAGAGCATCGTGTTCAGCGCGGTGTGGCTCAGCGCCAGCGGAGCTGCCACCAGCACGTTCAAGTGGTCCAGTTCCACGGAGAGCTCGTTGCGTTCGAAGCCGTTCTTCAGGCCGTAGCCGGCATTGTTCACCAGCATGCTGATGTCCGGCCTCTCCAACCGCCGGCTGACCCGCTCCACGCCCTCGGGATCGGCCAGGTCGGCCGCAATGTATTCCGTTTGTACGGCGTATTCGCGGGCCAGAAGTTCGGCCGAGTCCTTCAGCCGCTCCTCGTTCCGGGCCGTGAGGACCAGGTTGTAGCCGCGGTTGGCGAGCTGTCGGGCAAATTCGGCGCCGATGCCGGACGTCGCGCCGGTGATCAATGCTGTGGGAGTCATGGGTCCACCTTTCCACGCCCATCCTGCTATGCGCCGCAACCTTTGGCACGCGCCTCTGGCGAAGCTCAAGCCTTTGTCCCGCGCGGCCTCCGATCCGTGCCAACGCCTTGCACCCGGCTGCCGGCGCCCCTACCGTGGCAGGAGAAGCCCGGCCCCCATAGGAAGAGCCATGGCACCACTGCGGTTATATCGGGACAGGCAAGACGCAGGGCGGAAGCTCGGCGTCGAACTCGCGCCGTACTTCGGCACGCCGAACCTGCTGGTGCTGGGTCTCCCCCGCGGCGGCGTTCCGGTGGCCGCCGCGGTGGCGGGACTGCTGCGGGCCCCGCTGGACGTCGTGGCCGTGCGGAAAGTCGGCGTGCCGCTGCAGCCGGAGCTGGCCGCAGGGGCACTGGCCTGGCTCGCCGGAACCGTCACCTCCGTGCGCAACGAAGCGGTCCTGGCCGAATGGCAGCGCTCCCTCGGGTCCTCCCGCGAACATGATCCGCGCGCTGCGGACCAGGCGTTCGACGACGCCGCTTCGGTGGAGCTGCTCGAAGTGATCCGCCGCGACAAGCTCTACCGGATGCGGCGCGATCCCCTGGACGTCAGCGGGCGCACCGTGCTGGTGGTGGATGACGGGTTGGCCACCGGCAGCACCATGCGCGCGGCCCTGCTGGGGCTGCGCGAGCAGAATCCGGCCCGCCTGGTGGCAGCTGCTCCGGTGAGCTGCGGGACAGCCGGGGAGGCGGCCGCAGCCGTGGCCGATGACGTCGTAATCCCCTGGCAGAGCGGCGCATTGTCCGCCGTTGGGCAGGCCTACGAGAGCTTCGACCAGACCACGGATGCCGAAGTCCAGCGCCTCCTGAACCTGCCGTAACCGAAGGCCGGCCGCAGCTGTGTCCGACACAACGGGCCGGCCAACATTCGGCGGGCCTGCCGGTCCCGGCGGTCTGCCGTGCCGGAGGGGCCTGCAGGGGCCCTGCCCCTAGAGTTCCGGACACCTCCGGCGGGATAATCCAAGGGCGGGGGACCTTGCTTTTTCCGACTTTGTGGGAGGTTCCAAATGTCCATGTCAGGAAGTGCCCTTGGACTGGGCGGGTTGAACCTGGATGTCAGCGAACTCACTCGCAAGGCGGTGCGGAATATCCGCGGCGGGCTGGCCCTCACGGGGGCCCTCTCCATCGTGCTGGGCGTCTTGGTGCTGTTCTGGCCCGAGGCGACGCTGGATGTGGTTGCTTTCCTGTTCGGACTGTATTTCCTGGTCTCCGGAGCCGTGCGCGTTGTCACGGGCATCGTCACGCCGCTGTCCGGGGGGCTGCGGGTCCTGAACATCCTCACCGGAGTGCTGCTCTTCGTCGTTGGCGTGGTGGCGATGCGCAATCCGCTGGCCTCGCTGACGGTGCTGGGCATGGTGATCGGCATTGCCTGGATCATCGAGGGCATCATGGCGCTGACCGAAATCGAGAGCGGCGGATCGCGGTGGTACGCCATCACCTACGGGGTCATCAGCGTCATTGCCGGCGTGGTGGTGCTCTTCCTGCCGGTCGGTTCGCTGGCGGCGTTCGTCATCTTCGGCGGCATCTTCCTCGTGGTGCTGGGCATCGTGGAAGTGGTGCGGGCGCTCTCGTTCGGCCGCGGCCTGCCGCTGTCGGCGTAGGAACGGGTATTCCGCCGGCTGTTCCGCGGCCGCGTCCAGCAACCTTCCAGCAGTTGTTAACACAGCGCTAACCTGCCCGGAAACCTGGATGTAATACGGGGCCTCCACTCTGGGAGAAGCACGGTTACCACCCGCCGCTCCGGCCCAGCGTGGCCGCCCATTCCGAATGGAGCATCTCCATGGACTCTGGAAACACTGCTTGGCTGCTGGCCAGTTCCGCGTTGGTCTGCCTGATGATTCCCGGTATCGCCTTCTTCTACGGAGGAATGGTCGGCTCGCGCCGGATCCTGAACATGATGTTGATGTGCTTCGGCGGAGCGAGTCTCGTCGCAGTGCTGTGGGTGCTCTACGGCTATTCGGCTGCTTTCGGCAACTCGGTAACGGGGGCGGGACTGCTGGGCAATCCGCTGGAGTTCCTCGGGCTCTCCGAGTTGCTGGTCGAAGACCCGGACAGTTCGCTGCCCGTGGCACTCTTCGCAGTCTTTCAGTTGATGTTTGCCTGCGTTACCACGGCCCTGGTGGCCGGGGCCGCCGCCGGCCGGATGAAATTCGCCGCCTGGATGCTGTTCGCCGGGCTGTGGGCCACCCTGGTCTACTTCCCGGTGGCGCACTGGGTCTTTGCCTTCAGCAGCGAAGACGGCACGGTCACGGGCGGCTGGATCGCCAATCAGCTGGGCGCGATCGACTTCGCCGGCGGCACCGCCGTCCACCTGAATGCGGGAGTGGCAGCGCTCGCACTGGCTCTGGTGCTGGGCCGTTCCAAGGGCTGGCCGCACGCCCACGGCAAGCCCCACAGCCGGCCGCTGGTGCTGCTCGGTGCGGGACTGCTCTGGGTTGGCTGGTACGGCTTCAACGCCGGTTCGGCCCTGAGCGCAGGCCACGCGGCCTCAGTCGTTTTCCTGAACACGGCAGTGGCTGCGGCTGCCGGGCTGCTCGGCTGGATGCTGATGGACCGGCTGCGGCTGGGCACGTCGTCCTCGCTCGGGGCGGCCTCCGGCCTGATCTCAGCGCTGGTGGCCATCACGCCGGCCTGCGGCGCGGTCAGCCCGCTGGGCGCCGTGGCGATTGGCCTGCTGGCCGGGCTCGTGTGCTCCCTGGCCATCGAGTGGAAGTTCCGGCTCGGTTATGACGACTCCCTCGACGTCGTCGGCGTCCACGCCGTGGGCGGGCTGCTCGGCACCCTGCTGATCGGCCTGTTCGCCACCGAGGCCGCGCCCAACGGCGTCAGCGGGCTGTTCTACGGCAGAGGCTTTGAGCTGCTGGGCATCCAGGCGCTGGCTGCCGGCGCGGTCCTTGTCTACTCCTTCGTGGTCACCTGGGTCATCGCGAAGGTGCTGCAGCTGACCATCGGCCTGCGCATCCCGGAGGAAAGCGAGCTGCAGGGCATCGACATGGCGGCCCACGCAGAATCCGCCTATCTGAACGATGAGGAGCCGGTGGAACTGGGCGCACGCCCGTAGCTGCACCGGGAAAGGACAAACCCGTCAGTCCTCCGCCAGGGCCTGTTCCTGGCGGAGGTAGACGGAGAGGAGGTCGCGGGCGTGCTGCGTCTGCGGTCCTTCCTTTTCCATCGCTTCGACCATTGACGCGGCCTGCTTTTTCCCGGCGGGGAACGGCGGCAGAAGCGGAACGTCCGGGTCCGAAATGACCTCGATGATGCACGGCCGGTCGGCAGCGAGCGCCCGGTCCCAGGCGGCGCCCAGCAGTTCCGGATCCTCCACGCGGATGCCCTCGAAACCCAGCAGCTCCGCGTACCCGGCGTAGTTGAAGTCCGGCAGCGCCTGGCTGGCCTCAAACCGCGGCTCGGTCTCCATCTCCCGCTGTTCCCACGTGACTTCCGTCAGTTCGCGGTTGTTCAGCACGCAGACGATGAAGCGCGGATCCGCCCACTGCTTCCAGAGCCGGCTGACAGTGATCAGTTCGGTGAGGCCGGCCATCTGCATGGCGCCGTCCCCGGCCAGCGCGATGAGCGGCCGGTCGGGATGCGCCAGCTTCGCGGCCAGTCCGTAGGGCACGGCGCAGCCCATGCTCGCCAGCGTGCTGGAGAGGTGCGCCGGCACGCCCGCGGGCAGGCGCAGCTGCCGGGCGTACCAATAGACGCTGCTGCCCACGTCCACGGCCACCTGTGCGTCGGCGGGCAGGCGCCGGCTCAATTCGTGGACCGCGCGTTCGGGATTGATCGGGTCCGCCGGGGTGAAGGCCCGCTCGAGGGACAGCTCATGCCAGGAGCGCACTGCCTGTTCGACGTCGTCGCGCCAGGCGGAGCCGCCGCGCTCCTTGAGCAGCGGCAGCAGCGCATCGAGGCTGCCGGCCGCGTCACCGGTGACCGCCACCTCCACCGGATACCGGTTGCCGATCGCCGCCGAATCGATGTCGATCTGCACCGCCCGGGCGGCACCGGGCGGCGGATAGAACTCGGTCCACGGATCGTTGGAGCCGATGATCAGCAGCGTGTCACAGTTGCCCAGCACAAAGCCGCTGGCTGAGGTGCCCAAATGCCCCATGACGCCGGCAGCCAGCGGATGGGATTCATCCACATAGGGTTTGCCGAGCAGACTGGTGGTGATGGCGGCGCCGAGCTTCTCGGCCAGGGCCACCACCTGGGCCTGCGCACCCCGGGCCCCCTGTCCGACCAGCAGGGCAACTTTTTGCCCGCTGTTGAGCAGGTCCGCAGCGGCGGAGACGTCCTCCGGCCGCGGCAGGATGCGGGCCGGACTCCAGAGCGGTGCAGTGGTGAGGACTCCGTGTTCCTGTTCCAGCTCCGGCGCGTCGGCCTGCTGGACGTCGTGGGGCAGGATCACCACCGACGGGGTGCGGGTGGCCAGCGCCTCCTTGAAGGCCCGGTCAATGATCAGGGGTGCCTGCTCGGGGCTGCTCACCTGCTGCCGGAAGCCGGAGGCGACGTCGCGGAACAGATGCATCAGGTCCACCTCCTGCATGTAGGCCGAGCCCAGCACGCTCAGGCTCTGTTGCCCGATGAGGGCCACCACCGGCACCGAGTCCATCCGGGCGTCATAGAGGCCGTTGAGCAGATGGATGGCGCCGGGACCCTGGGTGGAAACGACAACTCCCACTTCCCCGGTGTACTTCGCATGCCCCACGGCCATGAATGCTGCGTTTTCCTCATGCCGGGCCTGGATGAACTCCGGGCCGCCGGCGCGCCGCAGGGCACCCATCAGCGGGTTGATGCCGTCTCCGCTGTAGCCGAAGATGCGGCCCACGCCCCAGGCCTGAAGCCGCCGGACCAGCAGGTCCGCCACCAGCCCCGGTTCGCCCTGCTGTTCCGGCTTCCCCTGCTGTTCAGTACCGTCTGTTCCGCCCATGACGCCGCCTCCCGAAATGATCAGTGTGCTGAATAACCACCACTCTATCCCCCGGCCGGTTTCAGCAACTTTGCCCTCGCCAACCACAACCTGCAGCCGGCCTGGTGTGCCGGTCCTTCCCCGCCGTTATGCTCGTGGACATGGGTAAGGTCCTCTATTACGTCGCGTCATCACTGGATGGATACATAGCCACCGAGGACCACAACCTGGACTGGCTGCTGGCCTTCGGGTTTGAGGCCTTCCAAGAGCACTATGACCAGTTCATTGCCGGTGTCGGGTCTCTGGTCATGGGGTCGACCACTTATGAATGGGTCCGCGAGCGTGAGCCGGACAGCTGGGACTTCGGCGCGCTGCCCTGCCAAGTGCTGACACGACGGAGCCTGCAGGCGCCTCCGGACAGCGGCGTGCGCTTCGCCTCCGGGGACATCCGGCGCATCTGTGCGGAAGCGGTGAACGACGCCGCCGGCCGCAACGTGTGGGTGGTGGGCGGCGGCGACGTGGCGGCGCAGTTCGCTGAGGCAGGGCTGCTCGACGAAATGCGGGTCACCTACATGCCCGTCGCCCTGGGCGCCGGGCGCCCGCTGCTGCCGGTGTCTGTGCCGACGGCGCCGATGCGGCTGACCGGCACGACGTCGTTCAACGGCGGCGCCGCCGAGCTCCGCTTTTCCTTCATCTGAAGCTCTCCGTCATTGCTGCGCGACTCTCCCGGCCGCCAACTGTCTTGACCGTCACGCCCCGAATGGCCGGCAGCCTCAATTTTGTGCCCCTCGCCCCCTTGTGAAAATATCCAAGGGAATCCCGGCATCTGCCGGGCGGAGGAAGCAGGGAACGGGTCCATGGCCAACAGCAAAGTCGCGCCGGTGCGAAAGATCATGCGCCGGCTGGGCTCTTTTTCCCTCGTCGGCACCGTGGCCTTCGTGGTGGATGTATCCCTCTTCAATGTGCTGGCCTCCACGGTCCTCACGGACAGTCCGATCACCGCCAAGGTCGCTTCAGTCGCCGCCGCAACGGCCGTGTCCTGGATTGGCAGCCGCTACCTGACTTTCCGCAGCACCCGCGGCCGGAGCATCCGCAGCGAAACCCTGCTGTTCGCCCTGACCAACGTGGTGGGCCTGCTGATCGCCACCGGGTGCCTTTTCGTTTCCCACTACCTGCTGGGCTTTGACAGCCAGTTCGCCGACAACATCTCCGGGAATGTGGTGGGTGTCGCTGCCGGCAACGTCTTCCGCTACTTCGCCTACCGGTACATCGTGTTCACCACCGCAGAGGAACGGGCCGCCCGCGCCGCGGCAAAAGAAACGGCGGCAAAAGAGACGGCGGCGGAACAAGACCGCGTCAGTGACAGCCCGGTGGAGGGCAGCCCGGCCGGGGATAGTCCGGCCACCGGCGGAGCGGTGAAGGAATCCGTTTAGTTCGCACTCCTCCGCCTACGACGACGGCGGTGCCGCCTTTCGGAGAAGGTGGCACCGCCGTCGTCGTACCGGGGTGGGTTAGCGCTGCTTCGGAGTGCGGATGAGCTTCTTGTTAACGAACTCGTCCATGCCGAAGCGGCCCAGTTCGCGGCCCACGCCGGAACGCTTGACGCCGCCGAACGGCAGGTCCTCCTGCGTGCCGGAGACTCCGTTGATCCAGACCATGCCCGATTCCAGCTGGTCGGCAACTTCCAGGGCCTTCTCCTCGTCGGCGCTGAAGACGGCGCCGCCCAGGCCGTAGGGCGAGCTGTTGGCCAGCTCCACGGCTTCGTCGGCGCTGGAAACCTTGTAGATCACTGCGGCCGGACCGAAGAGCTCCTCGGAGAAGGCACGCATGTCCTCGGTGACACCGGTCAGCACGGTGGGCTGCACGTAGGCGCCGGGACCGTCGATGAGGCTGCCGCCGGTGTGCAGGGTGGCACCCTTGTCCACGGCGTCCCGGATCTGTTCGACCAGGCCGTCCGCGGCCGCCTGCGAGGAGAGCGGGCCGAAGCGGGTGTCCTCATCCAGCGGGTTCCCGGGCTGGATCTTTTCCATCTTCGCCGTGAACTTCTGCACGAAGTCCTCGTAGAGGTCCTCCATGACGATGAAGCGCTTGGCAGCGTTGCAGGCCTGCCCGGCGTTGCCCATGCGCCCGGCCACTGCGGAGGCGACCGTGGCGTCCAGGTCCTTGGTATCCAGCACGATGAACGGATCGCTGCCGCCCAGTTCCAGCACGAACTTCTTCAGGTTCCGGCCGGCGACCTCGGCGACGGCGGACCCGGCGCGCTCGGAGCCGGTGAGCGAGACACCCTGGATCCGGGGATCGGCAATGATGTCCGCGGCCTGCTCGTTGGTGGCGAACAGGTTGATGTAGGCATCCTGCGGCAGGCCTGCGTCACGGAAGATCTGTTCCATGACCAGGGCCGACTGCGGGCAGTTGTTGGCGTGCTTGAGCAGCACTGTGTTGCCCAGCATCAGGTTGGGACCGGCGAAGCGGGCCACCTGGTAGTACGGGTAGTTCCACGGCATGATGCCCAGGATGGCGCCGATCGGTGCGGTCTTCACTGTGGCTCCGCCGCCGCCCTTGACGGTGAGTTCCTCATCGGCCATGAAGCCGGGGCCCTCGGTGGCGTAGTAGTCGTAGATGTTTGCCGAGAGGGCTACTTCACTCTTGGCTTCGCTCAGGGGCTTGCCCATTTCCGTCGCGATGAGCGCGGCGAGTTCATCGCTGCGTTCGCGGTACAGCTCGGCTACCCGGGCGATGGTTTTGCTGCGGGTTTCCACCGGCTGCCGGCGCCAGGCGGCGAAGGCGCCGTGGGCCGCGCTGATTGCTTCGTTGATCTCGCTGTTGGTGGCTTCGGCGAATTCTTTGAGTGTTTCCCCGGTTGCGGGGTTCACGGTTTTGTAAGCAGTCATTCCTGCCACGCTACCCGCGGGCAGGTGCCGGGGCCAGCCGGCATTTCGCTCCCAGCTCAATGCACCGGCGCGGTCAGCCTCAATGCAGCGGGACGGTCAGCGGCGGACCGGCGGGGCCTCGCCGTCGGCTTCGGGTCGTTTTCGGCGGAAGGAGCGAAGGCCCGGAACCCGGTTGAAGCGGGGCCGCGGCCACCCCTGTTCCTTCTTTCGGCCGCCCCTGCGTCCCGCCGCTTCCCCGGGCAAATCCCCCACCACGGAGCCTGCCCCGCGCGGGCGGCGGGTCAGGCGGACGCTCCACTCCCCCGGTGCCGGCAGCCGCCAGCCGCGGCGCCGGGCCACGGTGCAGACGACGGCGGCCGTCACGATGGCCATGCCCATTCCGAGGTTCGGCAAACCGAGGTGATACAGGATCACCATTTCCACGGAAGCGATCAGGGCGCCGGTGGCGTAGAGCGTGTTCCCGCCGAAGATGGCCGGCACCCGGCCAACCACGATGTCGCGGATCATGCCGCCGCCCACCGCCGTGGCCATGCCGATCAGGATCGCCGGGAGCCACTCCAGATCGACCGCCAGGGCCTTGGACGTGCCGGTGGCCGCCCAGCAGCCCAGGGCGAAGGCATCGATGACGATCAAAAACCGGTTGGCCCATTTGCCCCGAAGCTCAATCAGATAGGCGATGAACGCGCCGGCGATGGCGACGATCAGATAGGCGGGGTTGGTCAGTGCCACCGGCGTTCCGACCTGCAGCAGGGTGTCGCGCAGGACACCGCCGCCCAGTGCGGAGGTCAGCGCCAGGACCAGGAACCCGATGGGATCCATGCGCAGCTGCCGGGCCACGGCACCGCCGAGCACGCCGTTTGCCAGCACTCCGGCCAGATCAACGACGTCGAAGACGGCTCCCGGATCGAAATTCTCCACGTCGCTCCCGGTGCTCGATTATTGCCGTGTTTCCGGCGTCCATTCTAGCCGTGGCGGCGGCTGGCGCGTCGCCTGCGGCGGCTACTTCGCCGAGAAGTGGGCGGCCAGCTTCTCCAGGGTCTGTTCCAGGTTTGCCGGATGCCGGCGGGTGACACCCGTGATGCGGTACATGACGCGGTGGCGGACGTTCCGCGCATCCCACTGTTCGGTCACCAGGGTGCCGCCGTCCGCGGGCTCGAGGAGGTACCGCCAGACATGGCCGCCGGAGTGGCGCCAGGCAATCCGGCGGCCTTCCTCGAACTCGGTCACCGTGTTGCTGATCTTGTAGGGCACACCCATCTTCATGTCCATCCCGAACCGGGCTCCGGGCGCCAGGCGATCTGGGCCGCTGGGATGCGCCGCGCGGACCGTGCCCGATCCGTCGATGACGCTGTGCATGGCCGGGCGGGCGAGCAGATCGAACACGGCATCCGGTGAAGCGGACACCAGCCGGTCGCGGGAAATCAAATAGGGACTGTTCATCGGCCCAGTGTAATGGCGGGTTGATCCGGGCCGCGGCGGCACCAGAACCGCGCCCGCCGCGAGCTGCACGGTGAGCTAGAACGTCCGCTGATAGGTCCACGCGGTTCCGTCACGGACCAGCCGGTGCCGGCGGAAGGGTTCCGCGGCCGTGTCAGCTCCCGGGTATTCAGCGTCGCCCTGCCACACCATGACAGGAGGCACCTGCCCGGGCAGCTGGCGGGTTACATACGTTTCGGGAACGGCTGCCGCAGCGCCGGCCAGCGCCTCGGCCACATTCTTCCGGTCCAGCAGCCCGTGCAGGGTGACCCAGGTGGGCGGCACCAGGTCCATCGTCCCCTCGGTGCTCCGGCGCAGCGCTTCCGCCGGTGACAGCCAGACGGCGTCGACGTGTTCTTCCGGGCTGAGCCGGATATTCCCGGCGGGGGCCGCAGCCACGAAGAACTCAGTTTTCCAGCGGCGCGGGGCTTCCGGCGGCGGCACCCAGCAGGACAACCGCACCAGTTCCTCCGGCGCCAGCACCAACCCGGTTTCCTCAGCCGTTTCCCGCACGCCCGCCCGGCGGGCGGCAGCCACTTCGGCGTCGTCGTTCTCCGTTGGCTCCGCGGCGTCGGACGGGTCCACCACTCCGCCGGGAAAGACCCAGGCGCCGGCGAAGGAACCCCGGTGGCGGGGGCGTTCAAGCAGCAGCACCTGCAGGCCGGCCGGGGCATCGCGCAGCAGCACCACTGTGGCGGCCGTACCGTGCAGCATGCCGGGCATCCATTCGTGAGGAAATGTCGTGCAGGGATCCGTTCCCCCAAGAGGATGGTAGCCGTTTGGTTCGGGGCGGTAGCCGTCGGCACGCTGGCCGACCTACGCTGAGGACCGAGGTGGCGGCGGTTTCCAAGGGCGGTGCATGACAGTGGAGAAGTTCGAATTCAGGAAGGCCTATCCGGAGCTGTACGCTCCGAAAGCCGGTGATTTCGTCCTCGTGGAGGTTCCGCCGCTGCAGTACCTGGCATATGACGGCAGCGGGGATCCCAACACGTCCGAGGAGTATGTCTCCGCCCTGGAATGCCTCTACCCCACGGCGTATGCCGTGAAGTTCGCGTCCAAAAAGGACCTGGACCGCGACTTCACCGTGGGCCCGTTGGAGGGCCAATGGCGGGCCGACGACATGGAGGCGTTCACCCGCGGCGCCAAGGATGAGTGGGACTGGACGATGCTGGTTGCCCAGCCGGCGTGGATCACCCGGGACATGGTGCGGGCGGCGGTCACTGCGGTGCAGCAGAAAAAAGGCCTGCCCGGGCTGGACCGGCTGCGGCTGGTCACCCTTGACGAAGGCACCTCGGTGCAGATTCTGTACATCGGTGCCTATGACGCCGAAGGCCCCGTGCTTGAGCGGCTGCACCACCAGTGGATGCCCGCCCACGGACTGACGTTTAACGGCGACCACCACGAGGTGTACCTCAGCGACCCGCGGCGGACCGCTGCGGAGAAGCTGCGGACGGTGCTGCGGCAGCCGGTCCGCCCGCTCCAGCCCTCCGATTAGACCCGGGCTGTCCGTCAGTCAGGACGCGGTCCGTACGTGAGCACGGCGTTTCCCGAAACGGTGATCTGCGAGTCGACCAGCTGCAGCCGCGTCCTCGGGTCTCCCGGTTTGAACAGCCGCTGCCCGGAGCCGGCCACCACCGGGTGGACGACGAGGGTGAGCGCATCCAGCAGCCCGGCAAAGAGCAGTTGGCGGACCACTGAAATGCTGCCGTCCACGGCGATGTCTCCGCCGTCGAGCTCCTTGAGCCGCCGGACAAAGTCTTTCAGCTCACCGTCCATGAGCGTGGAATTTTCCCACTGCAGATCCGCGTTGGCCAGTGTCGTGGAAGCGACGAACTTCTGAATCGGGTTAATGAAACTGCCGAAGGCGTCCTCCTGGTTGCCGGGCCAGTAGTCCGCCCACTGTTCGTAGGTCACGCGGCCCAGCAGCACCGTGTCCTGCGTGGAAAGTGCCGTTCCCATCAGCGCGCCCAGGTCCTCGTCGAAGTGGTCGAACTGCCACTCCCCCGGACTTTCCACCACGCCGTCGATCGAGCTGAACAGTGAAGCCGTCACCTTGCGCATGTTGATCTCCTGCCGCCGCCATGCCCTGCGTCTTCCGACCGGAGGCTTCCTGCCGGACCCGTTCCCGGGCAGGATAGCCGCTTGGTCATCTGAGGGGAATGCCGCAGGAAAGGGTCACCGGCAGGGGCTTCCGGTCGGTCCCGGATGCGCCTTAGGATGGCGGCGAAGCCTATTCATTCCGTTCCGCAGGAGGAATGGCCATGCCTTCGAACCCGCCGTCGGCGTCCGGCCCCCAAGGATCCGCCGGCCGCCAGGACTACGGCAATGTCCCGGTGATTATTTCGGCCGTACTGGCCGCCGTGGCCGGCGTGGCCGTGGCCCTTTTCTCCACCGGAGGAACGGAGCGTGACTTCCGGTGGGAGCTGGGTGTTGCGGCTGCCTGCGTGACCTTCATAGTGTCGCTGCTGATTTTCCTGCTCCTGATCGTCACCGCCCGCCCCAACCCCGAGAACTTGGGCAAGGGCACCGGGATCAGGCGCAGCTTCGGTTCCAAGCCGGGCGCGGTCGACGACGACGACCGCGGGTTTCGCCCGGACGACCCGGATCCGCGGTAGCGAAGCCCGGCGGGACCACCGCCGGCGACGGGCCGCCGGGCGAACGCCCCGCCGCTGCCGTTACTCGTACCGCAGGGCGTCGATCGGGTTCTGCTTCGCCGCACGGCGGGCCGGCAAGGTGCCGGCCAAGAACGCAATCAGCATGACGACGCCGATGATGGTCGCCACTGAGGCAGGCGTGAACAGCATGATGTGCAGGCCGGGCAGGGCCGAAAGCACGGTATTGGACAGCACGGAGCTGATTATCGAGCCGAGCCCGACGGCGACGCCGGCCCCGAGCGCGGAGCCGAGAAAGCCGATGAAGATGGCTTCGAAGCTGAACAGGGCGAAGATCTTGCCGCCGCCCATGCCCATGGCCTTCATCAGCCCGATTTCCCGGGTGCGTTCCTGCACGCTCATCAGCAGCGTGTTCACAATGCCGAAGCCGGCAGCGATCAGGGCGATGACTGCGAAGGCATTCAGCACGCCGATGATGCCGTTGATGACGGTCTGGATGGCGCCGATCTGGTCCGCGACGGTCAGGCCGGTAAAGCCCTGCGCTTCAAGGTCCGCCTTGACGGCCGCGATCTGCTCTTCGTCCGCGCCGGCGTCCAGGAAGGCAATGGAGGTGATGTACCCGGTGGAGACACCCTCCGGGATGCCGGTGCGCTGCAGGGCGTCCAGTTCGGCGCGCAGGTCGGAGTTGAAGCCGGCACCGTCGCCGAACAGCGAGTCGTTCTGCACGCCGGCGATGACGGCCTCAACGGTGTGCTGGGTGCCGGCGTAGTCGGTGACCGCGATGGACACGGTCTGGTCCAGGGCGGCGTCAGCGTTGGCAAAGCCCAGCGGTTCCACGTAGCTGGACGGGATCAGCATTTCCGCTCCGGTGCCTTCGCCCAGCTGGCGTCCGGCGGCGAGGTCGGCATCGGCCAGCCCCACCATCGGGTTGGTGGTCAGCTCGAACTTGGCTCCGCCGTCGTACTGGATGTAGTCCGGCGCCAGCATCGCGGCGGGCTCGACCTTTTCGATGCCCTCGGTGGCGAGGATGGTCTCGATGTCCGCGTCGGAGAGCAGGGTGAAGTTGCCCTGGGTGGCGGCGCCGTCGGGGTTGTATTCCTTGGGCCCGTCATCTTCGGCTGCGGCCTCGGTGGTGGGCGAGACGGTCATCAGGTTGTCGCCGCCGATGGCGCCGACCTGCTTGTCGATGTAGTCCGAGACGCCGGCGCCGATCGCGCTGGTCAGGGTCAGGGTGAAGGCACCGATGAAGATCGCGACGACGGTCAGCGCGGTGCGGACCTTGCTGCGGAAGGTATTCGCTACGGCTGAGCGGAGAATATCGCCGACGGTCATGCTGGGGCCCCTGTGGTGATGGTGGTGGAGGTGAGTTCGGCTTCGGACACTTCGCGGCCGTCCTTGATGTAGAACTGGCGGCCGCAGCGGGCGGCGAGGTCGGTGTCGTGCGTGACCGCGATCAGGGTGATGCCCTGCTCCCGGTTCAGGTCGAAGAGGATGTCCTCGACGACGGCGCCGGTGGCGGTGTCCAGGTTGCCGGTCGGTTCATCGGCGAAGATCACCGACGGGTTGTTCACCAGGGCGCGGGCAATCACCACGCGCTGCTTCTGGCCGCCGGAGAGGTCGGTGGCGCGGTTCTTGGCCTTGTCCGCCATTTCCAGGCGTTCCAGTGCCTCCATGCCCCGTCGTTTGCGTTCGGCCGGCTTCACGCCGGCGATCATCAGCGGCAGGACGACGTTGTCCAGCACCGACGAGTTGGGGGTGAGGAAGAACTGTTGGAACACGAAGCCGAAGTCGCGGTTGCGCAGTTCGTTCAGCTCGTTCTTGCCCAGCGAGCGGGCGTCCTGGCCCTTGACCGTGATGGTGCCGCCGTCCGGGGTGTCCAGCAGGGCGAGCAGATGCATGAGGGTGGACTTGCCCGAGCCGCTTTTGCCGACGATGGCCAGGGATTCACCGGCTTCGACGGCGAGGTTGACGCCCTTGAGCGCATCGAAGCGGTTCTCGCCCTGCCCGTACGACTTGGTCAGGCCCTGGGCGCTGAGTATGTGTGCTGTCATGCTGTTCAGATTATGCGCGGCACCTGCACGTTTGCCGTGTGTGCCCGGCCATGCCGTCGTGTCAGCGGGCGTCCTGCGGAGGGGTCCCGCAGATCCGCTTTTACGCTGGCAGGGCCGGATATTGACTTCTGAATGGCAGCGATACCCCCGGCATCCATGCCCGGCGGCCCGCGGCACGGCAAGCCCGAGATTTTCGTTTCACACGGACGCGCCGACAACGTCCGGCCCCTCCGTTCCAGCAGCCGCAAGATGGTCCCGTCACTGGAACGGGACGGCTACGGCGTCAGCTACCGGGAGCGTGACGGCAGCCACTCGGCTCCGCCGTGGATCATTGGGGAGGCGCTGGACTGGCTGGGCTGGTAGCCGGAATCCAATCCGGCGGGCGCTGCCGCTCACTGGCTCCCACTCTTTGTTGCCTTCTGGGGCCAGTGTGATCCCTGGGGCCTCATGCGTCACGAAGACTGGGAACCCGTGCACGCTCTGGCGGTTCTGCCCGCACGGATTCACCGCACGGACAAAGCTCCCGCTCAGAGCGGCGGAACCCAGGCGGGATCCCGCCCGGTCAGCCCGATCAGCTGGTCCAGGGGCGAGGCTGCCTCATCCACCGGAACCGCGGGTCCGAAAAGCTCCGGGCTGCGGGGCTGTTCCAACAGGAATTCCGCGCAGGCCTGCACAGCCCGCGGGTCCGGGTTGAAGTGCTGGCCGGTGGAGCGGGCCAGGTCCCAGCCGTGCACAATGATCTCGTCCAGGGCAAACATCCCGGCTTCGGAGGCCGAGAGCGGAACCCGCCCGGCCACGGTCTCGCCGTCCCAGGCTGCTGGGTCGGCCCAGGCTCCGGCCAGGGCGGTGAGCTGATTGGGAATCCGCTCCCGCCAGCCCCCGGCCAGGTTGCCGGAGTCGGCCGGCGGAGCTTCCTCGGCGCCCGGCGGCAGCGCACGCTTGAGCGCCGCGAGCTGGAACTCCAGTGACAGCCCGTCCATGTGGTCCAGGAGATCGCCCACCGTGTACTCGGGCGACGGCGTGGGCCAGTTCAGCTGATCGTCCCGGATGGCGGTTATAACCGCGCCGGTGTCCCGGGCTGCATGGTGAAAATCGACTGGAGCGCGCATGTTTCCTCCTCGCGGGAGAGCATCTGCCGGATCGGCAGGACCCATCTGCTCTCCTCAAAACGGTAGCAATGAAGAGTCCCGGCCCGTAAGGGTCAGCCGGTCCAGCCAGGTCACCGGCGGGATTCTTCCTGCCCGTCCAGGGGCTCTTTCCACCGTCCCCGGCCACGGCTAGGATTGCCGCACCGATAATCCGGCAGCGCGGAAGACGGTGGGCCATGGCCAAGAAGCCTGCGGAATCCGAAGCGGGCCGTGCAGGAGAGTCCCGGCTGATCAGTTTCATCGATGCCGTCATTGCCATCGCGATGACTCTGCTGGTCCTGCCGCTGGTCGACGATGCCGCGGACATCGGCACGCAGTCCCCCGCGGCATTCCTGCGGGACAACGCCTATGGCCTCTTTGCCTTTGTCCTGAGTTTTGTGGTGATTTTCCGTTTCTGGCTGGGCCACCACCAGATGTACGAGGGAGTCTCCGGCTACACCCCGGGCCTGGTCTGGGCGAATCTGCTCTGGCTGCTGTGCCTGGTGTTCCTGCCCTTCCCCACCCAACTGCTGGACACCGGCGACCGGGGCGGCTCGCTGACCAACGGCCTGTACATCGGGACAATGGTGCTCGCCAGCGCCTCCGCGCTGGTCCAGCAGCTGATCATTCGCCGCACACCGGCCCTGACCGCACCTGACGCCGACCCGGTTCCGGTGCTTCCGGCGGCCACGATAACGGCACTGTTGGCGGCAGCCCTGCTGGTCGCAGTCGCGGTTCCAGCAGTCGGGCTCTGGGCGCTGCTGCTGCTCTTCCTGCAGGCGCCGGTGCAGCGGCTGGCCGCACGGAAGCTCCGAGCCGCGTAAATTGAAGAACATGCCCATCCAGCACGAACAGTTCGCCATCCCCACCGGTGACACCGAGGTCTCAGCCGCCTTCGCCGCACCGGCCAACGCAACTGCCGCCGTCGTCGTCGCGCACGGAGCCGGAGCGGGCATGGACCATCCGTTCCTGACCGGTTTCACCGATGCCCTGAACGACGGCGGCATCGCGACCCTGCGTTTCAACTTCCCCTACCGCGAGGCCGGCCGGAAGTTTCCGGACCGGCCGCCGGCCGCCATCGCAGCCTGGCGGGCTGCCATGGAGGCAGCGGCCTCACGCACCGCCGGCCTGCCGCTCTGGTCCTGCGGAAAGTCCTTCGGCGGGCGCATGGCCTCCATGGCCGCCACGGAGGGAATGCCTACGGCGGGACTGCTCTTCCTGGGCTACCCGCTGCATCCGCCGGGCAAGCCGGAGAAAATGCGCGACGAACATCTGTACGGGCTGACGCTGCCGATGCTGTTCCTGCAGGGCACCAGGGACACCTTCGCGCTGCCCGGCGAACTGGAACCGGTGGCCGAGCGGATCGGGCCGAACGCCCGCGTTGAGTGGATCGACGGCGGGAACCACTCATTCGAGGTGCGCGGAAACAAGCGGGCACCTGAAGTCATCGGGGCCGGAATGGCCGCGTACGTCTCGGAGTTCATTCGGGCCTGATTCTCCCTCTCCCGGGCCGCAGCCGGCTTATCCGCTCAGGCGAGCCGCTCAGTACGGCGTGTGCTGGTGCAGCGCCAGCTTCCGGTCGGTGATCCGCAACCCGCCGGTCAGCATGATCAGGCAACAGAGCCGGCCAGCGCTTTGGGAGCAGACGCTCCGCCCTTCCGCGCCGGGGCCGGGCCGTGTTTACTGGAGCTCCGCAGCCGGTGATGGTTGCTTCCGGACCCACATAGGAGTGGATATGGCTGAAACGTCGCAGGCCCTGCTGGATCAGTCAGTCGAAAATTGGCTGAGGAACCTCGACGCCGCACTGAAAACCCGGAACGCCGCGGCCGCGGCCGAACTTTTCGCAGAAGACGGCCTCTGGCGGGATTTCGTCTCCTTCACCTGGAACCTGAAAACACTCGAAGGACGCGAACAGATCGCCGGCATGCTCAATGCCGTTCTCGAGGAGACTGATCCGGGCGCCTGGGAACTGGCAGAACCCGCAACCGGAACTCCGGAGCTGACTGAAGCTTGGATCACCTTCGAAACCGGGGCGGCAACCGGGTGGGGCCACCTGCGGCTGCGAGACGGCAAAGCGTGGACCCTGCTCACCACCATGCAGGAGCTCAAGGGATACGAGGAGCCGACGGGCGTCCGCCGCCCCAAGGGAGTGGAACACACCATTCGCCGCGGACGTCAGTCATGGCTGGAGGAAAAGGCCGAGCACAACGCCAGGCTGGGCCGCGAGGAACAGCCGTACTGCGTTATTGTCGGCGGCGGCCAGGGCGGAATCGGTTTGGCCGCCAGGCTGCGGCGCCTGAACGTCCCCACCATCGTCATCGAACGAAATGACCGGGCCGGCGACTCCTGGCGCAACCGCTACAAATCCCTCGCCCTGCATGACCCGGTCTGGTATGACCACCTGCCCTACCTGAAGTTCCCCGACGACTGGCCGGTTTTCGCGCCCAAGGACAAGATTGGGGATTGGCTGGAGCATTACACCGCCATCATGGAACTGGACTACTGGTCCGGAACCGAATGCCTGAACGCACGGTTCGATGACGACAGCGGAACATGGGAACTGAAAGTCCGGCGCCACGGCGAGGACATCACGCTCCGGCCGCAGCAATTGGTCTTTGCGCTCGGCGTCTCCGGTTATCCCAATACCCCGGAGTTCGACGGCGCCAAGGCCTTTCTGGGCGAGCAGTACCATTCCTCGCAGTACCCGGGCGGCGGGGACCAGTCGGGCCGCAAGGCGCTGGTTATCGGCTCCAACAATTCCGCCCACGACATCGCGGCCGATCTTTGGGAACACGGCGCCGATGTCACCATGGTCCAGCGGTCCTCAACCCATGTGGTGCGCAGCGACTCGCTCATGGAATTCGCCCTTGGCGGCCTCTATTCCGAGGCCGCGCTGGCTGCCGGCGTCACCACTGAAAAGGCGGACATGCTCTTCGCATCCCTCCCCTATCGGATCCTGCCGGAAGCGCAGATTCCCATTTATCAACAGATCGCCGAACACGACGCCGAGTACTACAACCAGCTCCGCGATGCCGGCTTCGATCTGGATTTTGGCGAGGACGGCTCAGGCCTGTTCCTGAAGTACCTGCGGCGCGGGTCCGGCTACTACATCGACGTCGGTGCCTCTCAGCTGCTCATCGACGGCCGGGTTAAGCTCCAGCGCGGGCAGGTGGCCAAGCTGACCGGCAACGGCGTGGTGCTGGACGACGGTTCGGAGCTGGACGCCGACGTGATTGTTTACGCCACCGGATACGGCTCCATGAACAACTGGCTGGCCGACCTGATTTCCCCAGAGGTCGCAGACCGGGTGGGAAGATGCTGGGGCTATGGCTCGGACACGATCAAGGATCCCGGCCCGTGGGAAGGGGAGCTGCGCAACATGTGGAAGCCGACCAACGTGGAGAACCTCTGGATCCATGGCGGCAACCTGCACCAAAGCAGGCATTACTCCATTTTCCTGGCCTTGCAGCTCAAAGCACGGATGGAAGGCCTGCCCACTCCGGTCTACGGACTGCAGCCGTCCCACCATCTACGCTGAGCCACCGGAATGAGCTGGCACGACGAATGCCCGCCCCCTGTGCCGGCAGGCCCGACGTTCGATAAGCTATCGGCATGCTGAAGAGACTGGCGAAGAAAGTCGCTGTGGCAGCACTGATTTTTACGGCCTTGGCCGCTGGCCTGGCCGCTGTCCTGGGTTATGGATTCCTGCAACTGCTTCAGACGGCAGTTTTCGGCGACGACGGCGACCCCTCGATCCTGTCGTTCGTCGCCGCCTTCATCACGCCGCCGCTGTTCATCGGTGCCGCGGTGCTGCTGGGCCTGGGAGTCCGCGCGCAGAGGCGCCGCACGCGGACCGCCCGGAACCGCCGCGATGATGCCGCGGCGCAGGCCGAGGCCTGGCGCCGGCTGTACCTACGCCGTGACGACCTGCTGGTGAAGTGGTCACGCTACGAAACCGACGTCTCGCTGATGATCGATTATCCGGTGATGACTGACTACTCCGACTCCGTCATCCGCGAGGTCATCGTCGCCATGCAGGGCATTCGGGCGGCTGAGGCTGAAGCCCTGGACCTTGGCCGCGGCCGGGCTGAGAATTCGAAGCTCCGCCGTGCCGTGGACCGCTTCGAGGTAGCCTTCGTCACGGCTGAAAAGTACGCCCGGCGCTGCGGACAGTCGAAGCTCAGCGACTCCGAGCGCAGCAAGCTCGCCACTGCACGGCAAGCCCTGAACATCATCCTCGACGGAGCAGCCACACCGTCGGAGGTCGACGCCGCCTATCGCAGCCTGCGCGGCTCGCTGCGCGGAATCATCGACCTGCCGGACTCCGCCGTCGCCGATCTGGAAGCGCACACCAGGCAGGCCCTGGGCGTGCACCCGCACGGCTCAACGGCTGCATCCGCCGCCAGCCGCGCGGCCTAACGGGTTCATCCCGCCGCGGGGACGCCGCGAGGGGACGCCGCTAGCTGCGTTCTTCGTCTTCCCTTTCGCGCGGATACTCATCCTCATCGCTGTTCGCTGCCCCGCCGTCGGCGTCCTGCTCCAACCTGTCGGCCTCGGACCCGTCAGGCCGCAGCGGATCTCCATGCGGGCGCACCGGGTCCTGAATCCCCGTGTCCTCCTGTGCCTCCGGGACAACGGAAGCCTGCTGCTCAAGGACATCGGCTTCATTCTGCGCCGCTGTTGCGGGACGGTCATTCGGAGTGGACATCGTTCTGCTCCTTTTGCTGGAGGGAATTCTTAAATTGTAAGCCGGCTTACCAGGTTGTCCGCAGGGCATGAGCGCAAACACCTTGGGATAGTCTGTGACTTCCGAGCGATCGGCAGACGAAGGAATCCATGACAGTCTCCACCAGTACGCGGCTCTCCGACGGCCGGGAACTCATCTACTTTGATGCTGCGGAGGACACCGCCCGCCGGCGGGCAGCCGCCCCGGCGGACCGCCGAGGACTGCCGGCCCGGCCGGGCAACGGAACCGCCAGGTACGACGCCCTCACCGGAGAGTGGATCGCCGTCGCCGCGCACCGCCAGTCGCGCACCCACCTGCCGCCCGCCGACCAGTGCCCCCTGTGCCCGTCCTCGCCGTCGCGCGCTTCGGAGATCCCAGCCGAAGACTACGAGGTGGTGGTCTTCGAAAACCGTTTCCCCTCCTTCGGCCCGGAGCTGGGCGTCCTGCCGGACAACCCGTCCTGGGGCACGACGGCGCCGGCATACGGACGCTGCGAGGTGGTGGCCTTCGATTCGGCACACGAGGGCTCCTTCGGTTCGCTGTCCCCCGGGCGTGCCCGCACCGTCGTCGATGCCTGGGCCCACCGCACCGAGGCGCTGTCAGCGATGCAGGGCATCCGGCAGGTGTTCTGCTTTGAGAACCGCGGGGCGGATATCGGCGTCACCCTGCTGCATCCGCACGGACAGATTTACGCCTATCCGTTCCTTCCCCCGCGCTCGGCAGTCATGGCGCAGCAGGCTGCCGCCTTTTTTGAAGCCTCGGGCGGCCGGCAGACCCTGGTGGGTGCGGCGTTGGACGCGGAGCGGAGCTCCGGGGACCGGATGATCCTCGAGGGCCGGCATTTCAGTGCCTTTGTGCCGTTTGCCGCCCGGTGGCCGCTGGAAGTTCATTTGGTGCCGCACCGCCAGGTTGCCGACCTTGCCGATCTGCGCGACGACGAGCGGGATGACCTGACATCCGTCTACCTTGACCTGCTGGCCCGGGTCGACGGGCTGTATTCCACGCCCACCCCGTACATTGCGGCGTGGCATCAGGCGCCGCTGGACGCCCGGTTCCGCGCGGCGAGCCGCCTGCACCTGCAGCTCACCTCGCCGCGCCGGGCCGAGGACAAACTCAAGTTCCTGGCCGGCTCCGAGGCGGCCATGGGAGCTTTCATCAACGACACCATCCCCGAGCAGGTGGCCGCGAACCTGCGTGCCGCCGCTCCCGCTTGCGCCGGCACGGCGCAGGCCGCCGGAAAGGCCCTGGCATGACGCTTTCCGCCCCGGAATTGGTTACCGCTTTCACCAACCGTTTCGGTCGGGAGCCGGCGGGCGTCTGGTCCGCCCCCGGACGGGTCAACCTGATCGGTGAGCACACCGACTACAACGACGGGTTTGTGCTGCCTTTCGCCATTAACCGCTCGACGTCGGTGGCGGCGGCACCGCGCCGGGACCGCACCACGCAGGTGCATTCGGCGTTCAACGGCGGAAGCACTGTCAGCGCGAGCCTGGACGACCTGCAGGCGGGCAGCATCCAGGGCTGGGCGGCCTACCCGCTGGGCGTGCTGTGGGCGTTCGAGGACCACGGCGCCCGGGTTCCCGGCGTCGACCTGTATCTGGATTCGGATGTGCCGGTCGGTGCCGGGCTCTCCTCCTCGGCGGCCCTGGAGTGCGCCGTGGCCGTCATGGCCAACGAGCTCTCCGACGCCGGGCTGACCGGACCGGAGCTTGCCGCGCTGGGCCAGCGCGCCGAGAACCTGATGGTCGGCGCACCCACCGGCATCATGGACCAGTCCGCGTCCCTGCTCGGCGAGGAAGGGCACGCGGTTTTCCTGGACTGCCGGACCCGGGAAGCGCAGCTGGTGCCGCTGGATCTGGCCGGCAACGGCCTCACCCTGCTGGTGATCGACACCAGGGTCAGTCACGAGCATTCCACCGGCGGATACGCCGCCCGGCGGACCTCCTGCGAGCGCGGCGCCGAGGCCATGGGCGTCGCCGCACTGCGCGACCTCTCCCTCGCTGACCTCACGGCTGCCGCGGGCATTTTGGATGAGGAGACCTTCCGCCGCGTCCGGCACATAGTGACGGAGAACGACCGCGTCCTGGCCGCCGTCGACGTCCTGCGCGGGCAAGGCCCCGCCGGGCTCGGCGCCCTCCTCAACGAGAGCCATGCGTCCATGCGGGACGACTTTGAGATTTCCTGTCCGGAGCTGGACCTGGCCGTGGACACCGCACTCAGCGCCGGTGCGCTGGGCGCCAGGATGACCGGCGGCGGCTTCGGCGGCTCGGCCATCGCGCTGGTCAACAGCGACGACGCCGACGCCGTCACCGCCGCGGTAACGGCCGCGTTCACCGCGGCCGGCTACACCGCACCGGCTGTCTTCACGGTGCTGCCCGCCGCCGGTGCCGGACGGGTGCAGGGCTAGGAGGCGTCCGGGCCGCCGGAAACGAAGAACGGGGCCAGGTCGCCGTAAGGGTTCACGGCCGTTTCGTCGTCGAACCCGTCGAACTGCTGGCGCAGGCCGATCACGGCGCGGGCCCCTTCATCTGTGATGGTGGTGTCCCGGGCAATACCCCAGGGGCCCAGTTCGGCGTCCAGCACCAGACGCGCGTCGGGCTTCGACAGTCCGCGCACATCGGCCACCACGTCCACGGCGTCGTTCCGATGGGCCGGATCCAGCACCCAGGCCAGTGCCGCCTCGTAGCTTTCGCGGAAGCGCACGGCGACGTCCCGGTGTGCGGAGTACCAGTCCCCGTTCCAAGCGGCCACGGAACCCAGATAGGGCATGCCGAGTGCTGACTCATCGGCGAGCTGGTTCATCCCCTGTTCCCGTGCGAGCACCTCGAGGCCGTCGCTCAGCAGCGTGGCCGAGGCGTAGCCGTCAGTCATGCGCCGGTAGCGTTCGGCCACCCCGCCCTGGCTGACCACCGTGTAGTCGGAGTCCCGACGGAGGCCGGCCTTGTCCAGGATCGAGTACATGACGTACGCATAACCGCTGTCCCTGGCATCCACCGCCACCTCGCCGCCGTGCACGGCCTCCAGCGACGTAATCTCCGGCGGACTGACCGCTGTCAGTTCCATGCCCAGGTCCAGGGCAAAATCGGCCATAACGTACAGCGGGCTGCCGTAGTCGTTGGAGGCGTTGCAGCGGTAATTGACCACGTTGTCCCAGGCGGTCTGCAGGACCTCGTAGTGTCCCGCGGCGAAGTCCCGAAACTGCTGGTCCGAGGACTGCACCTGTTCGTACACCACGTGCACGTCGTTGTCCCTGAAGAATCCCTTTTTCTCTCCCGCTGCCAATGCGGGAGAAAGTGAAAAGACTCCCATCCTCAGGGGATTCGAGCTGCTCCCTGGCTGTGACATCTCAGGTCCTTTGATCGCTCGGAGTTAACCCCCACAACCAGCCTAGGGAGCCGGACCTGGTTGCGAAAGGATGCAGCGCTAACGGGCGGCGCCGGCCCTTGCACAGGCCCGGTAGCCTGCGGCTATGCATCTAAAACGCCGCGCCGCCCTGCTTGCGGGAATACGGGATAACCGGGGTCAGCGGCTGGCGGTTCCCCGCCTGGATTCCAGCAGCGGTGGTATCCAGGCATCGCACAAAGATCCGGTCACCCACGAATACACCGTTTTATGCACGACATCCACCACGGTTTCATCTGTCGGCCAGGAGGCCGGAGGAGCGCCGACGCCCGTGGCATTTTCCAAGGTCTGATCCGTGGCCAGCCGCACCACGGTGTGGGTGCTGTTGGCCACCGGTCCGCGGATGCCGGTGACTGACCAGACACCCCGCAGCGCACCAAGCACCGCGCCGGTGCCCCAGTGCATGGCGTGATTCCACACAGGCGGGCGGGCGCCGTCGTCGGGCTTTTGGCCCAGCAGTGTCAGCAGCGTGCGGGCCGGCACATACGAATTGGGCCGGGACGTGACCAGCTGCTCCACCTTTTCGCCGGCCGTCATCACCGCCACGCCTGCCAGCCCCGCCACTGTCCCCGTACCTGCCGCCTTGAGCAGCATCCGTCCGCGGCCTGCCATGGTTGACCTCCCCTGTCCGGTTTGGGCTGATTGGAATCCAGCGTAAGAGATCAGCGGCAGGATCGGGCACACTGAAAGCATGAGCGTGCACTCCAAGATTAAAACCGCCGAATTGGAACTTCTCGCCTCGACGACGCGGAGCAATGCAGAGCGGGTGGGAGAACTGCTGCATCCGGAGTTTGTGGAAGTTGGGCGTTCCGGGCGCAGGTGGACCCGCGGGGAAGTCATTAGAGCCCTGAGCCGCGAAGACAGGCGTCCAACGCCGGAAGCGGATGAATGGGCCTTCGCGGACCTCGCTCCGGACCTCGTTCTTGTCACCTACCGGCTGCGCGCGGGCACCCGCCAGAGCCGGCACGCGTCGGTGTGGGACACGTCGGCCCCTGCGCTCCGGCTGCGCTACCACCAGGGAACAGTGATTCCGCTGGAGTTCCAGTAGGCCGGAGTCCGTCCGGCGAGCGCTCCGGCACGAACCCCAGGGCTGCGCAGAACGCCGAAGGCCCGCCCGGGTACGGGCAGGCCTTCGAATTCCGGCAGGTGCCGGTCGTGGAGATGGGGGGAATCGAACCCCCGTCCGATGTTGTGTTGAAAGGGCTTCTCCGGGCGCAGTCTGCGTCGGATTTTCTTGGCCCCAGCCGTCGTACAGACGTGCGGCTGATCCGGGCCCAGCCGTTAAGGAGTCCCGAACACGCCAACGGCGGGCATGTTCAGCAGTGGCCCTCTAAATGACGCCAGGATCCGGAGCGAGAGCAACTCCGGGCTGACGGACTGTGCCTTACTGCTTAGGCAGCAAGGGCGAAGTCAGTGCGCATAGGTTTGGCACTTATTTTTTTGCAGAGAGCGTTTACGAGATAACTCTGCATCCTCGGCCCGCTTCCCCTGTCGCGGCAAACACCGTCGAAACCGATCATCCCCGTATTCAGTTGCCAAGGCCGTTCATTTACAAGGCCGCCGTTCCCGGCGTCCACACAGAATAACGCGCACCGCGCCGCGATGATTCCCGCTCCGGCCGAGGCATCTGCTGCTGCGGACCAATCTGCAGGACAATGTCCCAATGGACATCTCACGGCCCGCCGAGGATCCCGGAAACGCTGCCGGCACCAACACTGTCGGCACCGCCCCGCCGGAGCTGACCACCGCCGCCGAACTGATCAGCCGGGCACGGACGTTGGCGGTCGGCGGCACCCGCCGGATCCTGGGCATCACGGGGGCGCCCGGAGCCGGCAAATCCACCGTTGCCGCGCAACTCGTGAAGGCGCTGGGACCGGACATCGCCGTCTTGGTGCCGATGGACGGGTTTCATCTGGCCAACAGCATCCTGCGGGACCTGGGCCGCCACGGGCGCAAAGGAGCGCCGGACACGTTCGACGACGGCGGTTACGCGGCGCTGCTGCAGCGTCTGCGCTTCCAGCTG
This sequence comes from Arthrobacter sp. zg.Y820, assembly GCF_030125555.1. Classification (NCBI taxonomy): domain Bacteria; kingdom Bacillati; phylum Actinomycetota; class Actinomycetes; order Micrococcales; family Micrococcaceae; genus Arthrobacter; species Arthrobacter sp. zg.Y820. The sequence goes on from NZ_JASKLX010000009.1 coordinate 176,988, forward strand.
GCGGACGAACCGGTAATTTTTGCCCCTGATTTTCGGCGTGACCTGGAGGAATCGATCGGGTCTGCAATTTCCATTCCGCACACCGTTCCGCTGGTGGTCACGGAGGGCAACTATCTGCTGCTGCCCAACAGTTCCTGGCCGCGCGCCCGGGCGGCAATGGATGAGGTTTGGTATCTGGCAGCGGACGCCGCCGTCCGCCGGGAGCGCCTGATTCGCCGCCACGCACGGTTCGGCAAGTCACGGGCGGAGGCCCGCAAGTGGGCGTTGGGCAGCGACGAAGCCAACGCGCGCATCATCCGGCGCCACGCCCGCCGGGCCGACGTCGTAGTCCGGCTTGCCGACGCGGGCCGGGCCGCCGGCCACTCTTTTTCCGCTCCGCCAAGGGGTGGATAATTTGGTTCCATCATTTCCCGGCCATCCCCCATCATTTCCCGGCCATCCCAGGAGCAGCCATGAACAGCGAACTGAACCCGTACCTGTCCTTCCGGGACAGCGCTAAACCAGCCATGGAGTTCTACCAGTCGATCTTCGGCGGTGAGCTCAACACCAGCACATTTGCCGAGTTCGACGCCGCCGAGGATCCGGCCGATCGGGACAAGATCATGCACTCGGCGTTGCGGACGCCCAGCGGGATGGTCCTCATGGCCGCTGACGTTCCCAGCAGCATGCCGCTGGGCGACAACAGCAGCTTCACGCTTTCGCTCAACGGGGACAACGAGTCCGAACTGAACGGCTATTGGGAGCGGCTGATCGAGGGCGGCAGCATCACTGAACCGCTGGAAGTGGCCCCGTGGGGCGACAGCTTTGGCATGTGCACTGACAGGTTCGGCGTGAACTGGATGGTCAACATCAGCGCCGGCGGGGACGAAAGCTGACGGACCGGCCCGCGGCGGCAGGCCGGTACCCCGCCGCCGTGGACGCCCGGACCCACGGCGTTTCCTAGCGGCGGCGTCCGAAAATGAGGGCGGCCGCGGCGGTAACGGCGGTGACGGTGTAGACGGCCGGCCAGGCACCGAGCTTCTTGGCCAGCGGGTGGGACAACCCGAAGGCAGCCACGTAGCCGGCTGTCAGGGCCACAGCCGTGCCGGTTCCGGCGTCGCGCTTCCACATGGTGAAGGCTGCTGCGCCAGCGGCAGCCAGTACCGCTCCGCCCAGCTGGCGGTTGCCGGTGTCCCGGGCGGTCTTGTAACCGCCGATAAGGCCTGCGCTGGAAACGAGGGACGTCAGAAGTGCACTCACTGTTGATTTCTCCTAAAGGCTGGGGCACGAAGGTCGTGAACAAACACCACCCTATCCCCCGCGACGGACAGATCCGGACCGGTGGATCGGTGCGCAGAACGCGAAGGAATGGCGCGCCCGGCAGCGTCTAAGCTGGGGCGAAGCTTCTCCTCTTCTTACGCCCACTTCCACCGTTAGGACTACGCATGACGATGACGCCGGGAACTCTGCTCGCTGATGATGCCACGCTGGAAAGGGTGGCCGCCGGCGCCGCCTGGGCCGAGGGGCCGGTCTGGATTCCGGCCCGGTCGGCCGTGCGTTTCAGTGACATACCGGGAAACCGGATCCTGGAGTACCGGGAAGCCACCGGCGTTTTGGAGGTCTATGCCTCCGACGCCGAGTTTCCCAACGGCCGCGCCCTGGACCTCGACGGCGCCGTCGTCCAGTGCTCGCACGGCCGGCGGGCGATTGAGCGGGACACCGGCACCGCGGACGACGCCGTCCCCGCCGTGAGCACCCTGGTGGACTCGTACAACGGCCGGCGGCTGAATTCACCCAATGACGTGGTGGTGAAGTCCGACGGCACCATCTGGTTCACCGATCCGTCCTACGGAATCCAAAAGGAGAGCGAGGGCCACCTGGGCCGCGAGGAATACGGTGACCGCTATGTCTTCCGCTTCGATCCGTCCAGCGGCGAGCTGACGCCGGCAGTCGTTGACGTGGAGGTCCCCAACGGCTTGGCGTTTTCTCCCGACGAATCAGTCCTGTACGTCTCGGACACCTCGCGCGGCACACCGGCCATGGACGGCGGCGAGCGCCTGCACGGCCACGCCATTCACGCCTATGACGTCGTGGCGGGCCGCTTCGCCCGGAACGGAAGGATTTTTGCCGAGGTGGATCCCGGCGTGCCGGACGGCTTCCGTGTGGACGTCCACGGAAATATCTGGACCTCTTCGCAGGATGCGGTGCGCGTTTATTCCCCGGACGGGGTCCAGATCCTGCGGATCCCGGTGCCGGAAACCGTCAGCAACCTCTGTTTCGGCGGCGACGACGGACGCACCCTCTACCTGACGGCTTCAACCAGCCTTTACCGGATCCGCACCCGGGTAACCGGTGCGGCCGCCGCACTTCGGGGCGGCAGCCGCCGTTAGGGCCGCCGTTAGGAGCAGCAGTTAGCTGAACCGTGCGGCGGCGGACACCGCGAGGTCGCGGGCTGCGGTGAAGCGTTTGGCCGTGCTGGCCCGGTCAGAAACCGTGCCGCGCGCACCATCCTCCCCGGGGGCGGCGACCGGGTTCGTAGGCATGCAGGGCGGAAACGACGTCGGACGCCTCCGCCAAGGCTCCCACCAGCGCTATCGCGTCGAGCAGCGCCTCACAGGCACCCCGCCCCAGGTTTGGCGCCATGCCGTGGGCGGCATCCCCCCAGCAGCGCCGTCCTTCCGAAGACGTAGGAGGGCAAACGCGGCATGTCGAACAGCTCGCGGTAGTCCACAGGGTTCTCCGAGCGGATGCAGGCGAACCAGTTGGTGTTATGGCGGTCCAGCGGGGTGATGCCGAACAGGCGCCCGGGCCCCCACGTCTCCGTCACGCCGGCTGAGATTGATGGTCCCCGTCTGCCCTGATTGCGCTCTGCAGATCGTGATTACCGAGGTACTGGCCGCCGAGGAACGGGACGCTGACGCCCTTGCAGACGCACTGATTGACTACAACGTGGACGAATGGCTGGACGGTAAACTGGACTAGTCCGGCAGCAAGGAAGGAAAGCTACCTTGACGCGCAACACCAAGTACATCGCGGCGGCAGTGCTAGGCCCTGACTGGTTTGACGGCATGCATGCCCGCACCGACCGACTGCACGCCTGAACCAGGCCCCACCGTGACCGTGACCGCCAGGCCTAAGCCTACTGAGCAGGCCCAGAAGGTCCCGGCAGGCCACCGCGCCGCTGCGGAGAAGGCCCAGCAGATGCTGGACGATCTGGCGTGGTCCCCGGCGAAAATCCGTGAAGAACTCATGGACATGTATGACTATGACTACACCGAGGCAGAGGCAGACTACGGCGTTTCGCAGCTGAAATACCCCCCCACCAACTACGCCCCCACTACACAGGAAGGACAAGCAACCATGAGCAAGAAGCAGCAGGCCCCCTACCCGCCGCAGCAGGGCTATCCCGCCCAGCCCTATGTGGACCCCGCAGCTATCGCCGCAGCAGTGGCACAGGGCCACGCAGCAGGCGCAGCGCAGCCGGTGCCAGGCCGCCGCACCCTGACCCGCACCGTGGCCCGCGTGGCGCTTTGCATCTTCCCGCTGATGGGATATGTCCTGGACATTTTTCTGGGCGTCTGGGTGCAGCTGCTCTACCGCGCGATCACCAAGCAGCCCAAGGGCCGCCCCTTGTTCTGGCTCGGGAAGAAACTGACCATCAAGCCCCGCAAGGAGATTCCGCTCTATCAGGCCCAGAAGACCCGCTGGCGCGTGAACCTGAACGTCTAAGCCCCATAAGCCACCTGCCCGGTTTCCTGAGAGGAAGCGGCCCTAAACCTCTTGGCCGCTAGGGATACGCGGGTTCCGGGCAGGTTGGTGCTTTCCCCGGGTGGACCCCTCCCTCGAGGGCAGGTTGAAGCTGCGGGGGCCGTCCTCCCCCAGGCCGGGCGCCGCCAGGGGCGGGATGGCCAGCGGTGCCGTGAACTGCACGGTCTCCGGTTGAGTGCCCCGGAACATACCGTCACAGGCCGTGAGCAGTAGAACGCCGCTGCTCCGGCCAGGACCTGCCGACGGGTTGGAAGAAGGGCTGCACTGCGTGTCATCTCGTCCTCCCCCTCAGCAGGCGCCGAACGGCCGCGGCCAGCAATCCCCACAGGCCGTTCATGATGAGGATTGGGACGACGGCGATCGGCATCGCCAGCGGCCCCTGCACAGTCCCGGTCAGAACCGTCGACACCACGGCGCTGAACGAAATGATGTGCAGGCCGTAGGCGAGACCGGCCAGCGTCAGGGTCAGCACCGGCCGGGGAACCCGGCCCAGACCGACGACGCCGATCCAGGCCAGGCTGATCAGCGCCGTCAGCAGCCAGAGGCCCGACGGAATCTGGTTCTCAAGGCCCGTCATCCGGACCAGGGGCCGGAGCAGCGCGACGGCGCCCAGCCCCGCGGCGAGCTACCACTTCACGCCGGGCGGTGCTGTCAGCGATGTTGTTTTCGGGGACCTCTTTCATACTTCGACGCTATGAAACCGTCCTGATCCGGACATCGGGCGAGGGGCGTCACTTCTGTCGCCTGTGGATGACATCCGCGGTCGCTTTCCGGGGACCGTATTTCCCGCGAAGAGTTCCGAGCAGATGAGCGGGGCTGAACTACCTATCTCCTGCAGCGCTACATGCGCCTCATCGGTGCCCGCACGGTCAAGAACATCACCACCGTTACCGATGTGGTCACCATCCTCATCCGCGGATCAGAAAATGAGCGATACCGCCCGCAGCGGCGGCGTGCTCAATCTTCATGAGAATCCTCCGTCTGCTCCCGCCCCGTCGCCACCAGAGTGTCCCGCCGGGCGGGTATTCCTCAAGAGGAAGCGCTCACTCCGCGGTTCCGGTGCTGCCTCCGGCCGTCCGGTAGCTCCACAGGTCAGCACTCAAACCAACGGGCTTGGGCCGGGTCCCCGCCGAGTCACCGTCACCGGCTGCTGCTGCACCGTGTCCGTGCGCAAAGTTCTTGGACGACACCCAGTCCTGGAACGACTTCTCGTCACGCCAGCGCGTGACGACCAGCCAGGTGGTCCGTTCATCGGTGGGCTGCAGCAGTTCGAACCCCTCGAAGCCGTCCTGCCCGTCGACGGCGCCGGCCCGCGCCGCGAACCGGTGGGCGAGCTCGTCGCCGGAATCGGCGGGGACAGTGATTGCGTTGATCTTGATAATGGTCATGGGCCCATTATGCTCAATTTCCGAAATGCTCAGTTTTCGAAACACCATCAGCCGGACGTTTGGCGGGTGCCATGTGCCGGGTGCCGGGCCGCTCCGGATTTGCTACCGTGGGAGGCCAAGACCGGATGCCGGTCTCCGGACGACGGATCAGTACCCGGACAGCGACAAGACTGGCCAAAGGAATCTGTCATGGCATGGGTCATTCTTGTTCTCTCCGGCATGTTGGAGGCCGTCTGGGCGACGGCGCTGGGTAAGTCGGAGAACTTCCGCCGGCGCTGGCCAACGGTCATCTTCGGCGCCGGCATCATTTTGAGCATGGCCGGCCTCGCCTTCGCCATGCAGTCCATCCCGGTAGGAACCGCCTACGCCGTATGGGTGGGAATCGGCGCCGTCCTCACCGCCGCCTACGCCATGCTTTTCGGCGGCGAAAGAGCCACGGTGCTGAAGGTCCTGCTGTTGCTGGGCATCGTGGGCTGCGTTGTCGGCCTGAAGTTGGTGGCCTGACCATGCCGTGGATCATCCTGCTCCTCAGTGCCGTGCTGGAAGCCGTCTGGGCCACAGCACTGGACGCCTCCGCGGGGTTCACCCTGCTGGCGCCGTCGCTGATCTTTCTCGCCGCCGGCATTGCCTCCATGGTCGGTCTCTCCTACGCCATGAACTCCATTCCCATCTCCACGGCCTACGCCGTGTGGACCGGGCTGGGCGCAGTGCTTACGGTCGTGTACGCCATGGTGTCCGGCGGCGAGCAGCCGGAACTGCTGAAGATCCTTTTCCTCGCCGGAATCATCGGCTGCGTGGTGGGCCTGAAGTTCACGGATGCCCCGCCGGCGGCACGGGAGCCCGCCGGCTCCGACGGCGAAATACCCGCAGGGCCGTCCGAAACCGCTGAATAGCTGCTCCTGCGCGCCCGTCTTTCCGGCCGGTCTTTTCACTGGATTCCGACGGGACGATACTGCTCTGAGTGTCCGAATTTACGGTTTTCGGCGCCCGCGGTATCGGCTGCAACGATCGGAGCCTTCCATGGCCACGGCAGAAAGCTCATCTTCCTCATCCCTCTTCCGGCGCAAGCCCGTCAACGAGGTGGACGATGAGAAATCCGGCAACAAACTCTTCAAGAGCCTTGGCCTGTTGCAGCTGACTGCCATCGGCGTCGGCGGCATCATCGGCGTCGGCATCTTCACCCTGGCCGGCCTGGTGGCCAACGGAGGCGGTGAGGCACCCGGCGCCGGGCCCGGTGTGCTCATTTCCTTCCTGATCGCCGGGCTGGCGAGCGCCGCAGCGGCACTCTCCTATGCGGAATTCGCCGGCTTGGTCCCGCGCGCCGGCTCCGCCTACACCTACGGCTACGTGGCCCTGGGCGAGATCATCGGCTGGTTCATCGGCTGGGACCTGCTGCTGGAATACACGGCCATTGTTGCGGTGGTGGCCATTGGCATCTCCGGCTACTTCACCGAGTTCATGGCCGGAATCAGCGTTGAGGTTCCGGCGTGGATGCAGGGCACCGGCGACACCGTCGAGGGCGGCCTGATCAACCTTCCCGCCCTGCTGGTCTGCCTTTTCATCACCTGGATCCTGAGCCGGGGAACCAAAACCTTCGGCCGGTTCGAACTCGTGGCCGTGGCCCTGAAAGTGCTGCTGATTCTCTTCATTATTGGCCTGGGGTTCTTTTTCGTGAACACCGAGAACTACGTGCCGTTCCTCCCCAACGGTTTTGGGGCGGTCTTCGCCGGAGCCGCAACGGTGTTCTTCGCGGTGTTCGGTTATGACGCCATGAGCACGGCGGCGGAGGAAGCCACTGACGGCAAGAAGCACATGCCCAAGGCGATCCTGCTGTCGCTGGCAGTGGCCATGGTGCTCTATGTCCTGGCCACACTGGTGCTGACCGGCATGCAGAACTACACCGAAATCAGCCCCACCGCGGGGTTCGCTTCGGCCTTCCAAACCGTCGGCCTGCCCGTCATTGCGACGGTCATTTCGGCGTTCGCTGTGCTGTCCATCCTGACCGTCATGCTCACCTTTCTGCTCGGAGTCACCCGGGTCTGGTTCTCCATGAGCCGCGACGGGCTGCTTCCGGGCTGGTTCTCAGTTACTGACCGGCACGGCACTCCGCAGCGGGTGACCTGGATCGCCGGCATCACGTCCGCCCTGCTGGCGGGGGTCTTCCCGATCCGCGCCGTGGCTGACCTGACGAACATCGGCATTCTCGCCGCATTTGTGGTGGTCTGCATCGCAGTCATCGCTCTGCGACGGCGCGAGCCGGATGCGCCCCGGGAGTTCCGCCTGCCGCTGATGCCGTGGATCCCGGCGTTCGGTGTCCTCTCCTCCGGATTCCTCATGCTGCAGCTGCACTGGGAAACCTGGCTGCGCTTCGGTGTCTGGCTCGTGATCGGCCTCCTCATCTACTGGTTCTACGGACGGCGTCATTCACTGCTGAACCCCTCCAGCCCGCGGCATGCCCAGCCGCCGTCGGCCCCGGAACCCGCCTAGCGCAGCCCGCGCCGCGGTCCCTTCGAACGACCGCCGCCTGCCGAGTCCTCCTTTTGGCCGACGACGGCGGTGCCCCCGACCTTTACTGTTGGTGCCATGGATCCCACACTTTTCGGTGCTTTGGCTGTTCTCGCGCTCGTGGACTCCACGAGTTTCGGCACGCTGCTCATTCCGGTCTGGCTGCTGCTGGCGCCGGGCCGGTTGCGGCCCGGCCGGATACTGCTGTTCCTGGGAACGGTGGCCGTTTTCTATTTCGGAGTTGGCCTGGCGATCCTGTTCGGTGCCGAGCTTGTTGTGGAGAACTTCTCCGGCCTCTTTGAATCACGCGGGTTTTCGGTGTTCCTGCTGGCCGCCGGCATAGCCCTGCTGGCCTGGAGCTTCCGGCTCGAGGCGCAGGCAAAGCGGGAGAAGGCAGCCCGGGGTTCGGTGCAGCATACCGGCCACGGAGCCTCAGGAACCGGCAGAACAGGCACCGAAGGAACAGGCACCGGAGCCGCCGGGACGGCCGGCATGGACGAAGCTGCAGGCACCGACCTCGCCGAATCCTCCGCGGGCGCTCCGGCCTCGGGCCGGCTCGCCCGGTGGCGGCACAAGGCCGTGGGCTCCGAGACCCGGGGCAGCGGGGGTGCGGCGGCCCTGATCGGTTTGGCTCTGGGTGCCACGACGATCGAGCTCGCCACCATGGTGCCGTATCTGGCGGCCATCGGCCTGCTCAGCGCCTCCGGCCTGCAATGGCCGCTGACCGGCGCCGTTCTCGCGGCATACTGCGTGCTCATGGTCGCGCCGGCTCTCGTGCTCCTGATTGCGCGCTTCACCGCGTCCCGGCGGGTGGATCCGATGCTGAAGAAGTTGGACGGCTTCCTGAGCCGGACTTCCACCAACACACTGTCCTGGATCACCGGAATCCTCGGGGTCCTCCTCATCGTCAACACCGCAGGTTCAGTCCTGAACTTCGGTGGATGAGTCCGGTTCCCGCCCCGGCTGCACGATGTCTTCGGATGCTGGCCGCACGGGCAGCCGGACAGTGAAAACGGTGTCTCCCGGCACGCTTTCCAACGTAATGGTTCCGTGGTGGGCGGCCACGATGGCATCCACGATGGCCAGTCCCAGCCCGGAAGACCCGGTCCGCTCCGAACGCGAGGTGTCGCGGCGGGCGAAGCGCGAGAAGATCCGCTCCTGAAAGTCCGCCGGGATTCCGGCACCGGTGTCAGCGACCCTGAGCACCGCGTCGCCGCCGTCCCGGACCAGCGACACATCCACCGTGGTGCCGGGAGGCGTGTGCACATGGGCGTTGGTGACCAGGTTGATGAAAACCTGACGCAGCTGCCCGGGATCACCCGTTACCGTAACGGGCTCCTCCGGCAGCTCGATGCGCCAGTGGTGGTCCCGGGCGGCAATTCGGGCGTCACTTACGGTCTCGACCAGCAGGCGCGTGAGGTCCACTTCGCTGCGGATCTCCTGCCGCCCTTCGTCGAGCCGGGCCAGGAGCAGCAGGTCGTCAACGAGGCCGGCCATGCGCCGGGACTCGGCTTCCACCCGGCCCAGCGATTGGGTGCCCTCCGGGCTGAGGTGTTCGGTGAGACGAACCATTTCGGTGTAGCCGCGGATGGAAGTCAGGGGTGTGCGCAGTTCATGGCTGGCGTCGGCGACGAACTGGCGGATCTGCAGTTCGCTGCGCTGGCGCACTTTCAGGGCATGGGCAACGTTGTCCAGCATCTTGTTGAAGGCCAGCCCCACGCTTCCAACCTCCGTTTGGGAATCGGCGAGGTTCTGCGGCACCCGTTCGGCCAGCGCGACGTCGCCCACGTCCAGCGGCAGCCGGGAAACGCTGGTGGCGACGGCCGCCACTTCCTCCAGCGGGCGCAGGCTGCGCCGGATGATCAGATAACCCAGGACGGCGGTCAGTGCCAGGCCGAGCAGGGACACCGCGGCGATGGTGAGTCCCAGCCCGAGCAGCGTGTTTTTGGTGGCTGCCAGCGGCATTCCGGAGACCACCACGCTCCCGGTCGCCGGCTGCGGCTGGGACACCAGCCGGTACTCGCCGAAGGACAGTTCGGCGGACACCGGAACGCGGTCCGCCGGCAGTGCGGCGAGGACTTCGACGTCGTCGGCGGACAGCGCCTGCCGGGTGCCGTCGTCGAGCGTCACCCCGTTGCTGAAGGCCGTGTTTCCGTAATACCGGACATCGAGCATTCCCGGTCCGCCCTGGCCCGGGACATCCAGCGGGTCGGGCAGGTTGCCGTCGTCGGGCGACGGCGGCGTTCCTCCGGGCGGCAGGGGAAAGTTCACGGCACGGTCCGAGGCCTCCAGCAGGGTCTCGTCCAGTTGCTGCACCAGGAAGACGTTCATGACAGCGTGGCTGAGAAAGCCGATAGTGCAGCAGGTCAGCGTGAGCAGGCCCAGTGTGGCCAGCAGGAGCTTGGTGCGCAGCCGCCAGCCGTGCAGCCTCTGGAGGACCGGGCGGCCGCCCGTGCCGTCGCGGTGCGGAGCGGCGTTGCTCATCCGGCAGGTCTGAGCACGTATCCGGCTCCCCGCACGGTGTGGATCATTGGTTCGCGGTCGGCGTCGATCTTTTTGCGCAGGTACGAAATGTACAGCTCGACGATGCTCGCCTGGCCGCCGAAATCGTAGTCCCAGACCCGGTTCAGGATCTGCGTTTTGCTGATGACCCGGCGGGGGTTCTCCATCAGGAAGGTCAGCAGGGCGAATTCGGTGGCGGTCAGCTGGATTTCCTGGCCGGCCCGGGTCACTTCGCGGGTGTCCAGGTTCAGCGTCAGGTCACCGACCACGAGCTCGGCGGTGTCGACGGCGGTGACTCCGGAGCGCTGGACCAGCCGGTGCAGCCGCAGCAGCACTTCCTCCATGCTGAAGGGCTTGGTGACGTAGTCGTCCCCGCCGGCCGATAGTCCGGTGATGCGGTCCTCAACGGAGTCTTTGGCGGTGAGGAACAGTGCGGGCACATCGGGAGCGAATCTGCGGATCTTCACCAGCGCCTCGACTCCGTCAAACTCGGGCAGCATGACATCAAGGACCAGCACATCGGGACGGAAGTCGCGGGCGGTTTCCACCGCCTCGCGTCCGTCCGCCGCCGTCACCACCTGCCAGCCGGCCATGCGCAAACCCATGCTGATCAGCTCGGCGAGGTTGGGCTCGTCGTCAACCACGAGGGCGCGGATCGGAGTGCCGTCGGGGTGCGAGAGCTTGGGAAGGTTACCCACGAAGGAGCCAGGGGCCTCGGACATGTTTGGTTTTCCTATCGGTCCGCCCGGAGGGGGTTGGTCCCAGCATAAACAAACAGGTTCCATCCTGCAGGCAGGTGCTGGCCGGAGCCTGTCCTGCTGCTGTGAACCGGCTGTGGATGACCTGAAGTTATTGGCCTAGGAGATTCCCGCGGGAGTCCGCGCATTCAGCCTCATCCGGTGCAAAACGAGGGCCAGCACCACGCACAGCAGGTAACCGCCGGCCACGAAGATCCACCCGGCGAGGAACCCGCCCGAATACTGCAGCAGCAGGCCCATGGCCAACGGTCCCGCGGCGAAGCCCGCGTACATGCCCAGGGACACAACGCCCGAGGCGGCACCGACACGCTCGGGCGCCACCTCGCGCAGAACCGCTGCCATGACCACAACATTCACACCCAGCACCGTGGCTCCGTGCAGAACGACGCCGCTCCACAGCAGCACCGGCCAACCGGTCTGCCCCGCCGCCAGCAGCAGCCCGGCACCGCCGATCGCCCCCACGGCCAGCGTCGCCAGCAGGACCGGCACGGCAGTTCCCCGGGCCATGCGGCGGCCCCAGAGAATGCGGGAAGCCACGCCCACGACCCCCGCCGCGGCGGCTGCCGCACCCGCCAGCAGGAGGGAAAAGCCCACCTCGCGCTGGGCGAACAACGGCAGGTAGACGTTGGTGGCCTGCATTCCTGCTCCGGACAACAGAGCAAATCCGGCCAGGAGCCACACGGTGGGTGGAAAGGGTTGCCGCCCGACGACGGCGGTCGGCCCGCCCGCGGGCAGCCGCGGCGGATCAGCCGGAAGTTTGTTCCATGAGTAGAGCAGCAGTGCTCCCATGACGACGGCGGCGCCGGCGGCTGAGCCCCGCCAGCCGGCCAGCAGTGCAGCAGCAGGGAAAAAGAGGCTGGAAAACAGCTGGCTGGCCTGCACACCTGACTGCTTAATGCCCAGCCAGCCGGGCCGCCGGGCCGGCTCGACGTGGTGCGTGATCACCCGGTTGGTGGTCGGATTGGAGATTGCCTGCGCCGGCCCGGACAGGGCCACGGCCACCAGAAGCCACACGTAATTCCGGGACACCGCCATCAGAACGAGGGCCAGCGCCGTTCCGCCGAAGATCAGCAGGAGCTGGGCACGTCCGGAAATCCTGTCGCTGAGCCGCCCAAGCGATATGGCGGACAGAGCCGCGCTGAGGAAACAGACCGTCGCCAGCAACCCGAACTGCGCCTCGCTGATGCCAAAATCGGAAATGATCAGGGTGCTCGTGGCGCTCAGCCCGTAGTTCATGACCGGTCCGGCACCCATGGCGCAGACAAGCACAAACAGCAGGCCCGGACCGGATTTATTGTTCAAGTTTCACCCTTCTCGCAACGACACAGTACATTCTGGCGCACCGGTGAACATTGTTCGTTCATAAAGGAGCTATTATCTGCTTGGGGACCTGCTGGGTGGGTCTGGTAGCTGGGGGAGTAGAAATGGGCGAGTCTCAAGCAATGCCTTTTGCGCGGAAGAAATCCGCCATGCTCTTCCGTCGCGGGCGGACCATGTTTGTCCTCGTTGCCGTGTTTTGGCTATGGCTGCTGCTGGGCAGTGCCGATTTCATCGCCAGTCTCTTCGAGTCCCCTTTCTACGCGCTGCTGGCTCTTTACGGCCTCGGCGTCGTAACCCTCATTTCGCTGCTGGTGGCCGGGGTTTCCGTGTTCTACATGGTTGTCAACCGCCCCGCCGGCACCGAAATCCCCTCGGGGGACGCCGTCCGTCACGGTCTCTCCGAGCTGGCGCCCGTCATCCGCATGGTGCCGCGCCGGGTCGCCGACCACAGTGCCGCTCTGTCCAACAAGGCCGCAGCAAAATGGCGGGATCTGGCTTCCTGATCTGAGCTTCCCGCGCCGGATGGTCTGCGGGCTGCTGAATGGCCGGATGGTCTGCGGACTGCCGGGTGAGTGCGCATCCCGCCGGGGCGGCTCGGACCAAAGTGTCAGTGCCGGGCGGCATGGTGGTTCCCATGACTCCCGTCGCTTCACCTTCCCCGCCGGCGCCCGCCCTTCAGCCGCTTCGTCGTGCGGCGCTTACCGGGCCCAGACCTTCCGCCAGGCCGGCTGCGGGTCCGTCGCCGACAGTGCCGACAGTCACGCATGCTCCGTACCGCCGCGAGCCGTACATCCGGTGCCGGACGCCGCCGTCGGTCATTGACGGCAAGGCTGCTGCCTGGACGCGCACGTCGGTGCTGCTGCACTGGATCGACGACAGCGGCCGCGCCCACAACCGCTGGGTTCCTGCCGAAGCGGTGCAGCGCATCCGCCGGGATGAATCGTCGTGGCAGGACCCGTACGACGACTGGTCCTTCTACTATCCGGCCAACCCCGCTCCCCGCATTCCCGTCGCAGCCTAGGAGCGCGGGCTTTTCTTAGGTCCGCTTTTTGGTGCCGGATCCTGACGCGGTTCCCGGACGCCTTTCCCTTGACAGGGACAAGACCCGCAGGGCTTATGGAGATAGGGCGGAGCGCCCGGCTGAACCCAACGGCGGTCCGGGAGCGGAGCACGGAGATGGATTTCAAGGGCATCATCGAGGAAGCCGGGGAAATCGTTGATCTGGCCGGTGTTGCGGTCATCATTGCGGGGGCCGTCATCGCGAGCGTCTCCGCGGTGCGCGCTCTCCTTCGGCGCACCGGACAGCCCGTTTATGAGCCCTATCGGCAACAGCTGGGCCGGTCCATCCTCCTGGGCCTGGAGCTGCTCGTTGCCGCGGACATCATCCGCACCGTGGCTGTGACTCCCACCTTTGAATCGCTGGGTGTGCTCGCCCTGATCGTCCTCATCCGAACCTTCCTCAGCTACACCCTGCAGCTTGAGGTCACGGGCAGACTCCCCTGGGAACAGCGCAGCGGCGTCGCTTCTGCGCCTCCCCTGGAGTGAGAGCAGCCGGAATCAGTGGCGGAGAACAGCTGCACGCTTGCGCCTCTCTCCCTCGAGCTGCGCTCCCTCCCGGAGCGACACCACAACCAGCGACACGGTCAGGCCCAGGGTGAGAATGCCCGCGGGATTGGCCAGAGCGGCGGAAATTCCCGCTGCCTCTTCTCCCAGCAGTGCAGACATTACTGAACCGGTCCGCCCGGGTGAGCCGCCGACGTCGGGCACCAGAAAGCCGAAGGCGCCACCGGCAGCCCAAACGGCCAGCAGCAGGAATGACGTCCGCAGCGGCGCTCCAAAGTTTTGGTATCGGGTTGCGGACACGGTGATTCGTACGGCTGACACCAGCATCAGCACGGCCAGAAGCGGTCCTGCCGTTGCCGCGAAGATCGCGACCAGATTGCCCTCGATACCGAAAAGGGTGCGCCCTGCCGTAATCCACAGCGGGATCAGAAGGGCCATGGGGATGCTCAGTGCTGCTGAAACGGCGCGGAAGAGGCTTGCCGCGCGAGGAAGGCCGGCCGGTGACTGTACTGGTGACGGGGTGCTCATGGTTCCAGCCTAGGGTTCTCCCGGAGTCTCACCGCGACCGACTACGCGGTCAGGAGACAACCGGATCCGAAGTCATCACATGGGATGAGGCGCGACAGTGGTGCTGATACATATTCTGGAATGGCGTCGATTTCCAGCCGATGGCCGTTCTCCGTTCATTGCTAATTGCTTCTCTGTTCATGATGAAAGCGCAAGGTTTGGTTATGCCTGTCGAATACCTGATGTGGGTTCCCCTGGTGGCCACGTCACTGGTTTTATATGTGACTCTGGCTGTCGGTGCGCTCTTTAGCATTGCCAATTCCGGCTGGGTCCCGTCTTCTTCCCGTCCTGTGTGGGCGGCAACGGTTGTTGTCCTTCCCGTGGCAGGGGCCATCCTGTGGCTGGCCGCTTCACATCGGCACAATACGGCCGGTCGGGACGAAGCCCGCGCTGCTGTCCGGCAGCCGGACGGAGATGGCCACACGATGACCCTAGGCAAAGAGACTTCCGATCGAGTGGATGCCACCTCTTCTCCGTCATCTTCTTTGCCATCCCCTCAGGACGGCCGGGACAGTGGTGGTATCCAGGCTTGAAGTACAGAGGGTAAGGATCATGAGACTGGAGCATTGGGGCATTCCGGACGAACCTAGAAGGGCGGCGGATTGTCTCCGTAGCCATCCGGATCATCTGGAGCACTTGGAGCACTCGAATCGCCGGGGGCGCTTGGACCACCGGCATCATTGGCAGGTGATGAATCAATGCCCGTTGCGTTGCCTCCGCGATTCGCCTGGCCACCATTCGCCTTGATACCCGTTTGCAGTCCGCTGGCACCATCACAGGTTTCCTGAGAGCCCTCACCGGTTTCCCGGGACAGGCTCAGTTGCGGTTCGGTCCGGTAACACCTGCCGCCCGGTGAGGTCCACTCAATCACCCCGGGACGAGGCTGCCTGGCTTTCCAGAACCCTTCGGTTTTGAACATGTGATGCCGCCGGCACAAATGCTCCAGGTTGTCATGATCTGTCGGCCCGCCCTGCGCCCACGGTTTGGTGTGGTCGATCTCGGAAATCACCGCATTGGTCCGGCACCCCGGGAACCGGCAGGTTCCGTCCCGCACCCGCAGGACCCGTTTCAATCCGTCGGGAACCTTTCGTCGCTTTCCCACGCGCAGGATCTCTTCGGTGTCCGGATCGCGTTCCACCGGTGTCCATTTCATGGCCTCGCGGGCCATCCGCCGAGCCGTTACGGGACTGATCGGTCCGTACCCGTTCAGTTCCGCCGGCTGATCATCGGCACCGAAGAGGGTTTCGGCGTTGATCACCACCAGGATCTCCGTCCGAGCCCGGGGACCATGACCAATCCGGCAGGACCCGGACCCCTTCCCGGAACCGGAATTCTTGCCGAGGCCCTTGCCCTTCCTGCCCTTTCCGGCCCCTCGACCGGCGCCGTCGGCATCACCGCATTCATGGTCGTGGCCGCCGAGTAAGTCCGTCAGAATGTCCGTGCGCAACTGATCCACCGTGCGCGTGTCTCCGGCGGCCTGCTCACCCCGGGCCGCAACACTAAGCTGAGTAAAAATCGCTTGGGCTTTCTCGGCAGGCAGCAACGCCGAGAGCCAGGACATCCCGTCCGGCTCCGGCCGCACCCACACCATCCGCTGCTCAAACGCCGTCAACTGCCGCTGCACAATGGTTTCCGGATAGTACTGCTCCCGCAACCGGTGAGCCTTCACCCGAAACTGGGTTCTGGTCTGACCCGCCGCCAGACCCAGCAACTCCGCCTCGAACCCGGGCAGCTCCGCCGGCACCACTCCCACACACTGCTCCACCAGGGTCTCCACGTGCCCGTAACTGATCTGTCCGGCCTCCAACGCCTGCAGCGTGGCCGTGTTCCTGGTGCAGAGATCACCGGCCTGACTCATCAACGCCTTTCCAGTACCGGCAGGCACCCCCAGAATGGTCGCGGCTTCCTCCGCAGCGAGACTGAACGCCATCTCCGCATCCCGCAACCCGGTAACGGATAGCGTCTCGTCCTCGTAAACGGTCTGCAACCGGGACAGGACCCGAGCCTGCTGCGCCTGCACCCACCGCGACAAATGATTGAGCCGGGCCAACACCGTCCCGGTTTGCTCCTCGGTCAACGACTCCACGTTCTGCAGGGTCAGGAACCCGGTAAACCCGTCCCGGTAACCGGCGCCAGACGCCTCAGGGGAATGGACAGAACCAACAGAGGATGAAGGAACTGGAGAGCCACCGGATCCTTGAACGTCAGCCCCGTCGCCAGCAACAGGATCAACCCCGGCACCGGCAGCAGGATCAGTGCCGGCCACCCCAGGCTCGGCGACAAAGACGAACCGACTGCAAGCTGCAGCCTCACCGCCAGTGCCGGGAGTCCCGGTCGAAGATCCGTTCCGATCCATGACTTCAGACTTTCACCCGGCACTGACATTTCCGGGTTGGAAAAGGCCTAAAACAGTCCCAAACAGGACGATTTGGTGACCCGCAAATACCTGTCTTTTTCAACGGACTACCTACGCCCCTTCATGTCGAGCATTTCCTCTTCCGCGCGTCCAGCCCGGAGACCCAGACCCCTCCCCCAGACCACACCCCACGACCTTCCCCGGCTCCCCAGGTCCCATAGGTCAAGACTTGGCTCCCCTTTTTCGAGACACCGCTAACTTATCTTCGGTCGCCCGAACTTCCGTGCTAGGTTGCTGGTATGAGCCGCAAGACGCCCCTCCTCCAGCCAGGGGGATCCGAACCGGCGGGACGCCCACCAGCGGGTTCCCCACCGCCGGCATCACCGCCTGCGCCCAAACGCCTGCTCTGGATGCTTGGCCCGGCACTGGTAGCCGGGGTCGCCTATCTGGATCCCGGCAACGTCGCCAGCAACATGACCGCAGGAGCCCGCTTCGGCTACCTGCTGGTGTGGGTTGTGGTTGCGGCGAACACCATGGCGTGGCTCATCCAATACCTCTCAGCCAAGCTGGGACTGGTCACCGGCAGGTCCCTGCCCGAACTTCTGGGTGAAAGGATCGGCCGCAAATCCGCGCGCCGGCTCTACTGGCTCCAGGCGGAACTGGTGGCGATGGCTACCGACGTCGCCGAAGTCATCGGCGGAGCAGTGGCCCTCTGGCTGCTGTTCGACCTGCCGCTGCTGCTCGGCGGCGTCATCACCGGCTCAATTTCCTTGGCCGTGCTGGCGCTGCAGGGCAGCGGGCGGCACCGGACCTTCGAATACGTCATCATTTCCATGATGGCGATCATCGCCGTCGGGTTTACCGCCGGCGTCGTTATTGCACCGCCCGACGCCGGTGCCCTGGCAAACGGCCTGGTCCCCCGCTTTGAGGGCAGCGAATCCGTACTGCTTGCCGCTTCCATTCTTGGCGCCACCGTCATGCCGCACGCCATTTACGCGCATTCCGCACTGACCCGGGACCGCTTCCCGGACCGCAGCGCCAGCCTGACCACACCCATGCTGATCAGGGCCACGCGGTGGGATGTCACCATTGCCCTGGCAGTGGCCGGAACGGTGAACCTGGCAATCCTGCTGCTGGCGGCGAGTTCGCTGCAGGGGGTCGAGGGCACCGACACGTTGGAGGGCGCGCACGCCGCCATCGCTGCCTCGCTGGGCGGCGTCGTAGCGACCCTCTTTGCGGTGGGACTCCTTGCCTCCGGCCTGGCCTCGACGTCGGTGGGCGCCTATGCCGGCGCGGAGATCATGCAGGGGCTGCTGAAGATCCGGATTCCGATGCTGCTGCGACGCCTGGTCACCCTGATTCCGGCCCTGCTGATCCTTGCGGCAGGCATCGACCCCACCTGGGCGCTGGTCCTGAGCCAGGTCATCCTGTCCTTCGGCATCCCGTTTGCCCTGATTCCGCTGGTCTGGCTGACCTCCCGCAAGGACCTGATGGGCGTGCACTGCAACCGCTGGTGGACGACGGCGCTGGGCGTGGTGATTGCACTGCTTCTGGTGGGGCTGAACATCACGCTGCTGGTGCTGACCGTCAGCGGCGCCTAGCAGCAGCCGCCTGTGCCGGGAGATCCCGGAGCGCCGGAGGATCCGGAGCCGGATTCCCCCGAACGTCCGTGAGCACTCCCGGTGGCGAAACCAAGCGAGACCGGCTGTGGTCCCGCCGCCGGGGCTTCGCAGCACGACGACGCCGAAGCCGCCGGCTCGGTCTCGGTTTCGCAGCACGACGACGCTGCCGCTGCCGGCGCCGGCTCGGCTTCGGTTTCGCAGCACGACGACGCCGAGACCTCAGTGTCGCAGCCGCCCCCGCCAAGATCGGTGGAACAGACGCCGGTCTCCGGAAGCTCCAGCTCGAGCTGGTCAGCAGCAACCCAGTTGCCCGCCAGAGCGGCAGCAACGGACCGGACCTGCTCGTAGCCGGTGGCCAGCAGGAAGGTGGGCGCCCGGCCGTAGGACTTCATGCCGACAATGTAGAAGTCCTTCTCCGGATGGGCCAGCACCCGGGCTCCGTGCGGCGGCACCGTGCCGCAGCTGTGGAATTCCGGGTCAATCAGCGGTCCCAGGGCGCGGGGCGCTTCCACAGCAGGATCCAGATCCAGCCGGATTTCGCGCAGCAGTTCCAGCTCGGGCCGGAAGCCGGTGGCCGGGATCAGGACGTCGACTTCCAGGGAGGTTTCGCCGTCGGGCGTTGACCCGGTGACCAGCAGCGAATCCGCCGCCTTCAGCGCGGTGAGGGTGAAGGAGGTGTGCAGTTCGATCCGGCCCGACCGGACCAGATCCCGCAGCCGGGATCCGAGGGCACCCCGTGCCGGCAGCCCGTCCAGGTCTCCCCCGCCGTACAGCCGCGTGGCGTCGGCGCCGCGGATGGCCCACAGGATGCGGGTGTCCGGTGCGCTTTCGGCCAGGTCGGCCAGGGACAGCAGCGTGTTGGCCGCGGAATGCCCGGCGCCCACCACCAGGACACGGCGGCCGGCGAAACGGTCCCGGTCGCGGCCGGTGACGTCGGGCAGGGGGCGGGAAATCAGCTGCCGTGCGTCCTGCTCGCCGAGGGCCGGAAGACCGGCCTGCCCCAGCGGATTCGGCTGGCTCCAGGTGCCGGAGGCGTCGACGACGGCGCGGGCCAGGTGGTCGGTGATGCTGCCGTCGGCGGCCTGCACCCGGAGAAGGAAGGGCGCGGCATCCCGGCCGGCGGTTCGGGTGCGGTCCAGGCCGGCGCGGCTGACGGCGAGCACACGCGAGCTGGGGTGCAGGGCTGCTGCAATCGGAGCCGTGCGTGCCAGCGGTTCCACATACTGCTCGACCAGCTCGGTGCCGGTGGGCAATACCGCCGGATCCGGTGCCTGCCAGCCGTGGGCCTCGAGCAGCCGGCGCGCAGCGGCGTCCACGTTGTACTGCCACGGCGAGAACAGCTGCACATGGCCCCAGTCCCGCACGGCGGCGGCGGGCTGGTCTCCGGCTTCAAAGATCAGCGGAGTCAGACCGTTCTCCAGCAGGTGCGCCGCAGCGGCGAGGCCGATTGGCCCGGCGCCGATCACGGCAACGGGCAGGTCGGCGGACTCAGGAATTCGTTCAGACATTTATTTTCCTTCTACTAGTGCGGTGGCGATGCTGTCGGCGTCTTCCAGGGCGGCCAGATAGCGTTCGGCGTCGAGGGCTGCGGCGCAGCCGGTGCCGGCAGCGGTGATGGCCTGGCGGTAGCGGTGGTCCACGGCATCGCCGCACGCAAAAACGCCGTCGGCAGTGGTGGCGGTGGTGGGAACGGCAACGGTGATGTAGCCCTCCGCATCCAGCTCCACCTGCCCGTGCAGCAGTTCGGTGCGCGGCACATGGCCGATGGCGACAAACAGGCCGTCGGCGCGGAGCTCGCGCTTGTCCCCGGTGACCGTGTCGGTCAGGGTTACGCCGGTGACCTTGTCGGTGCCATGAACGGCGGTGACCTCGCTGTTCCACTCGAACCGGATTTTGTCGTGGCTTTTCGCCCGCAGCGCCATGATCCGTGAGGCCCGCAGCTCTCCGCGGCGGACGATCACGGTGACGGTTTTGCCGAACCGGCTCAGGAACAGGGCCTCCTCCATGGCTGAATCCCCGCCGCCGACCACCAGAACGTCCCGGTCCCGGAAGAAGAACCCGTCACAGGTGGCGCACCAGGAAATGCCGCGGCCGTTGAGCCGTTTTTCCTCCGGCAGACCCAGTTCCTTGTAGGCGGATCCGGTGGCCAGAATGACGCTGCGCGCCTTGTACGTCTCCCCGCCGCCGGTCGTCACCCGCTTGGTGTGTCCGCCCAGCTGCAGGGACACGACGTCGTCGTACTGGATGGTGGCGCCGAACTTTTCCGCCTGCCGGCGCAGGTTTTCCATCAGGTCCGGGCCCTGGATGCCGTCGGGAAAGCCGGGAAAATTCTCCACTTCGGTGGTGTTCATCAGGGCGCCTCCGGCGGTCACCGAACCCGCCAGGACGCGGGGCCGCAGACCGGCGCGCGCGGCGTATATTGCCGCGGTGTAGCCGGCGGGACCGGAGCCGATGATGATGACCGGATCAGTGCTCACGAGGTGCTCCTTAGGCGGGCGGACGGATTCTACGACCGGGAAGGCTCCGGAAGCAGCTCGGCGAGCAGTGCCCGGACCCGGGCCTTGATGTCGTCGCGGATGGGGCGGACGGCCTCCACGCCCTGCCCGGCAGGATCAGCCAGCGCCCAGTCCTCGTAGCGCTTTCCCGGGAAGATGGGGCAGGTGTCGCCGCACCCCATGGTGATGACGACGTCGGATTCCCGGACTGCGTCAACGGTGAGGATCTTGGGGATTTCCGCCGACATGTCGATGCCGTCCTCGCGCATGGCGGCCACGGCGGCCGGATTCACGGCGTCGGCGGGGGCGGAGCCAGCGGACCGGACCTCGACCCGGCCGCCGGACAGGGCGGTCAGATACGCGGCGGCCATCTGTGAGCGGCCGGCGTTGTGGATGCAGACAAACAGGACTGAGGGTGCTGCGGAGGTCATGATTTCGCCTTATCGGTGGTGGTTTCCAGTGTGAGCGTGCCGGCTTCCGGAGGAAAGGAGCCGGCCGTGAAGAAGCGGCGGGCCCACAGCGCGGCATAGACCAGCGCCACGAGGACGGGAACCTCGATCAGGGGCCCGACGACGCCGGCCAGCGCCTGCCCCGACGCCACGCCATAGGTGCCGATCGCCACGGCAATGGCCAGTTCGAAGTTGTTGCCGGCAGCGGTGAAGGCCAGGGTGACGGTGCGGGCGTAACCGAGCTTCAGGATCCGGCCAAGCAGCATGCCGGCGCCGAACACCACCAGAAAATACACCAGCAGCGGCAGCGCGATGCGCACGACGTCGAGCGGCTTTTCGGTCACGGTGCCGCCCTGCATCGCGAACAGGACGGTGATGGTGAACAGCAGCCCGTACAGGGCAAACGGTCCGATTTTCGGCAGGAAGGTTCCTTCGTACCAGTCCCTGCCCTTGGCCCGTTCACCGAGGGTGCGGCTGAAGTAGCCGGCCACCAGCGGAATTCCCAGGAAGATCAGCACCGAGCCGGTGATCGCCCAGAAGGAGAACCCGGCGCTGGTGGTTTCCAGGCCCAGCCAGGACGGCAGCAGCTGGAGGTAGAACCAGCCGAGCGCGCCGAAGGCGAACACCTGGAACACCGAGTTGATGGCCACCAGCACGGCGGCGGCTTCGCGGTCTCCGCAGGCAAGGTCGTTCCAGATCAGCACCATGGCGATGCAGCGGGCCAGACCGACAATGATCAGCCCGGTCCGGTATTCGGGCAGGTCCGGCAGGAAGATCCAGGCCAGCGCGAACATGAAGGCCGGTGCGGCCACCCAGTTCAGCACCAGGGACGTGACCATGAGCTTTTTGTCCTGCAGCACCGACCCGGTCTGGCTGTACCGGACCTTGGCGAGCACCGGGTACATCATCACCAGCAGGCCGAGCGCGATGGGCAGCGAGACGTTGGCGATCTTCAGTGCGTCCAGCGCCGGACCGATGTCCGGCACAAAACGCCCCACCACCAGGCCGAGCGCCATGGCTCCCAGGATCCACAGGGGCAGGAACCGGTCCAGAGTGGACAGGCGGGCAACGGTTTGCTGCGTCCCCTCCCGGGTTGAAACTGTGCTCACGGAACTCCTAGGATGAACGCCGCCCGGAGGAGACACCGGCGGCCGGGCGGTAACCCAAACATTGATGATGGTCGATATGAGTATCCCCGGACATATCGACGAGTGTCAATGTGAGTGCATAATGGACGGGTGACTACCCTTCCCCTGGCCAAGCCCTTGTCAGCACCAGTGCCGGAGGTCGCCCCGGAGGCCCCTGCGGATACCCGGGAACCGGACGCCGCAGCCTGCGACGGCGTGGCCGGCGCCTGCTGCACTCCGCTGACCAGCGGCGCCCTGGGCGGCGACGAGGCTGCCCGCTTGGCCCGGCTGCTCAAGGCTCTGGCCGATCCCACCCGGCTCCGGCTGGTCTCCCTGATCGCCGCCCGGGAGAACCGCGAGGCCTGCGTCTGCGACCTGACCGAACCGGTGAACCTGGGTCAGCCCACGGTGTCGCACCATCTGAAAATCCTGGTCGACGCCGGCATCCTGCACCGCGAAAAGCGCGGCGTCTGGGCATACTTCTCCCTGGTTCCGGGCGCCTTGGAACAGATCGGCTCCGTCTTTCGTGGCTGAGCGTCCGTTGGCTGACGCTCCCGGGCAGCAGCGCCCCGCCGTCGAACTGGTGCAGCTGCCGCTGACCGCCATCGATGCGCTGGCCGACGGAGACCTGGCGACCGCCAACCGACACTCGCCTGTGCCGCTGACCCGGCATTTTTCGTCCGACCGGCAGGCGGTGTGGAAAATCCGCAGCCTCCAGCTGGCCACGGCGCCCGACGACGCCGGCTGGGTTACCGGGGCGATTGTCGACAGCGCCACCGGGCAGGCCGTCGGTTGCGCCGGCTTCCACGGGCCTCCGGATTCCGCCGGCATGGTGGAACTGGGCTACTCAGTGGACCCCGTCCTCCGCCGCCGCGGCTATGCCCGTGCCGCGCTGGAGCTGCTCCTGGGCCGGGCGGCGCGCGAGCCGTCGGTCTGCACTGTGCGGGCCACGATCAGTCCGGACAACGAAGCGTCCCGAAACCTCATCCTGCAGTACGGATTTCAGGAGAACGGCTCGCAGTGGGACGAAGAAGACGGCCTCGAGATAATTTTCGAGGTTGCAGCCGGGCGTTAGCGCTCCTTGCCGTCCCGCCTCATGCCCCGAGCCCGGGCACCCGGTGTATCGGATCAGCCCGCCGGATCAGCAGCGCTAGGCTGGCGAGGTGATTCCCGGAAACCTCTTTGCCCACCAGGCCACCCTGACCACCGAGCGGCTGCGCCTGGAGCCGCTGGGGCCGGAGCACTTCGACGGCGCCTGGGCGGCCCTGCAGGATCCGGAGGCCATGCGCCTGACCGGCACCCATGCGGAATTCACGCCGGACCAGATCCGGAGCTGGCTGGCCGGACTGGCGGGGCGGCACGACCGCGCCGACTGGGCCGTCATCCGGCGCCCGACAGATCAGGATCAGGATCAGAAGGAGCAGTATCTGGGCGAAGTGGTGCTGAACGACCTGGATCCGGACAACGCATCCGTCGGGTTCCGGATTGTCCTGTCGCCCGCCGACGTGCTGGGGCAGGGGTACGGCACGGAGGCGACCCGCGCCGTCGTCGGGCACGCCTTTGATGACCTGGGCCTGCACCGGGTGGCGCTGGAGGTGTTTGCGTTCAATCCGAGGGCGCAGCGCGCCTACGAGAAGGCGGGCTTCACCGTCGAGGGCCGGCAGCGCCACGCCCTGCGCTGGGACGGGGCCTGGGTGGACGCCGTGAGCATGGGCATGCTCGCCATCGACCCGCGGGTGTAGCTGCGGGGCCCCCGGCGCTCAGGCGATCCGGCTGCGGATCCGCAGGGATGCCAAGACGGTGAACACAACGGTCATGACGGCGAGGATGAGCACCACGTAGGTGTTGGTGACGGCCCAGTCCCCCACCGAGGCGGTGATGCCGTAGATTTCCTGCAGCTCGGTCACGGCTTCCTGCTGCCCGCCGGCCATGGCGTTGAGGGATTCGGCCGTCATCTCCTGGCGGATGGGCACCGATCCCTGCATGAAGGGCAGCGCGTTGATCACCGTCTGCACCCCGTTGGGCATCGCGCCGACGGGAATGTAAGCGCCGGCCACGAAGCCGAGGACCGTACCAGCAATCGTGGACAGCGCCGAGTAGGCCCCGGGGGTGCGGACAAAGGACACCGCCAGTGCGCTCAGCGATGCGAACGCCACACAGCTGAGCGCCACGAAGCCATAAATCGTGGCGATCTGTCCGGCGTCGAAGCTGACGCCGTCCACCAGATACAGGTAGGCCAGGCTGATGATGAGCACTGTGGTGGTCATGAGCAGCGCAATGACGCCGGCGGAGAGCAGGTAGCCAATGATCAGTTTGTCGCGGCGGATCGGCGAGACGAGGAAATCGCGGAACCGGCCCGACGCCGAGTCCTCCACAAACACGTTCATCGCACCCAGACCGGAGGTGATGGAGGTGATGCCGACGATGCCCGCGAACATCCAGCTGTCCACGAATCCCTTGACCTCCCCTTCCGTGGCCCCGGGAAAGGACTGCTGCAGGTCCTCCACCTGCCCGTTGCCCAAGAACAGGGCGTAGAGCAGGAACAGGATCAGAGCCGAAAGCAGGGAGAAGAACACGCCCAGCCGGTCACGGAAGAACAGCCGCAGGTTCCGGCTCATCAGGGTGAGTACGACGCTCATGTATTTACTCCTTTGCGTCCGGTCAGCGCCAGGAAGACGTCGTCCATGGTGCCGTGCCGGAATTCAAAGTCCAGGACGTCGTCGCCGTGCCGGTCCAGGATCCGCCGGGCGGTGGCGGCGTCATCGACCTCCAGCTGCACCACGCCGCCGTCGTCCTCCTCGCGGATGCGGGCGCCTTCTGCCGCTGCCAGCGCCAGCAGCGCCGGGCGGTTGTCCGTGGTGATGCTCAGGACCGAGCTGCTGTGCAGGGCGCGCAGCTGGGCCGGAGTGCCGTCGGCGATGATCCGGCCGCGGTCGATGATGCACACCCGGTCCGCTTCCTCGGTTTCCTCCATATAGTGCGTGGTGAGGAAGACGGTGAGCCCGTGCCGGTCCCGCAGTTCGCGGATGGTGGACCAGACGAGGGCCCGGCTGGCCGGATCCAGTCCGGCGGTGGGTTCGTCCAGGAACAGGATCGACGGCGAATGCAGCAGCGCGCGGGCAATGTCCACGCGGCGGCGCTGCCCGCCGGAATAGGTGCCGTAGCGGCGGTCCACGAAGTCCTCGAGGTCGATGAGCGCGCTCAGCTCCGCGATCCGGGCGTCATTGGCGGCGTTGTCCGCGGAGTAGAAGCGGGCCCGGGAGCGCAGGTTCTCCCGCCCGGTGAGCAGGGGGTCCAGCACGGAGTCCTGAAAAACGACGCCGATGTCTTTTCGAACCTCCCCACCGTCGGTGCGGACGTCATGCCCGCTCACCGACACTTCTCCCGCGTTGAACGGATTCACTGTCGTCAGGCAGGAAATGGTGGTGGACTTGCCGGCTCCGTTGGTGCCCAGGAAGGCAAACACGCTGCCGGCCTGCACCTCGAAGGAAAGGTCGTCGACGGCCGTGGTGGCGCCGTATTTCTTTGTCAGTCCACGGACCGAGATGGCCGTTTCCGTACTCGCAGTCAAAATTCCCCCGAAATTCTCGGCCGGCGGCCGGTTATTTGTTCAGAGTCTACGGAGAAGTCCGGTTCAGGCCGGGAGGTCATGCCATTCGAACCCTGTGGTGTCCTTGCTTTCCCAATCCTGGCGCAGAATCGCATAGGCCACCGATGCAACGCGGGGACCCTCAGCGGTGGGCCAGCCGAGACGGTAGTGCGCTTCCTTGAGGAAACCTGCACGGAGGAAGGTCTTGCGCATGGCGATGTTGTCCTCCCGCGTCTGGCCCTCAAACCGCACCGGTTCCGGAAACTGCTCAAACACCTTGGTGCACAGCGCGGCAAGCACCTTTGGCCCCAGGCCTTTGCCGCGGAACGCCTCGGCCAGGCGTAAATCAAACATGGGGGTGTCCTCGTCGAGGTCGTCCAGGACGACCAGCCCAATCCGCGCGCCGTCGTCGTCGATCCAGTAGCCGTGGGATTCCCCTGACCAGAAACGCCCGCTGGCCACGGCCTCACGGGCTGATTCCTCCGAATGCTCGGGCAGCACATGGAACGGAAACCGGTTGGTGGTCAGGAACCGAACCAGCTCGTCGGTGTCCCGTTTGGAATTCGCCATGGGACTGAAGGTAATGGGCATGGTGGGACTCTATAGAACGACAGTAGGGTGTGGAAGCAGCACCTGTTTTTAGGACTTTCCAACCCATCGACGGGGGAACCATGAAACGCGTTATTTCGACGGGCGAAATCACCGTTGATACGGCAGCGCAGAATCTGCGGGATTTCTTCACCGAAATTATGCCGCGCACCGGTTTGGTCCGCAGTAGTTCCCGGTTTGATTCCTGGGCCGGCGGCGGTGATGCCCCCGAAACGGTGAACCGGATTACCGCCGACGACCTAGTGGCTGCCTCCTTTCGGTCGGTGAAGATTCCACCGCGGACAGCCATAGCCGTTTTGGAGACCCGGGCGGAGGAGATCTCCGATCTCCTGGCGCAGATCCCAGCGGATGTGGACCTTCCCTACGCGGACCCGCAGCGGGATCTGGGTGCCGAGAGTGCCGCCCGGCAGCTGTGGAACCTGCTCCGCGGAAAGCACGACGACGCGGGCTGGGGCGTGGGACCGAGCACCACCAGCAAGATCATGGCTCGGAAACGGCCGCGGCTGATCCCGGTTTATGATTCCATCATCCGCCGGGTGACCGCGCTGCCCGGGCCCAAGGACCAGTGGCTCTACTGGCACACGTCCTATGCTGACGGTGTGCTGACCGAACGGTTGGCTGAAATTCGGGCCAAGTCCGGTATCACCGAACCTATTTCGGAACTGCGGCAACTGGATATCGTGCTCTGGATGCACGGCAAGCGGCAGGGTTTCGAACCGCAGGGCGAGGACCTCGAAAGCTGAACTCCGGCATAATCCAGCCAGCCCCGAGCGTCTCCAAGCGTCGTATCCGTCGCACCTCTCGTATATCTGTCGCATCTAAGGAAAAACCCATGAACACCAAATCCGGCACTGGTCCAGCACCCGAACGCGTCCAGCCGGACCCACCGGCCGACCCGCCCACACCGGAACGGGCAGCAGACAGCTCTTGGCTGGGGACGCCGTCGGGCATTGTGGCACTGGTCGCCCTGGTGCTCTCGGTCTTCCTGCCGCCCCTGTTTTTCCCGCTGGCGGGCCTGGCCTTCGTGCTGGCGGTCGTTGCCCTGGTCCGGCGCCGGCCGCGCCCGCGCAGCGCCCTGGTGGTAACGATCATCAGCGGGGTGCTGCTGCTGGTGGTCTTGGCGATCGGGATCCTGGTATCGGGAATGATTCTCCAGATGGAAGATTCCGGGGGATCCGGCGAGCCGGGGGCTCCTGCAGCCCCTGCGTCGGCGCCTGCGGAGCAGCCCTAGCTGCCGGTTCAGTCCGCCTTGTACGGCACTGGTTCGGGTAGCCCTGCTTCGCGGCGGACCCGCCGGGAAAACCGCTCGATGGATTTCAGGGCGGCCACCACATCGGCGGGTCCGACATCGAATGGCATGGACTTCATGGTCTCCCCCGGCACCGTGGACGCCTCCGCCACCAGATCGAGTTCGCGGGCGTCCTCGACTGACAGCCCCACTTCGGTCAGCGTGTTCGGCAAACCGACCCGCGTGGTGAATTCCACAAAATCTCGGACTTCCGCGGTCGGTGCACCCTCAAGCACCAGCTGGGTCAGCGAGCCGATGTTCACCTTCTGCCCGTGCGCCAACCCGTGCGTTTGCGGTGCTGCGGTCAGCCCGTTGTGAATGGCGTGCGCCGCCGCCAATCCGCCGGATTCGAAGCCGAGGCCGGAAAGCAGCGTATTGGCCTCAATAACCTTCTCCAGCGCCGGAGTCACCACATGGTCCCGCGCGGCATCAAGTGCCGGGAGTGCGAACTCCCAAAGAACGTCCCAACTCAGCCGGGCCAGCGCTGTGCCGGTCTGGGTGGGCAGGCCCCCGGCCATGGTCAGCGAGTTGGAGGCAGCGGTGGCGCGCGCTTCGAGCCAGGTCGCCAGCGCGTCTCCTACGCCGTAGGCCAGGAACGACGCCGGTGCATTGGCGACAATCTGCGAGTCCACCAGCACCAGGTCCGGGTTCCGCGAAAAGAATCGATACTCCTCAAAGGCTCCATCGGCGGTGTAGATGACGGCGAGGGCCGACGTCGGCGCATCAGTGGAAGCCACGGTGGGCACCGACGCCCAGCGGATGCCTGCCGCATCTCCGGCTGCCTTGCACGCGTCGATGGTGCTGCCGCCACCGACTCCCACCACCACGTCGGCGCCAGCAGCCCGAATGGCGCCGGTTAACCTGTCGATCTCGGCAGCGGTGGGGGTTCCGTTAAAAACTTCGCGGGTCAGCGGCAGCTCATGGGTCTGCAGCGAGGTGGTGACATCGTGGCCCACGAAACCCCAGACGACGTCGTCCGCCACCATGAGCGGAGTCTTGCCGATCTGTGCCAGGAACTCGCCCAGGCGGTGAATAGCGCCGGCACCCTGCACATAACGACCGGGACTGATTACGGTACGAATTGGTGTCTGCTTCATCAGGAACTCCTGGTCCGCGTGGAGGACGGCGGGTCAACCGCCGCCTTCAGCGTAGGGGGCTGCCCCACTCCACGGCTAGGGTGGCGCCGTCTTCCTCCGGAGCAGCCCTACGCCGCTCCGGACATCAAGAAGCCCCGACATCCCGGCGGCGGAACCCGACCAGACCGGCGACCGCCAAAACGGCGGCGAACAGACCCATCAGGACCAGCGGTTCAGCCACCAATTCAGCACTCGGAACCAGCGGGACGTGGGCAAGCGGTGAAAGGTCGGTGGCCCAATCGGGGAGGCCGAGCAGCGAACCCAGATACAGCACGACGGCGGCCCACACCACCGGCGCCCAGGCCAGGGGCAAGATTTTGGGGGCCAGGCCATACAGCGCGACGGCGATGGCTGCGGCCAGCGCGACGGCCGGCAAATAGGCGAGCGCAGCGAGCGTGAGCTTGCCGGCCCAGCCGGCGTCGCCGGTTCCCGCCCAGACGCCCATTCCGGTGCCGAACCCGCCCACCGCGGTGAGCAGGATCGTCTGCACGGCCACCACACCCAGCCAGCGGATGAGCAGCCCCGGCCGTGAGCTGCCGGTGACCAGCAGCTGCTCGACGCGGCCCGCATCTTCCTCGCCGCGCAGCCGCAGGACGCCGGAAACGCTGAAGATCAGCGGCGCGACCATGAGAAAGGAGAGGAGGGCGGAGGCGAAGCTGGTGGTCACGTCCGCCAGATCGACGGCGATCAGGTTCCCCAGCTCCGGAACATCGGCGAATGCGTCCTCCAGCGAGTTGGCCAGGGCACCAGACGCGGCTGCGAAGAGGAAGACGCCAGCTGCCCAGGCCGCAAAGGAACCGCGCAGCAGCCGGCTCGCAAGGCCCGCCGGCGAGAGCAGTGTGCGGGGGGCGGCCGCGGGCCCGGGGTGCGGCTGGCGAAGCCCGGCCCCCAGATCCCGCCGCTGGGCCAGATACACGGCCAGGGCCAGAAGCAGCACGGTCGCCACGGCGGCCAGCGCCAGCGGTTCCCAGCGCAGGTCCACATAGAAGCGGGCCTGCTGGGCCCACGCAAGCGGGGAGAACCAGGACAGCCACGAGCCCTGGTTGTTGATTACGTCGCCGATGCCGCGGATCAGGAAGGCGGCCGCCAGGACGGCCATCGCGGTTCCGGTTGCGCTGCGGGCGTGTTCCGTCAGCTGGGCGGACACCGCCGCCACGCCGGCGAAGACCAGGCCGGTGAGTGCCGTCCCGACGCCGAGGGCCACCGAACTGGCCATTTCCAGGCCCGACCCCGCAAGGGCAGCTATTGTTGCGGCACCGACAGCCGCATTGGCGACGGCAACCGTGAGCACCGCTGCGGCAGCCGGCGCGAACCGGCCCACGGGCAGCGCGCGCAGCATCTCCATCCGCCCGGATTCCTCCTCGGCGCGGGTGTGCCGGACCACCAGGAGGATGCTCATGATCGCCGCGGCCAGGAAAAGATACAGCGAGAGCTCGTTGGCGACCATGGCACCGAACGTGTAGTTCTCCAGCCCAAAAGCCGGCCCGGTCATCATGACCGCCGCGGGGTTGGCCATCAGGCCCGCCCGCGCCTGCAGCGCTTCCGGCGTGTTGTAGGTGACTTCGAAGCTGGCCATGGACCCGGCCACCGCGAGTCCGACCGCCAGGGTCCAGACCAGGATGCGGATCCGGTCCAGACGCAGGTTCAGCCGCAGCAGCCCGCCGGTGGCGGCCCACGGGGCTGAGGATCGCCGCTCGACGGCGGCGGGGCGGGAAACCGCGGCTGCGGTGCTCATCGGACTGCCTCTTCCGTGGCTGTCTCGCCGTAGTGGCGCAGGAACAACTCTTCCAGCGACGGCGGGGTAATGGTCAGGTTCTCGACGCCTGCGTCGGCGAGCAGCAGCAGGATGTCGTTGACGCGGGCGTTGTCGACGTCGAACCGCAGGTAACCGTCGTCAACGCTGAGGTTGTGCACTCCGGCGGCGGCGGAGAGGGCGGCGGGATCCGCCGTCGTCGTCGCGGTCACCGCGGAACGGGTCAGGTGGCGCAGCTGCCCCATGGTGCCCGTTTCGACGTCGCGTCCGGCGCGGATGATGGTCACTGTGTCGCACAGCTTCTCCACCTCGCCGAGGATGTGGCTGGAGAGCAGCACCGTGCGGCCGTCCTCCCGCAGGCTGCGGACCTCATCGGTGAACACCGCTTCCATCAGCGGATCCAGTCCGGAGGTGGGTTCGTCGAGGAGGTAGAGGTCGGCGTCGGAGGCGAGCGCAGCCACCAGGGCAACCTTTTGCCGGTTGCCCTTGGAATAGGTCCGCGCCTTCTTGGTGGGATCCAGTTCGAAGCGCTCGAGCAGTTCGGTGCGGCGTCGGGAACCCCGGCTACGCCGGGCGCCCTGCTCGCTGCCGTTGCGGCCGCTGTGCAGGCGGGTGAAGATGTCGATCGCTTCACCGCCGGTCAGGTTCGGCCAGAGGCTGGTATCCCCCGGAACATACGCGATGCGCCGGTGGATGGCGACGGCGTCAGCCCAGGGATCGAGTCCCAGGACTCGGGCGGTTCCGGCGTCCGCGCGCAGGACGCCGAGGAGGACGCGGATGGCTGTGGACTTTCCGGCGCCGTTTGGCCCGAGGAAGCCGGCCACCTGCCCGGGCTCGACGGCGAGCGAGAAGCCGTCCAGGGCGCGGGTTGAGCCGAAGGTCTTGACCAGATTGGCGGTTTCGATGGCGAGCTGGGTCATGAGGAACTCCGGTGCGATGAGGCGTTGCTGGGAGTGCTGTTGACTGGGCAGGCCGGCTGCCCGGAAGGCGGTTGACGGTCCTCAAGACGAAGACCATGGGCACCTGAAGCGAATCGATGTACCATATGGTACATCGATTCCTTGTGATGCACATCTCATTTTTTCCTCCATCTTCTCTCCCGATTTCCTCCGCAAGGAGACCTGACCATGGCACACCCATCCACGGAACATCCACCGGCAGACGGCCCCTGGCGAATCCATGAGGTCGCTCCTGATTTCCGCCTTTACGGAGTCTGGGACCTGCCCACCCCCGGCGGCGCCGGGGACTTCCCCAAACTGGTCCATCTGTTCGCCGCCGGAGATACCGCCGACAACCCCTCCCGCATCGCCCGCCTGCTTTTCCCCATTCGATGGAAGCTGGGCGCACTGTTCGGCTGGGACGGCGCCGGGGCCGGGATCGGCAGCCGGGTCCAGTCATTGCGCGAGCGGCTGCCATCCGATCTGCGCGAAGCCCCGCCCGGTCCGGCCTTTCCCACCCTCCCGTTCTCTCCGGTTTTCCTCCTGGAGCGAGAAGCTGCTGCCGAAATGGCCAACCGCACGGTGCACGGGGTGCTGCACCTGAGGTGGGTGCCTGACGAGGCCGGCGGCTACCACGGCCAAATGGCCGTACTGGTGAAGCCCAACGGCCTCCTGGGCCGAATGTACATGGCGGGGATTACTCCCTTCCGGCACCTGCTCGTCTATCCACCCCTGCTGCGCGGCATCGGAGAGGACTGGCGCCGCGCTGCGGCGCAGAGCAGCGCGGATCCGCATGGCCGGGCGTGAGGCCGGCTCCGGCCGGGAGCAGTTGCTGCAGGCCGCGTTGGCGTATTTTGCGGCGAATGGAGTGCACAACCAGAGCCTGCGCAGCCTCGCCGCAAACATTGGCACCAGCCATCGCATGCTCAACTATCACTTCGGCTCCCGCGAAGGGCTGCTGACCGAGGTGGTGGCAGCCGTCGAGCGCCGGCAACGGGAGGCGTACGCCAGCCTTTTCCGCGTCGACTCGGACCCTGCCGCCTCCCCGCGCGAGATGACCGCACTTTTTTGGAACCGCATGGTTGATGAAACATTGACCTACGGCCCGCTGGTA
This sequence comes from Arthrobacter sp. zg.Y820, assembly GCF_030125555.1. Taxonomy (NCBI): domain Bacteria; kingdom Bacillati; phylum Actinomycetota; class Actinomycetes; order Micrococcales; family Micrococcaceae; genus Arthrobacter; species Arthrobacter sp. zg.Y820. The sequence goes on from NZ_JASKLX010000009.1 coordinate 209,814, forward strand.
TTCGAGCTTGCATCCCATGCCATGCAGGGCGAGCCGCATGCCCGCATTCTGAGGCAAACCCTGGTGGCCCCCTGGCTTGACGCCATGGAAGACAGTTTGGTTCGCGTGGGCTACGACCCCGGTACCGCCCGCATGCAGGCCCGGCTGGCCCTTGCCGTGGTCAACGGCCTGCTGTTTGACCTGCTGCTGACAGGCGACCGGGCCGGCGCGAGTGAGGCCCACGGCCACTTCCTGGACCTCATCGGCCTCGGCGACCGGACCTGGCCAGGCAGTGACGGCGCCGGCGGGGCGGTGCTAACCTGAGAGCACTCGAAAGTGTGTTCTAGAAAAGTCGATTCTTGGGAGGATGCGGCATGGCGGTTTTTTCCTCGAACCCTTCCCCGCGCTCCGGAGGCAACGACGCGGCTCCGGCCAACCGTTCATCAACGCTTCCCGCCGGGTTCGCCTCCCCCGCGCAGGACTATTACGACGCCGGCATCGACCTGAACCGGCATCTGATCCGCGATGCCACCTCCACGTTCATCATGCGGGTCTCCGGCGATGCCATGGACGGGGCCGGCATCAGCGACGGAGACGAGATCATCGTGGACCGGTCGCTGACGCCCAAGGACGGGTCCGTCGTCGTCGCCGTCCTGAACGGTGAATTGACCATCCGACGCCTGCTGCTCACCGGGCAGGGGATCTACCTGCACGCCGACAGCCCGGGATCGACTGACATCCGCGTACCCGATCCGGCCGAGCTGTCTGTCTGGGGCGTGGTGACCCGGTGCCTGCACCACGTCTGACCCCTCCCGCCTCCAGCAACCGGGAAGCCGCCCGTGGCTGAGCAGCAGCGTTTCGCCCTGGTGGACGTGAACAGTTTTTACGTCTCCTGCGAGCGCGTGTTCGATCCGAAGCTGGCCGGCATTCCCGTGGTGGTGCTCTCCAACAACGACGGCTGCGTGGTGGCGCGCTCCGATGAGGCCAAGGCGCTGGGCATCAAGACCGGGGATCCGTGGTTCAAGCTCGCCGAATCCGCCCCGAAGCTGGGCCTGGTGCAGCGCTCGAGCAACTATGAGCTGTACGGAGACCTGAGTTCGCGGGTGATGCAGCTGCTGGCCCGCTTTTCCTCGGAACAGGAAATCTACTCCATCGACGAGTGTTTCCTGCACCTCCACGGAACCGACGAGCAGCTGCGCAGCCGCGGCGCCGACATCCGCGCCGCGGCCGCGCGGAACATTGGCCTGCCGGTCTGCGTGGGAATCGGCGCCACCAAGACGCTGGCCAAATTCGCCAACCGGATTGCCAAACAGAATCCGCATCTGGGCGGAGTCTGCAACCTCGACACCCTGGGCCCCTCCGTCGTCGACACCATCATGTCCCGGGTGCCGGTGACCGGACTGTGGGGCGTGGGGTCGCGCAACGGTGCGCGGCTGAATGCACTGGGGATTCACACGGTCGCTGACCTGCGCGACGCCGATCCCGCCGTGATCCGCGCAAAGTTCTCGGTCGTGCTGCAGCGGACCGTGCTGGAACTGAACGGCACCGCGTGCATCCCGATGGAAACGGAATCCGCCGACAAGCAGCAGGTGCTCTTTTCCCGCAGCTTCGCGACGCCGGTGACCACCCGCGAATCGATGCGCCAGGTCATGAGCCTCTACGCCCAGAAGGCAGCCATCCGGCTGGCGAAGGAGGGCCAGCTCGCCACCGTAATGACGGTGTTTGCCGCGACATCCCGGTTCAACACGACGGCGGCATCCGCACCCTCGGTGACGGTGCGGCTGGAGCGGCCCACCGCGGATCCGCTGGTCCTCACCCGGGCGGCCATCACGGCGATGGACTCCCATGTGGTGGAGGGAGCACCGTATGCCAAGGCCGGCATCATGCTCACCGGCCTGTCCCCCGCCGGGGCGGAACCCGTTTTCGACCTGTTTGCCGCCGGCCCCGAACAGCCCGACATCGGTCCGCTGCTGGCCCAGGTCGCCGACAAGTACGGCGCGGCCAGCATCGGGCTGGGGCTGGCCGGCCTGGCCTCGGCCAAACCGGACTGGACCATGGCCCGGAAGTTCGCCTCGCCGCGCTTCACGACGGAATGGTCCGATCTGCCGGTGGTGAAGGCCGTTTAGGCGCGGGAGCTGCATGCGCCGGACCGAGGACGAATAGTTCCGGAACGGCGGAGCTTTTGCCGGCCGGGCAGCCGGCCAACACGCTGAGAACCGGGACGGCCCCGCCGTACTTGCAGGGAATCATGCCGCGTTGGCGGCGAACCAAAAATTTATGTGGATTCCGCATTCGACGCGGCAGTGACATCTTAAAAGTGGGCTAGAGTCGCTTTTCTAAGGATCGGGATCAATTCCAGACCTGTCACATAGCCCAAAATAGCCCGATCGCGCACGTCATGAATTATTCAGTCCAATTCAAATTGAGGACCAATTATGCGTGCCAAATACGCACTAACCGCACTCGCCGCAGGCTTGCTGCTGACCGGATGCGTCGACAACAGCGCCGCCGAAGCGCCTGCCGTGACCACGAGCGGCTCGGACGGCGGAGCAGAGACGATTACCGTCGAGAAGAATGAAGAACTGGCAGCAAAACTGCCGGCGAAGATCAGGGAGGCCGGGGTACTTAACGTCGGCATGGCAAACAACTACCCGCCAAATGAGTTCAAGGACCCGAATGGAGACCCGGCCGGCTGGTCGGTGGATCTCACCAATGCCCTGGGCCAGTCCCTTGGCCTGACGGTGAATTTCGACATTGGCACATTCGACAACATCATTCCCTCCGTGAATGCCGGCAAGGATGACATGGGCATGTCCTCCTTCACGGACACTGTTGAGCGTGAAAAGCAGGCCGATTTCATTAACTACTACTCGGCCGGCATTCAGTGGGCCTCCCCCCAGGGCAAGGACGTCGACCCCAATAACTCGTGCGGTCTCAAAGTTGCGGTTCAGACAACCACATACGAAGACACGCATGAGGTTCCCGCCAAGTCCAAGGCCTGCACGGACGCCGGGAAGCCAGCCATTGAGATTTTCCGGTACGACACCCAGGACCAGGCAACGAACGCCCTGGTCATCGGCCAGGTCGACGCCATGAGCGCTGACTCTCCAGTGACGCTGTACGCCATTTCGAAGAGCGACGGCAAGCTGCAGACCGCCGGCGATCCTTCCGAGGTCGCGCCTTACGGCATTCCGATGGCAAAGGGCTCCGAACTGACCCCTGTGCTCCAGGAGGCATTGCAGGCCCTCATCGATGACGGGACGTACAACGAGGTCCTGTCCAAGTGGGGCGTTGAAAGCGGCGGGGTCGAGACCGCCGCCCTTAACGTCGCCGCGAAAGGCTAGCTGATGGGGTCCCCCGGCGAAGGAACGGGCAGGCAGGCGTCCACGGACTCCCAAGAACTGGACGGTGCGCCGATCCGGGCCATTCCGCTGCGCCACCCGTGGCGGAACCTGGCCGCGGTGGCACTTGTCATCGCGCTCGGCGTGTTCATCATCGATGCAGCTCAACGTGAGGAGTACGGCTGGTCCGAGGTCGGCAAATACCTCTTCGACAAACGCATCAGCGAGGCAGCCCTGGCCACCCTGCAACTTACCGTTTACTCGATGGCGGCAGCCATTCTGCTGGGCCTGGTGCTGGCAATCATGCGCCTTTCCCCAAACCCCGTGGTCAGGAATATTGCCTGGCTCTATCTGTGGATCTTCCGCGGCACGCCTGTTTATGTGCAGCTCGTGTTTTGGGGAATTGTCGCCCTGATCTATCCGGTGTTCACCATCGGCATTCCCTTCATGGATCCTTGGGTCACCTTTGACAACGGAGTCTTCACTAACCTGTTCGTGACGGCTGTTATCGGGCTGGCGCTGAACGAAGCGGCGTACATGTCCGAGATTGTGCGCGCAGGTCTGCTCTCGGTGGATGAAGGCCAGGAGGAAGCGTCAACCGCCCTGGCATTGTCCTGGGGGCAAACAATGCGCTTTGTCGTGATTCCTCAAGCGATGAAGGTCATCATCCCGCCCACGGGCAACGAAGTCATCTCGATGCTGAAGACCACCTCCCTTGTCGCGGCGATCCCACTCAGTGTTGACCTCTACGGGGTGTCGCGGGGCATTTCCGCGGTGACCTTCACTCCAGTCCCGCTGCTCATCGTCGCTTCAATCTGGTATCTCCTGTTCACCTCGGTGCTGATGGTGGGGCAGCACTTTATTGAGAAGCGTTACTCCCGCGGGAGCGGACGCCGTGCAGAAAAAACAGCGGACCGGGGATCCTCCCCCACTCATCCTCAGGTTCCGGAAGGCCCGGCTGACGCCAGGGCTGCCGCTATCCTCGAAACGCCCACCGGCAAGGGAACAGGAGGCAAGGGATGACCGGCACCCCAATGGTCCACGCCGATCGCGTGTCCAAGAGCTACGGCACCAACACCGTGTTGCGCAGCATGAGCCTTACCGTGAACACGGGAGAGGTCCTGTGCATTGTGGGGCCCAGCGGCTCCGGGAAATCCACCTTCCTGCGCTGCATCAACCACCTTGAACGGGTTGACGCAGGCCGGCTCACCGTAGAAGGAACACTCGTCGGGTACCGACAGAAAGGCGACAAGCTCTACGAGCTTCGACCTGCGGAAGCCTCGTTCCAACGCCGGGAAATCGGCATGGTCTTCCAGCGTTTCAACCTTTTCCCGCATCTCACGGCCGTTGAGAATGTTGCTTTGGCACCCATGCGCGTGAAGCGCAGGTCCCGGGCCGATGCAACAAACCAGGCCATGGAATTGCTGACCCGCGTCGGACTTGGCGACAAGGCCGACTATTATCCGGCGCATCTCTCGGGCGGCCAGCAGCAACGCGTGGCCATCGCCAGGGCACTCGCCATGGAACCCAAACTCATGTTGTTCGATGAGCCGACCAGCGCCCTCGATCCAGAACTCGTCGGAGAAGTCCTGGATGTCATGAAGGAGCTCGCATCGACCGGGATGACCATGATCGTTGTGACGCATGAGATGGGATTTGCGCGTGAGGTCGCGGATTCATTGGTCTTCATGGACGGCGGCGTCGTCATTGAGTCCGGAGATCCGAAACAGGTCCTGACAGCACCTCGACACGAACGGACCAAGGCGTTTCTTTCGAAGGTTCTGTAAGTCGCCGGACACCGCACATGCGAAAAGGCTGCCCCGCATCATGCGGGGCAGCCTTTTCGACTTTGCGTCTGTGGAGCTTAGGGGAATCGAACCCCTGACCTTTTCATTGCGAACGAAACGCTCTACCAACTGAGCTAAAGCCCCAGCCCGGCACGAGACCGGACGGCTCCGAAGAGCTAACCCCGATTCTAGACCCGGGCACAGGCTCCGGCGCAAATCGGCCGGCAGCAAACATGCACTGATCGACGCCGATCCGCGCCCGACCTCTGCCTCCGGTCTCGCGGCGCGGCTATCCTGAACGCCCGGGCCGGCATTGAGCCCAACTGCATCTCCCCGACCGTGCCGTTAGGCGAAGCGAAAAAGGAGCAGCACCATGTCCCTCATCGAAGATGTGCTCAGTGAACGGCCCGACGGCGCGGGAACAGATCTGCTGGCCGTCTCCACCTGCGTCATCGCCTGCTTCGACTGCGTGCAGGTCTGTACCGCCTGCGCCGATGCCTGCCTCAGCGAAGACATGCTCGGCGACATGGTCGAATGCATCCGCAAGGACCTGAACTGCGCCGATATCTGCGCAGCCACCGGGACCGTGGTGGCCCGCACCGGAACCCGGTATTCGGGCTACGACGGCAGCACCACGGCACTGCTGCGTGCCTGCGCAGCCGCCTGCCGCCAATGCGCCGAAGAGTGTGCCCAGCATGCCGCCGAACACGGGCACTGCCGGATTTGCGCCGAAACCTGCCGCCGCTGCGCCGCCATGTGCGAGGAACTGCTGGCCGTGATGGCCCGGTAAACCGCCGGAACGACGACGGCGGCCCGGTTACGCGCGGGAAGCCAGAATCATGCCGCGCAGATAGGCGGCCTGGCCCACGTGTTCCAGCCCGTCCCCCAGGATGCTGACCAGCCGCACGCCCAGAGTGACCGGCGGATCCCAGGCCGTGTCCACCACGGAGTCCAGATCCCCGCCGGTCACGCCGGAGACGAAGGCTGCGGTGCGGGAGTGCACCGCCTCGTAGTACGCGAGCAGCACGTCGGCCGACGGCACCTGAACGGCAGCCACCTGGTCGGAATCATGCCCGTACCCGGTGTCGTCCACCGCCAGAGGCAGCCCGACCCGGCCGTACCAGTCCTCCGCCGTCCACGCCTGTTCGTGCCCCGCCAGCGGAGCGACCTGCGCGTCCTCGCTCCGGGCCAGATGCCAGACCAGCCAGGAGATGGAGTTGCCTGCCGGATACGGCCGGTGGTTCAGCGCTGCGGCATCCAGCCCGTGCACCGCCCGGCGCACGGCCTGGGGCAGACGCCCGAAGGCGTCGATGAGAAGGTCGCTCTGTTCCATGTCCGTACTCCAAGGTTTGCATTCGGCAAGGTTCGCATTCGGCGCCTGCTGCGGAAGGATAGGCCGCCATCCTTTCATTCACCGGTCCGCCGGGAAAGGGCAGAAGGACGGACCCGTTGCCGCCCCAAGAAAAACCGGCGGCAAGCGGTTCCATCTGCTCCCGGCCGACCTAAAATTGCGAGATGAGTTGGACTGACGAGCGTCCTCCCTGGCTTCCGCCGCTGCCCTCGCCGCACCGCGGGCGGATGCGGATCGTCGTGGGCATGGTCCTGGTCGTCGCCTGCATGATGGGCATCCTCGTCGTCGCTTTCCTGGGCGAAACGCTGAGCCTGTACACGTGGTGGCCGCTGGCCATCGGCCTGGCCTTTCTGATGTCCGGCCTGTTGAGCCGCCGCCGCATGCCGTGACAGCACCGCCTCCCCTCCTTTCGCGGCGACAGTGCCGGCAACCCGGACCAGGCATCCCGCGCAACAGGGCCGGCAACCGTTAGGTTAGGTATCTCTTGCTGGAAAAGCCCCACCGGCGGGCCTATAACGAGAGCATGAGACTCTCCGTGATCCGGAGGTATCCGGCGGTGGCAGCGACCATCGTCGTCGGGCTGGCCGTCTTCGCACTGCTGGGAACCGGCCTGCCGACAGCCGCCGCACGGCTCGCCTCCGGCTATGCATTGCTGGTTGCCGCCGTGACCGGCGCCCGAATGGTCCGCGACCTCCTCCGCGGCCACTGGGGACTGGATGTCCTGGCCGTGCTTGCCATCCTGGCCACGGTGGCGGTGGGCGAATACGCTGCCGCCCTGATCATTGTCCTGATGCTCTCCGGCGGTGAGGCGCTGGAGGACTTTGCCGCGCGGCGGGCGCGCAGCGAACTTGATGCACTGTTGGAACGGGCGCCGCAGGCGGCCCACCGGCTGCCGCCGGACAGCGAAACACCGAGGGACATCCCGGCTGCCAGCGTCGTTGTCGGCGACGTGCTGCTGGTCAAGCCGGCCGAGCTGGTTCCCGTGGACGGCATTCTGCTCAGTGCGGAGGCCGCCTTTGACGAATCATCGCTGACCGGTGAATCGCTGCCGGTCACCCGCGCCGCCGGCGAGACGGTGATGAGCGGTTCCGTAAACGGCCCGCAGGCGGTTCGAATCCGGGCCACGGCGACGACGGCGGACAGCCAGTACCAGCGGATCGTCGCCTTGGTCCGCGAAGCCGCTGCGTCGAAGGCTCCCGTGGTGCGCCTGGCCGACCGGTTCGCGGTGCCGTTTACCGCGGTTTCGCTGCTCATTGCCGGCGGTGCCTGGCTCCTCAGCGGAGATCCGGTGCGCTTCGCCGAGGTCCTGGTGCTGGCTACTCCCTGCCCGCTGCTGATCGCCGCCCCCGTTGCCTTCCTGGGCGGCATGAGCCGCTCGGCGCGCAACGGCATCATCGTCAAGGGCGGAGCCACCCTGCAGCAGCTGGCCCGGGCCCGCAGCATTGCCTTCGATAAGACCGGCACCCTGTCTTACGGCCGGCCGCACCTCGTGGCGGTTTCCCCCGAACCTCCGTTTACCGCCGGTGAGGTGCTGCGGCTGGCCGCTTCGGCCGAGCAGTATTCCTCCCACGTGCTCGCCGCCGCCGTGCAGGCTGCGGCGCTCGAGAAGGGACTGGTCCTGAGCCCGGCAACATCGGCCGCCGAGGTCGCCACCAACGGAGTGCAGGCACAAGTGGCGGGCCGCACCGTCCTGGTCGGCAAGCGCCGTTTCGTGGCAGCAGCGGTCCGGAACGGGCTTCCCGGCGGGCTCCCCGGCGGTGTTGCGGGCGGAATTTCGGGGACGGGAGCCGGTCCTGCCGCTGGACAGGGCTCCCTTGCTGCCGCCGGGCACGGAGCCGCCGGAGAGCTTCTGGTTTACGTCGGCGTGGACGGCCGTTTCGCCGGCACCCTGACCCTGCGCGACACCCCGCGGGACAACGCCCGCGCCACTCTGGAGCGTCTGGCCCGGCTCGGGCTGGGGCAGCCGGTGATGCTCACCGGCGACGGGCGGGCCTCGGCGGAAAGCACCGCTGCCGCGCTGGGCATTCGGACCGTCCATGCGGAATTGCTGCCGGAGGACAAGGTGCGTCTGGTCGCCGCCCTGCCGCTCCGGCCGGCGATCATGGTGGGCGACGGCGTGAACGACGCCCCGGTGCTGGCAGCGGCCGACGTCGGCATTGCGATGGGTGCCCGCGGATCCACTGCGGCCGGAGAATCCGCTGACGCCGTGATTGTCGCTGACGACATTTCCAAGGTGGCCGACGCCGTCGACATCGGACGGAGGACCCTGCGGGTGGCGCTGGAGAGCATCTGGCTGGGTATCCTGCTCAGCGTCGGACTGATGCTCACCGCGGCCTTCGGGTTCATCCCCGCCGTTGCCGGGGCCCTGACCCAGGAGCTGGTCGACCTGGCCGCGATCCTGAACGCACTGCGGACCCTCGGCAGCGGAACAGGTTACGTTCCCGCTTCATCCGTTCCGGACCCGGCTGAAGAAGTCCGCGGAGTGCCGCCCGGCAGCGCTCAGCACTAAAGGTCGCGAGAGCGGTCGCCGGCAGTCCGCCGAAGAAGGGGACGGGATGGATAATGGAAGCTGCCGCGCCACAGCCGCGGCACTGTGCACAGTTCAAGCAGCTAGGGGACGTCCATGACCTTGATCGACAACGGCGTGTATGTGGACGGCAAACGGCAACACACACCCGACAACCTCGATGAGACTTTCGAACTGACCCGGTCCTCCGGCGGCATGGCGTGGATTGGCCTGTACCGGCCGGACGACATCGAGCTCCTGGCCGTCGCCGAGGAGTTTGGCCTGAACGTGCTGACCGTTGAGGATGCCCTCGCCGGGCATCAGCGGGCCAAGCTGGAACACTACGACGACACGCTGTTCGCGGTCCTGCGGCCGGCACGCTACCTTGACGACGTCGAACGCGTGGAGTTCGGCGAGCTGCACGTTTTTGTGGGCCCCAACTTCGTCGTCACCGTCCGGCACGCCGAATCTCCGGATCTGGGCCGGGTCCGCAAGCGCCTGGAACAGGAACCGGACCTGCTGGCCCTCGGCCCGCACGCCGTACTTTATGCGGTGCTGGACCAGGTCGTGGATGAATACGCGCCGGTGGCGGCCGGGCTGGAAAACGACATCGATGAGATTGAGGACCAGCTCTTTGGCGGCGACGCCGAGGTGTCGCGCCGCATCTACGAACTCTCCCGCGAAGTCATCCAGTTCCAGCGTGCGCTCTCTCCGCTGGAGGGCGTGGTGGGCAGCCTGCAGCGGCACGCGGAAGAGTACGGGGTTCCGGCAGAGCTCAAGGACAACCTCGGCGACGTCCTGGACCACATCCTGCGGCTGATTGACCGGGTCAACGCCTACCGGGCCCTGCTGGAGAATGCCCTGAATCTGGCCTCCACGCTGGCCTCGAACCGGCTGGCCGAAACCAGTATTGAGCAGAACGAGCAGGTCAAGCGCATCTCCTCGTGGGCTGCCATCCTCTTTGCTCCCACCCTGGTGGGCACCGTTTACGGGATGAACTTCGAGGACATGCCCGAATTGGGCTGGACCTGGGGCTATCCGATGGCTGTGGCGGCGATGGCGGTTATGGGCTTCGTCCTCTACCTGACCTTCAAGCGGAACAAATGGCTGTGACAACGCGCATCCGTTTCCGCGCATCTTCCCCCACGCCCTCCCCCGAGAAGATCGATACGTGGGCGGTCCCGGCCCGGCGAAGCCGGCGCACGGAATGCCCGGCCGTCCGAAGCCGGATCCCCGCATAGGGAATGCCGCCCCGAATCCGCCATCCCGCCGCAAGCCACACGCCCACCGCGCGTTCGAGCACCCACAGCGGTGCCCAGAACGCGGCATCCGCCATGAACACCCGGGTTCCCTCCGCACGCCGGCGGCCTGCTTCAGCCACGAGGATGCTGGCCGCAGCGAGCATGGCCAGCCGTGCCGGCTGCCGCAGGGACAGCAGAATCACCGGCAGCAGAGCCGCTTCCGCGGCCAGGCGAGCGGGCTGGGCGAAATCGTCATATGCCTGCCGCACCCGCTGCCGGCGAAAATGCGGCACCGAACACGGCACCCGGGACACGAAGAGGTCATCGGCCCGCACTTCGCGTCCTCCTGCCGCCCGGATGGTCCGCAGCAGCTCAAGGTTTTCGAACAGCACATCGCCGCTGTAACCGCCGGCGTCCAGCAGCGTTGACCGCCGGACCGCCAGCGTTCCGGGGTAGTCCGAGCGGAACGCCCGGTTTATCAGGGTTCTGGCCGTGTCCCACCGGGCGTGCCAGGGCAGCGGGGCCGGAAAGTAGTTTTGCGGGCGGACGACGTCGGCGTCGGCGAGCAGCGCCACCGCCCGCTCCAAGCCGGTTCGCGTATACCGCACGTCGTCGTCGGCAAGGACGAGGTACTCGCGCGCGCTGAGCTGCACGCCGGTCAGCACGCCCTCCACCTTTCCGTTGCCATAGCCCATGCTGCGGGGCCTGCAGTGGCGCACTGCGGAGGGAAAGGCCTGCTCATGTGCAGCAAACAGGGCGGCGGGCGACCCGTCCACCACGAGGACCGGAATCCACTGGACCAGCTGGTTCAGATACGCACACAGGGATTCGAGTCCAGCGTCGTCGCTCCATTTGAGCGGCAGAATGTACTGGGCTCCAGCAAGTTGAGGTACTGCGGTCTTCGGCATTCCCGCCTTGGTTCGGGCCACAGCCCTTCCGTCTCCTTGTCCACGCTGCTTCCACACTGTTGCTTCCAGACGGCCGCGGTCCGCGACCGCCCCGCAGGACGGCCGCGGAACCTGGATGATGCTATTCCCTGTGCAGCTTGTCCTGAACGCTGCCGGCGATCTTCTCCACAATGTTCGGCAGGTCGGTGGTGCCGTAGTAGCGGGCGTCCACCCGGGTGGGCGGCGGCATGGGTGCCGACGTCGTCGGGCCGTCGTGGTAGCTGAACTCGCCCAGACCGTCCGGCGTGGGTCCGGAGGCCCAGGACCCTTCGGCGGCAGCTTTCCCGTCGGAGAAGTTCAGGTACTGATAGGACACCGACCGTTCCTCCTTCTTGATCGGGAAGTTGGACGGCACGGGCAGCGACTCAGCGCCTTCGGCCTGCAGTTCCTTCGCCGCCGCCATCCACTGGTTCTGGTGCATGGTGTCCCGCGCGAGCAGGAACGAGAGCATGTCCCGGACCCCGTGGTCATCGGTCATGTGATAGAGCCGGGCAACGGCGAGGCGGCCCTGCATTTCCGCGTTGGCGTTGGCAGTGAAATCCGCCAGCAGGTTCCCACTGGCGGTGATGTAGCCGCCCGTCCAGGGGTTGCCGTTGGAGTCCACCGGCCGCGCGCCGGCACCGGCAACGATGGCGTGCTGCACATCCATGCCGCCGATCACCGCCGCCACCGTGGGATCGTTCTGCACGGCATCCTCGGTCACTCCCAGTGGCGCCTTTTCCAGCAGCTGGGCAATCATGATGGCCAGCATCTCCACGTGGCCCATTTCCTCGGCGCCGATCCCGTACAGCAGATCACGGTATTTGCCGGGGATGTGGGAGTTCCAGGCCTGGAAGCCGTACTGCATGGCCACGGTGATCTCACCGTACTGGCCGCCCAGAACCTCCTGAAGCTTGCGAGCGTAAACAGCGTCAGGCTTGTCCGGCGTGGACTTGAACTGCAGCTCCTGCTTGTGAAAGAACAATCTGCACCTCCGAAAGCGTCCCGTCTTACGGCCCGGGTGGACCCGCGGGGCTGGTGGCAAAAAAATAGCCCAGAACCAAAGTCATCAGCAAGCTTTGTATTCTTGCGGCTGCCGACACAGCGGCAGCAGCCTGCCCGCCGAAACCACGCAGCAGGCAGGCCCGCTCCGGCTACTCTTTCTTCATCTTGTCCTGCGCGGCACCCGCAGCCTTTTCGACCACGTTCGGCACGTCCGTGGTTCCGTAGTAGCGGGCGTCCACCCGGGTGGGCGGCGGCATGGGCGCCGTCGTCGTCGGCCCGTCGTGGTAGGTGAACTCGCCGTGGCCGTCCGGTGTCGGGCCGGAGGCCCAGGATCCCTGGGACGCTGCCTGCCCGTCGGAGAAGTTCAGGTACTGGTAGGAGACCTCCCGGTGTTCCTTGCTCAGCGGGAAGTTGGACGGGACCGGCAGCTGCTCCAGGCCCTCGGCCTGCAGCTCCAGGGCGGCGGTGGTCCACTGATTCTGGTGCATGGTGTCCCGGGCGAGCAGGAACGAGAGCAGGTCCCGCACGCCGTGGTCATCGGTCATGTGGTAAAGCCGGGCGACGGCGATTCGGCCCTGCATTTCGATGTTGGCGTTGGACGTGAAGTCCGCCAACAGGTTCCCGCTGGCGGTAATGTAGCCGCCCGTCCAGGGGTTGCCGTTGGAGTCCACCGGCCGCGCGCCGGCACCGGCCACGATGGCGTGCTGCACATCCATGCCGCCTATTACGGCCGCCACCGTGGGATCGTTCTGCACAGCGTCGTCGGTGATGCCCAGTGGCGCCTTTTCCAGCAGCTGGGCGATCATGATGGCCAGCATCTCCACGTGGCCCATTTCCTCCGCCCCAATGCCGAACAGCAGATCACGGTATTTGCCGGGAAGATGCGTGTTCCAGCCCTGGAACCCGTACTGCATGGCCACGGTGATTTCACCGTACTGGCCGCCCAGGGCTTCCTGGAGTTTGCGGGCAAAAACGGCGTCCGGCTGGTCCGGCGTGGATTTGAACTGAAGCTCCTGCTTGTGGAAAAACATCTGTACCTCCGGGAGGGTTGGAGCGCCCGGTTCCGCGTCTCTGGGGAGGGACCGGCAAGCCGGTGCACTTCAGCCAAAACTAATCCGGGATGACCGCCCACGGAAGAGCAGCCGGCTTGGTTGCCCCTGTCATCCTCCAGTTATTCGGCGCATCACCGGAATGCCGGAATGCCCGTAAGGTGCTGGCCCAGGATCAGCAGGTGGACCTCGTCGGTGCCTTCGTACGTGCGCACGGATTCCAGGTTGTTGGCGTGACGAAGCGGAGAATAGTCCAACGTGATGCCGTTGCCGCCCAGGATCGTCCGGGCTTCGCGGCAGATGGCGATCGCTTCGCGGCAATTGTTCAATTTGCCGGCGGAAATCTGATGCTTCTGCAGCCGGCCGGCATCCTTTAACCGCCCGATCTGCAGGGCCAGAAGTGTTCCCTTGCTGATCTCCAGCGCCATGTTCACCAGTTTTTCCTGCGTGAGCTGGTACCCGGCCAAGGGCTTCTCGAACTGCAGGCGTTCCTGCGCGTAGCCCAGGGCTGCCTCGTAGCTGTCCCGGGCAGCGCCCATCGCGCCCCAGATGATCCCGTACCGCGCTTCGTTGAGGCATTCGAAGGGCCCGCGCAGCCCCTTGGCCTTGGGCAGCATCGCGTCCCCGGGCAGGCGAAGATCCGTAATCTCGATGTCGCATTGGATGGAGGCGCGCATCGACAGTTTCTGCGTGATGGGCGCAGCCGTGAACCCCGGGGTGTCGGTGGGCACCACGAAGCCGCGGACGCCGTCGTCCGTCATTGCCCAGATCACTGCCACATCGGCCACCGAGGCCAGCCCGATCCAGCGCTTGGAACCGTTGAGGATCCAGTCGTCGCCGTCGCGCCGGGCACGGGTGAGCATGTTCCCCGGATCGGATCCCGCGGCGGGCTCGGTGAGCGCAAAACAGCCGATGGCGGTTCCGGCGGCCATCCGCGGCAGCCATTCATTTTTCTGCTCCTCGGAACCGTGTTTGAAGATGGCGCCCATCGCCAGGGATCCCTGCACGGAGACGAAGGTGCGCAGCCCGGAATCGCCGGCCTCCAGCTCCAGCGCCGCCAGCCCGTATTCGACGGCGCTTCGTCCGGGGCAGCCATAACCCTGCAGATGCATGCTAAGCAGTCCCAGTTCGGCCATCTGCGGCACGATGTCCAGCGGAAACTCGGCGGCGTCATACCAGCGGGCTATGTTGGGCCGAATTGCGGTATCGACGAAGGACCGCACACCGGCGCGCAGTTCCCGTTCCTCGGCGGTGAGGAGGGAGTCGAGGTCCAGGAGGTCGGGGCTGTCCGTCATGGTGTTTCCTGTCGGGTAGGGGCGGCGTCCCGGAAATCCTAGCCCGTGCGGCAGGCGCCGTCCGCTCCCGCGTCCGCCGGCCCGTAATCCGGCCACCGTTCCGGGTTCCTGCCGGCGGCGTGGCTAGACTGCTCCAATGCCCCAAGACGAGCAGCCCCAAGACACCGGCAACCAGCCCTCCCCGGGCGAGGCGGCCACCGACGATTTTGTTGTCCGCAGCCACACCTTGCCCTCCGGCCTGGGCTACACAACCACCGCCGGGCGGATGGTGCTGCGGCAGGAGGAGACCCGGGACGGGAAATCTGACGGATTCCGGCCCAAGGCAGAGATTTTCCTCGTGGCCTACACCGCTGATCAGGCGGATTCCGCGGCCAACCGCAGGCCGGTGGTCTTCGCGTTCAACGGCGGCCCCGGCTCCTCCTCGGTCTGGCTGCACATGGGCCTGCTGGGGCCCCGGATGGTGGACTCCGGAGACGCCGGATCGCTGACCCCTCCCCCGTTCGGGCTGACGGACAACCCGGAAACGCTGCTGCAGCATGCGGATCTGGTGATGATCGATCCCGTGAGCACCGGCTTTTCGCGCGTCGTGGACGGCAACGAGTCAGGGGAGTTCCACGGCTTCGAGGCGGACCGTGATCTGGTGGCCGAAGTCATCCGGCTCTGGACCACCCGCAACAACCGCTGGCTCAGTCCCAAGTACTTGGTGGGCGAGTCATACGGCACGCTCCGCGCCGTCGCCGTCGCCGGCCGGCTGTTCGACGCCTACGGCATGGCCGTGAACGGACTGGGGCTGATCTCCACCGTGCTCAATATGGCCACTCTGGATTTCGCGCCCGGCCGCGACACCCCGTATGCGCTGCACCTGCCCACCTACGCAGCGATAGCGCATTTCCACGGCCGGCACGGGGACCGGACGCTGTCCGACGTGGTGCGCGAGGCAGAGGACTACGCCGGCCGGGAGTACGGCTACGCCCTGACGCAGGGCGCACGGCTGAGCTCCGAAGCGTTCGACGACGTCGTCGGCCGGCTGGCCGAAATCACCACCCTGGACCCGGGGTTCATCCGCCGCACCAATCTGCGCTGGGACTACGCGCAGTTCTCCGCCGAGCTGCTCCGGCAGGAGAATCTGGTGGTCGGGCGCATCGACGGCCGTTTCACCGCTCCGCCGGCGCACCAGCAGGATTCGGCCAACTGGGATGACCCCAGCCTGCGCGCCATCAACGGACCCTATGCGGCAGCCGTAAACCACTATGTGCGGGCGGAACTGGGCTACGAGAACGATCTGCCGTACGAAATCCTCACCGGCCGGGTCCAGCCGTGGAGCTACAAGAGCTTCGAAGGGGTACCGGTGGATGTCACCGAAACCCTCGAACGGCTCCTGGCGCACAACGCGCATCTGCGGGTGCATGTGGACTACGGCTACCACGACGGCGCCACGCCCCATTTCGCCGCCGAATACGTCTGGGCGCACATGCGCCTGGATGATGCGGCACGGGCACGGTTCTCGCATCACTATCACGAGGCCGGGCACATGATGTATCTGAAGCCGCAGTGCCGGCTGGATCAGCTGGCGGCGCTGGGCGAGTTCGTGCGTTCGCGCTGAGCCGGCGGAGCTTTCCCGCCTACTTGGCGGCGAAGTGCCACCAGGTGCCGCCGACAAAGACGGTGCCGGCGGCAAAGGCCAGGGCCAGTTCCAGCAGGATGCCCAGGCCCATCGCCTTCAGCGCCGCGTAGCTGGCCGACCAGGCCTCGGGCAGGCTGCGGCGGCGCAGGAACTCGCTCAGCAGCAGCCCCGCGGCGAACCCGACGATCAGCCCCACCACGGGGATAACGAACATCCCCACGACGCCCGCCACCACCCCGGCCAGGACTGAGGTGTTGGGAACTTTGCGCTGCTTCAGGCGGCGGCCGGTCAGCACCGCACTGGAAAGCAGGCCCGCCAGGGCCAGTGCGGCGCCCACGCCGAACGTCCACCATGCGGCGGTGCTCTGCAGCCCCAGGGCCCAGCCGAGCAGTGCGGCGATAATCAGGATGCTGCCCGGCAGGACCGGAATAACGATTCCGGTCAACCCCACGGCGATGGCCAGGGCAGCGATGACGGTGATGACAATGTCGGGGTCCATCCCCTCAGTCTTCCATCCGCCCGGACTTCCGCCCGCCGGAACTTCCACCGCCGGTCGGGCCCGCTCCGGGGCGGAGCCTGATCCGAGACGCTCGGCACGGCAGTCGCCAAGCCGCACGAGTCGATACTAAGGTTGCTTATAGAGCGGTTACCCCTGCACCCAACAGCACCAGGAGAGACAAATGAGCACGGACTCAGGCAACAACGGCCGACCCGGAGCAGCCAACGGCTCCGAAAACGCCGGCAACCCGACGGGACCCGACGGCGGACGGCTGCGGGATCGCTCCGGCCGGATCCCGGCGGCCGACGAAACGCAGGTACTGCCGGCCGGCACGGATCCGTCCGGGACTTCTCCGGCCTCGGGGGCAACCGCTGCGGGAGCTTCCGCGCACCCGTCGGCCGGGCAGTCGAACCAGGGCGACGACGACGGCCGCACCCGGGCCATGCCCCTGAGCGCCACCAAAGACCCCAACTCGGACTATGACGCCACCGGCGGGTCCCATCCGGACAGCGACCGGCTGGACAGCGACCGGGCGGCAGACAGCAGGGACGCCGGCCGCCGCACCGCCCTTCCGGGCAAAGCCAACCGCGAGGCACTGCTGGCACTGGAGAAGGAGCGGTTCGGCGGCATGAAGTTCGGAGCTGCCTTCTTCGGCTGGCTGACCGCCACCGGCATGGTGGTCCTCCTGTCGGCGCTGGCCGCCGCCATTGGTGCCGCCGTCGGCTTCTCCACCGACAATGACCTCGGCCAGTCCCTGGACCAGGCGATGGCAAACCAGAGCGCGGGGATCATCGGCACCGTCATCCTGCTGGTTATCCTCCTGCTGGCGTACTGCGCCGGCGGTTACGTGGCCGGCCGGATGGCCCGCTTCAACGGCCTGAAGCAGGGCCTGGCGGTCTGGCTGTGGGCCCTGATCGCCGGAGTGGTTGTGGTGGTGCTGGGACTGATCTTCGGCGACGACATCCGCAGCATCACCCAGCTGAACACCGTCGCACCGCTGCCCGAGGATCTTGACGGAGCCACTGCGGTGACCTGGATTGCCATCGCCGCCACGCTGGCCGCCACGCTTATTGGCGCCCTGATCGGCGGGCTGGCCGGCATGCGCTACCACCGCCGGATCGACCGCGCCGACTTCAGCGACGCTGACGCCCGCGGCTAGCAAAGCCTGACTCCGGAAGACAGAACGCCGGAAGACAGAACCGGCCCGCACCTTCGAAAGGTGCGGGCCGGTTCTGTCTTCCGGGCTTGTTCCAGCGGCCCCGTTACGGCGAGGGAGTGCCGCCGTTGACGTTCAGGGTCTCACCGATCACATAGCTGGATTCGGGAGACGCCAGGAACACGTAGGCCGGAGCCAGCTCGGTGGGCTGACCGGCCCGGCCCAGCGGGGTGTCCTTGCCGAACTCGGGCAGCTTGTCCTTGGGCTGACCGTCGGATACCTGCAGCGGCGTCCAGAACGGCCCCGGCGCCACGGCGTTGACGCGGATGCCCTTGGGGGCCAGCTGCTGGGCCAGGCCCTTGGTGAAGTTGTTGATGGCCGCCTTGGTGCTGGCGTAGTCCAGCAGGAACGGCGAGGGGTTGTAGGCCTGGATCGAGGTGGTGTTGATGATGCTTGATCCGGCCGGCAGGTGCGGCAGTGCAGCCTTCGTAATGCGGAAGAACGCGTAGATGTTCGTCTTGAACGTGTCATCCAGCTGCTCGTCGGAGAGGTCTTCAAGGTTGTCCACGGCAACCTGCTTGCCCGCGTTGTTCACCAGGATGTCGAGCCCGCCCAGGGCCTCGACGGCATCCGTCACCAACTGGGCACAGTAGGCGGCGTCGCGCACGTCGCCGGGCAGCGCCACGGCCTTGCGGCCGGCGGCCTCGACGAGGCGGACGATTTCCCGCGCGTCTTCCTCTTCCTCGGGCAGGTAGGCCAGCGCGACGTCGGCGCCTTCCCTGGCGTACGCAATGGCCACTGCCGCGCCGATGCCGGAGTCGGCACCGGTAATGAGGGCCTTGCGGCCTTCCAGCCGTCCGGTGCCGCGGTAGGATTCCTCGCCGCGGTCCGTTTTCGGCTCCAGGTCGGCATCCAGGCCGGGCTCGGGCTGGTCCTGCTTCGGCGGAGTGATCACCGGGAAGCGGTCCACCGGGTTCTGGAAGGTGTACTGGTCGTTCGAGCTGCCGTTGGTCATAGAGTTTCCCACTTTCGGCTGGTCATTCTGCATGCGGTACGCGTCTTCCGCAGCGGACGTTCCACCGCCGCCGAAGTAAGCGTAAGTATGCTTAGTATCCTAGACCGACTGGACTTCCCGGCTCAAGTTCCACCCCCACCGGGCTTAGAACAGCATGTTGAGGAAGCCCACGCTGACGCTGCCCAGCAGCGCGATGATCAAGAGCCAGACAATGACGGTTCGGTACTTATTCATGGTTCGCATAGGCCTACGAGTCTACCCAGCTGCCGGGTGCCGCGTGCGGGTGGCGGCCAGTGCCGCTGCTGCGAAGAGCGCGGAAACGCTCATGATCACCGCCAGCGGCAGCGCCGATTCCGCGCCCGCCAATCCCGTCAGCGGCGAAACCAGGGCTCCGGCGAGGAACTGTCCCCCGCCCAGAACCGCGGATCCGCTTCCGGCGGCGAGTCCAACTTCGGCCAGGGCCAGTGCGGTGGTGTTGCCCATGATGAAGCCCACCGAGCTGGCCGCGAAAAAGATGGGCACGGCCAGCAGCAGGGGCGGTGCCGCGAAAACCGCCAGCGCCAGCACCGCCAGCGACATGCCGAGCAGGACGGCAACTGCGGCGGCAACGGTCGTCCGCGGCGGTACGCGCCGGGCCAGCCGGGCAGAGACGAACCCGGCGGACACCAGTCCCATGGCATTGATGCCGAACACTATCCCGTAGGCGGATGCCGAGAGTCCCATCAGGTTCTGGTAGACAAACGGGGAGGCCGAAATGTAGCTCATGAGCACGCCGAAGGTGCTGGCAAACAGGACGGCGTAGCCCAGGAATTTCCGGTTGCGCAGCACCGCGGAAACACCGGCCAGCACCGGTCCGCTGCTGCGGTGGCCGGGGGGCTGGGTTTCGGAAAGCACAAACACCACGCAGGCGAACATGACGAGGGCGAGCCCAGCCAGCACCCAGAGCACGCCGCGCCAGCCCAGGGATTCCGCCAGGAGCCCGCCGACCGTCGGAGCCACGACCGGCGCCACCCCGCCAATGGTCATGAGCAGGCTGAAGGTGCGGGCCGACGTCGCGCCCGTGGTGAGGTCGGCGACCATGGCGCGCGCGATGACCACGCCGGCCGAAGCGCACAGGCCCTGGAGCAGCCGTCCGGCGATGAGGACAGCCAGCGTGGGTGCCAGGGCGCAGATTGCGGAGGCCACGACAAAGCCTGCCGAGCCCAGCAGGAGGGGGCGGAAGCGGCCGTACCGGTCCGACAGCGGACCGAAAAACAGCTGGCCGGCTCCCATGCCGAGCAGGAACGCGGTGAGCGTCAGCTGGACTCCGGTGGCCGACGCGCCAAGCTCGTCGGTCATGACCGGAAAGGACGGGAGATAGAGGTCCGTCGCGAAGGGGCCGGTGGCCGAAAGCAGGGCCAGGACCAGCAGCAGGCCTGTTGTCATGGCGGTGGCCGGTCTGCGGCGATGGGCACGAAACATATGCACGATGCTACGGCCACCCTCCCCCGGCCTTTATCGCGGGGATGGATGAGCGGACGATGGAGGGAGCACGACGGGAAGCTGCCTCCGTCGCGCTCTGGATGAAATGCCCCGCGGAAGGAACGGACAGGCAATGAGCACAAATGATGAGGACCGTAAGCCCATTGTCGTGGGAGTCGATGGTTCCAAGCTCTCCCTTGAAGCGCTGTGGAAGGCCCGCCGGCTGGCCGCCGTGCTGGATAACCCGCTCCAGGTGGTCACCGTCTGGGGAACCAGCGTTTCACTGACTGCTCCCGTCGCCTCCGATACCTGGTCTCCGCAGGTGGAGGCCGAACAGGTGCTCAATCAGGCGCTGGCGGATGCCTTCGGGACCGACGTTCCGAAGGACCTGGTGAGGACGCCTTTGGCGGGAAGTCCGGTGCTGCTGCTGATAGAAGCCAGCCGGGGCGCGGAGATGCTGGTGGTTGGAAACCGTGGCCACGGTGGTTTTGCCGGGCTGCTGCTGGGCTCCGTCAGTTCGGTGCTGGCGGCCCATGCCCTCTGCCCGGTGCTCATCGTGCACCGCGGCGAGTCCGGTTAGCAGCAGTGAGCTAGCTGTCGGCGGTAGCCCGGCGCAGCATCACGACGGCCCCGGCGGAGGCAACCAGCATCAGGACCACGCCGATCAGGGAGGTGGTGGTGACGCCGGAGTCGAAGGCCGCACGGGCTGATTCCAGCAGCGCGGATGCAGAACCCTCGGGCAGCCGCTGGGCTGCCTCGACGGCGCCGCCGAGGGTTTCGGAGGCTGCAGCGGCGTCGGCGGGGGCCAGCCCCCCGGGCAGCACAACCCCGTTCCGGTAACCCGCGGTCAGGATGCTGCCCAGGACCGCGGTGCCCAGAACCGCACCCACCTCGTAGGCGGTCTCGGAGATTGCCGAGGCCGCTCCGGCCTTGGTGGGCGGCACGGAGGACAGAATCAGGTCATTGGAAATGGTCTCCGCAGCACCCACGCCAAGCCCCAGGACCATAAAGGCAACCATTAGTCCGCCGACGCCGCCGTCGCCTCCGGTGGCCAGGATGATGGTGTAGCCGACGGCGTTCAGGAGCAGTCCGCCGGCAATGATGTAGCCCGGGCGGATATGCCGGACCACCCGCACCACGGCCAGTCCGGCGATGATGGTCAGCAGCAGGCCCGGCAGCATGATCAGCCCCGCCTGCTGCGGAGACTTCTCCAGGACCAGCTGCAGGTGCTGGGAGAGGAAGAAGATGAACCCGACCAGCGAGAAGACACTGAGCAGATTGGCGCCGATCGAGCCGCTGAAGGTGGGGTTGCGGAAAAGCCGCACATCCAGCATGGGATGCAGGCGGCGCAGCTGGCGGCGGACGAAGAGCACGCCAAACATCAGCCCGACGGCGATCGGCAGCAGTGAATCGACGCCGACTCCCGACGTCGAGATCGCCTTGATGCCGTACACGACCGGGAACATGGCAGCCATGACCAGCAGCACGCTCCACAGGTCCACCGGCCCCGGGTGGGGGTCGCGGGATTCGGGCAGCAGGATCGGGCCGAGGACCAGCAGCGGAATGAGCACCGGAACGGAGAGCAGGAACACCGATCCCCACCAGAAGTGTTCCAGCAGCAGTCCGCCGACGATGGGGCCCAGCGCGGCGCCGCCGGAGAATCCGGCCGCCCAGACGGCAATGGCAATCCGCCGCTGGGACGGAACGGTGAAGATGTTCCGGATCAGGGACAGCGTGGCCGGCATCAGCATGGCACCGAAGAGTCCCAGCAGCGCGCGGGCACCGATCAGGGCCTCGGCGGAGGGCACGAAGGCGGCGGCAGCGGAAACCAGCCCGAAGCCGGCGCAGCCGATCAGCAGCAGCCGGCGGCGGCCAATCCGGTCACCGAGGGCGCCCATGGGCACCAGCAGGCCGGCGAGGACCAGGGCGTAGATGTCCACGATCCACAGCAGTTCGGTGCCCGAGGGCGCGAGCGCGCGGGACAGCGACGGGATGGCGAAGCTCAGGACCGTGTTGTCGACGGAAATCAGCAGCACCGGCAGCATCAGCACTGCCAGACCCAGCCATTCACGCCGTCCGGCTCGTTGAATGGGGGATGCTTCCTGTACCGCGGGCACAGCTGTCTCCTTCGCAGGTTTGTCAGGGGAAAGTCGAGGGGTGGTGGCAGCGCCGGCAGGACTCACCGGCCGTTTACTGTACCGTCTAGACTGTACAGCATCGGATGGCGTAGCGTAAACGTATGCCTGAGCACATTTCCACCCGGGACCGCATCCTCTCCGCCTATGAGGAGTTGCTGATCAATGAAGGTCCCCGCGGCGCCACCATGGACGCCGTCGTTGCGCTGGCCGGTGTCTCCAAGGGCGGCCTGCTCTATCACTTCAAGAACAAGGAAGCCCTGGCCGCTGCCCTGATCGCCCGCCTCGAGGAACTGGCCGCCGCTGACATTGAGGCCATGGGCACCGACCCCGAGGGCCCGTCCCGGTACCTGGTGCGGGAATCCGTCTACGTGGACAGCGCCCTGGACCGCGCCTTGATCGGCGTCGTCCGGCTGGCGCAGGCCTCGGACCCGGAGGCATCGGCCATGCTGGAGCGGATTCACCGCAACTGGATGCAGCTGATCCTCGAGGAGGTCGGCAACCCAGCCATCGCCCGCGCCATCCTGCTGCTCGGGGACGGCCTGTATTACAACGAGGGGCTGGCCGGGGGCTGGCCCCGGGAGAAAGGCGCCGCCACCACCGAATCGGTGGCCGAACTGCTCGAGGTCGTGGAAGTCCTGAAGGCCCATGCGGCGTCCCTCCAGCACTCCCGCTGAGCCCTGTGCCACAGTAGGTGCCATGGAAATCAGCACAGCAGACCTCTACGACGAACACGGCGAGAACCTGGCGTCAGTGCCCCTGCAGTTCCAGGACCTGGGCGGCAGCCCGGGGTTCAGCGGCCCGGTCCGCACCATTCGCTGCAACGAGGACAACGGACTGGTCAAAAGCATCCTGAACTCGCCCGGCGACGGCGCGGTGCTGGTGGTCGACGGCGGCGGGTCGCTGCACACCGCGCTCATGGGCGACATGATCGCCGAGGCGGCCGTGGCCAACGGCTGGGCCGGCGTCGTCATCAACGGCGCGATCCGGGACCGTGCCGCCCTGGCAAAGCTGCCGCTGGGCGTGAAGGCACTGGGCTCGAATCCGCGCAAGAGTGCCAAGGAATCCGCGGGTGAAGTGGACGTCACGGTGACGTTTGGCGGCGTTGCGTTCCGCCCCGGCGCCGTGCTGTACGCCGACGCCGACGGCATCCTCGTCGAACGCTAAGGAGTTGCCGTGGCCAATGTCCTGCTGTTCCATCATGCCCAGGGCCTGACTCCCGGCATGGATGCCTTTGCCGACGTGCTGCGGGAGGCCGGGCACACCGTTACCGTTCCGGACCTGTTCGAGGGCCGCACGTTTGCCGGGCTCGACGCCGGCCTGGCCTATGCGCAGGAGCTCGGGCTTGAGGAGATCGAGGAGGCCGGGGTCCGGATTGCCGGCCGGTTTCCGCCCGGCATGGTCTACCTCGGATTTTCACTGGGCGTGCTGTGCGCGCAGCGGCTGGCGCAGACCCGGCCCGGCGCCCGCGGCGCGGTGCTGATCAGCGGCTGCGTCCCGCTCGGAGTCTTTGCCGATTCCTGGCCCGACGGCGTGCCCGTGCAGATCCACGGCATGGACGAGGACCCCGTCTTCACCAAGGAAGGCGACCTGGATGCGGCCGTGAACCTGGCGGAGTCAGCGGACGACGCCGAGCTGTTCCTCTATCCGGGCAGCTCACACCTGTTCGCCGACATCAGCCTGGACGGCTACGACGAAGCGGCAGCACCCGCACTCACGGCACGGGTGCTGGACTTTTTATCCCGGATCGAGGGCTAGGCGTTCCAGAGACCGTAGGAGTCCGCCAGCGAGGAGATCTTCTGCGCGCGGGCCAGTCGGGGCAGGTAGGAACCGTCACCCACGACGGCGCCGGCAGCGTGCGCCTCAAGCAGTTCGTGGGCCCAGAGGACCTCGGATTCGCTCGGCGAGAGGCCATGGTTGATGAAGTCGGCGGCGTCGGGCAGCAGGCAGAGCTTGCCGGTCATGCCCATGGACTGGGTGACCTTGCAGGCCTCCAGCAGCTTCTCGCCGAGGGCGCCCACCGTGGGGCCGTCGATCGGGCCGGGCAGCTGGCCGACGCGGGACGCGACCACCAGCTTGGAGCGGGCGTAGGCCAGCGCCATGGGATCGTCGGAGGCGCCGGTGTCGCGGCGGAAGTCGCCCACACCGAAGGCCAGGCGGAAGGTGCCGGGGGCGGAAGCGATCGCCGTCGCATTCTCGATGCCCAGCGCGGATTCCACCAGGGCGAGCACCGGGGTGCCGGCCTGCAGGCGCATCGCGGTGTGGGTGACCTGCTCGGGCTTTTCCGTCATGGCGAGCATGACGCCGCGCAGGCCGGGGGCCTTGGACAGCGCCGCGAGGTCATCGGCCCAGTAATCGGTTTCGATGCCGTTGACGCGCACCCAGGCGGTCATGCCGGTGGACAGTGCTTCGACCACTCGTTCGCGGGCCTCGGCCTTGCCCGGCGCGGGGACGGCGTCTTCCATGTCGAACACCACGGAGTCCGCCTCGGACGCGAGCGCCGGTGCAAAGTTCGCTTCGTCGGCTGCCGATGCCAGGAGCCAGGAACGGGACAGTTTTGCGGGCAGCGACGCGGCGCGGCTGTTTCGAAAGGGGGCCATGGATAAGACACTACTTTCACGGCGGCGGTTCCCTTAAATGCCACGGCTGGATTGTGCCGACCATCACTTTTCCGGTGCGGGCAGGGGTGCGGGCCGGCCCCGCCCGGGGAGCCGGCGGTTAGGCTTCCCCGCGCCGCAGCAGCCGTCCGCGCGGAACCAGGCAGTCGACGTCGGCCCCGGCCAGGAAGGTGCGCCGGACGACCCCGCTGAGCTCCCTGCCGGCATAGGGGGTGACGGGGTTCTTGTGCTGCAGGGCCGCCGGGTCCACGGTGAAAGTGTCCTCCGCCGCGAACACCGCCAAGTCGGCATCACGGCCCGGGGTGATGGCGCCCTTGCGGTGCAGGCCGGCCAGTTGTGCCGGCGCCGCTGACATCCAGTGCAGCACCCGCTCGAGGGGGACACCGCGGGTCTTGGCCTCGGTCCAGATCAGCGACAGCCCCAGCTGCAGGGAGGAGACGCCGCCCCAGGCCAGTCCGAAGTTTCCGCTGTCCAGGGCCTTCAGGTCCGGGGTGCTGGGCGAGTGGTCCGAGACGATGCAGTCGATGATCCCGTCCGCCAGGCCCTGCCAGAGCAGCTCCCGGTTCGCCTCCTCGCGGATCGGCGGGCAGCATTTGAAGGCGGTGGCGCCGTCGGGGATCTCCTCGGCGGTGAGCGTGAGGTAGTGCGGGCAGGTTTCCGCGGTGAGCCGTACGCCGTCGGCCTTGGCGCGGGCGATCAGCGGCAGCGCGTCGGCTGAGGACAGGTGCAGGATGTGTGCGCGGGCACCGGTGCGCCGGGCCGCCGCGATCACCTGGCCCACGGCGGTGTCCTCGGCGGCGCGCGGCCGGGAGGCGAGGAACCCGGCGTACCGTGGGCCGGCGGCATCGGGAGCGGCACCGATGACGTCGGGGTTTTCGGCGTGCACGATCAGCAGCCCGTCGAAGGTCTTCAGCTCGGCCAGGTCCGTTTCCATCTCTGCCGGGGAAAGGTGCGGAAATTCGTCCACTCCGGAGGAGACCAGGAAGCACTTGAAGCCGAACACGCCGGCCTCGTGCAGGGGCCGCAAGTCCGCCGTGTTGCCCGGCACCGCGCCGCCCCAGAAACCGACGTCCACGAACGCCTGCGGCGCGGCGCAGGCCTGCTTGGCTTCCAGTGCCGCGACGCTCACGGTGGGCGGGATGCTGTTCAGCGGCATGTCGATCAGGGTGGTGACGCCGCCGGCCGCCGCGGCGCGGGTGGCGGAACTGAAACCCTCCCATTCGGTGCGTCCCGGCTCATTCACATGGACGTGGGTGTCCACCAGGCCCGGAAGCAGGGTTTCGTCATCGGCCAGTTTGATCAGCCGGTCGCCGTCGAGCCCGGCGCCCAGGGGCTCGACGGCGGTGATCACGCCGCCGCGGATGCCCACCTCGGCCGCGCGGAGGCCCGCCGGGGTGAGGACGGCACCGCCCCGGATCACCAGGTCATGGCGGTGCGCTTCGGTGCCCATCATTTGCCCCCGAGCAGGACCTGGCGGTTGACGTCCTTGTAGAGCAGATAGCGGAAGTTGGAGGGCCCGCCGGCGTAGCAGGCCTGCGGGCAGAAGGCGCGCAGTGACATGTAGTCGCCCTCCTGCACCTCCACCCAGTCCTGGTTGAGCCGATAAACGGCCTTGCCCTCGAGCACGTAGAGCCCGTGTTCCATGACATGGGTTTCAGCGAAGGGAATCACCGCGCCGGGCTCGAAGGTCACCACGTTCACGTGCATGTCGTAGGCGATGTCGTCCACCGGGATCATCCGGGTGGTCCGCCATTTGTTGTCGGTGCCGGGCATCGCCGCCGGTTCAAGGTCCGCTTCGTTGCCGAACACCGGTGCCGGAGAGTGCCCGGCCAGCGGCTGGTGGGCCTTGCGGATCCACTGGAACTTTGCGGGCGCCCCGCCGCCGTTGGAAACCTCCCAGCGGGCCTGCGGGGGCAGGTAGGCGAATCCGCCGGAGGCCAGCCGGTGCTCCCGGTGCTCCGGAAAGTCCAGGCCGTCAAGGGATATATCCAGCTCCCCTTCGAGCACAAACACGAAGGATTCCACCACGCCCGGTTCCGGCTCCGGGGTGCTCGAGCCGCCGCCGGGACCCACTTCCACCAGGTACTGCGCGAAGGTGGTGGCGCCGCCGGCCACCGGACGGTTCAGGATCCAGGTGCGGGTGTTGGTCCAGCCGGGCAGCACGCTGACCACGATGTCACGCAGCACGCCGCGCGGGATCACCGTGTAGGCCTCGGTGACCACGGCACGTGACGTGAGCAGCTCGGTCTGGGCCGGAAGCCCGGCATCGGGGGCGTAGTAGCGGGGGGCGTCGCGATCGGGCGTGTTCACTTAGCGGACCTTCTCTGTGGAGGCGGGAGCGGCGTGGGGATGGGCGAGGGCGGCCAGTTCGGCACCATCCAGGCCGGTGCCCCTGGCGACCTCGTCCCCGGTCAGCGCTCCGCAGAGCAGGCCGCGGTGGACAAAGCGGGCCAGCGCACGGGCGGTGGCCGGTTCGTCGAGCACGCTGCCGGGGCGCTGCTGCACGTAGTTGCACAGGCGGGCGGCGGCGTCGTCGAACCCCTTCCGATAGAAGGAGTAGGTGGCGAGGTAGCGGGTGGGCAGCTGGGCCGGATGCAGGTCCCAGCCCTGATAGAAGCCGCGTTCCAGGGAACGGAGCACCAGCCGGGCGTGCAGCTGCCAGGCCGAGCGGACCTCTGCCGGGCTGCCCAGGGGCAGGATGTTCGTGGACCCGTCGGAGAGCCGGACGCCGGTGCCGGCCGCTGCCACCTGCAGCACTGCCTTGGCGTAATCGGCGGCCGGGTGCTCCATGGACTGCTGCGCGGGAGCGATCTGCAAGGCGTCACTGTAGTCGTAGGTGCCGTAGTGCAGGCCCGAAACCCGGCCCTTGGCGCGGTGGATCAGCGGCGCCACCGGCACGGTGCCGTTGGCGGCGAGAATCAGCTGCGGAGTTTCCACCTGCACCTGAAACCGCAGGCGCCCGGGAGGAAGCCCGTGCGCTTCCTCCAACCGTTCGCAGGTGTAGGCCATGGCCTCCACCTGGTCCACGGTGGAGACCTTGGGCAGGGTCAGCACCAGGCCGTTGGGAAGCGGGCCGGCGTCGAGCAGCCCGGCCAGGAACAGGTCCAGGGTCCGCACCCCGCGGGCGCGGGTGGCCGCTTCGAAGGATTTGAACCGGATGCCGACAAACGGCGGAGCGGTTCCGGCGCGCATGGCCCCGGCCACGGCGGCGGCGGCGGAAACGGCGTCGGCGTCCTCCTCCGCCTCCGGCCGCAGGCCGTAGCCGTCTTCGAAGTCCAGGCGCAGGTCTTCAACGGGTTCGGTGTGCAGCTTTGCTTCCACCAGGGGCACGACGGCGGCCGCGAGGTCGGCGCCCAGGCCGATCAGGGCAGCCAGTGCCGGCAGCCCGCCGTCGTCGTTCGCCGCCGCCAGACCGGCCGCGCCCCAGTCGGCGGGCAGGCCGGGCCGGCAGCGATCGGCGGGCAGGTAGACGGTGTGCACCGGTTGCCGGGTGCCGGCGTCGCCGGGATATGCGGCGGCCAGCAGCCGGTCGGTGTCCGCCAGGGCGGCAGCCAGGCGGAGCAGGTGCTCGTCCCCCAGAACGGGGGCCGGGTGGGAGCCTGAGGCGTGAATCATCAACAGAATCCGCCGATGCTGTCCCAGATCGGGGAATCCTGCCCGGCGCCTTCGCGCAGGACCGATGCCTCGATCAGCCCGTAGGGCCGGTCAGCGGCGAAAAAGACCTCTTGGGGATTGTCCAGGCCGAAGGGAGCCAGATCCACCAGGAAGTGGTGGTTGTTCGGCAGGGACAGCCGGACCTCCTCGATTTCCGGATGGACCTCAAGCACCGCCCTGCCCATTTCGAACATGGTCTGCTGCAGGGCCAGGGAGTGGGTGTTCGCGAAGGCTTCCAGCAGCAGGTTCCGCACCGAGGCGTAGGTCGTGTTGAAGTCCGCGACGCCGGATCCGGTGCCCGCGGCGTAGCGCCACTTCGCCGTGACGTCGGTGGCGAGGACGCGGTCGGTGGTCTCCGCGAGGGTGGTGAAGCGGTCCCGCGGGAAGCCGTGGAACTCGGAGCCGGTGGATTTCAGGACGGTCAGGCCGCTGATGCCGGAAACCAGGTGCAGCTGTCCCCCGACCGAAAGCAGCACCGCGGTGCGGACTTCTG
Organism: Arthrobacter sp. zg.Y820; assembly: GCF_030125555.1. Taxonomy (NCBI): domain Bacteria; kingdom Bacillati; phylum Actinomycetota; class Actinomycetes; order Micrococcales; family Micrococcaceae; genus Arthrobacter; species Arthrobacter sp. zg.Y820. The sequence continues at coordinate 238,949 of NZ_JASKLX010000009.1, forward strand.
ACTTGTCCTTGGCGAAGGCATGGTCGTGGTTGTTGATCCGGTTCCAGAAGTACTGCTCCGCCGCCCAGCGCCCGCCGGTGACCCAGTCGAAGCCGGAGGTGAAATGCCGGGCCAGCCGCATCAGGAACTCTTCGGGCGAGCCCACGCCGTCGCGGGCGAAGGCATAGATGGTGTTTTTCTGCGTGTCGGTGGCCACCACCCGTGAGTTGTTTCCCTGGGTGTGGGCGGCCTCGAAATCACCGTGCAGCTGGGAGGTGATGCTGAGGTCCTCCAAATGGTGCCGGGCCGTGTCGCGGCTGACCTTGACCAGCCGGACCTCGGCCTTGCCGTACTGGTTGCGGCCCAGGACAATCTTCGGTCCGGAGCCGGCGCCCGGATTGCCGTCCTGAGGATTGCCGTCAGGCGGGTTGTCGTCCCGGGGATTGCCGTCAGGCGGGTTGCCGTCCAAGTTGTCCCCCAAGCTGTTCCCGGTGATGTCCCCCGTGATGTCCCCTGTCGGGGCGTGCGTCGCTTCTGTCATGGTTCAGCTTCCTCGGTAGGTGGAGTAGGCGAAAGGGCTCAGCAGCAGCGGTACATGGTAGTGCTGGGCCGGGTCGGTCAGGCTGAAAACAAGGGAAACGCTGGGGAAAAAGGTGTTCGTTCCCGCGGCGGCAAAGTAGTCGCCGGTGGCAAAGTCGATGCGGTAGGTTCCCGGTTCGAGCGCCTCGGGGCCGAGGCTGCCGATCCTGCCGTCCCCGTCAGTGGTTCCCGCTCCGATCCGGTTCCAGCCGCCGTCTCCGTGGGACCAGAGGGAGGCCGCGACGCCGGCGGCGGGCTTGCCGGTTCCGGTGTCCAGGACGTGGGTGGTGATGCGGCTGCGGGTCATGGAGCTCAGCAATCCTTCGAGTCGGAGGATGGCGATGTCGCGCAGCTGGGCGGCGATGACGGGGATTTCTTCGGCTGAAGTGTTCCCGAGCCGCTCCTGGAGGGAAGCCAGAATCTCCTCGGCGGTCCGGCCGGCGGCGCGGATGAGGAAGATCCGCCCGAATTTCTCTTCATAGGCGCGGTTGCCGGCCAGCAGCCGGTCCTGGGCGCCGTCGAGGCCCGGGACCGACGCCTGCTCGCCGCGGGAGAACCCGGCCTCGGCACCGTTGCCGGCCGGGCGCTCGCCAATCCGCGGATGATGCGCCAGCGCGGCGTCAATTTCGGCTTCGGTCCAGTCGGGGGCAGCGAGCTCGGCGAAACTCAGCAGCTCCCCGGGGGTGGCGAAGGGCCGGGCCGCTGCGATTTCGCTGCTCCAGCGGGGAATGTCCACGCAGGGGCGCAGCATGGCTTCCGCGTCCGCAGCCGGCGCCGCGTTGAACGCTGTGAGGAAGTCTTCGGAGGAATCTGCTGCCATGGGTGTCAGCTTTCAGGTAGGCATTCCGCCGCTGCCGGCGCTGAACACCCTTGACCATCGGACTCGCCGACTTGATTCGATGTTTTCCGGCAACGCAATTGTTATTTCGGCCAGTTTGGGGGCCAGAACTGCACCTGTCAAGGAACCGGCAGTGGTGCCGGAACAAAACGTCACGCTGTTTCCTGCGCGTTAAATTCCCGCTGCCCGTGGGTTAATTGGCGGCGGAAAAGTCCCACACCGCTGCCCCGGTCGAGCCGCCCGCACTGCCACCGCCCGTCCAATGGCCGCCCGCTGGCCGGTGCGGCGGGCAAAGCGATCCCGGCGGCAGGGGATCCCGCGCGGCGGATCAGCGTGGTACGCTTCCGTGAAATTACCGGAGCCATTACGGCACTCGAGGATATTTTTGGTCGAATGCGAAATAGCATTCTTACCGATCGAGGCGGCAATTCGCAGCCGTAAACTCCATCGCCGTCTTTTATTGTTCTTGCCATTGTTGGAACTGTTTTCGCGGAGTCAAGGCCCCTGCCGTGCGGTGGGGGAAACTTCCCGCTTGGTTGCAGGGTTGACCGGCGGCGGTTGCCGTCGGCCGGTGTTGCTGGAGGGTTGGCCGCAGTGTTGGACATGTTGGATGCACTGGCCTCGGCCGTGAGGGGCGGCGAGCCCTGCGCCGCCGCCACCGTGGTCCGCGCGTCGGGGTCCGTTCCCCGCCCCGTGGGCACCTCAATGCTGATCACCCGGTCGGGAAAAATCACCGGGTCCCTGTCGGGCGGCTGCGTGGAAGCCGCCGTCGCCGCCGCGGCCGAGGAGTCGCTCGCCGACGGCCGGGCGCGGCTGGAGACCTTCGGCTACGACGCCGCCGACGCCTTTGCCGTGGGCCTGAGCTGCGGCGGCACCCTGGAGGTCCTGATTCAGCCGTTTCCGCCCGGCCGGCTGCCGGCCGTTCCCGCCGCCGGCACCCCCTGCGCACTGATCACCCGGGTTGATGCCTCAGCTGCTGCGGTGCCGTTGCTGGTGCCCGACCCGGCCGCCGCGGCAGCCAATCCGGCGGAGCTCCTGTCCCGGCACGGCGTGGAGCTGCGGTCCCTGCTCGGCGTGGATCCGCGGCTGGCGGCCGCCCGCCTCGCCCCGCTGCTCGCCGCCGGCCGCACCGGGCTGGTGGAACTGGGCGGCACTGAGTGCGGCGGCGGTCCGGTGGTCCTGTTCCTGGAATCCCGGCTCGCCCCGCCGCGCCTCGTGCTGATCGGCGCCAACGACTTCTCCGCCGCGCTGGCCCGGCAGGGCCGGCTGCTGGGCTACCACGTCACAGTCTGTGACGCCCGGCCGGCTTTCACCACCGCTGAGCGGTTTCCGGCGGCCCACCTCGTGCGCGTGCAGTGGCCGGACCGGTATCTGCAGGAGCAGGCGGAAGCCGGAGAGCTGGACGCCCGGTCGGTGATCTGCGTGCTCTCCCATGACGCCAAGTTCGATGTGCCGGTGCTGGTCACGGCCCTGCAGCTGAACGTGGCCTATGTGGGGGCCATGGGGTCGCGCCGCAGCCACGAGGCGCGGATGGCCGCCCTGCGCGCAGCCGGACTCACCGGCGGGCAGCTGCAGCGGCTGCACTCCCCCATCGGTTTGGACCTTGGCGCCGCCAGCCCGGAAGAAACGGCCCTCTCAGTGTTTGCCGAAGTGGTGGCAGGCCGGTCCGGAGCGGCCGCCAGCGGGCTGCCGCTCCGGGAATGTTTCGGCCCCATCCATCCGTTCAACCGACAACACGTCAGCTAGGGGAAACGCATGGATTTGCCCACCGTCTCGGAACTGGTCAACACCGCTGACCCGCGGTCCTGGCGTCCCGGGGACGCCTGGCTCGCCGGCGGCACCGTGCTGTTTTCCTACGGCAGCGACACGCTGGAACGCCTGCTGGACATCACCACGGCCGGGTGGGAACCGCTGACCGCGTCCGACGCCGGTCTCGAGATTGCGGCCACCTGCACCATCGCCGACCTGTATGCCTTTCCCGCGGCCGCTCCCCGGACCATGCGTGCGCTGTGGACCGCCCTGGACCTGGTGCGTCCCTGCTGCGACTCGTTTGTGGCGTCCTTCAAGATCTGGAACGTGTCCACGGTGGGCGGCAACGTCTGCGCCGGGCTGCCCGCCGGACCCATGACCTCCCTCACCGCGGCGTTGGACGGCGTCGCCCTCCTGTACGCCGCTGACGGCACGACCCGCCGGCTGCCGGTGGCCGAGCTGGTGACCGGGGACGGCCGGACCGGCCTGGCGTCCGGGGAGCTGCTGCGCAGCATTACCGTCCCGGCCGCGGCGCTTCGTTCCCGCACCGCGTTCCGGCGCCTGTCCCTGACCAACCTGGGCCGCTCCGCGGTGCTGCTGATCGGCCGCTTGGGGGAAGACGGCGGTTTTGTGCTGACCGTGACCGCCTCCACCAAGCACCCGGTCCAGTTGCGCTTCCCCTCCCCGCCCTCCGCGGCTCAGCTGCGCACGGCACTCGGGGCGGCAGTGGCGCCGGAGCTCTGGCACGACGACGTCCACGGGCTGCCCGAATGGCGGCGCTCCATGACCGAACGGCTCGCGGAGGAAATCCGGGCCGAACTCGCGGCTCCGCCGGCCCCCGGTTCCCGCCCGAAGGATGGTTCCCAATGACTTATCGGATCAACAACACCAAGGTCGACGCTGCCCCCTTCCCCGGCCAGTGCCTGCGCACCTTCCTGCGGGAGCAGGGTTATCTCGGCGTGAAGAAGGGCTGCGACGCCGGCGACTGCGGCGCCTGCACCGTGCATGTGGACGGCAAGCCTGTGCACAGCTGCCTCTATCCCGCTGTCCGCGCCGAAGAGCGGGAGATCACCACCATCGAGGGCCTGGCCGGCGAGGACGCACTGCACCCGATGCAGCAGCAGTTTCTGGATGCGCAGGGATTCCAATGCGGCTTCTGCACCGCCGGAATGATCATGACCGCCGCGACCTTCGACGAAGAACAGAAGCAGGACCTTCCGCGGAACCTGAAGGGCAATCTGTGCCGCTGCACGGGCTACCGGGCCATCGAGGACGCGGTGTGCGGGGTACGGCACGCGGCCGTTCACGGGTCGGGGACCGGGAATGCCAGCGACGAGCGCACCGGGAGCGCCGCCGCGGAATACGCCGGCGACATCGGCACCGGGCACGCCGGGCACACCGGCAGCATTGGCAGCAACGTCCCTGCCCCGGCCGGCCCGGCCATCGTCACCGGGAGCGCCCGCTATACCCTGGATCTTCCGCGCGCCGTCCTGCCTGAGGGGCTGCTGCACCTGAAAATCCTCCGCTCTCCGTATCCGCATGCCAGGATCACCTCGATCGATGTTTCCGAGGCACTGGCGGTCCCGGGCGTCGAAGCAGTCTTCACCCACCACGATGCTCCGCTGCAGCGTTTTTCCAGCGCCCAGCACGAACTGCACACCGATGACCCTGACGACACCCGGATCCTGGACGACGTCGTGCGCTTCAAGGGCCAGCGCGTGGCGGCCGTCGCGGCGTCGTCGGTGGCTGCCGCTGCGGAAGGAACCCGGCGCATCAGGGTCGAGTACGAGCTGCTGCCGGCAGTTTTCAACCCGGCCGCAGCCATGGCGCCCGGCGCTCCGCTGCTGCACCCCGGCCCGGACGGCGGAAGCAACATCGTGGCCGAACTGCATTCCGAAATCGGAGACCTCGACGCCGGGTTCGCCGCCGCCGACGTCGTGCATGAAAACACCTACGAGAGCCAGCGGCTGCAGCACGTCGCCCTGGAAACTCACGCCGCCGTCGCCTGGTTCGACGAGGCCGGCCGGCTCACCGTCCGCACCTCCAGCCAGGTGCCGTTCCTGGTCCGGCGCACCCTGTGCCGGATCTTCGAGCTGCAGCCCGGGTCCGTGCGGGTGGTCTCCGGGCGGGTGGGCGGCGGCTTCGGCGGCAAGCAGGAAGTGCTCACCGAGGATCTGGTTGCCCTGGCCGCGCTGCGCCTGAACCGGCCCGTCCAGCTGGAACTGACCCGGGAGGAGCAGTTCACGGCCAGCACCGTGCGGCATCCGTTCGCCGTCCGTGTCCGGGCCGGAGCCGCCCGCGACGGCACGCTGACCGCGCTGGAGCTGGACGTCACCACCAACACCGGAGCCTACGGAAACCATGCCCCGGGCGTGATGTTCCACGGCTGCGGCGAGTCGGTTGCGGTGTACCGGTGCCGCAACAAGAAGGTGGACGCCCGGGCCGTCTACACCAACACCATCCCCTCCGGGGCGTTCCGCGGTTACGGCCTGAGCCAGATGATTTTCGCCGTCGAATCAGCGATGGACGAACTGGCCCGCGGCATCGGCATGGATCCGCTGGAGTTCCGCCGCCGCAACCTCATCGCTCCGGGTGATGCCATGCTCTCCACTGCCGCCGAACCGGCGGAGGATGTGCACTACGGCAGCTACGGCCTGGACCAGTGCGTGGACCTCGTCCGTGCTGCGCTGGACCGCGGGCTGCAGTCCGACGACACGTCGGGAGCGGACCTGGCTGCGGAATGGCTGCTCGGCACCGGCACCGCCGTCGCCATGATCGATACGGTGCCGCCGCGCGGACACATCTCCCACGCGAAGATATCCCTGCTGGCCGACGGGCGCTACGGGCTCGACGTCGGCACTGCCGAGTTCGGCAACGGCACCACCACCGTCCACACCCAGCTGGCCTCCACTGCCCTGCACACCAACCCGGGACAGGTGGTGATCCGCCAGTCCGATACTGACCTGGTGGACCATGACACCGGCGCCTACGGTTCCACCGGCACGGTGGTGGCCGGCAAGGCCACGCTGGCCGCCGCAGCGGAACTGGCAGTGCTGCTGAAGGGATTCGCTGCGTCGCTCTTCGCCAACACCTCCGCCCAGGTGCAACTGGAGGCCGCGGCGGTGGAGTGCGACGGCGAGCGCCTGTCCCTGGCCGAGGTCGCGGCCCGGGCGCAGGAAGCCGGCATAGAACTGTCGGCGGAGGGACGCTGGGGCGGCACCCCACGGTCGGTGGCGTTCAACGTCCAGGGCTTCCGCGTGGGGGTGCACGGCGGCACGGGTGAAATCCGGATCCTGCAGAGCGTGCACGCCGCGGACGCCGGCGTGGTTGTGAACCCCGCGCAGTGCCGCGGCCAGGTTGAGGGCGGAATCGCGCAGGCCCTGGGCGCTGCACTGTTCGAGAAGGTGCGCGTCAGCGACACCGGCGAGGTGCAGACTCGAATCCTGCGCGAGTACCACGTGCCCACCTTCGCCGACGTGCCGCGCACCGAGATCCTCTTCGCCGACACCGACGACGCCCTCGGGCCGATGGGCGCCAAATCCATGAGCGAGAGTCCGTTCAATCCGGTGGCCCCGGCGCTGGCCAACGCCGTCCGGGATGCCACGGGCCTGCGGTTCAGCGAGTTGCCGCTGGCGCGGGACTCCGTCTTCCTGGCCCTGCAGGCAGCGCGGACCGCCTAGAGCGGGCCGCTCAGCGCGGACCGCTTATGCCTGTTCCGCTCGAACCGGCGCGCATTTCCGCGATCCGCAGCCGCAGCCGCAGGAAAATGATCAGCAGCACCAGTGCCCACACCGCCAGCACGGCTAGCGCGGCGACAAACAGCAGATACACCATTCCAAAACCCTGCATAGCCATCATGATTTCCCCCATCGGTGAGCGGCAGTTTCCGCGAGCCTACTCCGGGTCACAGGGCCTTTCCGGGATTCAGGATGCCCAGCGGGTCCAGGGCGCGGCGGATGGAGTGCTGAACACCCAGGGAGACATCCCCGAGTTCGGCACCCACCCAGTCCCGCTTGAGCAGGCCCACCCCGTGCTCTCCGGTCAGGGTTCCGCCGAGCCGGTTGGCAAGGAAAAACATCTGCCCGAGCGCTTCCTTGGCCGGCCCTTCGGTGACCGAGTCCTGCGGGTCCATCACAATCATGGGATGCAGGTTTCCGTCCGATGCATGGGCGATCGTAAAGATGCGCGCACCCGTGGCGGCGGAGATCTCCTCCAGCCCGGTGACTGCTTCCGCCAGCCGGCCCCGCGGCACGCCGATGTCACCGATCGACACGCGGCCGATCTTCTCCAGGGACGGAATGGCCTCGCGCCGTGCAAGCACCAGGGCGGCGGCCTCCTCGTCGTCGGCGGCTTTGCTGCAGGACCCGGCGTGCGGACTGACGGCGTCGAGCACCACATCCTGTTCCAGGAAGGCGCCGTAGCCGTCAGTCTGAACCAGCAGGAAGGAAGCGCCGCGGGACCGGTAGTTCGTGCCCAGCGCAGCATCGACGGCCTCGAGGGTGGGCCCGTCCATGAGCTCCATCATCGACGGTTGGATGCGGGCGGCCACCACCGCCGACGCAGCCCGGGCGGCGCTTTCGACGTCGGGGAAGAACGCCGCCACGGTGGCGGTGGCCACCGGCAGCGGACGCAGCCGTAGGGTGGCCTCGACGACGACGCCGAGCGTTCCTTCGGAGCCGATGATCAGCGCGTTCAGGTCATACCCGGTGACGCCCTTGATGGTCTCCCGCCCGGTGCGCAGCTCCCGCCCGTCCGCCAGGATGACCCGCAGCGCCAGCACCGATTCACGGGTCACGCCATATTTGGCGCACCGCATTCCTCCGGCGTTGGTGGCGATGTTCCCGCCAATGGAACAGATGGCGGTGCTCGCGGGATCCGGTGCGTAGAACAGCCCGTACTCGGCAGCCGCCGCATTTATTTCCGCGTTCAGCACTCCGGGCTGGACCACGGCCAGCTGTTCCACCGGGTCGATGCGCAGGATCCGATTCATTCCGGAGACATCCAGCACCACTTCACCGGAGCGGGCTGAGGATCCGCCGGCCAGCCCGGTGCCGGCCCCGCGGGGCACCACCGGAACGCGGTGCGCGGTCGCCAGCTTCAGGGTGGCCGCCACGTCCTCGGCGGAGGCGGCAAACACGACGCCGTCCGGATGCGTGTCGGCGACGAAGCCGGAGCGGTCGGTGCTGGCGTGTTCGCGGTGGACGGCGTCGCGCGAGGCATGCGGGGCCGCCCCAAGCAGGGCGTCGCTGGCCCCCGGCCCGGACACATCCAGGGTGGACTCGGAATCGGAGAAAAGACTCATGGCTACGGCACCATCCATCCCAGGACCGAGGTGGATTGCAGCCAGACCAGGAGCGTCATCAGGGCCAGCAGCCCAAGGCTCCAGCCAAGGAGTTTGCGGAACAGGGTGCTTTCGGACCCTTCCAGTCCCACCGCTGCTGCGGCAATGGCGAGGTTCTGCAGCGACAGCATCTTGCCCATCACGCCAGCCGACGAGTTCGACGCCGCCATCAGGGTGGCGGACAGCCCGGTTTCATTGGCGGCGGCAACCTGCAGTTGGCCGAACAGCGAGTTGGAGGATGTGTCGGATCCGGTCAGGGCCACCCCGATCCAGCCCAGCAGGGGTGACAGCAGGGCAAAGAATCCGCCGGCGGACGCGAGGGCGACGCCCAGCGTGGTGGTTTGCCCGGAAAGGTTCATCACGAAGGACAGCGCCAGCACGGCGCACACCGTCACGATCGTCCAGCGCAGCTGCTTGAGCGTTTCCCCGTAGACCTTCAGTCCCTGCCCCGGCCGGATCCGGTACAGCAGCATGGTCAGGATTCCGGCAAACAGCAGGAGCGTGCCGGTGGCCCGGATGTGGTCAAAGCGCAAGGTCTGAGCGCTCACCGCCTTGCCGTTCGAGTCCACCACGTCCAAGCCGGGCCAGCGGAACGTGACGCTGCCGATTTCGGTCAGCCAGATCTTGATCCCGGGCACCTGGGCCAGCGAAAACACCGCGATGATGATCAGGTAAGGCGCGGTGGCCATCAACACGCTGCGGGCATCAGGCCGGGTGGTGCCGCCCGCCGCAGCGGATTTACCGGCACCGGGGGGTGCACCGGAAGCCGTGGTACCGCCGACGGGTGCGCCGGAAGCCGGGGCTCCGCTGACGGGTGCGCCGGAAGCCGGGGCTCCGCTGACGGGTGCGCCGGAAGAGCGCCGGCCCCGGCCGCCGCTGCCGGGCTGGCCGGCAGCCGATTCAACGGTGTCAGTGGTTTTCGGAGCCGCTGCCTCTTGGGCGTCAGGCACTTCGGTCTCCTGCACCTCCCCGGACATGCCGATGATTTCTGCCGGCTGCCAGACCCGGAGCATGAGCAGCACCGCGGCGACGGTGGCCACTGCTGCCACAACGTCGGTCAGCTCCACCACGAAGAAGTTCGACGCCACGAACTGCGCGAGCCCGAAGACGAAGCCTGACACGAGGGCCACCGGCCAGGTCTGCCGCAGTCCGCGTTTTCCGTCCACCAGGAAGACCAGGATGAGCGGAACCACAAGGGCGATGAAGGGGGTCTGCCGCCCGGTCATGGAGGACAGTTCCTGGAGCGGAATCCCGGTCACCCCGTTCAACGCAATGATGGGGGCTGCCATCGCGCCGAACGCGACGGGGGCGGTATTCGCCAGCAGCGCGACGATGGCGGATTTCAGCGGCTTCATCCCGGCGGCCATCAGCATGGCTGCCGCGATGGCCACGGGCGCACCGAAGCCGGCCAGGGACTCCAGCAGGGCACCGAAGCAAAACGCGATCAGGATGGACAGGATCCGCAGGTCATCGGAGATGGAACGGATGGTGCGGCCAAGCACTTCGAACCAGGGCGTGGCTACCGTGAGTTTGTAGATCCACAAAGCGTTGATCAGAATCCAGAGGATCGGAAAGATCGCGTAGAACGCACCGAGGCCGGTGGCGGCCACCACCTGGTCCACGGGCATCCGCCACGCAATCACGGCCAGCAGGATGGAGAGCACCAGGCTGATGACTCCCGCCTGGTAGGCCTTCATGCGGAAAACTCCCAGCAGGACAAACAGCACGAGCAGCGGCAGGGCAGCCAGAACCGCCGAAATCGCCAGCGATCCCCCCACTGGATCCAGAATCTGTTCAAATGCCTGCGCCTGAATATCCACGAAAACCCCTTTGTTCTGCCGTGGCCGATGCCCACTCAGGACAGGGGCATCCCCCCGTTCGGTGAACGTAGCGTTGACCCTAGGGCCGGAGCCCTTCGCGGTCAACGGTGCATAACAAAAAACTCCTCCGCCGGCAGGCAGTGCCCGGGGCCGGCGGAGGAGTTTCGTCAGGGGTTGGTCATCCGGGTTGTGCTACCCCGGGGCGGGAGGTTCAGGCGCGGGGGTTCAGGCGGTGGCTGCCGCCTCCTTGATGTCCTGGTCGTCGATGCCGAGCATCTCCAGCTTTCCGCTCTTGCGGTCCGCCAGGTACTCCTTCATTTCCTTCTTGATCACGGGCAGCAGCAGGTAGACGCCGAGCAGGTTCACGAACGCGCAGACAAAGAGCGCGGCGTCGGCGAAGCTGATGACCTGGCTGAAGGACAGCACGCAGCCGGCCACGGTGAAGGTCAGGAAGATGACTTTGTAGGTGACCTCGCGGCGCTTGCCCCGGCCGAAGAGGTACTCCCAGGACTTCAGGCCGTAGTAGGACCAGGTAATGAGGGTGGAGTAGGCGAAGAGCGCGACGGCGATGGAGAGCACGATCGGGAACCAGGGCAGGACGGTGGCGAAGGCATCGGAGGTGAGGATGACGCCGTCGGGCGCAGATCCGCCGGCCTGGACCTGGTCGATTCCCGCCTGCAGGCTGGGCGTGGAAGCCATGATGATGGCCAGCGCCGTCATGGTGCAGATGAGGACAGTGTCCACGAGCGGCTCGAAGAGCGCCACGAAGCCTTCGCTGACCGGGCGGCGGGTCTTGACCGCCGAGTGGGCGATGGCCGCGGAGCCGACACCCGCCTCGTTGGAGAAGGATGCCCGCTGGAAGCCGACGATCATGACGCCGACGACGCCGCCGGCGAAGCCCTCGGGGCGGAAGGCGCCGTCAATGATGGCGCCGAAGGCTGCCGGGACGTTCTCGAAGTTGACGATGATGACGAACAGGCAGGCCACAATGTAGATGCCGGCCATGGCGGGCACCAGCTTGGAGGTGGTGGCGCCGATCGATTTGATGCCGCCCAGGATCACCACGGCCACCAGGACGGCCAGGACCAGCCCGAAGACCAGGGCCGCTCCCGCGCTGCCGAGGATGCCGTCGTCGCCGCCGGTGACGTTCTGGATCTGCGCGAACGTCTGGTTGGCCTGGAACATGTTGCCGCCGGCCACACCGAAGATCAGGATCGCGACCGCAAAGATTCCGGTGAGGATTTTGGCCGGCCACCGGCCGAAGCGCGCGAAGGCCACGGGCAGGTATTTGAACGGACCGCCGCTGATGGAGCCGTCGGCATGGACTTCGCGGTACTTCACGCCGAGGGTGCATTCAGCGAACTTCGAGGCCATGCCGAGCAGCCCGGCCAGGATCATCCAGAACGTGGCGCCGGGGCCACCCAGGGCCATGGCCGCACCGACGCCGGCAATGTTGCCCAGGCCGACGGTGCCGGAAAGGGCGGAGGTGAGTGCCTGGAAGTGCGGCACCTCGCCCGGATCGTCGTGGGAGGAGAACTTGCCGCGGACCACCTGCACGGCGACCTTCAGCCCGCGGAACTGGATGAATCCGAAGTAGAACGTGAAGACGATGCCGGCCAGGATCAGCCAGGCGACGACGGCGGGGAAACTGAAGTCTCCGATGGTGATCGGGAAGAAGACGATCCCGGAGAACACCGTGGTGATCGGTTCGAAGAACGAGTTGACGGCGGAATCGATGGTTCCGAGCAAACCACCGTCCTCCGATGCCGGTGCCATGGAAACTGCCCGTGCTGCGTTCATGGTTCGAGCCCCTGTTTTCTGTAAGTATGTTGCCGAATGCGACAACATAGCCTTGCTTAATACATAGGTGTTGCACAAATCACACGTTGCCTTACAATCCGTCGTTCCGCCGGCCGTGGAATGTGCCCCGATCGCTCCCGTGCTAGGTTGAGCGGCACCAACCGCCCCGTCCCCCAGCAGGTGTGACCATGAGCAAACTGAGCACTGCAACGTTGTCCGGCGTCTCCGCCAAGCTGCCCGTCCCCTCCTATGACCGCGCCGGCCTCAGCGTCGGCATTGTCCATTTCGGCGTCGGCGGTTTCCACCGCGCGCACCAGGCCATGTACCTGGACCGGCTGATGAATGCCGGCGGGGCCCGGGACTGGGCCATTTGCGGAGTCGGCGTCCTGCCGGGCGATGCCGCCATGAAGACCGTCATGGAGAACCAGGACTGCCTGTACACGCTGGTCCTCAAGAATCCGGACGGCACCCGGGAGGGGCGCGTCATCGGGTCCATCGTCGAGTATCTGCTGGCCCCGGAGGACCCGGAGGCCGTGATCGAGAAGATGGCAGCGCCCGGCACGAAAATTGTCTCCCTGACCATTACCGAGGGCGGTTACAACTTCCATCCCGTGACCGGTGAGTTTGATGCGGCCAACCCCGCCGTGGCGGCTGACCTGGAGCCGGGGGCCGTTCCGTCAACGGTCTTTGGGCTGGTCACCGAGGCGCTGCAGCGGCGCCGGGACCGCGGACTCCCGCCGTTCACCGTGATGTCCTGCGACAACATCCAGGGCAACGGCGACGTGGCGGCCAAGATGTTCACCGCCTTCGCTCGCCTGCGGGATCCTGGGCTGGGTGAGTGGATGCAGGAAAAGGTGGCCTTTCCGAATTCAATGGTGGACCGCATTACACCGGTCACCACCGACGAGGACCGGGCCATGGTGGCGGCGGACTTCGGCGTGGACGACGCCTGGCCGGTGGTCAGCGAGGACTTTGAGCAGTGGGTGCTGCAGGACGATTTCCCGCTGGGCCGCCCGGCCTTCGAAGACGTCGGCGTGCAGGTGGTGGACGACGTCGAGCCCTATGAACTCATGAAGCTGCGGCTGCTCAACGCCAGCCATCAGGGGCTGTGCTACTTCGGCTACCTCGCCGGCTACCGGTACGCGCACGAGGTCTGCCAGGATCCGCTTTTCGCCCGGTTCCTGCTGGATTACATGGACAAGGAAGCCACCCCCACGCTGAAGCCGCTGCCGGACGTGAACCTGGCCGGGTACAAGCACAAGCTGATCGAGCGGTTTTCCAACCAATATGTCCGCGACACGCTCGCCCGGCTGTGCGCCGAGAGCTCGGACCGGATCCCCAAATGGCTGCTGCCGGTCATCCGGGAGAACCTGGCCAGCGGCGGGGAGATCCACCGTTCGGCCGCTGTCGTCGCCAGCTGGGCGCGGTATGCCGAAGGCTTCGACGAGCAGGGCGAGCCCATCCAGGTGGTGGACCGGCTGCGGAAACCGTTAATGGCTGCCGCAGGACGCAACCGCGAGGATCCGCTCGCCTTCGTGTCCAACCGCGAACTTTTCGGAGACCTGGCGTCCAATGACCGGTTCATCCGGGCGTACACCGCTGCGCTGGCTTCACTGCACGACGCCGGCGCGCGGGCCACGGTTTCCGGCCTGGTTTCGGAGCGGGGACGCTAAGCCGCGGAGCGGGGAAACCACCACAGCCGCTGCAGTCCTGCCGAAAGTTTGCGGACCATTGCTCATTTGACAGGGCCTGTTTATAGTTCACCGAAATGAGCGCAGGGCAATTCTCACATGATCAAAGGTGACGTATGAGACTACGACGCAGCAGACCCCGCAGGTTTCGGCCCGGCATCGGAAGATCGGCGGCGGCATCGGCGGCGGTGCTTGCACTCGTGCTGTCCGGATGCGGCGCTGAAAGCTCCGAAGGACCGGAAGAAATCGTGGTGGCCATTGTTTCCAATCCGCAGATGACTGACGCCATTTCGCTGGAGGAGGACTTCCGCGAGCAATATCCGGATATTGACGCGCGATTTGTTTCCCTGCCGGAGAATGAGGCCCGCGCCAAGATCACGGCCTCGGTGGCCACCGAGGGCGGCGAATTCGACGTCGTCATGATCTCCAATTACGAGACCCCGATGTGGGCGGAAAACGGCTGGATCACCAACCTGCAGGAGTATGCCGACACCACTGCCGGTTACGACCCGAACGATTTTGTGCCCAACATCCGCGAAGCACTGAGCTACGAGGGGGACCTGTATTCCGTTCCCTTCTACGGCGAATCTTCCTTCCTCGCCTACCGGGAGGACATTTTCGAGGAGAACGGGCTCACCATGCCGGAGCGGCCCACCTGGGAGGACGTTGCCGGATTCGCCGAACAACTCCACGATCCGGACAACGGATTCTCCGGCATCTGCCTCCGCGGCCTGGCCGGCTGGGGCGAGGTGATGGCGCCGCTCGGAACCATGATGAACACCTACGGCGGAGGCTGGTTCGACGAGGACTGGAACGCCACGCTGGACTCGCCCGAGGTGGAGGCCGCCGTGACCGACTACGTGGACCTGGTCCGCACGTCCGGGCAGCCCGGAGCCGCCACCAGCGGGTTCGGCGACTGCCTGACCCAGTACAGCCAGGGCACCGCCGCCATGTGGTACGACGCAACCTCCATGGTCTCCTCAGTGGAGGACCCGGCCTCCTCCCTGGTGGTCGGCAAAACGGGCTACGCCCAGGCGCCCGTGCAGGAAACGGAATCCTCCGGCTGGCTGTACAGCTGGTCCCTGGCCATCCCCACCACCAGCGAGAAAAAGGACGCCGCCTGGGACTTCATCTCCTGGATGACCAACAAGGAATACATCCAGCTGGTGGGCGAGAAGATCAGCTGGGAACGCGTGCCGCCCGGCAGCCGGCTGTCGACCTACGAGATTCCCGAATACGCCGCCGTGGCCGAGGCCTATGCCGAGCCCACCCTGTCCTCCATGGCCGGCGCCTCGCAGGAGACCAGCATGGCCAACCCGGTGCCGTATCCGGGCCTTCAATTCGTGGGGATCCCGGAATTCCAGGATCTGGGCACCCGCGTGGCGCAGCAGATCTCGGCAGCCATCGCCGGACAGAAATCGGTTCCCGAGGCCCTGGAGCAATCACAGCGCTACGCCGAAACCGTCGCGGAAAGCTACCAGTCAGGAGAAAACAGATGACCAGCCTGGTGGACAAACATCAACAGAAGGTCCGCCGCGAGACGGAGCAGCGGCGGGCCCGCGGCATGTCCAGCGCCGAGGGCTGGAGGCGGCGCGGGCCCCTGCTGCCGGCTCTGGTCTTCACGCTGATCGTGACCCAGGTGCCGTTCCTGTTCACCATTTGGTATTCCCTCCAGAACTGGAACCTGCTCAATCCCGGGGGCGACCGGTTTGTGGGGCTGTCCAACTATGTGGAGATCTTCGCCGACTCCACCTTCCGCCAGGCAGCGATGAACAGCGTGATCTTCACGTTGGGCTGCGTGTTCTTCGCGATGCTCCTCGGCATCGTCTTCGCCCTGCTGCTGGACCGCTCCTTCGCGGGCCGCGGGGTGGTCCGCACCCTGTTGATCACACCGTTCCTGATCATGCCGGTGGCCGGCTCCCTGCTCTGGTCCGTGTCCATCCTCAACCCCAGCTACGGCCTGTTGAACTGGCTGATCGGCCTGGTGGGCATTTCCCCGGTGGACTGGACCTCCGTCCACCCGATCGCCTCGATCCTGATGTCCCTGGTGTGGCAGTGGACACCGTTCATGATGCTGCTGGTCCTGGCCGGGCTCCAGGCGCAGCCCAAGGACGTGCTGGAAGCGGCCCAGGTCGACGGGGCCGGCTGGTGGCGGACCTTCATCTCCGTGACCCTTCCCCAGCTCCGCCGCTACATCGAACTCGGGATCCTGCTCGGCGCGATCTATGTGGTGAACACCTTTGACCAGATTTACCTCATGACGGCCGGCGGGCCCGGGACAGCCAGCGCCAACCTGCCGTTCTACATCTATCAGCGGGCCTTCCTGGGCTTCGACATCGGGCAGGCAGCCGCCATGGGTGTCGTGGTGGTTATTGCCACGATCATCATCGCGACCTTCGCCCTCCGCCTGATCTTCCGCAGCTTCGACGTAAAGGACTAGCCGTGGCCACACAAACAGAATCGGCTTCTTCCGAAAGCACCCCGTCGGGCCGCCGCCCGGCAGCACCGGCACGCCGCAGCAAACCAGAGACGACGTCGTCCCTGTTGACGGTGCTGACCTGGGTCATCGCCATTGCATTCTTCTCACCGGTCCTGTGGATGGTGCTCACCTCCTTCAAACAGGAGTCGGCTGCGGCCTCCAACCCGCCGTCGTTCTTCTTCACCCCCACCCTCGACCAGTACCGGGCCGTCATCGATGCCGGGGCCGGCTCCTACTTCGTCAACTCGCTGATTGCCACCGGCGTCTCCACGCTCCTGGTCGTGATCATGGCGGTGCCCGCGTCGTATGCCCTCAGCATCCGGCCCGTCAAGAAGACGCAGGACGTGCTGTTCTTCTTCATCTCCACCCGGATGCTCCCGGTGGTGGCGGTCATCATGCCGATCTACGTCATTGCCGGCCAGCTGAAGGTCCTGGACAACATCTGGACCCTGGTGGTCCTTTACACCTCGATGAACCTGCCCATCGCGGTATGGATGATGCGCTCCTTCTTCCAGGAGGTGCCCAGCGAGGTGCTCGAGGCAGCGCAGATGGACGGAGCCGGGCTGCTGAAAACGCTGTGGCGGGTGCTGATGCCCATGGTGGCACCGGGCCTGGCCGCCACCGCACTGATCTGCGTCATTTTCGCGTGGAACGAGTTCTTCTTCGCCCTGAACCTCACGGCGGCCAGGTCTGCGACCGTGCCGGTGTTCCTGGTCTCCCAGATGACCAGTGAAGGCCTGTACCTGGCGCAGCTGTCCGCCGCCTCGGTGCTGGCTTCCCTGCCGGTGGTCCTCGCGGGCTGGGTTGCGCAAAAGCAGCTGGTCCGCGGGCTGTCCATGGGCGCCGTGAAGTAAGGGCCGGCGCTGCCCGGATCGGCCCTAGCCTTCCCGGGCCCGGCGGGTTTCCCTGTCGTTGGCCTTCCGGATCGCGGCCACCAGCTCGGCCTTGCTCATGGCCGAACGCCCGGGGATGTCCAGGTGCGAGGCCACGTCGTAGAGGTGAGCCTTGGAGGCATTGGCATCCACTCCGCCGGCCGTTGCAGCGGAGGAATTCCGGCCGCCCTCGGCCCGGGCATCCGAGGGCCCGGACTCCTCCTTGGCCTCCCAGCGGTCGCCCACCTTTTCATGGGTGTGCTTCAGGGCGGCGAAGGCGGTTCGGGCAGCCCGCTCCTCATCGCCGTACTCCTCCGCAGCGGAGTCGAACGTCTTGGCGAAGGTGTCCTGGGCTTTGCTGTCCGAGCGCTGCAGGGTGGAGGGTATTTCCTCCTCGATGGCGTGGCCGTCCTTGCCGGTTTTGGGCATTACGCGTCCTTGCCGGGGATCTGGCCCGGTGCGGGAATCGGGCCATTGCCGGGAATCGGCCGAGGTCCGGGGATCGGGCCCGGGGCTCCGCCGATAAAAGGAGCCGCGCTGCCGAAGACCCCGTTCGGTTCCATGGCCGACAAAACCTCGTCCGCATCGGTGTCATCGGGCAGCGGTTCGGGCTGCCGCCACGCCTGCGTTCGGTCCGGAACGGCATTGCGGGTCAGGCCGTCGGTTTCCAGCTTCATTTCCTCGTCCAGGCGCCGCCCGTGCGTGGTGTTTCCGCGTTCGGACATGATGGGTTCCTTCCGCAGGTACGGTTACTCAGCGTCCTTACGGTCTATCAAAGGAACCGCACGGGCTCAACCCGCCGCGGCTGCCCGCTTAGCACTCCACCACGTTCACGGCCAGGCCGCCGAGCGCCGTTTCCTTGTACTTCGAGCTCATGTCGCGGCCGGTTTCACGCATCGTCACGATCACCTCGTCCAGCGAGACGCGGTGGTCGCCGTCGCCCCAGAGCGCCATCTTGGCGGCATTCACGGCCTTGGCGGCACCAATGGCGTTGCGTTCGATGCACGGTACCTGCACCAGCCCGCCGATCGGATCGCAGGTCAGCCCCAGATTGTGTTCCATGGCGATTTCGGCGGCGTTCTCCACCTGCTCCGGAGTGCCGCCCAGGATCTCCGCCAAGCCGGCGGCAGCCATCGACGACGCCGACCCCACCTCGCCTTGGCAGCCCACCTCCGCGCCGGAGATGGAGGCCTGTTCCTTGTAAAGCACGCCAACGGCGCCGGCGGTCAGCAGGAAGCGCACGACGACGTCGTCCCGCTCCTCCTGCGTCGCGTTCTCCATGCCCGGGCCGTAGTGGGTGGCATAAAACATCACGGCGGGAATGATGCCGGCCGCACCGTTGGTGGGTGCGGTGACCACGCGGCCGCCGGAGGCGTTTTCCTCGTTGACCGCCAGGGCCACCAGGTTCACCCATTCCTGCCAAAACTTGGGATTCCGGTCCGGGTCCTCTGCGCGCAGCCGGGCATGCCAGGCCGGCGCCCGGCGGCGGACCTTGAGCCCGCCGGGCAGCAGGCCGGTGCGGCGGATGGCTGAATTCTTGCACTCCTCCATGACGTCGCGGATGTGCAGCAGGCCGGCGCGGATCTCCGCCTCGGTTCGGGACGCCAATTCGTTGGCGAGCATCACGCCGCTGATGCTCAGGCCGTTGTCGGTGCAGTGCCGCAGCAGTCCGGCGGCGGTGCGGAACGGAAGCGGCAGCTGCGCCTTGGTGGATTCCAGCTCCAGGGCGGCCGCACGCTCCTCGCCGTCGCGCACGATGAACCCGCCGCCCACTGAGAAGAACGTGGCCTCGTGCAGCACGCCGCCGTCGGCCGCCGTGGCGGCGAACTTCATACCGTTGGTATGCCGGGGCAGGACGGTGAGGGGGTGCAGGACGATGTCCGCTTCGCCGTATTCCAGAATGCGGAGGCCGGCACCGGGGATCTGCGAACACAGCTGCAGTTTCCGTGTCGCTTCGATCGCTGCGAGCCGCTCTTCAACTTCGCCCGGCAGGATCTTTTCCGGGGCGAAGCCTTCCAGCCCCAGCAGCACAGCGGTCATGGTGCCGTGGCCGCGGCCGGTCGCCGCGAGCGACCCGTAGAGGTCAACGCGGAGGCCGGCCACGGCATCCAGGACGCCGGCGTCGACCAGCTCCGCCGCAAACACGGCAGCGGCACGCATGGGGCCCACGGTGTGTGAGCTCGACGGGCCGATGCCTACGGAGAACAGATCAAAAACGCCAACAGCCACTTACAGGTTCCTTTAGACGTGCGCCGGTGAGGATGCCAGGTCGGCAACCTCGGTGTACAGCGGATGCGCTGCGGCCAGCGCGGAGACGCGGGCCTTCAGCGGCGAGAGGTCATCGTCCTCACCGGCAATGAGCGCCAGCGCAATGATGTCCGCCACCTCGCGGAACGCGTCCTCGCCAAAGCCGCGCGTGGCCAGGGCCGGCGTTCCGATCCGGAGGCCGGAGGTCACCATCGGCGGGCGCGGATCAAAGGGCACGGCGTTGCGGTTGACGGTGATGTCGATCTGCGCGAGCCGGTCTTCGCCTTCCTGCCCGTTGAGGGCGGCGTTGCGCAGGTCCACCAGCACCAGGTGCACGTCGGTGCCGCCGGAGATCACGGAGATGCCCTTGGCGGTGACGTCGTCGGCCAGCAGCCGCTCGGCCAGGATCCGGGCACCGGCCAGGGTGCGCTCCTGGCGTTCCTTGAACTCGGGAGTGGCCGCGATCAGGAACGCGGTGGCCTTGCCGGCAATCACATGCTCCAGCGGGCCGCCCTGCTGGCCCGGGAAGACAGCTGAGTTGATCTTCTTGGCGATGTCGGCGT
Source organism: Arthrobacter sp. zg.Y820 (assembly GCF_030125555.1). Taxonomy (NCBI): domain Bacteria; kingdom Bacillati; phylum Actinomycetota; class Actinomycetes; order Micrococcales; family Micrococcaceae; genus Arthrobacter; species Arthrobacter sp. zg.Y820. The sequence goes on from NZ_JASKLX010000009.1 coordinate 258,907, forward strand.
CGTTGGAGAGGATGATGCCGCCGCGCGGTCCGGCCAGGGTCTTGTGCGTGGTGGAGGTGACCACGTGGGCGTGCGGCACCGGGCTCGGATGCAGCCCGGCGGCGACGAGGCCGGCGAAATGCGCCATGTCCACCATCAGGTACGCGCCCACGGAGTCGGCGATGCGGCGGAATTCAGCGAAGTCCAGCTGCCGGGCGTAGGCGGACCAGCCGGCGACAATCAGCTTCGGCTGGTGCTCCTGAGCCAGGCGCTCGACCTCGGCCATGTCGATGAGCTGGGTGTCTTCGGCAACGTTGTACGGCACCACGTTGTAGAGCCGGCCGGAGAAGTTGATCTTCATGCCGTGCGTGAGGTGTCCGCCGTGCGCCAGGGACAGGCCCAGGATGGTGTCGCCCGGACGGATCAGGGCGTGCATCACCGAGGCGTTGGCCTGCGCGCCGGAGTGCGGCTGCACGTTGGCGAAGCCGGCGCCGAAGAGGTCCTTGGCCCGGTCAATGGCCAGCTGCTCAATGACGTCCACGTATTCGCAGCCGCCGTAGTAGCGCCGGCCCGGGTAGCCCTCGGCGTACTTGTTGGTCAGCACCGAGCCCTGGGATTCCATCACGGCCACTGAGGTGTGGTTTTCCGAGGCGATCATTTCCAGGCCGGACTGCTGGCGGCGGCGCTCGTTGTCGATCTGCCGCGCCACCTCCGGATCAATCTGCGCGAGGTGCGAGTTCAGGTAATCGGTCACAGCTCGCCGCCGTTCTTCTCTGCGTACTCCTCGGCGGTCAGCAGCGCACCCTCGGAGGTGGCGTTGACCGTGAAGAGCCAGCCGGCGCCGTACGGATCCTCGTTCAGCAGGGCCGGGTTGTCGATGGCCTCCTGGTTGATCTCCATGATCTCGCCGGAGACCGGTGCGTACAGGTCCGAAACGGACTTGGTGGATTCCACCTCGCCGCACGTCTCGCCGGCGGTGACGACGGTGCCGACCTCGGGCAGGTCCACGTAGACCACATCGCCCAGCGCATCGGCGGCAACGGCGGAAATGCCGACCTTCACGGGGCTGGAGGAGTCCACCCACTCGTGTTCGGCCGAATAGCGGAGTCCTGCGTTTACTTTGCTCATGGTGTGCCTTTCGGTGCGTCTGCTGGTTCTTCGGGTTACTTCAAAGTCTAGGTCCGGGCACTGGAAGCGCGGCATTCTGCCGCCCTTAGCGTTCCAGATCCTGCCCTCCTCCTCGCAAGCTCGGAGAGGGAACCCTGGATCTTTCACTGCCTCGCTCGTTCCTCGCTCGGCGATGCGGGCTACACAGAATGCCCCGCGACCGGCGCGCTTGGGTCACCTTGACCCGAACGCGCCGACCTGTCTCGGGGTGCTACTTCTCGCGCCGGTAGAACGGAAGTTCCACAACCGTGAACTGTTCGGGCTTGCCGCGGAGGTCGACGTCGAGGGTGGTTCCGGGCTCGGTGCAGGCCGCGTCGACATAGGCGAGGGCGATCGGATAACCGAGGGTGGGGCTCGGAGCGCCGGAGGTGACTTCGCCGACTGCCGTGCCGTCCCTGAGGACCGGATAGTGCGAGCGCGCGGAGCGTCGGCCGGCACCCTTCAGCCCGACCAGGCGGCGGGCAGGACCGGCGGCCTTGCGGGCCTCGAGCGCGGCACGGCCCACAAAGTCCCCCTCCTTGGAGAGGGCGACGACGGGGCCCAGGCCTGCGGCGTACGGGTCCGTGTCCAGGGTCAGTTCGTTGCCGTAGAGCGGCATTCCGGCCTCGAGCCGGAGGGAGTCGCGGCAGGCCAGCCCTGCGGGAATCAGGCCCCGCCCCTCCCCGGCGGCCAGCAGCGCTGACCACAGGGCCGGCGCGGCGTCGTTGGGCACATAGATCTCGAAGCCGTCCTCGCCGGTGTAGCCGGTGCGGGCCACGAGCAGCTCCAGTGTCCGCTCCCCCGCCCGGATGCCCACCGTGGCGACGGCGTAGTACTTCATGCCCGTGACCAGGTCCTGCTGGTCGGCGGGCACCAGGGCCAGCAGGATGACTTCAGCCTCGGGGCCCTGCACGGCCACCAGCGAGGTCTCCGCGGAGACATCGTGCACGCGCACGTCAAAGCCTTCGGCGCGGGCGGCCAGTTCGGCGGCCACCACCGGTGCGTTGCCGGCGTTGGGCACCACCAGGTAGGAGTCCTCGGCGAGCCGGTAACTGATCAGATCGTCGATGATCCCGCCGTCGTCGTTGGTGATCAGCGAGTACTTGGCCCGGCCAATCTTGACGGCGGAGAGCTTGCCGGCCAGGGCGTAGTCCAGGAACGCGCCGGCGTCCGGGCCGGCAACCTCGACTTCGCCCATGTGCGAGAGGTCAAAGAGGCCGGCGGCCGTGCGGACGGCGCGGTGTTCGGCCAGCTCGGAGCTGTACTTTAGAGGCATCTGCCAGCCGCCGAAATCGGTGAAGGCAGCGCCGAGCCGTTTGTGCTCTTCAAAGAGCGCCGTGTATTTCTCAGTCATCGTCGTACCTGTGTCTCTCTAGTTTTCAAAGTCTTCGATGGGCGGGCAGGAGCAGATCAGGTTGCGGTCGCCGGCAGCGCCGTCGATCCGGCCCACCGGAGGAAAGTACTTGTCCATCCGCTGGCTCTTCATCGGGAAGGCAGCCTGTTCGCGCGGATAGGCGCGGTTCCATTCGTTCCCGGCGACGACGACGGCGGTGTGCGGGGCGTTGCGCAGCGGGCTGGACTCAAGGGAGAAGTCCCCGGCGGCGACCTGGTCGATTTCGGCGCGGATGGCGATCATGGCGTCGATGAACCGGTCAATCTCGCCCAGGTCCTCGGACTCGGTGGGTTCCACCATCAGCGTGCCGGCCACCGGGAAGGACAGTGTGGGGGCGTGGAAGCCGTAGTCCACTAAACGCTTGGCAACGTCTTCGGCGGTGACGCCGGTCCGTGCCGTGAGCTCGCGCAGGTCCAGGATGCACTCGTGCGCCACCAGCCCGCCCTTGCCCGTGTAGAGCACCGGGAAGTACTCGTTGAGCCGGGCGGCCACATAGTTGGCGGAGAGCAGCGCGCTCTTGGTGGCTTCGGTCAGGCCTTCGCCGCCCATGAGGTTCACGTAGGCCCAGGAGATCGGCAGCACGCCGGCGGAACCGAAGCGCGACGCTGACACCGGGATGTCCTCACCCTCGGTCCAGGTGGCGGCGTCGCCGGGCAGGAACGGCGCCAGATGCGACTTCACTGCCACCGGGCCCACGCCGGGGCCGCCGCCGCCGTGCGGAATGCAGAAGGTCTTGTGCAGGTTCAGGTGCGAGACGTCGCCGCCGAACTCACCCGGCTTGGCCAGCCCGACAAGCGCGTTGAGGTTCGCGCCGTCAATGTAGACCTGGCCGCCGGCCTCGTGCACGGCGTCGCAGACGTCGCGGACGTCGTCGTCGAACACGCCGTGGGTGGAGGGGTAGGTGATCATGATCGCGGAGAGGTTCTCGCGGTGCGCGTCGATCTTGGCGCGCAGGTCGGCGTGGTCAATGGCGCCGTCGTCGGCCGTGGCCACGACCACCACCTTCATGCCGGCCAGGACGGCGGAGGCGGCGTTGGTGCCGTGCGCGGAGGCCGGGATCAGGCAGACCGTGCGCTGCGTTTCGCCGCGGGAGGAGTGGTAGCCGCGGATGGCGAGTAGGCCCGCCAGCTCGCCCTGCGACCCGGCGTTGGGCTGGATGGACACCCGGTCGTAGCCGGTGATGACGGCGAGCTTGGCTTCCAGGTCCGCGATCAGTTCGCGCCAGCCCTCGGTCTGGGAGTCCGGGGCGAACGGGTGGATGGATGCGAACTCCGGCCAGGTCATGGCCTGCATTTCCGCGGTGGCGTTGAGCTTCATGGTGCAGGAGCCCAGCGGGATCATGGTGCGGTCCAGGGCCAGGTCGCGGTCCGAGAGGCGGCGCAGGTAGCGCAGCATCTGGGTTTCGGAGCGGTGCGTGTGGAACACCGGATGGGTCATGAACTCCGAGGTGCGCAGCAGCTGCCCGTCCAGTTCAAAGCCAGCCGGGGCCGACGCGGCGGCGGCCACGCCGTCGGCCGGGATGCCGAAGGCGGCGGCGACGTCGGCCAGCACGGCGGGTGTGGTGGTTTCGTCGCAGGAGATGCCCACGGTGTCGGCGTCGATGTGCCGCAGGTTGATGCCGCGGGCCTCGGCGGCCGCCATGACCGCGGCGGCCTTGCCGGGAACGCGGGCGGTGACTGTGTCGAAGAAGCTACCGTGGAGCAGCTCGATTCCGGCGCCCTGCAGCGCGGCGGCCAGCGACCGGGCGGAGTCGTGGGCGCGGCGGGCAATCGCGGTCAGGCCCTGCGGCCCGTGATAGACGGCGTACATGGAGGCCACGATCGCCAGCAGCGCCTGCGCGGTGCAGATGTTGGAGGTGGCCTTCTCGCGGCGGATGTGCTGTTCGCGAGTCTGCAGCGCCAGCCGGTAGGCGGGGGTGCCGGCGGAGTCCTTGGAGACGCCCACCAGACGGCCGGGCAGCGAACGCTCCAGGCCTTTGCGCACTGCCATATAGGCGGCGTGCGGGCCGCCGAAGAACAGCGGCACGCCGAAGCGCTGGACCGAGCCGACAGCGATGTCGGCGCCCTGCTCGCCGGGAGGCGTGATCAGGGTCAGCGCCAGCAGGTCAGCGGCCACGGTGACCAGCGCGCCGCGGTCCTTCGCCTCGGCGATGACGGGGGCGAGGTCACGGACGACGCCGGAAACGCCGGGCTGCTGCAGCACGACGCCGGTGATCTCGCCGTCGGGCAGGCCGCGGGCCAGGTCGGCGACGATCACCTCGAAGCCCAGCGCCTTGGCCCGGCCCTTCACCACGGCGATGGTCTGCGGCAGCGTCTCGGCATCGAGGACAATGGTGCCGTCTGACTTGCCCTTGTTCGAGCGGCGCATCAGCAGCACCGCTTCGGCCACCGCTGTGGCTTCATCGAGCAGGGAGGCGTTGGCGATGGGCAGGGCGGTGAGGTCCTGGACCATCGTCTGGAAGTTCAGCAGGGCTTCGAGGCGGCCTTGGGAAATTTCGGGCTGGTACGGCGTGTAAGCGGTGTACCAGGCAGGATCCTCCACGACGTTGCGCAGGATCACCGGCGGGGTGTGCGTGCCGTAGTAGCCCTGGCCGATCATTTGCACGGCTGTCCGGTTTTTGCCGGCGATGGCGCGGAGCTGCGCCAGGGTTTCTTCTTCAGAGCGGGCCGGATCGAGAATCAGGGGGCTCCCCTGCCGGATGGCGGCGGGCACTGCCATGTCAGCCAGAGCATCCAGGGAATCGAACCCCACTGCCTTAAGCATCTCAGCGGCCGAACCGGCACGGGCGCCAATATGGCGGTCAACAAACACCGCTGCGGAAACCGAACCCGCTGCAGCGGCACGTGCGGCGATGGGGGTTGAAGCAGTGGACAGATCAGCAGTCATGAGGGGCTCCAGGAAAGGCAGACGGGGGTACGCCAACGATTGTTGAGTCCTCCCCGCTCTGTAGGGGACCTGAGAGATTCCGCGGGGGTGGCCCCGCTTGCACCGTCGGTGAGTTCCGCGCCAAGGCGCGGAGCTGCTTTCCAGAGTTGCCTCGCTGTGGCGGTACAGGGGCCTGAGAGATTCCCGGGGAGGGTTTGCTCCTACGGCGCCCGCCGAAGCCGTACTGATACGGCTTCGGTTTTACGGCTGCAGTTTTACGGCTGCAGGCTGCGGGACTCTCCCGCCACGGCTGATAAAGGCATATTCACTTGTGTATTTCCACCAGTGACCATACCCTCCGGCACGAGTCCCAACAAGAGAGTGACGGCCGCCGCTTCCTCTTTGACGATCGTCCGCCCCTGCCCGCGGCCGCGGCGGGCCGCGAAAACCGCCAAATTGACATCCTCCGCGCCGGGCTTCCAAACTTGATTGTCGGCGGTGGCGCCAACAGCCTCAGGCGGCCTCACGCAGGGCGCCGGTCCGTGTGCGTGCGGCGTCACATGCGCCGGCTGGTGCCTATTGAGAAAGAGCCCAATGCCCGACCGCTTGTCCAGCCCCTCCCCCGCACCTTCCCCCGCGCCGTCCCCGGCGCCTTCCCCCGCCACTGCCCCCGTGGACACATCCGCCGGAGGACAAAGTTCCGCCGAGCCGGAACTCTCCCGCTCCCTCTCCAACCGCCACATCCAGCTCCTGGCGATCGGCGGTGCCATCGGGACCGGCCTGTTCATGGGGTCGGGAAAGACCATCTCGGCGGCGGGACCGTCAGTGATCTTCGTCTACATGACCATCGGCTTCATGCTGTTCTTCGTCATGCGGGCCATGGGTGAACTGCTGCTCTCCAACCTCAAGTACAAGTCCTTCAGCGACTTCTCCGCGGATCTGCTGGGACCCTGGGCCGGCTTTTTCACCGGCTGGACCTATTGGTTCTGCTGGGTGGTCACCGGGATCGCGGATGTGGTGGCGATCTCCCACTACGTCACGTTCTGGTGGGCCGACGCTCCGCTGTGGATCCCGGCGTTGGCCTGCATCCTGGTGCTGCTGGCCCTCAACCTGCCCAGCGTCAAGGCGTTCGGCGAGGCCGAATTCTGGTTCGCCCTGGTCAAGATCCTGGCCATTGTCACCCTTATCGTGGTGGGCCTGGTCCTGATTTTTACCCGCTTCGAGTCCGGTGACAACAACGTCGCCGGCTTCAACAACCTTTGGGAGCACGGCGGCCTGTTCCCCACCGGCCCCATGGGCTTCGTGGCCGGATTCCAGATTGCGGTGTTCGCGTTCGTGGGCATTGAACTGGTGGGAACGGCGGCGGCTGAAACGAAGGATCCGGAAAAGAACCTTCCGCGGGCCATCAACTCGATTCCACTGCGCATCATGCTCTTCTATGTAGGTGCCCTGGTGGTGCTGATTTCGGTGGTTCCCTGGGACAGGTTCAGCGCTGACGAGAGCCCCTTCGTGGGCATGTTCACCCTCGCCGGCCTGGGTGCGGCAGCCGCCGTCGTGAACTTCGTGGTCCTTACCTCAGCTGCATCGTCAGCAAACTCGGGGATATATTCCACCTCGCGCATGGTTTTCGGTTTGGCGCACGACGGCGACGCCCCCGGGGCGTTCGGCCGCCTGTCGCGGCGCAAGGTGCCGCAGAACGCCCTGTTCTTCTCCTGCACCTTCCTGCTGGCCGGAGTGGTGCTTCTTTACGCCGGCGAGTCGGTCAGCGCGGCGTTCACGCTGGTCAGCACCATTTCGGCACTGTGCTTCATGTTCGTGTGGACGATCATCCTGGTGAGCTACCTGGTGTACCGCCGCCGCCGGCCGCAGCTGCACGAGGCATCCATTTTCAAGATGCCCGGCGGCGTGGTGATGGTTTATGTGGTGCTGGCCTTTTTCGGCTTCCTGCTGTGGGCGCTGACCACCAAGGCTGACACCCTGCAGGCGCTGCTGGTCACTCCGATCTGGTTCGCCCTTCTGGGCGTGGTCTACGCTTTCCTGCGCCGGACGCCGCTCCATCAGGCACGGGTGGCCGAACACAAGGCCATGGTCGCGGCGGAACGGGCAGGTACCCGCCTCAGCTAGCCGCGGGTGAAATCGAGATAACGGCGGGCGGACTCCTGCACGATGCGGTCGGCGCCGTGCGGGATCACCCGGTCCCACCAGCCGCCGTAGAGGCGCTCGTAGCGCAGCGGTGCCAGCCGGGCCGCAGCTTCCTGAACAACTTGGGGACGCTCCGGTATCTGGTTCGGGTAGCTGTAGAGGAAAGACACGTGCGTGCGGTCGGGGATGACATTGATGATGTCACCGCTGAAGAGGGCGCCGCCGCCGTCGGGGTCCCCGGACCAGTGCAGCACCGTCCCGCCCGGGAAATGGATCCCCGCCCGGTACAGGGTCAGGTCCTCGCCCAGGCTGCGGTCATCGCCGTCCCAGAACTCCAGGACCGGATCGGGGCGGCCGACCCAAGACCGGTCGGCGGCGTGCAGGTAGACCGGCACGCTGAATTCACGAGCCCATTCCACCATCGTTGTATAGAAGTGCGGATGGCTGATGGCTATGGCGCTGATCCCGCCCTCGGCACGGATCAGGGCCGCGAGTTCATCATCCAGATACGCCTGGCAGTCCCAAAGAACATTTCCGCCCGCCGCCTTGACCAGCAGCGCCCGCTGCCCGATGGCGAAGGCCGGTTCGCAGCCGATGCCCAGCACCCCCGGCCCCTGGGCATGGATGCTGCCGCGGTGCGACGGACCGCGCAGTCTGGCGAGCGTGGTCCAGGCCTGGCCGGTCAGCGGCACGTACTGGCGTTCGTCGTCGCAGATGGGACAGTCCGAACGCGCAGCGCCGTACTGCGTTCCGCAGGCGACGCACAGCGGCAGGACGGCCGCGGCGAGGACCGGAGAGTCCGCGTCCCGCTCGGCCGGGGATTCATGTGGCATGGGCCTAATAAACCACGGTTCCCGTTGAGCTGACAGTGTTGCCGGACAACGCCGTCTTGTTGCTGGCCTCCAGGTGGATCCCCAAGCTGTGCAGCGGCGTTTCGAGGGCAGAGGCGAGGTTCGGAACAACTGTTCCCTGGATCCGGTTGAGGACCTCCCCAATGTCGGCGCGGGCGTTGACCGTCACCTTCAGGGTCAGATCGGGGTGGTCGACGGTTCCGCGCAGCAGCGCAGTGGAACCCACCACCCCGGGTATCTGGTCCGTTTCATACTGGACAGCTCCCGCCAGCACGGAGGGATCGCACACCGTGATGCCGCGCGCGGCATCCTCCTGCAGCCGGAATGGGCCGGCGGCGAGCCGCCGGGGAATCTGGGCCAGCATCCACCACAGGCCCAGCAGGCCCAGCAGCAGTCCGGCGATCAGAGCGACGACGGGAGCGTAGTCCGGACCGGTGACTGCCTCCGGGGGGCCGCTGAGGACCGGCCCTGCCGCAGGGCCCACCACGCCGGTGGCCAGCAGCAGGACCCAGATGCCCGCTGCGAGACACAGCAGGCCAAGGATGGTCAGCCAAACACGGTTGGCCTTGCCGGGGTGCTGCCGCATGATGTTTCCCTATCTCTTTCGAAGCTGCTGCCGATCTTGCGCTTTGTCCGTCCCTGCTCCGTCTTCACGTCGGGGCACCCGGTCGTGTCAGTTGCCGGACCGGATGATGACGGTGATGGCCGGAACCGGATCCAGGCCTGCCGCCTGCAGGCGGGACCGAACGCCGTCAGCGACCCAATGCTGCAGGTCCGCAGTGTCCCGCAGCGCGGTGTTCACTGTCACCCGGACCTCCCGGTCCGTCGCCGTCGCGGTCGCCGAGGACACGCCGTCAATGTGCTCGCAGGTTGCCGCTGCCAGCCGGGCAGCGGCTCGCCGTGACATGACGGCCTGGCTCCGTCCCACAACTTCCCGCTGGGGCTCCAAATGCAGGCGCAGCGAATGGAAGCGTCCCGGGATAAACACGGCGAGCAGCAGCGCCAGGCCCACAACGGCCAGGAGAATGCCAGCCACCCAGGCTCCGACGCTGTTCCAGCTCAGGGAGGCAAGCCAGTCGGACACGGCAGTGAAGAATGGCGGCCATTGGCCCTGGGCCAGCCGTGCTATCGCCGCCCAGATCAGCAGGACCCCGACGGCCAGCAGGACCAGGCCGCAGATGATGGCCGGCACGGCACGGCTCGGCCGGGGACGCAGCGTGACGGGCGGGCCGCCGTTCACTGCAGCCTCCGCCGGCCGTCAGCCGGCGCATCGGGCCAAAGCCACGAAACGGTGACGTCGACCTGGCGCACCTCCACACCGGTCAGCTCCGTGAGCCGGCCGGAAATCCGGTCCCGCAGCTGATCCGCGGCCCGCCGGAGCGGCACCGGATAGGGCAGGCCCACCTCCACCTTCATCGAGGCGAGGTTTCCCGCCAGCTCGACGTCGGCCCGCGGCCGGGCTGAAACATCCGCCCGTGCCCCGATTCCCAGGAACCCTCCGCTGCTGCCGCCCGCGAAGGTTTCATCCTTCGCAATCTGTCCGGCCATTTTTTCGACTACCTTCCGGGAGAGCACGGTGGTGCCCCGGGCTCCGATCTCCGGCCACGGCTGGCGCCCCGCCGGTGGACCGGCGCCCTGGATTCCGGGTGCGCTCATCTGCTCGACGCTCTGCCGAACATGGACTGAAGGTCAAGTTTGCCGTCGGCTGCCATCCCCACCAGCAGTCCAACCAGACCGAAAAGCACAGCCAGCAGGAGGGCGTACCACCCCCCGAAAGCCAATACGATTCCCAGGATCAGGCCTACCGCCAAGCACCATTTTGTTGCGGACATGAAGTCCTCCTTCAGTAGGTTGCCGCCGCCGTTTCAAAGACCGGGCCGGCACATTGCTCTATCTCAAAAAGGCCCTATTCCAACCGGTCCGAGGGCTTCGGGCTTGAATCCTCGTCGTCGCCCGCGTCGTCGTCCGGCAGGTGAACGTCAGTGACGTTCACGTTGACCTCCAGCACTTCCAACCCGGTGGCGTTTTCCACCGACCGGATGACGTTGCGGCGGATGCCCTGGCTGACCTCCACGATGGAGTAGCCGTATTCGACCACGATGCTCACGTCGATCGCAGCCTGCCGCTCCCCCTTCTCCACACTGACGCCGTTGCTGACGTTGGTTTGGGATCCCGGGATCCGCTCGGTCATCGAGCTGAAGGCCCGCCGCGCGGCGTTGCCCATCGCAAACACCCCCGGCACCTCCCGGGTGGCCATGCCCGCCAGCTTCTGCACCACGGTCTCCTCGATGGTGGTGTCGCCGTGCTGCGTGTGCAGCGGACCCGACTTCCGCACCGGCTCCGTGTCACTGGAGCTGGTAGCCGTGCTTGCGGCCACGCTCCCGGTGGTTCCGCCCGGGGAGCCTGCGGTGCTGTGCCCCGTGGGCGCCGGACCGGCGGATGGTCCTGAAGGTTGTTGGGCATCTGCCATGTAACTCATCTCCTGCTCGGAAGTGGACCCCGCGGGGCCGCGTGAAGGGATCGCGTACGGCATTAATGACGCTGATGGCGGGCAATCGTCACGCCGCACCACAAACTTCTTATTCTCCGGCCGTGCATGGCCTGTGAGTGTTCCGCGGAACCGGAGCGTCTGCGATATTGAAACCGGTCCGGCGGTCGCCGGACCGGACAGGGGTGCTCATGGCCACGGCTGAATCACCGGAAGAGTCCGGCACCTACACGCAGTCCCGCCGTCCGGCATTTTCCGGCAAGCCCGGCACGCTGAGCGGCCTGGATGAGGCCACCATCGTGGCTCGCGCCCAGGACGGGGACCTTGCTGCCTTTGAACACCTGGTGGAGACTTACCAGGGTCGGCTGTTCCGGCTGGCCTACCGGATGCTCAATGACCGGGGCGAAGCCGAGGACGTCGTGCAGGACACGTTGACCGCCGGCTGGCGGGCCCTTCCCGGGTTGGACCGGTCGGGCGCCTTCGGCGGCTGGGTGTACCGGACGGCCACCAACCGCTGCCTCGACGTTCTGCGCCGCCGCAGCGCCCACCCCGAGGACAGCATGGATTCAGCCGGTCTGTGGCCGGCTCTTGCAGTACAGTCCGGCGACCCGCACCGGAATGCGGAGATCGCTGCGGAGTTCGAGTGCCTGTCCCGTGCCCTGGCGGCGCTTCCGCCGGGGCAGCGGGCCTGCTGGCTGCTCCGCGAACTCCATGACCAGAGTTATGCGGAGATCGGAGCCGCATTGGGAATCAGTCCGGTCACCGTGCGCGGGCGGCTGGCGCGGGCCCGGGAGAAACTGGCGGAGGCAATGATCCAATGGCACTAGAAAACCCTTCTCCCGCTCCGGCCTGCGGCCGCACCGCCAACCGGGTCTGGCACGAGATCGGGCGTCCGCCGGATCTGCATACCCGCTCGTGTCCGGATTGCCGACAGGCCAGGAGCAGCCTGGAAGCGCTGTACACGGCGACGGTCTCGCTGCGTGACCACGATCTGAGCCACCCCGCCTTCCGCCCGCCGCGGGGCCTCAAGGACGCCATCATTGACGTGGCCTGCGCCCAGGTGCGGCGCGGGGTGCTGCTTCCGGTCGCGGCGACCGCGGACGGGACCGTGGAAGTCAGCGAACTCGCACTCGCCGCCGTCGTCCGCGATGCTGCCAGTACCGTTGGCGGGGTCCGGGCACGCCGCTGCCGCATAGATCTGACCCCCGATGCCGCCGCCGGACTGCGAATCCATCTGCGCACCGCGGTGGCACCCGGCGTGGACATCTGCCGGGCAATGGACTTCCTGCGCCGGAACATCCGCAGCGCCGTGGCTGCCTCCGTGGGGATCATTCCACACACTGTCCACCTGACCGTGGAGGACTTGTACGATGACTGACCGGCCCCTTCGCGGCAGGATCGCCGGCAGCAAAACGGTGGCCGAACTGGCGGCACGGGTCGCCGTGGAAACACCCGGCGTTCTTCGGCTGGAACCAAGCCTGGGCCGCCTGCTGATGCGGCTCGGCGCGGCGGCCCGCAACGGGCTGCGCGGCATCCCGGAGCCCGGCTCCCTGACGAGCCGGACGGGCGTCTTTGCCGCCGTCTCCGCCGGCCGGGCCACCGTCGACCTGGAGGTGGCCACCGATGCCAGGTTCAACGCCGTGAGGGTGGCTGCCGACCTGCAGGAACGGGTGCGGCAGGCCTTGGAGCACACGGGGGTGGCGACCGCGGCCATCAACGTCACAGTCCTGGCCATCGAAGAACCTCCGCCCGTGCCCCGATTTCCGGGGCGGTGACCTGCCCGGTGGGATCCTGGCAGAGCACTTTCGCCCAGTGGGCCCCGGCGTGGGCAGCAGTGCGCGGACTGCACAGCACTCCGGACGGCGATGCCGTGCAGATGGCGCCGGCGGGCGGCACGGTTCCTCCGCAGTACGTCGTTACCTGGCCGGGCCGGGACACCCCGCGGGCAGCAGCGGAGGTGATGGGCCGCAGGGGCGCGCGTCTGACCCTGGTGACCGATGATGCCGAAACTGCCTACGGATTTGCCGCCGGGCAGGGGCTGGTGCCGCTCTCGCGGCTGGCGCTGCTCACCGCCGATCCGTCGGACCTGCCTCAGGTGCCACAACTCCCCGAGGGCGCGGAGCTTGGCCTGGCCGAAAGCGCGGGCGGCTCGGTGGTCGAAATCAGTGCGTCCGGCAACCCGGTCGCCCGGGGCCGGATTGCCCTGGGAAGCGGATTCGCGGTGTTCGGGGGCATCGATATCCGGCGCGCGGACCCGGACCACACGATGGAGTCCGCTGTGCTGGCTGCGCTCACCGGTGAAGCCGCGGTTCGGGAAGCACCGCTGATCCTGATGCCCGCGCTGCCGAAGTCCGCCCTCTGGTACGGCCGGCAGGGCTGGAGCCCGACGGCGGACATCCTCACCTTTCTGCGGGCCAACGACACCTAGCTCCGGGCCGCGGGAAACCATCCGTGTAAACTGCCTTCCACTTGGCGCCCAGCGGGCCGCCTCAGAGCTCCACACCATCCCAGGGAGATGCACGATGGCCATAAACGTAAGCGATTTGTCCCCTGTCGAGGGGTCCGAGAAGATCCTGACACCGGATGCACTGGTTTTCCTTGAAGAACTGCACCACCGGTTCCGCGCCACCCGTGATGAACGGCTGGCGGCCCGGATCGAACGCCGCAACCGCATCGCTGCCGGGGAAAGCCTGGATTTCCTGCCGGAGACGGCCGAAATCCGTGAGGCCGACTGGACGGTGGCGGCGGCCCCGGCTGCGTTGACGGACCGGAGAGTTGAGATGACCGGACCCGCTTCACCGGCCAAAATGGCCATCAACGCACTGAATTCCGGCGCCAAAGTCTGGCTGGCGGACCTCGAAGACGCCCAGACCCCCACCTGGCACAACGTGGTGGACGCCCAGGTCAATCTGTACGGAGCCTCACGCGGGAACCTGTCCTTCAGCAGCGGGGAGGGCAAGGAATATGCGCTCCGGAACGACGCGCCGCTGGCAGTGATGGTCGTCCGTCCCCGCGGCTGGCACCTGCCCGAGAAGCACGTGACCATCGACGGCGAACCCGCCGTGGGCGCACTGGTGGACTTCGGCCTGCACTTCTTCGCCAATGCCCGCGCCCTGCTGGAGAACGGCGCCGGCCCGTTCTACTACCTGCCCAAGATGGAAAGCCATCTGGAAGCCCGGCTCTGGAATGACATTTTCTCCTTCGCCGAGGACTACGTGGGCGTGCCGCAGGGCACCATCCGCGCCACGGTGCTGATCGAGACCATCCCGGCCGCCTTCGAAATGGACGAAATACTCTACGAGCTGCGCGACCACGCTTCGGGCCTGAACGCCGGCCGCTGGGATTACCTGTTCAGCATGATCAAGGTTTTCCGCGATGCCGGGAAGGCATTCCTGCTGCCCGACCGCGCCGACGTTGCCATGACGGCCCCGTTCATGCGGGCGTACACGGAACTGCTGGTGAAAACCTGCCACCGCCGCGGTGCCTTTGCCATGGGCGGCATGGCGGCGTTCATCCCCAACCGGCGCGAACCGGAGATCACGGCCAAGGCGTTCGAGAAAGTGACTGCGGACAAAACCCGTGAAGCCAACGACGGCTTTGACGGGTCCTGGGTGGCCCACCCGGATATGGTTGCCACCTGCCGCGAGGTCTTCGACTCGGTCCTTGGGGAGAAGCCCAATCAGGTGGACCGCCAGCGCGACGACGTCTCCGTGTCGGCTTCCGAGCTGCTGGACGTCAGCACGGCCGGCGGCTCCATCACCGAGGCCGGCCTCCGGTCAAACCTTTACGTGGCAGTGGCGTACACGGCCGTATGGCTCTCCGGCAACGGCGCCGTGGCCATCCACAACCTCATGGAGGACGCCGCCACGGCCGAGATCTCCCGCTCGCAGGTGTGGCAGCAGGTCCGGAACGGCGTTGTCCTGGAGGACACCGGCGCCACGGTGACGCCGGAGCTGGTGGAGCGGATCCTGTCGGAAGAGACCGAGCGGCTGCGAGGCGAGGTTTCCGAGGACCTGTTCACCCGCTACTACGCCCCTGCCAGCCAGCTGATCGCTGACATCAGCCTCGCCGAGGAGTACGTGGACTTCCTGACGCTGCCCGCCTACGAGCTGATCGACTAACGTTCCCGGTGCGGCTCCGGCAACACTGCCGGAGCCGCACCGCAGCGCAGGTCCGACGCATGGAACCGGGCAAATAACGGCTGCATGCGCGCCGATCCCGGAACTTTGGCAAGATGGCAGCATGACCCAGAGCCCTCACCGCACGCCGGCACTTCCGGAACCAGAAGTACGGGCCCTGGCCCGCGCCCTCTCCGCCGGGGATGTGACCGTTTTTGTCGATGGAACGGCACTTCGCCTGCCGGCGGCCGCACGCGACGCCGTCCTGGATCTGCTCGGCCGGCTGGGCCGGGGCGAATCAGTCACCGTGGCTTCCGAAACCGGGGTCCGCGCCGAAGCCGCCGCTGCCGGCACCGTGCCGAAATCCCGCGAGCCTGCCGCCCGGAACGGTTCGAACGTGCCGCTCCTGACGACGTCGCAGGCCGCTGCCGCCGCCGGAATCTCGCACACCTACCTGCGGAACCTGACGGACGCCGGCATCATTCCCGTCGAATACCGCGGTACCCACCGCCGCATCCGCCTGTCCGACGTCGAAGCGTGGCTGGAGCAGCAGCAGGCCAAGACGGCCCGCGGGCAGCACGGGGAACCGTCGGGCGGGCAGTGACGGGCCCCGCTCCCCTATGCTGGTGAGAACCCGGCGGTCCGCCGCCGCACCTGCGATGTTTTGGAGCCAACTGTGATCATCGGTATCCCCAAAGAAATCAAGAACAACGAGTTTCGCGTCGCCATCACGGCTTCCGGCGTCCATGAGTTCACCATGCGCGGACATACCGTGCTTATTGAGTCCGGAGCCGGCACCGGGTCGAGCATCAGCGATTCCGAGTACGCCGCCGCAGGTGCCCGGATTCTCGAGTCCGCCGACGACGTCTGGAACGGGGCCGGGCTGATCCTGAAGGTCAAGGAACCGGTTGCTTCCGAATACCGCTACTTCCGTCCTGATTTGGTGCTCTTCACCTACCTGCATCTGGCCGCCGCCCCGGAGCTGACCCGGGCGCTGATGGATTCCGGCATGACGGCCATCGCCTACGAAACCGTCCAGGAAGGGCGGTCACTGCCGCTGCTGGCCCCCATGTCCGAGGTGGCCGGACGGCTGTCCGTCCAAGTGGGGGCCCAGTGCCTGACGTCGCCGGCCGGCGGCCCCGGACTGCTGCTGGGCGGCGTCCCCGGCGTCCGGCCGGCAAAAGTGGTGGTGCTCGGCGCCGGAGTGGCCGGCACCAATGCCGTCGCCGGGGCGGTCGGGTCCCATGCCGACGTCGCCGTCCTGGACATCAACATCGACCGGCTGCGCCAGCTCGACGCACAGTATGCAGGCCGCATCCGCACCATCGCCTCGAACGCCTTCGAGATCGAGCGCGCCCTGCTCGACGCTGACCTGGTGATCGGATCGGTGCTCATTCCCGGAGCCCGTGCTCCGAAGCTGGTCAGCAATGACATGGTTTCGCGGATGAAGCACGGCAGCGTCCTGGTAGACATCGCCGTCGATCAGGGCGGGTGCTTCGAAGACACCCGTCCCACCACCCACCAGGACCCGACGTACCGGATCCACGGCTCCCTGTTCTACTGCGTGGCCAACATGCCCGGTGCCGTCCCGAACACCTCCACCTATGCGCTGACGAACGTGACGCTTCCCTACGCCGTCGCACTGGCGGACCGCGGGATCCGCGGCGCCCTCACCTCCTCGCAGGCGCTGGCGCGCGGACTGAACGTTGCCGGCGGCGAGGTTACCCACGCCTCCGTCTCCGTGGCCCTCGGGCTGGACCTGGCGCCGGACTGGACGGAGCTGGTGCCCGCCTAGCGGCCGGCGGCGAAGTGGGTGGTGCCCGGCTCGCCGTTCAGCCGGCCGACGATCTCGGCCGCCAGAACCCGCACCTTGATGTTCCTGCTGTTCGAAGCCCGGCGCAGGGTGTCAAAGGCCTCCCGCTGAGTGCAGCGGTCCTGCCCCATGATGATCCCCACCGCTAGGTCAATGTCGGTCCTCGACGCGAGCACGGCCTGCAGGTCCTCCACGGTGGCCACGTGCTGCGAAACGCGTACCGCAAGCAGCAGCGCATGGGAGGCCTCGGCCGCATAGGTGCGGGCGACCCGGCGGAAGTCCTCGTCAAAGACGTCCGGATCCTTGGCGTAGAGATTCATCGCGGCTTTGGCTTCGCCGCCCAGTTTGAGCGGAACGGAATACAGTGAGCGGATTCCGACGTCCCTGATGTGCTCCATGTACTCGGGCCAGCGCGAGTCGGTGGCCGCATTGCCCACATGCACCTCATCCTGGACCCGGATGGCGTCCAGGCAGGGCCCGTCGCCGAAGGCGTACTGGATCTCATCCAGCTGGAGCGCCTCGCCGTCGCTGCTGGCCACTGTGAACTGGTGGTTCCGCGAACGCTGGAGGGTGATCCCGCAGTAAACGGTTCCGCGAGTGGACAGGGACGACGACGTCAGCACGGCGAGGGCGTGGAGAAAGTCCTGGACGTCCTCGTGCTGCATGAGCAAATCCTGCAGCCGCACCCAGGGAGCGGCGTCTGTCCTCTGGTCTTCCATGGTTCCTTGCCTTGCATTCCCGGCGACTCTGCGTCGCTGACGCCCCGTCCGGGAATTGTTCGGGGCGCGGTTCGATACTACGATAAGAAACTCACGGTCAAGACGCGGCCATGGCTTCCTGCGAACCCTTCAGCAGAGGACCACCATGGATCCCGCAGTTCACCCTCCCCTTTGCCATCAATGCGGCATGGATGATTTCCTCATTTTCGAATCCTTCACCCCGGCAGCGGACAACAGCCCGGGCGTGGCCAATTACACGTGCTCCGCGTGCGATACATTCGCCGGCCATCAGGTGCCTGCCGGCTGGACGCCGCCGGGCTGGCACCATGAGTCCTGAGCAGATTTCAGCGGGCGCCGTCGATTTTCCCCGGCTGCTCGCCGCTGCGGCCTTCCTCACGAACCGGGCCACCGAAGAATCCCTTGCCGAACTTCGGCTCACCCAGGAGCGGACCATTATTCTTGGCCTCTTGACCTCTTCGCCCGCCGACGCGGCAGCCCTGGCCACTGCCTCCGGCCTGGCGCCCGGGTGCGTTGACGACTGTGTGCGTGCCCTGGAGTGCTGCGGCTATGCCACCATCGGCTCCGGCGGCAGGTGGACCATAACGTCCACCGGGGCCGCCGTGGAGACCCAGGCCAGGCAGGCCGAAGTCCGGCTCCTGGCGGGCGACAACGACGACGGGCTGCGACGGGACCTTTCGGCCCTGATCCGGGCTTTGACGCCCTCGCCGGAGAGCGAACCGAAGAGCTAGCGGCGGCGCACAAATCAAAGTCAGCGGCCCCCAACGGCAGCGCACCCGCCGCCCCGAACGGGGCAGCGGCTGCGCCAATACTTCTTTACCCGGGCCTAATCTTCGCCCGGGCGGCTGTGCCTAAGCCACGGCTGTCGGGAAACGCTCCCAGACCCGGTGCGCTGCCAGCAGGCCCGTGAGGCTCGCTGTCACTTCGGTGGCACTGCCCACGACGACGCCGGGTGCCTGCGGGGAAACTCCGGCGGCCTCCAGCACGGCAGCTCCATCGCCCCAGGCCCCAATGGCCTTGGAGTGGCGGAATGCTTCGGTCAGGAGCAGGGTGATGCGCGGATCGAGGGCGAAATTCCCCTCGGGATTGCCGGCCTTGGCGTCAAGGCTGTCGACGGCGTCGGTCGCCGGAGCTCCGGAGGCCGCCACCACGATGGCGTCGAACTCGGTGGAGCGCGCGGTCAGGTAGGTCCGCTGAATGGTCACTTCGCCGCCCAGCTTTCCGCCGTGCGGTGCGATCACCAGCGGCACCATGCCCTCGGCGTCGACGGCGGCCAGGACCTCGGCGAGGGCGCCCAGGTCGGTGGCCTCGTCAGCTACGACACCGATGATGCGCCCGGCCACGGGCCAGGTTCCGCCCAGCTGGCTCAATGCCGGGCTCGGCTCGGTGTCCTCAACGGCAACGTTGGGTGCCGGTGCTTCCAGGCCCAGTCCGGTGGCTACTTCCGACGCCAGGCGCTCATCGATGTTGGCCAGCGCCTGCAGCTGGCGCAGCCGGATGTTCTCCTCGTAGCACTTGCCCAATTCAAATGTGTAGGCCTGGACCACGTGATCCTGCTCCACGGGCGTCAGGGAACGGAAGAACATCCGGACCTGGCTGTAGTGGTCGTCGAAGGTGGCCGGATTCTCGCGGACCTTGCGGGCCGCCGGGACCTCGGCGGGAACGTCAATGAAGGCACCCATGTCCGCGCCTGCCATGAACGGGCAGCCACCGTCGAGGGAGTTGGGCTGGTACGGAGCAACACCGGAGTGGTCGGCGTGCTGATGGAAACCCTCACGGAACATGTCGTTGACCGGCGCGTGCGGGCGGTTGATCGGAATCTGGCTGAAGTTCGGTCCGCCCAGCCGGGTCAGCTGGGTGTCGATGTAGGAGAACAGCCGGCCCTGGAGCAGCGGGTCGTTGGTGACATCGATGCCCGGCACCAGGTGTCCCGGGTGGAAGGCCACCTGCTCGGTTTCCGCGAAGAAGTTCGTGACGTTGGCGTTCAGGGTCATCGTGCCGATGAGCTGCACCGGTGCCAGTTCCTCGGGAACGAGCTTGGTCGGATCCAGCAGGTCGATCCCCTCGAACATTTCGTCCTCGGTATCCGGGAAGACCTGGATGCCCAGGTCCCACTGCGGAAAGGCGCCGGCTTCGATGGAATCGGCGAGGTCGCGCCGGTGGTAGTCAGGATCCATGCCATTGATGATCTGGGCTTCTTCCCAGACCAGGGAGTGCACGCCCTGGCGGGGCTTCCAGTGGAATTTCACCAGGGTGGTTTCACCCTTGGCGTTGACCAGGCGGAAGGTGTGGACGCCGAAGCCTTCCATGGTGCGGTAAGACCGCGGAATACCGCGGTCGGACATGTTCCACATGGTGTGGTGCTGGGCCTCGGTGTGCAGGGAGACAAAGTCCCAGAACGTGTCGTGGGCGCTCTGCGCCTGCGGGATTTCACGGTCCGGATGAGGCTTGCCGGCGTGGATCACGTCAGGGAACTTGATGGCGTCCTGAATGAAGAACACGGGAATGTTGTTGGCAACCAGGTCGTAGTTGCCCTCATCGGTGTAGAACTTGGTGCTGAAGCCGCGGGTATCCCGGACGGTGTCAGCTGAACCGCGGGATCCCAGGACCGTGGAGAAACGGACGAAGACCGGAGTTTCGGTGCCCTTGGCCAGGAAACCCGCACGCGTGACGCCCTCCGCCGCACCGTTGGCCACAAACACGCCGTGGGCAGCCGCGCCGCGGGCATGCACCACGCGCTCCGGGATGCGCTCGTGGTCGAAGTGGGTGATTTTCTCCCGAAGATGATGGTCCTGCAGGAGAATGGGACCGCGCCGGCCTGCCTTGAGGGAATGATCGGTATCCTGCAGCCGGACGCCCTGCGCGGTGGTCAGATACCGGCCGCTCTGGGCGTTGGAGACCTTGGGCGCCCCGGTGGGAACGCCGGTGGGAGAGACCGTTTCCGGTCCATCCTGATCCGGCTTGGGAGGCAGCGGCTCGCGCGGCTCGGTGGGTTCATTCAGCTCGGGCGCCAGCGGCGCCGGAGCCCCCGGGATGGGAAGGTCGGGCACGGATGAGCTGTTTTCGGACATGTAGCCTCCATCATTGTTAGGACCATGTGGCCGCCAAACCGCGGCGACAGTATCCCCACCCTACTAAATTAGTAAGCCTGCTGACACTCCGACTTTTCAGCCCTCGGAGGACCCCGTCACGGAGGCCACCAGACCGGTCCACCCGGCAATGATCCGGTCAAGGGACATTCCCGCCGTGCGGTGCAAATGCAGCAGCAGCCCGGCTTCAAGGAAGGCCTCCAGCTGATAGGCAGTCAGTTCGGGATCGCGGACGGCAGGAACGGCCGACAGCAGCATGGTGAGGTGCAGAAGTTCCAGTTGGCGCGTGGCATGCCGGTGGTGCGTAAAGCCGTCCACAGCAGCGGCGCGCCGGAGTTCGCCGGTAATTTCCAGAGCCCGGATCCGTGCCTGGCCGAAGGCATGCAGGCGCTCCAGCGGCTGCGCTCCCGGCCCAAGCGGAGCCGGTCCCCTCATATAGCTCTCCTGAAAGCCGCGCTGGGCGTGATCCAGGAGGGCCTGCATCAGCCCGGCCCGGCTGCCGAAGCGTCGGAAGACCGTGCCCTTGCCCACTCCGGCGCGGCGGGCCAGGTCATCCATGGTGAGAGCGTCGACGCCGGCTTCTGACACGATGGCCAAGGCGGTGCCCAGCAGCAGGCGCCGATTTCGGGCAGCGTCCAGGCGCTCCCATCCGCCGATGTCTTCTTCGCGCCCGCTGCCCTGCATGCGGGACAGTCTAACCCGCGCGGAATATAAGCGGACCACAGTCCGTTTATAGTATGAGAAGAGCAGACAGCGCCCGTTCCGGGCACGTCCCAAAGAGGAGTTCCCTTGAGCACCAAAGTACTAACCCTGGTCGGCAGCCTTCGCGCCGGCTCGGTCAACCGCCAGCTTGCCGACACCGCAGCCCTCACCGCCGGCGCCGACGTCGACATCGTGATCTTCGACGGGATTGGACAGGTCCCGTTCTACAACGAGGACATCGATGTCGAGGGATCCGTTCCCGAAGCTGCTGCCGCCCTGCGCGCCGCGGCAGCTTCCGCTGACGCCCTGCTGCTGGTCTGCCCGGAGTACAACGGCACCATGCCCGCCGTTCTGAAGAACGCCATCGACTGGCTTTCCCGCCCCTTCGGCACGAGCGCCATCTCCGGCACTCCTGCTGCCGTCATTGGCTCGGCCTTCGGCCAGTACGGCGGGGTCTGGGCGCACGACGACGCCCGCAAGGTCCTGGGCATCGCCGGCGCACGCGTCATTGACGACGTCCGCCTCTCCATCGGCGGCTCGGTTTCGCGTTTCGCGGAGATCCACCCGAAGGACGATTCCGAGATCGTGGAGCAGCTCCGCGGCGTCGTGTCGACGCTTGCCGGAGAAGCCGAGGCCTCCGCAGCCTAAGGCACGCAGGCAAACGGGGCCTCAGGCCTCAACGCCCGCAGCATCAGAGAGGGACGCCTTCACCCGGGTGAAGACGTCCCTCTCTTCGTCGGCGCTAGTCCCAAAATCCGCCGGCCCACGCCGCATCCCGCAGGTAGTCCCGTGCGGGGCCAACATCCCAGAGCTCTCCATGAGACTCCACCATGCCTTGGTCCCGAAGGACGTCGACAACGTCTTCGGAGCATCCCAGGACTTCAGAGAGATCCCGGGAGTTGGCCGCTACCACCAACTCATTGCGACTAGCCACTGCGGCTTCCTTCCTGATGTTGGGTCTTCGGCCGGCCTAATGCCTGTCGAGGAGTGCTGCTTCGCGTTCAACGCTCCAGCTCCGGGCATACAGTCCCAAAGCCGCTTCTTCACGGAGCGAAAGTCCCAGCCGGTTGAGAAGCATGTGTGCCTGGTAGACGGTGAGGTGCTGGGCGCTTCGGCTCAGCCGGGCTTTGTCGGCGCGGTACAGATACGTGTCTATGGTCCGAAACCAGCGTCGACGCCAGTTCTCCACTGCCGATTCAGCCGCCGTTGCCGCCATCAGCCGCTGGGTGGGCATGACCTTTGCCGCCACTTGGACCGTCATCGCCTGCCGCACGCTGGCGGCCCGCGAACCAAAGCCTGACGTGCAGCTGCGCAGATGGCTGTCCCAGTAATAGTCCCAGGAGATCCGCCGGCGGTCCGGCCAGCTGGCCGAGCGCGGGCCCTTCATCATTGCCCGTGCCGAATCAAAGAGCAGCAGGGAGCCGAGGGCCCACCTGTTCTGGACCTTGGGAAAGCGCGCCGTCGCCCATGCCCCGAGGTCGGATGAGAGCTCAAAAACTTCTTCGGCGAGGGCAAGGCCTTCGACCCCTCCGTACTTGGCCAAATCTGCTTCCATCCGCAGATTTTGCTGCTCTGTACCGCCGGGGTTCGGGCGGTCAGTTGCCGGTTCACTGTACTCGTGGGTCACCTCCAGGTGGCCGATGACTCCCGATGCCTGGTCCCGGAGCGCCGCCAGCAGGAATTTCAGCCGCTCCAAGACCTCGGGTTCCGCCAGGATCCTGAGCCGCACGTGCGCGTTTGCCGGCTCCATGCACCTCGTGTAATACCATCGGCGGGCTCCCTTGGCCTGTGCCTGGGCCGCCAGCGGGGTAACCAACTCTCCAATGATGCCGTCCGCTACATCGAAGCCCCCGGTGTAGAAGGAGAGCGTCCACCATTGTGCGGTTGAGTGAGTTCGTGAGGCGTTTCGAACTGCTGTCAGCTGACTCATGGCATGCATCCCCTCCGGGGTTGTTGCTTGGCTACCGCCGCTGGGCGGGGTCTTGCAGTTTTTCTCGTAGTGAAGGTGTTGTCGTAAAGGTGTTGATGCAGGCCCCCTAAGGGGCATCCCTTAGAGCCAGTCCCAAACCTTGCTGGTCATTTTCGTTCCCCCTCCTGTGCCTGCGGCTGATCCCCAGCCTGTGCGAGTGATTGACTCCGAAAGCTTCCCCCGCCCCGCAAGTCTTCGTCTACCCCTTCCGGTGCCCGGTTCCTGTCATGCCCCGTTTCACCCCCGGTGCCGCCGGCCCCCGCCCCCAGCCCAACGGAAACGCCCGAGATCAGCGCAGCAAACCGGCATTTTCCAGCCGTCAGCCGAGGCTCCGGGGTTAGTGGCATTAACTGGCCATGTCAGCCTTTCCATCTGTCGGACCGGAAGCCGGCCGCCACCGTGCGCGGACCGCCGATGGATAGGGTAGCCTCAGCACCACCGAAAGGAGCCGCTGCAGTGGATGATGTATGTCTGGCCGTGTACCGGTACGCCGTCAGCAGTCCCGGCTGGAGGGTTGACGAAGCCTCCGAGGCGCTGGGCTTCACCACGCGCTCCATCGAATCGGCCATCGAGCAGCTGATGGAGCGGCGCCTGCTGATGCGGGCCAACGAAGGCCCCCGGAGCAGGTTCGCGGCAGTCTCGCCGGACGTCGCACTGGCGGAACTCGTAGACCCGGACGAACGTGCGCTGCTCGATCTGCGCTCGAGGATCGCCGCGACCCGTCGGGAGCTGGCCGGCCTTGCCCATGTCTTTGCCGAAGCCAGCCGGCAGGCTTCCACCGATGCCGCCGTCGAAGTCCTGGAGGACCCGGACCAGGTGATGAGCGTCCTCATCGAGTACGGCCGCTCCGCATCCGACTGCGTCCTGATGGCGCGCCCCGGCCCGGGAGCCACTGCCGACGCGCAGGAGGAAAGCATCCAGAAGGATGTCGATCTGCTGCGGCAGGGGGTGCGGCGCCGGACGCTCTACCATTCCAGCATCCGGGACCACATGCCCACCCGCAGGGCAGTGGAGATTGTCACGGCAGCAGGCGGCGAATTCCGGACCCTCCCGCACATGCTGCTGCGGATCGTGATCTTCGACGGCAAGGTGGCCGTGGTTCCGCGCGCGCGGTGTGCTGATGACCGGGCCGGATTGGTCATCCGCGACCCCCACCTGATTCACCTCTTCGTGCGCATGTTCGATTTTGCCTGGGAACTTGGCGAGCCGTTCCTGGCAGAAGACCCGCAGCCAGGGCAGCTGAGCAGCCTGCAGCGGTCAATCCTCCGTGCCCTCGCCTCGGGGCAGTCAGATGAGGTCATCGCCCGGAGGTTGGGGATCAGCGTGCGGACCTGCCGCCGGCACATTGCCAAAATGCTGGAGGACCTTGGCGCGGAAAGCCGGTTTCAGGCCGGAGTGAAGGCGCACCGGGCAGGCTGGATTTAGACAACGAATGTTGTCTCCGCGTGAACTGAAGCGGCTAGGATATGGGGATGACTTTCGAGGAGACCTCCGCCACTGCCCTTAACGCGGAGACTCAGACTGCCCTGGAGCGGGCTGTCGCGTCGACCCACCGCCATGAAGCGCTGTTCTCGGACCGGGCGTTCCACATCAAGCAGTCGGCCGTGCGCGATGTTTTCGACATCTCCATCCGGCCCGGGCTGGTGTCCCTGGCAGGCGGCAGCCCCTACCTGCGCTCCCTGCCCCTCAAGGAGCTGGGCGAGTCGGCACGCAGCATCATTGCCGACCACGGCCTGGAATCGCTGCAGTACGGAGCCGGGCAGGGCATGGCCGAACTGCGGCGCCAGGCCTGTGAGGTGATGGCGGCCGAAGGGATCCCCGACGCCGATCCCGACGACGTCGTCATCACCACCGGATCACAGTCAGCACAGGATGTCGCCGCGAAGGTCTTTTGCAACCCCGGCGACGTGGTGCTCTGCGAGGACCCCACCTATGTGGGCGCCCTCAACGCATTCGAAGCCTATGAGGTGGATGTGCACGCCGTGCCGACGGACAGCGAGGGCCTGGTTCCCGAGGCCTTGGAGCAGAAGATCGCCGCGCTGCGCGGGCAGGGCAAGTCCATCAAGATGCTGTACACGATTCCCAGCTTCAACAACCCCAGCGGCGTCACCCTGGCGGCCGGCCGCCGGCAGCGGATCGTCGACATCTGCGCCGACGCGAACATCCTCATCCTCGAAGACAATCCGTACGGCATGCTGCGCTTTGACGGCCGGCCGCTGACGCCGCTGCGCGCCGGAAATCCGCACGACGTCCTGTATTTGGGCTCGTTCTCGAAGATCTTTGCGCCCGGCGTGCGCGTGGGTTGGGCACTGGTTCCCAAACACCTGCACCGCCGCTTTTACCTGGCCTGCGAAGCCGTGGTCCTCTGCCCGTCGCCGCTGACCCAAATGCTGGTCTCCGCTTACCTGCGGGACTATGACTGGATGCAGCACATCCGGAACTCGCGGGTACTGTATGCGGCTCGCTGCGCCGCCATGCTTTCGGCACTGTCAGAGCACCTGCCCGACGGCGTGAACTGGACGGTGCCCGACGGCGGGTTCTTCGTGTGGCTCAGCCTTCCGGAGGGCGTGGACACCTATCCCCTGCTGTACGAGGCCATCGACGCCGGCGTGGTCTTCATTCCGGGCGCTGCCTTCACCCCGTCGGATGAGCCCTCCAACAAGCTGCGCCTGGCGTTCAGCGCCGTGTCCGAGGAGGACATCCGTGAAGGAGTGCGGCGGCTGGCCCCGGTGCTGCGCCGGGCGCTGGATGCCGCTGCCGGTTAGCGGTTCCGCCGGCGCCGCTCCAGGAAGGGAAAGACGACGGCGAACAGGGCAATGATGATCAACAAGCGCCAAATCGTGCCCAGGCCCGGAAACAGGATGATGAGCAGGCTGGAGACGATAAACGCCACAGCGAGCAGCATGACCGTGCGTTTCCAGTCGATGTGCGGGGCGCCGCCTTGGCCCTGGGGGCTGCGAGGATTTGTCATGGTCCCCTGATCGTATCCGCCCGGACGCGGGACCGCAGCTCCCGGCGACCCGCGGCAGCGGCCAAACCGGCCAGTCCGCTGCCGCTGCCCGGCCAAGCGCATCCCCGGCAGCCCGCCCGGATTAGTCCAGCAGCAGCGCCGGTTCCTCGAGGATCGAGGCGACGTCGGCCATGAACCGTGCCGAAAGATCACCGTCCACCACGCGGTGGTCGAACGAGCCGCCCAGCGTGGTTATCCAGCGCGGGATGACTTCGCCGTCGAGCACCCAGGGCTTTTGCTTGATCGTGCCAAAGGCCACGATCGCGACTTCCCCGGGGTTGATGATCGGCGTTCCGGTGTCAATGCCGAGCGCGCCGATGTTGGTGATGGTCAGGGTGCCGCCCCGCATGTCGGCAGGCGGCGTCTTGCCGGCGCGTGCGGTGGTCGCCAGGGCGTTGAGCGCCACTGCCAGTTCCTTCAGGGACAGGTCCTGGGCATCCTTGATGTTCGGCACCATCAAGCCGCGCGGCGTGGCTGCAGCGATGCCGAGGTTCATGAAGTGCTTGACCAGGATCTCCTCGCCCCCCCAGGTCGCGTTGACCGAGGGGTTGCGGGCCGCCGCCCAGATGACCGCCTTGGCCAGGATCAGCAGCGGGGAAACCTTGATTCCTTCGAAATCGCGCGAGGCTTTCAGCCGCTTCACGAATTCCATGGTGCGGGAGGCATCCACGTCCACGAAAATACTCACGTGCGGAGCGGTAAACGCGCTTTCGACCATCGCCTTGGCGGTGGCCCGACGCACCCCCTTCACCGGAACGCGCTCAATCCGCTGATCCCGTGGCTGCTGGGCCCCGGCCCAGAAGGTGTCGGCCGAGTCCTGCTCGGAATCACGCTGTGCCTGATAGCTGATCAGGTCCTGCTTGGTCACTTCGCCGCTGGCACCGGTTGCCGGGACGTCGGCGAGGTTGATGCCCAGGTCCTTCGCCGCCTTGCGCACCGGCGGCTTCGCCAGCACCCGCTGGATCAGGCGGCTGAGGGTATCCTGCACGGCGGCGCCGGCAGAGGCGACGCTCTGCGGGCGGGGATCTTGGCCTGCCGGCTGCGAGGAGGGCGGCGCGGGCACGCCGGCGGTTTCACTCAAGGGAGCGGAGGGCGTGGCCTCGGCCGGGTTTGCAGTGGCCGCGGCAGGCTCAGCGGGGGTGGCGGCAGGCCGGCTGACCCGCGGCCGGCGCTTCACGGCGTCGGCCTTGGGACCGGTGCCGGTGAGCGAGGCGCTGGGCTGCTCGTCGTCGTGCGCTGCCGCCGGAACGGGCGCCGGAGTCATCGGAGCACCCGGCTGTTGGCCGCCGTCGTCCGCCGGGGAACCGGCAGTGACGCTGATGATCGGCGATCCGACGTCGACGGTCTGGCCTTCCTGCACCAACAGTGCCGAGACCGTGCCGGCGTAGGGCGAGGGCAGCTCCACCAGCGACTTGGCGGTTTCAATCTCAACGATCACATCGTTGACGGCAACCGTGTCTCCGGCCTTGACCTTCCACTCGACAATGTCAGCCTCGGTCAGGCCTTCTCCAACGTCGGGAAGGTGGAACGTTCTCTCAGTCATGGCTTCTCAATCTTCGTGTGCGGCAAGCTTCATGGATGGGCCTTCCGGCCGGCTGCCCGATCCGTCAGCGCGGGGAACGGGCTAAAAGGCGAAGGAGCGGTCCAGGGCATCCATCAGTTTGTCGATGTCCGGCAGGTAGTGCTCTTCGACCTTGGCCACGGGATAGGGCATGTGGAACCCGCCGACGCGGATGACCGGCGCCTCCAGCGACAGGAACGCGCGCTCGGTGACGCGGGCTGCAATCTCGCCGCCGATGCCGCCGAAGGTGGGGGCCTCGTGGGTCACAATCAGCCGGCCGGTCTTGCGGACCGACTCCGTTACGGTGTCGAAGTCGATGGGGGAAATCGAGCGCAGGTCCACCACTTCGACGCTCCGCCCGTCTTCCTCGGCGGCCTTCGCGGCGGCCAGGGCCACCGGCACCAGCGGTCCGTAGGTCACGATTGTGGCGTCGGTTCCCTTCCGCAGCACATGGGCAGCGAAGGGGTCTCCGGTGGGCTGTTCGGTGTCCACGTCGCCCTTGAGCCAGTAGCGCCGCTTCGGTTCGAAAACGATCACCGGATCCTGGCACGTCATGGCCTGCTGAATCATCCAGTAGGCGTCCTGCGGGTTCGACGGCGTCAGGATGCGCAGTCCCGCAGTGTGCGCAAACAGTGCTTCGGGGGATTCGGAGTGGTGTTCAATGGAACCGATTCCGCCGCCGTAGGGAATGCGGATGACCACCGGGGCACTGAGGGCGCCTTCGCTGCGCGAGTGCATCTTGGCCAACTGGGTGGTGATCTGGTTGAACCCCGGGAAGACGAACCCGTCGAACTGGATTTCACAGACCGGTCGGTAGCCGCGCAGCGCGAGTCCGATGGCGGTGCCGATGATGCCCGATTCCGCCAACGGCGTGTCCATGACCCTGCTGGCGCCGAAATCCGCCTTCAGCCCTTCGGTGACGCGGTACACGCCTCCGAGGTCGCCAATGTCTTCGCCCATGAGCAGGGACTTTGGGTTGGCCGCGAGACCGGCGCGCAGCCCGGCGTTGATGGCCTTGGCCATGGTCATGGTGCTCATGCGGTGGGCTCCTGGGAGTCGGCGAAGCCGGCCTCGTACCGGCGGTGGAAGTCCAGTTCCTCCTGGATCAGCGGGTGCGCTTCGGCATACACATCGGTGAAGGCGTCTTCGAATCCGGGTGCCTGCATGGCCAGGACGTCCTCGCGGAGCTTGTCGGCCATCGCCTGTCCGTCCTTGGCCAGCGTGTCGAAGAAGGCATCATCGGCAAGGCCCGCCGCGCGCAGGTGTTTCTCCAGCCTGGTCAGCGGATCGCGCGAAACCCAGGCTTCCTCATCGGCGCTGAGACGGTACTTGGTGGGGTCATCGGCGGTCGTGTGGGCGCTCATCCGGTAGGTGAAGGCCTCGATCAGCACCGGCCCCTTTCCGGAGCGGGCGTGTTCCAGCGCCCAGCGGGTCACCGCGTGGACAGCGACGACGTCGTTGCCGTCCACGCGGATGCCGGGGAAACCGTAGCCCTTGGCGCGGTTGGCGAGCGGAATCCTGGACTGCACTTCAGTGGGCACCGAGATGGCCCAGTGGTTGTTCTGGCAGAAGAAGACGACAGGGGCGTCATACGAGGCGGCGAAGACCATGGCCTCATGGACATCGCCCTCGGAGCTGGCGCCGTCACCGAAGTAGGCCACTGTGGCTGCCTCGGGGAGCTGCGGTTCCGCTGCCTGGTCCCGGGCCATTCCCATCGCGTAGCCGACGGCGTGCGGCACCTGTGCGGCCAGGACCAGGGTGTAGAGGTGGAAATTGGCCTCGCTGGGGTTCCAGCCGCCGTGCGAAATACCGCGGAAACGGCGCAGCAGGTGGGACAGTTCCAGGCCGCGGGTCAGCGCGACGCCGTGCTCGCGGTAGGTCGGGAACACATAGTCCTGGGGCTGCAGAGCGCGGCCCGATCCGATCTGCGCACCTTCCTGCCCGGTCATGGGCACCCACATCACGAGTTCGCCCTGCCGCTGGAGCGCCGTGGCTTCCTGGTCAAAGCGGCGAATCGTGAACATGTCCCGATACAGCCCGCGCAGCTCCTCAGCGCCCAGCTCGGCGGCATAGGCGCCGTAGCTGCTGTCGTCCAGCCACTCCCCTTCGGGGGTCAGCAGCTGCACCATGCCGGTGCCGTCGGCAGGGCCGGCGGCGGTCGGTGCAGCGGTGCCCGGGGCGGCGGTGCCGCTCTGGCCACGGCTGGTTATTGGGGCGCCGCCGGCGCTCGAGCCGGTGCCCACGGCGCCGCCGGCGCCGCCGGGCAGGCGGGAGCCATCACCGGCTGCCGTTCGGGCAGGCGAGTGTTTGAGGTCCATGCTTACTCCTCGCCGGGACAGCCACCTGGCCGACCCGTGCTAGATATATGCCCGCCGGGGAATAGATCACCCCGGGGAGCATATATGCGGAACTTACTTCCCTCAGCCTAACGAGCGCACAGGCCCGGACCGCACTTAGGACACGCTAGGAAACGCGTGGTCCCTTTGTATAGGTCGCACAGAGATCCAAGAATCGCGTATTGGCTTCCTCCTCACCGACGGTGACCCGAACCCCTTCGGTGCCGAAAGCCCGGACGGCGATGGCCCTCTGCTCCGCCAACGCTGCAAACTCGGGGGTATTGTCGCCGAGTGCCAGCCAGACAAAGTTTCCCTGCGCGTCCGGAATCCGCCACCCGAGCGCCCTGAGCCCGTTGACCACGCGTGCCCGCTCTTTCACCAGTTCTTGTATTCTTTCCACAAGTTCCCCGTGGTGCCGCAGCGACGTGACTGCTGCGGTTTCGGCGAGCTGGGAGACGGCAAACGGCACGGCAGCCACCCGCAGGTATTGCGTGATCGGCGGGTGTGAGACAGAGTACCCGACCCGAAGTCCGGCCAGTCCCGCCCCCTTCGAGAAGGTCCGCAGCACCACCACGTTGGGGTGCCGGCGGTACATGTCAATGCCGTTCACCGCCTCGGGGTCGCGGACAAAGTCTTCGTAGGCTTCATCGATCACGACAATCACGTCGGAAGGCACCTTGGACAGGAAATCCTCCACCTGGCGGGCGGTCAGTGCCGGACCGGTGGGGTTGTTGGGAGTGCAAAGCAGGACCACGCGGGTCCGCGGAGTGACGGCGGCGGCCATCGCCTCGAGATCATGCGTGCCGTCCTCCCGGAGCGGCACTTGGACGCTCTCGGCACCGGACAGCCCCACGCTGATGGGATACGCCTCAAAGGAACGCCACGGGTAGATGACCTGGTCCTGCACGCCGTTTTCGTCTTGGCCGGCGAAGGAGGCCAGCAGCTGGTTCAGTGCGCCAAGGCTTCCGCCGCCGGTGACGATGTCATCAGCCGGGACGTCCAGGAAAGAGGCCAGCTCGGTGCGCAGAGCGGTGGAGAGCGGATCCGGGTAGCGGTTAATGTCCTGCCGGCCGCTGATCGCCTCCAGGACCACCGGAAGCGGAGGAAAGGGGTTTTCGTTGGAGGAGAGCTTGTAACTTTCCAGTCCGTCGATGACGGCGGGCGGCTTTCCGGCCGTGTAGCGGGGCAATGCACCCATTACGCTGCGGGGACGGATCTCCGGGGCCGGAACGTCAGCTGCGTTGGTGTCATTCTCGGTAGTCGTCATCCCTCAACCCTAATAGCGTCCGCTTCCCGGCAGAGGCACGGCCGCGGCGTATGACACCACGACGCCACACAGGACCGCGGCCGGCCAGAACGGCAAACGCGGCGGACGGTGTGCCAGCATGTAGGCATGCGCTTTCTGATTCGGATCCTCATCAACGCCCTGGCAGTGTGGGTGGCAGGCCTGCTGCTGCCCGGCATCGCGGTCATCGAAACCGGCGGCGCCCTGACCGGCGATCCCACTGTCGATCTGGTGCTCGCCTACCTTTTCATCGGGTTGCTCTTCGGCCTCGTCAATGCCCTGATCCGTCCGGTCGTCAAGCTGCTGTCGCTGCCGCTGACCATCCTGACCCTGGGCCTCTTCACGATCGTCATCAATGCGGGGATGCTCATGCTCACCTCCTGGCTGAGCAGCTATACGCCGGTGGAACTGGCAGTGGACTCCTTCTTCTGGACGGGCATCCTGGCCTCGATCATTGTCAGCGTGGTGTCCCTGGTGGCGGGCTCACTGACCGGGACCCGCCGGTAACCAGAATCCCGGCGGCGCGGCTGGACCCACCGGCATCGGCAGCGGCGACACCGGTTTCGGCAGCGGCGGGACAGTTCCCTGCCGGGGCGGAGGCAGCGCCGGGACCGTGCCCTGCCGGGGCGGCCGCTGCGCAGGAGATTGAGAAGCCGGTTTCCTGGAGAGCTTGAACAGGCCCCGCGTGGCAATGGTTCCGGGCGCGATGACCTCGGCCAGGTGCGCCAGGGACTCCTTCAGCGACGGATCACCGCTGGCGTCCGCCTGTGCGGCAAGGTCCAGGTAAACATCAAGCTGATGCGCCGGACCCAGGCCGCCGTCGCCTCCCTCAGGCACCGGTGCAGTGCCCGTGACGGTGATGCGATCTCGCGTATCGGGGTTTGATGCCCCGTCGGCGCCGGTGGCCCAATCCTCGGCATGCTCCAAATGCAACGCCCTGACGCCCTCGGGAAGGTCCCGGCCCCCGCGCGGCGCGGCCGCAGTCAAAACCATTTCCATGGTGAACTCTCCGTCCTGCGCCAGTCGCGCAGCGATGTTGACCGCATGAATTCCGCCCTCGCTGTAGCCCGTCAGAATGACTGAATCCCCGGGTGATGCTCCGGACTGCCGCAGGGCTTGGGCAACGGCTTCGGCCACATACCGGCTGTCCCCGCCCATGCCTTCGACGTTCCCGAGACTATCGAACGGATTCGATATACCCAGTGCTGGATCGTCCTGCGTTCCGGGCAGCGTGACGATCTGCAGCCGCTGACCGCCGCGGACAACCGTGAGAATTTCGATGACGCCGGCGTCCTCCTCCTCCAGGAGGCGGACGCGTTCCAGGAGACTCCGGGCGGTGCCGCCCAGCCGGACCTTCCCGTGGTTTCCGGCCTGTTTGCTGACGGCGATCGGTCCGAGGAACCCGTGGCGGCTGAGCCTGGACTCCAGCTTTTCGGCGGCGCCCTCCGTGTCCGGAAGCATCAGTTCGCTGACTATCCGATCCGGGTATCCCCAGCCGTTGTGGCCCCATAGGTACAACGCCAGCCCCAGGGCGGGGACGCCGCGCTGAAGGGCTTTGAGCTCCTTTTCCACCCGTCCTTCAACCTCGAGATAGTTCTCGCCAGCTTTCCGAAGGCGCCGCGCCGCATCCTCCAGTTCCTCGATGCCCCGGAGGAGACCTTGAACTGCTGCATCCACCGCATCTGCAGCTCGGGCTGCCGCCTCAGGCAACGCGCTGAGCCCGCGCAATCGAAAGCAGAGATCCGTGCCGCGGAACCGCAGGTCCTGCAGCCGTTCGGAGGTGTCCTCCAGCTTTCCTCCGGTTGCTTCGAGCTCGCGGTATTCCACGGCAAGTCCCCTGGACCCGCCCTTGACTATGGGACCGCCGGGATCCTCGGTCGATGCGAGCGCCGGGGCCTTCATTTAGCTGTCCCCCGCGTTCAGCAGCCGCAGTTCGCCCGCATACCGGACGAGCACTTCCGCAGCGGCTTCAAAATCGCGCACGGTTGTGGCCATGCGGCTCACGCACCCGTGCAGAAATTCCGCGAACTCGTCGGCAGCTTCGGAGCGCCATTCCATCCTCTGCAGCTGTGGAAGGTCCCGTTCCAGCGACTCCAGCTCCTCAATCGCGGCCTGCACATATTCGGCTCCGGCTTCTGCTTCCGACATACCCGGCGGATTGTCCCCGTAGACCGGATCCATTTGTTTCCCCTATCCCGACTGCTTGCTCCGTTCCCTGCGCCTCTGTTCTCCCACGTAACCGCACGGGCCAGTGCCGTCCTCGGATCAGTTGTGGATAAAAGCGCGCAGAGGCGGCCGCAGGCGCCGCAGTGGAGGACAGGTCAGCGGACGCACAGCAGCGAAGCTTGAGCAGCTCTCATTGATGAGGAAACAGTGGGAAACACGGACGGGAGCCCGGCTGCCGCGACGCGGCCGGACTCCCGTTCCCGGTGGGGACCGGCCGCGCGGGCCGGTACTCCCGATGCTCCTCAGACCGTCGTTGCTTCTGTCTGGGCTCACCTACTGCTCGAAGGTGGCGGTGAGCACTCCCCTGCCGAGCGTGTGGCCGTACAGGTTGAACGCCAAGAAGGCCGGGGTGGCGTTCTCGGGGAGTCCGAGCGATTCCACATCCAGTGCATGAACCGCTATGTAGTACGTGTGCAGTCCGTTTCCGGGAGGAGGAGCGGCACCCAGGAACTGCTTGAGGGAGAGATCGTTGGCCAGTTGCCAGGCGCCGTCGGGCAGGCCGGCTCCCGTTGGCGAGCCGGCACCGGTCTCCAACTCGTTAACCGCGGCGGGGATGTCGGCCACGGCCCAGTGCCAAAACCCGGATCCCGTCGGCGCTTTGGGGTCGTAGACCGTGACGGCGTAGCTCTTGGTGCCCTCCGGGGCTCCGCTCCACGACAATTGGGGCGAGACATCAGCGCCTCCGGCGCCGAGGATGCCGCTGCGCTGAGGAACCGGCCATTCTCCGCCGTCGTCGACATCGGCGGACGTCACGGAGAATTCCGCAACCCCCGGGAGATCGGCAAAGGGATCACGCGGTTCGGTCATTGTTGCTGCCATGATTGCTCCTAAATGAATTGCTGGTGCATTTGGTCGACGATGTATTCCGCCTGCCGTGTCGCCAGGGCAACGATCGTCAGGGTCGGATTGGCCGCCGCGCCGGTGGTGAACACGGAACCGTCCGAGACAAAGAGATTGCTGATTTCATGGGACTGCCCGAAGGCATTGACCACGCCGTCCTCGGGGCGTGAGCTCATTCGGGCCGTGCCGAGGTTGTGGGTCGAGGGGTACGGCGGGGTGTGCGTGGTGTCATCCGAGCCGACGGCCGAGTACAGCAGGTCCGCCTGCTGGTAGGCGTGTTCCCGCATGGCCACGTCATTGGGATGGTCGTCGAAATGCACGTTGGGGACCGGCAGCCCGAGCGGATCCGTGACCGCACTGTTCAGTGTGATCCGGTTGGATTCCTGCGGCATGTCCTCCCCAACAATCCACATTCCGGCGGTGTTCAGGTACTCCGCCATCACATGGGCAAACGTCGGTCCCCAGGTACCCGGATCCACGAAGCTGGCGAGGAAGGCCGGCCCGAGGGAGAGCGTTTCCATGTAGTAGCCGCCGGAGAAACCCCGGCCGGTGTCATGCCGTGATTCATCCGCGATGATCCCGGCCATGGTCTCTCCGCGGTACATCCGGACCGGCTGGTCGAAGCGTGCGTAGACGGATCCGGTGGTGTGGCGCATGTAGTTGCGCCCGACCTGGCCGGAATAGTTGCTGAGGCCGTCCGGATGCCTGGAATCGGCGGACATGAGCAGCAGCCGCGGCGTTTCGATGGCGTTGCCGGCCACGCACACGGCCCGGGCCAGCTGGCGCTGCACCTGGCCGTCGGCGTCGATGTAGATGACCCCGTCCGCCTTTCCGAACGCATCCACGGTGATCTGCACGGCCTGCGAGTTCGGCCGCAGGTCCAGCAGCCCGGTTTTTTCCGCCTTGGGGATCTCGCTCACCAGGGTGGACCACTTGGACTTGTTTTTGTCTCCCTGGAAGTTGAAGCCGTCCTGGATGCTGGCGGGCCGGCCGTCGTAGGGTTCGGCATTGGTGGCGTAGGGGCCGGTGGCGTAATGCCGGTACCCGATCTTCTCGGCGCCGTTGGCAAAGACCTTGTAGTTGTTGTTGGCCGGAAGGGCCGGCCGCCCATGGCGGTGCGTGCTGCCCATCTTTTTCTCGGCCGCGTCATAGTACGGCTCAAGATCCGCCAGGGATATCGGCCAGTCTTCGAGGTTGGCCCCCTCGATCCGGCCGTAGGTGGAGCGTGCCGTGAACTCGTGAGCCTTGAACCGCGGTGTGGCGCCGGACCAGTGCGTGGTGCTGCCGCCCACTGCCTTGACGATCCAGGCCGGAAGGTTTGGGAAGTCGCGGGCCACCCGCCAGCTGCCGCTGGTGGTCCGGGGATCCAGCCAGGCCATCTGGTTGAAGGCCTCCCATTCATTGTTGACGTAGTCCTCGTTGAGGATGTGGCCGCCGGCCTCCAACGCCACCACCGGCACCCCGGACTTCGTCAGCTCATACAGGACCGTGCCCCCGCCCGCGCCGGTGCCGATAACCACCACTGCAGATTTGTCGTCAAACTCGATCTTGGCCACTATTCGCCCCTTGCTTCACGCCGGGCGAAGCCCGAACTGGGTCCAACACCTGACAGTTCATCCGGACCCGCCGCTGCGGCGGCAGCCGGAACGGCACCGCCGCCGGCCGCTTGGCCGGCCGCCGCGGGACGGGCTGACGCGACCGGCACCGCGGCCACACGGTAGGGCAGGGGGCCCTGGTCCGGCACCTGTTCCTCCGACTCGTCGATCCGGGGCTCCGGGAGCCAGTCCAGGTCGTTGAATCCCCGATGCAGATAGCCGCCCTGGTCAAAGGACGATCCCTCGTAGCCCAGCGCTTCCCAGACTTCGGGATCATCGTAGAAGTTCAGCACCGTGGTCCGCCGGATGAATCCGAAAAACACCGAGTCTTCGATGCGGCGCAGGACGCTCATCGCCTCCTCATCGGAGAGGTCGATGAAGCGGTGCTCGTCAGCGGCGGCGTTTAGGGTGGCCAGCCCCTGGACGAGCTCAATGCGGAACCAGGTGGAGGCGGCGGCTTCGGCAGCGATTTTCGCAGCCGTCCGGGCGTACGGCCCGTCCGGGAACCCGGGATGCGGGAACGCTACCCGGAGGATCCGGATGAGCGTGGACTGGGCCTCCTCGGACAGCTGCGTGGCGTTGAGGGATGGATACTTGGCTGGAAGTTTCATCGGATCTCCTTCGATCAAATGAGTCAAATGCGTTGAAAATCTGGGAACAGATGCCGTGCAACCTAGTAGATGTTGCTGGGGCGGACCATGCCTTCGGCCAGGTCGCCGAATCCCGGGGCGTAGATCTCCCCCGGATGGTTCAGGACCTCCTCCACCACGAGGGTCTCCGTGGTCAGCAGCAGCGCGGCAATGGACGCGGCGCTCTGCAGGGCCGAACGGGTGACCTTGAGCGGGTCAATCACGCCGGCTGCAAACATGTCCCCGTATTCGCCGGTCATGGCGTTGAAGCCGGTGCCTACGCTCGATTCCTGCACCGTCTTCACCGCCTCTTCACCGTCGTACCCGGCGTTGATGGCGATCCACCGCAGGGGTTCCTCCAGGGCGCTGTGCACAATGTCCCTGCCGATTCCGGCGTCCCCGGCCAGGTTGAGCCCGGCCAACGCGGGCTGCGCCTGCACCAGCGCGGTGCCGCCCCCGGCCACGATGCCTTCCTCCACCGCCGCCCGGGTGGCGGAGAGTGAGTCTTCGACCCGGTGCTGCTTTTCCTTCAGTTCGACGTCCGTCGCGGCACCGACCCGGATCACGGCCACGCTGCCGGAGAGCCGCGCGATCCGCAGCTGGAAATTGTCCTGGTCGTGATCGTTTTCCGCCCGGGCCAGCTCCCGTTCAATCTGCTGGATGCGGGCGGTTACCTCCTCCTCGGCCCCCGCCCCGCCGACTATCGTGGTGGAATGCTCGGTCACGGTGATCCGCCGCGCCCGGCCAAGGTGCTCAATCCGCACGTTTTCCAGCTTCACGCCGGAATCGGTGCTGACCACGGTGCCGCCCATGACGGCCGCAAGGTCCTCCAGCTCAGCGACCCGGCGGTGACCGAAGCCGGGTGCCCGCACGACAGCGGACCGGAACGTGTCATGGACGTTGTTGGTCACCAGCATGCTCAGCGCCGGTCCGTCCATGTTTTCGCAGAGAATCAGCAGCGGCTTGTTGGAGCGCTGGACCTGCTCCAGCACCGGCATCAGGGTTTGGACCGTGGTGATCTTCTGATTGGTCAGCAGGACGTAGGCGTCGTCCAGTACGGCCTCCATGCGGTTCTTGTCCGTGACGAAATACGGGGAGATGTAGCCGTGGTCAAACTCGACGCCGTCCACAAAGCTCAGCCCGAGCCCGAACTGCGGCCACTCCTCCACGGTCACCACCCCGGAGATCCCGACCTGAGCCATGGCGCTGGCCAGGACGTTGCCGATCTCCGGGTCGTTGTTGGCCGAGATGGTGGCAACCTGGCGCAGGTCCTCCTCCCCCGCCACCTTGCGGCTGCGCGCACCGAGGAGCTCGACGACGGCGGCCACCGACGTCTCGATGCCGCGCTTGATCTGCATCGGGTTGGCGCCGTCGTTCACTGCGGCCAGGCCCTCGCGGACCAGGGCCTGCGCGAGCACGGTGGCGGTGGTGGTGCCGTCCCCGGCGACGCCGTTGGTCTTGGTGGCCACCTCCTTGACCAGCTGCGCGCCCATGTTCGAGAACGGGTTGCGCAGCTGGATTTCCTTGGCGATGGTCACGCCGTCGTTGGTGATGGTGGGAGGGCCCGTCAGTTTTTCCAGCATCGCGTTGCGCCCCTTGGGGCCCAGCGTTACCTTGACCGCGTCGGCAAGGGCATTGACGCCCTCCTCCAGCAGCCGACGGGCTTCCGCATTGAATTTCAGGTCTTTTGCCATGTAGCACGCACCTTCTGTAGTTCGATGACTTCCCGTTGCTCGGTACCTTGGTTGGGCCGCTGTCGCGGCTGCGGATGAATGGGCGGGTTGGCGCTGTGGGCTTACGGGACCAGGATGGCCCTGCCGCGGACCCTCCCCTGGTCCAGGTCAGTCAGCGCCGTGTCGAATTCCGTCAGCGGATAAGTGGAGGTGTGCAGGGTGACCTTTCCGTCCGCCGCCAGGGACATCAGTTCCACGAGGTCGTTGTAGGAGCCGACCAGGTTGCCAATGAAGTTGATTTCGCTGGAAATGATGTCGATCGTGGGCACCTCCAACCGGCCGCCGTAGCCGATCACGAAATAGCTCCCCGCCTGGCGGAGCATCGCGATGCCATCCTCGATGGCACCGCCCTCCCCGACGAAGTCCAGCACCACCTCGGCGCCTTCTCCGCCGGTCAGAGCCAGCACGGCGTCGACCTGCCCGCCGTCGGCCACCACGGTGTGCCGGGCACCCAGATCCTTGGCCAGCTCCAGGGCCTCCGGGGAACGGTCCACGACGATCATTTCCGCTGCGGACAAAGCCGCCAGGACTTGAATGCCGATGTGGCCGAGCCCGCCGGCTCCGATGATGACCGCCCGATGGCCGGGCCTCAGGATCCGGGCTGCCTTGGCCACCGCGTGGTACGCGGTGAGGCCCGCGTCGGCGAGGGCTGCCACGTCCGCCGGCTGGAGGGACGGATCGAGTTTGACCACGGAACGGGCCGTCGTCTTGAGATACTCGGCGTAGCCGCCGTCGGAATCGATGCCCGGGAATTTGGAGTTGGCGCAGTGCACGTCGTCCCCGGCCCGGCAGGCCCGGCACAAGCCGCAGGTCGCCAGCGGATGCAGGATGACCGGGTCTCCGGGGGCGATGTTCGTGACGGCGCTGCCCACCTCCTCGACCCAGCCCGCGTTCTCGTGGCCGATGGTGTACGGCAGCTGCACACCGGATTTTTCCTCCCACTGGCCCTCGATGATGTGAAGGTCAGTCCGGCACACGCCCGCGCCGCCCACTCTGACAATCACGTCCATCGGCCCGTCGACCGTGGGCCGCGGCACCTCCACCAGCTCCGGCTTGGAGTTGTAGAGCCCCAGCTGCACGGCTTTCACGGCTGGACCGGCATCAGGTCAAAGCCGATGTACTCGGCTGCCTCTTCGGGGTTGGCGAAGAGCATGGTGCGGTCATCGAAATGCACCATGCGCCCGTAGTGCGTGGACATGATTTCCTCGAAATCCGTCTGGTCGAAATCCTGGCCGAGCTCTTCTCCGATCTCGGCGAAATCGAACGTCAGGGTCTCGGTGCTGTCGACCCGGATCATGGAGGGAAATTCCACCAGCTTCACCCCGGGCTTGCGGCCCATGACCTCGGCAACGACATATCCGTTCTGGTTGTTCATGAGGGTGACACCGCACATGTTCGAGGATCCGGCGACAGATCCAAATACCATTTCGTTCATCAGTTCAGCTCCTTCGGTACGTCGATTCCGAGGTCCTTCAACAACAGGGTGCGGAGGCCGTCCTTTGCCGCCTCGAACGATTCAGCGAACGGCATCACGCGTTCCAGCGGCTGGGACCAGATGGGCTGAAGGTCCTGTGCCGCCTTCAGGCTTCGGGGCACCCAGACCGCCAGCCACTCGGACAGCTTCGCTTTGTTGGCTTCACCGTGCGCTTCATCGCGCACCAGCATGGCGAACAGCGCCCTGGTGTAGGCCTGGTCGCGGCTGTAGTCGTGTTCCCCGGAGCCCACCAGGCTGGGGGTGACGTAGTCACCGTTGCGGGCAGCGATCTGCATGACCAGGTGGCTCCGGAACAGCACGCCGACGAGCTGCTCGTAAACCACGTTGGTGGCGAAGACTGCCTCGGCCCAGTCGCTGGCGGCGGTCAGGAGCTCGACGTTTTCCCGGACACCCTGCCAGACCGGATCGGTCTGCCACACCTCCCGGTGCACGTCGCCGTTGAACCCCTCGACCACCTCGCTCAGGTCAAGGTTGTACAGCGCCAGGTCCTGGGCGAAACGCAGCTTGTGAGCACTGTTGACGGCCACGGCGGTGTTGATCATGTTGGTGGGGCCCGAGCGCTGGACGGCGGTGAACACATGCAGGCCCAGACCGTGCTCTGCGTGCATCCACGCACCGAGGTTCCGTTCCACGAACCGGGTCCAGGCCGGCGTCCAGCTGTCATAGGCCTTGGCCAGCTGGGCGTTGGCCAGGTTCTGCTGCACCTGGCGGACCACATTGGCATTGTTGCGGAAAATGGTCTGTTCCCACTCGCCGTTCGGATCCCGGAACTGGTGCCAGTCACTGGATTTCAGCGCGGTCCATTCCTTGGGATAACCCCCGGGGCCGTCACGGAATCCGTAGATCCAGCCCTGATAAAGATGTCGTTCCGGATCAGGCTGCACGTCGAGAGTGACGTCTTCATACATGGTGGCCCGCAGCTTTTCGGGAGTGAAATAGCTGTACGACCGGCTGGTGGAGCTCGGGAATTCCAGCGCGCCGGCTTCGGCGTCAGTGAATTGCGGCTTGGGAAAGCTGCGCTCCGGATTTTCGGGCTTGGCCGCTGTGGGTGTGCTCATGGTGATGCTCGCTTTCCTCAGTCTTGCGGAACCGTGGTTGTGAATTTGTCGAAGAAGACCTGCTCGCGCGGGACATTTTGGCTGTCCAGGAAGGCCATGGCGGCGTCGACCATGGGAGTCGGCCCGCACAGGTACAGGTCGGTCCCGGTCAGGTCAGCTTCGCGGCGTTCGAGGACGTCGGTGACCCGGCCGACTTCGACCGCCATCCCCAGGTTGGTCCCGTCCGCCGCGCCGCCGTCGGAGAGGCAGGGAATGAACGTGAAGTCAGCGAGCCGGCTGCCCAGCTCGCTGATCTCGGCCAGATAAAAAAGATCCGCGGCGGCGCGGGCGCCAAAGTAGAAATGCACCGGCCGTGGATTCTGCGTCTTCGCCAAATGGCGCAGCAGGGACAGGATCGGCGCCAGCCCGGCGCCGCGGCCCACGCAGACGATGGGGCGCTCCGATTTGTCCCTGATGGTGAAGGATCCATAGGGGCCGGCCAGGTCGAGTTTGTCGCCGACCTTCAGCTCGGACTCCAGCAGGGCGGAGAACCTTCCGCCCGGATACCTCTTAATGATGAATTCGAGCTCCGGACCGTCGTCGGGAGTCATTGCCATGGAGAAGGAGCGGTGCTCCGGCGTGCCGGGGATCACCAGGTCCGCGTACTGGCCCGGTTTGAACTGGAACCGCGCGGATCCGGCCGGCAGCAGCTTCAGCGACACGATGTCAGCCGTCAGCGCAGTGATCGCCGTGACGGAGGTGGTCAGATTCTGCAGGGGAACCGCGTTGCGCAGCTCGTCCTCGTCAAAATTGATCAGTTCAACTTCGCAGTCACTGTAAACATGCGTCTTGCAGAGCAGGACGTACCCTTCCTCGCTTTCCGACTCGGCCAGCGCGAAAGTGGAATACCGGTCCATCTGGACATCGCCGTCGAGCAGGAAGGACTTGCAGG
This sequence comes from Arthrobacter sp. zg.Y820, assembly GCF_030125555.1. Lineage (NCBI taxonomy): Bacteria > Bacillati > Actinomycetota > Actinomycetes > Micrococcales > Micrococcaceae > Arthrobacter > Arthrobacter sp. zg.Y820. The sequence continues at coordinate 300,898 of NZ_JASKLX010000009.1, forward strand.
CGGAGCATTGGCCTTCCCGGCAACCGTGCATCAGGGAAACCCCCTGCCGGAACGCCGCATCCAGGACGGTTTCGTCCTCGTCGACGTCGATCTCAAGTTCAACCGGTTCGAAGCGGACTTTGTGGTTCCTGCCCATTCTTTCTCCTAGCAAGTGTCTTTCTCCGGCCAATGCGGACGGTGGCGGTGGCCTTGGCCGGCCGGCTGGCCCGGAAGCGGCGCCAGGCGCGTGCAATAACGCCGCTTCCGGGTGATCAAGGGGGTTCTTACCCCGTGGCCGCGAAGCGGCCTCCCGGTCCGCCTGCCTTGTAGGCCGCAATGTGGGCCTCCCGCTCCGAGTCGGACATTTCGTTCAAGGTCACGTTGGGGCTGGGGAAGGGGATGCCCTTGAAGTCGTCGAGTGTCCACAGCTTCTTGGGATCATCAAGGTCGAGGTGCGGTTGCGCGATGAGGGTCTTGCCGTCGTCGCGCACGTAGCCGAGCTTCTTGATGATGTGGGAAACCTCCTCGTTGTGGTTGAGGGTCTCCCATTCCCGGTCTCCGGTGAGCCGGCCCATGTTCGGCGTCGGCCTGCCCTCGTACTCGGGCCGGAAGGCCTTGATGTCGGTCCAGGCGCAGGTTTCGGAACAGTAGGTCCGCCACTGTCCGTCGACCTTTTCCGTCACCATGTCCTCGCGGATCAGGCACGGCACCATGCACGTCCAGCACCGGTGCGGGTACTGGTAGTCGACGTCTTCGAAGGCGATGGCCTTGTGCCCGCCCGGATAGCGCAGCCGGTTGTAGTTTTCCCACCATTTGCCGTACTTGCTGTACCAGCCGGGATACTTCTCCTCGAACCACTCGAAGTCCTGGTCAGTCATCGGATCGATCCGCCAGTAGTTCACCGGCCAGCCGGTGGCGAAGAACTGCGCCACCTCGTGGACGTATCCCTTGTTGACGATGCGGTTCCAGGCCTCTTCGACCAGGTCATGCGGGATTTTCAGGCCGTACTTTTCCAGCGGCAGCAGATAGCTGCGGTAATAGTCGTCGTAGATCCAGCGCCGCCACATTTCGGCGTAGCTGTCCCGGTCCTTCCGGCGGTCCTTGGTGCCGTACTCAATGAACGTGCCGATCGCGGCGTCGACGACGCAGTGGTTGTTCCACCAGGCGTACCGCAGGTCGCGTTCGAGCAGCACCCGGTTGTCCTCATCGGCCAGGGCCATCAGCAGGATGGAGTAGCCGTTGGAGATGTGCCGTGACTCGTCGGACTGGACCGAGTGGAAGACCGTCGGCAGCAGGTAGTCGCCGTTGGCTGCGGCCTCCGCAGGCATGGCGACGAACAAGGTGTTGGTGAACGCTGTTTCGGCCACCACCGTCAGGTAGATGTTGGCCGCGGTGATGGCATCACCGGTGATGAAGCCCTCGCCGAACTGGCGGCCGATGGTGCCGGCGTAGTTGTTGGCGAAGGCCTTCTCGCTGATGTCGAACCCTGCCGGGTCGATGTAGTGGTTCATGTACAGCTTTTTCAGGTTCATCTGGATCGTGGAGTGGCGGACCTCGTCGATCATCTGGACGGCCAGCCCGTTGTGCAGGTCCGGATTCGGAACGGCGTCAATGGCCATGGGCATGGCCCGGGCTGCCGAGATCTCCGGGAACGGAATGATGGACAGGAAGAGCTTCTGCCACTCCATCCAGCGCTCCTGCACCTGGCGGAACATGTTGCCGCGGATCGCGCCGTCCATGGCGCCGTACACGCGGTTGTCCTTCTCCTCCTCCATCGGGAAGTAGGAGCGCAGGATCTGCTTCAGCGGATCCTTCTTGGGGGATTTGGTGAAGTTGTAATCGGTGCCAAATCGGGTTGCCGGCGTGGCGAAGGTCGGTTCCCACGACAACTCGCTGATCTTCTTGTGAGCCTTGCTCAAGCTTTGCCTGCTCAACGCTGCCTCCTTGTTAGGGCTGGGGCACCCGCGGGGCCGTCATGGACCCGCGGGTCGGAGGCGGTCCGAAGTGCCGAAGCATCGGTGGCGCATCGGTTGGGTGCCGATTCGATTCGGCCGGCCCGCCTCTGTGATCCAATGACACCGGAACCGGGCTGGGGACGGCGTCTCATTTTGAGATGGGCTTCCGGAGCCGCGCCCGGTAAGCTCCAGAAACGAAGGCGGCCCTCGGCGCGCCCAAACGGACCTGGGGGAGGTCTTTCGGTAGTGCAGACTTCAATGCTGAAGGCGGTGTGGCGATGGGATCCCGGCCAACGGGCGCCAGCGAGCGCCAGCTGCATGAGGCAAGAGAACGATTCCTAACGGCTCAGGCGGCGGAGGCGGAAGCTGCGGTGCGGGAACCGATCCGGCAGTCCTGGCTTAGGTCCCGCGCACTGACGGTGCATCCCCACCGGGCGGAATCCCAATTCATCCGCGAACCCAACACCGAAGCCACGCTGATCCGGGCGGCCGCCCCGATTCTGGCGCAGCTGGCGGAAAACCTCGCCGCCGAACCCGTGGCCGTGATCCTGACAACCGCCGACGGCGTGATCACCCAGCGGATAACGGCTGACCGGACAATCAAGGCAGCCATGGACGATGTCCGGCTGGCCCGGGGGTACAGCTACTCGGAACAGTTTGTCGGCACCAACGGCATTGGCACTGCCGTGGAAATGCGAATGCCCGCCCTGGTGCTGGGCCGGGAACACTACACGGATGATCTGGCGGCCCTGTCCTGTGCCGGCGTGCCGATTCTCCATCCGGTGTCCGGGAAGCTGCTGGGCGTCCTCGACCTCACCACCTGGGCGGCCAACGGCGGCAGTCTCCTCATGACCCTGGCCAAAACCGCGGCCCGGCACATCCAGGACCGGATCCTGAGCCAGGCCCTCGAAGCGGAGACCGCCCCGTTCAACGGTTTCCTGCGAGCATCCAGGCGGACCTCGCAGGCAATCCTGGCTCTCGGCGGGGATCAGGTGCTGATGAACCGGAAGCTGCGGTCCTCCCTGGACGGACAGGACCTGGCCTCGCTGGCGGAGTACGCCCTGGAGTCCACGCATCCGGCCGGCCGGAACTTCATTGTGCCGCTGCCCAGCGGGCGGACCGTCCGACTGTCAACGGAGCCGCCGGATCACGACAGCACAAGCACCGTGTTCACCGTCCAGCTGCTGGAGCCGGCCCGCGCTGCCGCGGCAGGACATCCCGGCCGGCAGACCCTGCCCGGGCTCGTGGGCAGGAGCCCGTCCTGGCGCCGGAGCCAGCAGGAGGTTGACCGCTGCTACCGGGACGGCGGCTGGTTCCTGGTTGCCGGGGAACCCGGCAGCGGCCGCGCCGCGCTGCTCCGCTCGGTGGCTGCGCAGTTCCCTTCGGCCGCCCGCTTGGAGGTCCTGGGTCCGGGAGGGCACCGGACCAAGGAGGAATACCTCAATGCCGTGGCGGCGGCGGTGGAGGAGGAGAACTTCGAGCTGCTGCTTCGGGACGTTAATACCCTCCCGGCCGAGCTGGTGGAGCCGTTGTCCGGCCTGCTGCAGTCCGCGGAGGGCAGGGGGCGGCTGATGGCAACCGTCGACAGCACCGTGGATGATCCGGATTTCGAGGTCAGCATTCAACCGTTTTTCAAGCACACGGTGGCGGTTTCCGCGCTCCGCCACCGGATAGAGGATCTGGATGAGCTGGTGCCTCATCTGCTCGGCAAGGCGGCGCAGCAGCCCGGCAAGGGGCCCGGTGTCACGCTTTCGCCGGAGGCCATGCAGCACCTGGCCAAATTCAACTGGCCCGGCAACGTGGCGCAGCTGCGGGGAATCCTCCGCGATGTGACGCTGCGGCAGCGCTCCGGTGTGGCCGGGACTGACCAGCTGCCGGCCGAGGTGCGGGCCCTGAGCAAATACCGCCTCTCACCGTTGGAGGCGCTGCAGCGCGACGCGATTGTGCGGGCGCTGGAGGAGAACGACGGCAATATGACCCGGGCCGCGGCGGCGCTGGGCATGTCCCGCGCAACCATTTACCGGCGCAAACGCTCGTATGGCATCAGGTGACCCGCAAGTCACACAGCAGGGAGCGCGGCCGAGCCGTGAAAGAATTGCGGCATGGCTGACTCCGCTGCTTCCCGCGTCCCTCTTGCTTCCGTCACTCCCGCCATTGCGCTCGGTCCGTTGGACGGCCGCTACCGCGGCGTCACGGCCCCGCTGGTGGACTACCTGTCCGAGGCCGCGCTGAACCGCGACCGCACGCACGTCGAAGTCGAGTGGCTGATCCACCTCACGTCCAATGCTGTGCTTCCCGGCACTTCCCCGCTGAGCGCCGAGCAGCAGGCGCAGCTGCGCGAAATCGTCTCCGGTTTCGACGGCAACTCGATAGCCGAACTGGGTGAAATCGAGCAGGTCACGGTTCACGACGTCAAGGCCGTGGAGTACTACATCGGCCGCCGCCTGGCAGCCATCGGCATCGAAAACCTGACCTCGCTGGTGCACTTCGGCTGCACCTCTGAGGACATCAACAACCTCTCCTACGCCCTGGGCGTCAAGGGCGCCGTGGAGAATGTCTGGCTTCCCGCCGCGCACGACCTGGTCGACCGGATCACAGTCATGGCCGAGGAAACCCGCGCCGTGCCGATGCTCTCCCGGACGCACGGCCAGCCCGCCACCCCCACCACTCTGGGCAAGGAACTGGCCGTGACGGCCCACCGACTGTCCCGGCAGCTGCGCCGCATTGAGAAGACCGAATACCTGGGCAAAATCAACGGCGCCACCGGCACCTACGCGGCACACTACGCTTCGGTGCCCGACGCCGACTGGCAGCAGGTGGCGCGCAGCTTCGTCGAGGGCCTGGGCCTGCACTGGAATCCGCTGACCACGCAGATCGAATCCCACGACTGGCAGGCCGAGCTGTACGCCGACATGGCCCGGTTCAACCGGATCCTGCACAACTTCTGCACCGACGTGTGGAGCTACATCTCCATCGGCTACTTCAAGCAGATCCCGGTGGCCGGCGCCACGGGTTCCTCCACCATGCCGCACAAGGTCAACCCGATCCGCTTCGAAAACGCCGAAGCCAACCTGGAGATCTCCAACGGCCTGCTGGACACTCTGGCATCCACCCTGGTGACTTCCCGCTGGCAGCGCGACCTCACGGATTCCTCCTCACAGCGCAACATCGGCGTGGCGTTCGGCCACTCGGTGCTCGCCATCTCCAACGTGGCCAAGGGCCTGGAGCGCCTGGACGTGGCCGACGACGTCCTGGCCGCGGACCTGGACACCAACTGGGAGGTGCTCGGCGAAGCCATCCAGATGGTCATGCGCGCCGAGGCCATCGCCGGCGCCCCCGGCATGGAAAACCCGTACGAACGCCTCAAGGACCTGACCCGCGGGCAGCGCGTGGACGCCGAGCGGATGCGCGAATTCGTCTCCGGCCTGGGCCTGCCGGCCGACGCCGAAGCGCGCCTGCTGGACCTGACCCCGGCCAAGTACATCGGAATCGCCGACTCGCTGGTGGACCACGTCACCAAGTAGCCCTCTAAGCACGACGACGGCGGGAGGCCGGGTTTCGCAACCCGGTCCCCCGCCGTCGTCGTTTTACGGTCCGCCGCCGTTAGCGTTGGCCCATGACCGGTTTCCCGCAGCTGCCCCACACGGTTTTGGACACTACCGATTGCGCTTCGTAGCCCGAAGCGGACACGAGGCCCCGCATTTGGGCAGTGGCCCGTTCACAGGCAGACTGGCCCCATGGAATTCACGACAAAGATTCAGCGATACCTCGGCATGGAGCCGGTAAAGGTACTCGACCAGTATGAGAAAGCAACACGCGCAGCACATTTAACGTGCCTGAGGTGCGGGGCCTTTGTCGCAGCTGAGCACCAGATGTTGCACAACAACTGGCACGCGGCCCACGACGGGTAGGGGCTGATGCCCCCACCCGCTTCGGGGTACCGGGTTCCTAGTCCGCGGCAGCCAGCTGACCGCAGGCGCCGTCGATCTCCTTGCCGCGGGTATCGCGCAGCGTGGTGGGGATGCCGGCATCGATGAGGTGGTTGATGAAGTCGCGGGTCACGTGCGGCTCCGGCGAGGTCCAAATGGAACCCGGCGTGGGGTTCAGTGGAATCGGATTCACGTGCACCCAGCCGCGGCCGCGGGCGTTGAGCTTCTTCGCCAGCAGATCGGCGCGCCACGGATGGTCGTTCATGTCCTTGATCAGCGCATATTCGATGGACACGCGGCGGCCGGTGACGCGGTAGTAGTTGTACGCGGCGTCCAGAGCCTCGTCCACCTTCCAGCGGCTGTTGACCGGAATCAGTTCATCGCGCAGCTCATCATCGGGGGCGTGCAGGCTCAGCGCGAAGGTGACCGGGATGTTCTCCTCGGCCAGCTTGTTGATGGCCGGCACCAGGCCCACGGTGGACACGGTGATGTGCCGGGCGCTCATGCCCAGGCCTTCGGGAACGTCCGCTGCCATGCGGTGCACGGCGTTCATCACGCGCTTGTAGTTGGCCAGCGGCTCGCCCATGCCCATGAAGACAATGTTGGTGACGCGCTCGGCGTCGTGCCCGCCGTCGCGGCGCTTGCCGCCCAGGCCGCCCTCCTTGATCACGCGGTTGGCTTGGACAATCTGGTCCAGGATTTCCGCGGTGGACATGTTCCGGGTCAGGCCGGCCTGGCCGGTGGCGCAGAACGGGCAGTTCATGCCGCAGCCGCACTGGCTGGACACGCACAGGGTGATGCGGCCGGGGTAGCGCATCAGCACCGACTCCACGAGGGAACCGTCGAAGAGACGCCAGAGGAACTTGATGGTGTCGCCGTTGTCGGTGGTCAGGCGCTTGACCTCGGTCAGCAGCGTCGGGAACATCTCCTGCACCAGGTCATCGCGGCGCTCCTTGGGGAGGTCGCTCATGGTTTCCGGGTCCGTGGTGTAGTGCTGGAAGTAGTGCACCGAGAGCTGCTTGGCGCGGAACGCGGGCAGGCCCAGCTCCTTGAGCTTCGCCTGGCGCTCGGACAGGGTCAGGTCGGCCAGGTGCACCGGCGGCTGCGACACACGCGGGGACTTGAACTGCAGCAGCGGGCGGCCGTCCGGTTCCTTGGCCTGTTCCCAGCCCTCGGTGGCAGGGCGGACCTGCGCCTTCCGCGCCTGCAGCTGCGCCTTGGAGGTGCCGACCGGCTTGGACGGGGTTGCGGGGGAAGTATCGAGGGAAGTCATCCCTTCCATTTTTGCACGCATCCGCTATCTCTGCTTCCTGTTAGCCAACTGGCCACAGCACTGAAACACGGTTGAAACCGCCGGCGCCTAAGTTGGGGGAAAGCCCGCTCGGGTGCCCGCACAGGAGGTCCCACATGCTTGCCGACCAACCACCGCACCTCACCATCCGGGAAGTTCCCTGGACCAACCCGGTGGGTGCCGATTTGCGCGCGGCCCAGCAGTCGGAGCTGGACTTCCGGTTTGGCAGCGCGGACCGCGAGCCCTCACCTCCCACCGCGGAGGACACGGCCGTGTTCCTGGTGGCCTATGAAAAGAGCTCCGGACAGCCGCTGGGGTGCGGCGGGCTGCGAAGGATCGGCGACACCACGGCGGAGGTCAAACGGATTTACGTCCTGCCCTATGCCCGCGGCTCCGGGGTTGCCACGGCCATCCTCACCGCACTGGAGTACCGGGCCCGGGCCGCAGGCTACGACGTCATCACTGCCGAAGCAGGATCAGCACAGCCGGACGGGCGCCGGTTCTACCAGCACGGCGGATACACCGTGGTGCCCAACTTCGGTCCGTACGCCGGACGGGAGGACTCGGTCTGCTTTGCCAAGACCATCGGTCCGGTCCGCGTGAAAACGCGGGCCGGATATCAGTAGTCGGTGCGGCGTTCCGCGGCGTTCCAGGCGTCGAAGGGTGCCATGGCCGGACTGCCCTCAACAGCCAACTGTTCCACGGGGAGGGTCCGGCGCCCGGTCGGGGTCTCGAAGTACTCGTAGAAGGCGGCGTCGTCGAACCCTGCACCGGCGGCATCGTGCCGGTCGGCGGCGAACACCACCCGGCCCACGCGGGCCCAGAGCGACGCCGCAAGGCACATCGGGCAGGGTTCGCAGCTGGTGTAGAGAACCGCTCCGCTGAGGTCGAAGGTGCCCAGCGCCGCACAGGCATTGCGGATGGCACTCACTTCCGCGTGTGCGGTGGGGTCGTTGGCCGCGGTGACCCGGTTGACGCCCTCAAACGCCTGGCCGTCCGCGGTGACGATAACTGCCCCGAACGGGCCGCCGCTGTCGGCAACGTTGGCGGTGGCCAGGCTGACCGCCCGGCTGAGGAATTCGGCTTCGCTGGTAATCATGGGCGTCTCCTTGGAGCTTCGATTCCGGCGGCGCCCCGGAGGGAGCGGTTTGCCGGAACAATCGGAAGGGTCTGCCAGGTAGATAACGCACGCAGGCGCCCGCCTTCGGCAGCATGACACTAGCACCAATCCGCGGACGGCCGAAGCCGTGTTCGCCCTCCACGGCGGGGATTGCCAGTGCCTGCCGCCGAATGGCAATCTGAACAGCGTTGGACATTCTGTGTCGCAGGCCTCGAGCCGCCCCGGTGTGGAGGTGGAACAGCCGCCAGGAGGTCGACACCCTGCCGGCCAGCTGCCTGGGCACGCAACGGAGAATCAGATGCACTGACCACGGCGGACAGTGCAAGGGATGGAGACGCAGCATGGCGACAGGTACCGAGACCCCTGCAACGGCGCAGCACGCGGCGGACCAGCAGGATGCCATCCGGGTTCAGGGTGCCCGCGGCAACAACCTTAAAGACATCAGCATCGAGATCCCGAAGCGCCGCCTCACCGCCTTCACCGGCGTCTCCGGATCCGGCAAGAGTTCGCTGGTCTTCGGAACCATTGCAGCGGAATCCCAGCGGCTGATCAACGAGACCTACAGCGCCTTCGTGCAGGGCTTCATGCCGAACCTGGCCCGTCCGGACGTGGACCGGCTCGAGGGCCTGACCACGGCGATCATCGTTGACCAGGAGCGGATGGGCGCCAATCCCCGCTCCACGGTGGGCACCGCCACGGACGCCAACGCCATGCTGCGCATCGTTTTCAGCCGGCTCGGGGAGCCCCGCATCGGCTCCCCCAACGCCTACTCCTTCAACGTGCCCTCGGTAAAGGCCAGCGGCGCCATCACGGTTGAGCGCGGCGGCAAGACCAAGGCCGAAAAGGCAACGTTCAACCGGCTCGGCGGCATGTGCCCGCGCTGCGAGGGCATGGGCTCGGTCACCGACTTCGACTTGTCAGCGCTGTACGACGACGACAAGACGCTGCGTGAGGGCGCCCTCACGATCCCCGGCTACAGCATGGACGGCTGGTACGGGCGGATCTACACCGGCACCGGCTTCCTCGATCCGGACAAACCGATAGCCAAATTCACCAAGCGGGAACTGCACGACCTGCTGTACAAGGAGCCCACCAAGATCAAGGTCGAGGGCATCAACATCACCTACGAAGGCCTGATACCGAAGATCCAGAAGTCGATGCTCGCCAAGGACCCGGAGGCGATGCAGCCGCACATCCGCGCCTTCGTGGAGCGCGCCATCACCTTCACCACCTGCCCCGAGTGCGCGGGCACCCGGCTCAGCCCGGAGGCCCGCTCCTCGAAGATCAACGGCAAGAGCATTGCCGACGCCTGCTCGATGCAGATCACCGACCTGGCCGAGTGGGTCCGCGGCCTGGAGGAGCCGTCGGTGGCGCCCCTGCTGGCCGGGCTCCAGCACCTGCTGGACTCGTTTGCCGCCATCGGGCTCGGCTACCTGAGCCTGGACCGGCCCTCGGGCACCCTCTCGGGCGGTGAATCCCAGCGCACCAAGATGATCCGGCACCTCGGCTCCTCCCTCACCGACGTCACGTATGTGTTTGACGAGCCGACGATCGGCCTGCATCCGCACGACATTGAACGGATGAACGGACTGCTCCTGCAGCTGCGCGACAAGGGCAACACAGTGCTCGTCGTCGAGCACAAACCCGAGACCATCGCCATTGCCGACCACGTGATCGATCTGGGTCCCGGGGCCGGCATCGACGGCGGTGCCGTGTGCTTCCAGGGCACCGTGGAAGACCTGCGGACCAGCGGAACCATCACCGGGCGGCACCTCGACGACCGGGCGCGGCTGAAGGACACGGTCCGGTCACCCTCCGGCACGCTGGAGGTCCGCGGCGCCGCAACAAACAACCTGCAGGACGTCGACGTCGACCTGCCCCTTGGCGTGTTCTGTGTCCTCACGGGCGTGGCCGGCTCCGGAAAGAGCTCCCTCATCCATGGCTCGGTGGCGCGGCGGGACGGCGTGGTGGTGATCGACCAGGGCGCGATCAAGGGTTCCCGGCGCAGCAATCCGGCCACGTACACGGGGATGCTGGAGCCGATCCGCAAGGCGTTCGCCAAGGCCAACGGGGTCAAGCCGGCGCTGTTCAGTTCCAATTCGGAGGGCGCCTGCCCGGCCTGCAACGGAGCCGGCGTAATCTTCACGGATTTGGGTGTCATGGCCACCGTGGAGTCCACCTGCGAGGAGTGCGAGGGCCGGCGGTTCCAGGCCGCGGTGCTGGAATACACCCTGGGCGGGCGGAACATCGCCGAGGTGCTGGGAATGTCGGTGACGGAGGCCGAGGCGTTTTTCGCCGGCGCCGCCGCGGGCGCCGCCGGCAAGGGGACCGCCGAAGAGCTGACCGAAGGCTCAGCCCTGCCGGCCGCCCACAAGATCCTGGGCCGGCTGGCCGACGTCGGGCTCGGTTACCTTCACCTTGGCCAGCCGCTCACCACGCTGTCCGGCGGCGAGCGGCAGCGCCTGAAGCTGGCCACGCAAATGGCCGAAAAGGGCGGCGTCTATGTCCTGGACGAACCCACCACGGGACTGCACCTGGCCGATGTGGCGCAGCTGCTGGGGCTTCTGGACCGGCTGGTGGACTCCGGCAAGTCGGTCATTGTCATCGAGCACCATCAGGCAGTGATGGCGCACGCCGACTGGATCATCGACCTGGGTCCGGGGGCAGGGCACGACGGCGGCCGGATCGTTTTCGAGGGCACCCCGGCGGACCTGGTGGCCGGCCGCTCCACGCTGACCGGCGAGCATCTCGCCGCATACGTGGGCGCCTGACCGGCTATCCGGCGGGCTGCACGCAGATGGTGTCCATGGTCAGGGTCACCGCACCCTCGCCCGCGGCGGCGGTCAGCGTGACCTGAATGCCGCCGGCTTCCTTGAGGGATCCCACGTGGGTGCCGCCGCAGGGAATGGAAACCGTCCCGTCGGGCAGGTCCACGCTCCACCGCCGCAGGTCGGTCAGCCGATCGCCGTCGCACTCAATGCGCACGTCGGCTCCGCTGGCGGTCCAGTCGGCCAGGGTCGCGTTGATGCCCGCTTCCACGGCGGGCAGGTCCTCCAGCACCTCCGGCGAAAAACCCTTGCGGCGCAGCGACTTTCCGAGCCGGTACACGTCGGTGGAGCCGTGTTCGGTGATCGTGGAGGTTTCGATCGCCAGGGCGTCAAAGTTGGGGTTCCCGGCGGCGTCGGGCAGGACCTCCTTCTTCCAGGCACCGGCCAACTGCCGGTTCAGTGCCAGCGAGGCCAAGTGGCAGGCGGTGTGCCCGGCGGAGAGCGCGGCCCGGTACGCGGAGTCCACCTCGACCTGCACGGAGTCGCCCTCCTGCACCGAGGCATCCCCGGGCAGCACATGGGCAACGGTGAAAACCCATCCCTCGGTGCCCTTCTTCACCGGAATATCGGCGCCGAGGCAGAGCGCTGTTCCGTCGGTGGCGGCGACGACGGCGTCCAGCACGTCATGCGCGGTGCCGGCGGCGGTCCTCAGCACCGCCCGGTCGGCCCCCTGGTCGGGCCAGCCGGCATCCACCGGATGGACGGCGGTGGTGTCCAGCAGGACGGCCCGGGTGCCGTCGGCCAGATCCTGGACATGCAGGACCGTGCCGGCGGATTCCACGGCGCCGGAGGGATAAGTGACTGTTGCATCTACGGTGGGAAGGCTCACAAGGCCACCTTACCGAGGAAAATCGGGCCCGCATCGTGACGGCCGTCACTGGATTCTTCATCCGGGCTGACATGGGGGTACAGTTCTAAGTACGACGCGGGGTGGAGCAGTTCGGTAGCTCGCTGGGCTCATAACCCAGAGGTCGCAAGTTCAAATCTTGCCCCCGCAACCAAGAAGATGGTCCTGACCGGTGAAAACCGGTCGGGGCCGTTTTTGTTTAACCCCGCCCTCTTTCTCCGAAGTTACCCGGAACATGGTTGTCTCCCTGCATGGCCTCCGGTAGGTTTCAGCACCAATGGCATTAGGCAGAGGGCGGCCGGCACATGGAAGCTGAAATAACCCTGCAGGTGGACGGCGCTGAACGGACACTGAGGGTTGACACCCGCACCACAGTGTTGGACGCGCTGAGGGACAGGCTCGGGGTGACCTCCCCCAAGAAGGGCTGCGACCACGGCCAGTGCGGCGCCTGCACGGTGCTGCTCGACGGGCGGCGCACCAATTCCTGCCTCACCCTCGCGGTGGCGCACGACGGCGCTGAGGTCGTCACTGCCGAAGGCCTGGCCGGCGGCACCCCGGACGGCGGACTGCACCCCATCCAGCGTGCCTTCCTGGATCAGGACGCCTTCCAGTGCGGCTACTGCACCCCCGGACAGATCTGCTCCGCTGCAGGGGCCATCGAAGAGGCGGCCGCCGGCCACCCTTCCACGGCAACCGCCAACCTGCAGACCGACGGCGCCGTCGACCTCACCGACGCCGAAATCCGTGAGCGGCTGAGCGGCAACCTCTGCCGCTGCGGTGCCTACGTGAACATCGTTGCAGCCGTACGCCAGGCCGCCGAAGCCGCCCAGGACCGGCCATGATCCCTTTCGAATACCGGCGCGCCGACGACGCCGCGTCCGCCGTCGCGCTGGTCAGCGGCAACCCGAACGCCGCGTTCCTGGCCGGCGGCACCAACCTCGTGGACCGGATGAAGCTGGGTGTGGACAACCCGGGCATGCTGGTGGATGTCAGCAGGCTCCCGCTGGACGCCGTGGCTGTCCTCGAGGACGGCAGGGTGCGAATCGGCACGAATGTGCGCAACGCGGATCTGGCGGCCAACGCGGTGATCCGCCGCCGTTATCCGGTCCTGGCGCAGGCGTTGCTCTCCGGGGCGTCCGGCCAGCTGCGGAACATGGCCACGACCGGAGGAAACCTGCTCCAACGCACCCGCTGCGTGTATTTCCAGGATCCCACTACGCCATGCAACAAGCGCGAGCCCGGCACGGGCTGCTCCGCCGTGGGCGGCTACACCCGCTACCACGCCATCCTCGGCGCCTCGGAACACTGTGTCGCCACCCACCCCTCCGACATGGCCGTGGCGCTGGCCGCGCTCGATGCGGCGGTGGTGGTGCTGGGAAGCGACGGCGAGCGGACCATAGAGGTCAGCGAATTCCACCGACTGCCCGGCGACGAGCCGGAGAAGGACACCGTCCTTGGCCACGGGGAGCTGGTCACCGCCGTTGAGCTGCCCCCGGCGCCGCAGCGGTCCGCCTACCGCAAGGTCCGGGACCGCGCGTCGTACGCCTTTGCCCTGGTGTCGGTGGCCGTTGCGCTGGAGTTGGAAGACGACGACGCCGTCACGCCGGTGATCCGTGACCTGCGGATCGCCCTTGGCGGCGTGGCCCACAAGCCATGGCGGGCGCTGCAGGCCGAGGCCGTGCTGCGCGGAGCCCCTGCTACCGAAGAGAACTTCCGCGCCGCAGCCGATGCCGAACTGGCCGCCGCCGAACCGCTGCACGATAACGGCTTCAAACTGCCGATGACTCGAAATGCCCTGGCCGCGGTCCTGAGGGAGCTGACCGGCGCACCGGCCCCGGAGGCGGCAGCAGCGGGGACCGATCACCTCGAGGGTCCCGAGGGCCCTGTGGACGCCGGCTGGGAAGAGATGGGCTCATGAGCAGACTGCTGCCGGCTTCGGCCATCGGAGAATCCCTTGAGCGGCTTGACGGTGAGCTTAAGGTTACGGGGCGGGCCCCCTATGCCTATGAACAGCCGGTGAAAGACCCCGTTCACCTCTATCCGGTGCTTTCCACCATTGCCCGGGGCCGGGTGGAACGGGTGGAAACCGCGGCAGCCGAGGCCGTCGACGGCGTGCTGACCATCCTCACCTCGGAAACTGTGCCGCGCCTGGCGGATACATCCGACCGGGAACTGGCCGTCCTCCAGGATCCCGGCGTGGGCTATCGGGGCTGCATTGTCGCCGCAGTGCTGGCCGAAACCCCGGAGATTGCCCGGGAAGCAGCAGCAATGGTGTCAGTGAAATATGCCGAAGAGCCCTTCAACGCAGAACTGCGCAGCGACGACCCGGCACTCTATGCACCAGAGGAACTGAACGCCGGCACGCCTACGGACAGCAGCCAGGGCAATGTGGACGCCGCCTTGGAAACCGCTGTCCTTACTGTTGATGCCACGTATTCCACCCCTGCCGAGCACAACAACCCGTTGGAACCGCACACTACGGTGGCCCAGTGGGACGGACGGATCCTGACCCTGTGGGATTCCACCCAGGGCGTGCATTCGGTGAAGGACACGCTGGCACAAGTACTGGGGCTGGAGCAGGACCAGATCCGGGTCATCGCTCCGCATGTGGGCGGCGGATTCGGTTCCAAGGGAATGCCTCATGTGCACGTGGTGATGGCTGCCCTGGCCGCACAGTGCACCGACGGACGTCCGGTGAAGTTTCCGGTCAGCCGACAGCAGATGTATTCGCTCACCAGCCACCGCACCCCCACCGTTGCGCACATCCGGCTGGGCGCCGCCGACGACGGCCGCCTCACGGCGATGTCCATGGATACCCACGAGCACACCTCCAGGATCAAGGAATTCGCGGAGCAGACACCGGCACCGTTCCGGATGATGTATGCCTGTCCCAACCGCCGCACCACCACCCGCCTGGCTCCGCTGGATATCCCCGTGCCGTCCTGGATGCGCGCGCCGGGTGAGTGCCCGGGCATGTTCGGGCCGGAGGTGGCCATGGATGAACTGGCCGCCGCGGCAGGCCTGGATCCCCTCGAGCTGCGCCGGCGGAACGAGCCGGACGTCGATCCGGAAACCGGCAATCCGTTTTCCAGCCGACATCTGCTGGAATGCTTCGATCTCGGGGCCGAGCGGTTCGGCTGGGAGAACAGGGTCACCCGCCCCCGCTCGGTGGTGGAGGACGGCTGGCTGGTGGGCATGGGCACGGCCAGTGCGGTATATCCGTTTATGCGCCAGCCCGCCAACACCGCCCGAATCGGCTACGAGCAGGACGGAATCTATTCCGTGCAGATCGGTGCCGCGGATATCGGCACCGGCAGCTGGACCGCCCTGACGCAGATTGCCGCCGATGCCCTGCGGGTTCCGGTGGACCGGATCCGGCTCGGGATCGGTGACACACGGTTCCCCCCGGCCAGCGTCGCCGGCGGATCTTCGGGCACGGCGAGTTGGGGCGGCACCATCGTGGCCGCAGCACAGGTGTTCCGGGCCGACCATGGCGAGCACCCCTCGCCAGGGGCACAGACCGAGGCCGGGCCGCCCGCCGACCCCGAGGCGCAGAACCTCGCCCTCTATTCCTTCGGGGCGCACTTCGCGGAAGTGCGGATTTCGACCGATACCGGCGAAGTCCGGGTCAGCCGGATGCTGGGAGTTTTCTCTGCAGGGCGGATCATCAATCCCAGGACCGCCCGGTCCCAGCTCCTCGGGGGGATGACCATGGGCCTGGGCATGGCGCTGCACGAGCACAGCGTGCTGGATCCGCGGTTCGGTATTTTCGTCAATCACGACCTCGCCGAATACCACGTTCCCACGAATGCCGATGTGCTGGACATGGACGCGCTCTGGATCGAAGACCGGGACGAACATGCCGGTCCGCTGGGTGCGCGCGGACTCGGGGAGATAGGCATCGTGGGCAGCGCGGCGGCCATAACAAACGCCGCCTACAACGCCTCCGGCGTCCGCGTCAGGGACCTGCCGCTCACGCCGGATAAGTTTCTGGCCTAGGAGCACGGCCCCGGAGCACCTGGGGTTCAGCCTTGGGGAAAGCCGTCCCGGGGCCACCACGCCGGCAGCAGGTTCGGCAGCGACGCCAGCCAGGCTTCGACGTCGTCGTCGTCCCCCGCAACCCACTGCTCAATCCAGGAGGCGTAGGCGCCGCCCAGGAACGCCGCGGCCACCTCGCAGTCAAGGTCCGGCACCAGTCCGTAGCCCTCCCAGGCGTACACGGCCAACAGGAACCGCGGACGCAGCCCCTCGGCGAGCACCTCCTGGAAGGTGCCGGTGGAAAACAGCAGCCGATAGGTCCGCCGCTCCGACCGGGTGTGCTCCAGGATTCGCCGGAGGGCGTCGGCATACAGGACGCCGACTTCAGCTTGTGTCCGGCCGGTGCCCCGCTGGTCGACGTCCACGGCACCGAGCCGATTCACCACGTCGACGTAGACCGAGGCGGCGAAATCGAAAATATTGCGGTGATGCCCATAGAACGTGGTGCGGTGCACGCCGGCCTGCCGGCATAACCCGGCAACACTGATTTCCGCCAGGTCAGAGTCCCGCAGCAGCTCCCAGAGCCCGTTCTCAAGCGCCTCCCGGGTGCGGGCGCTCCGCGGCTCGTCCGGGACGGGTCGCCGAGGGGGAAGGGGTGTTTCCGGTCCGGGCATGGACTTATCTTCTCAGATATACGGAAGGGTCTTCTCGGATACACGGAAGGGCCCGCCGAAGCGAGGCCCTTTCATGCCGCCGCGCTGGGGGACGCGGCGAGGATGGTGTCCTAGTTATTCAACACCTGTAGAACAGACTCTAGCCGAGAGAAGGCCGTACAGCCGAACGGGCCGGGCGCGGCGTGTCGGATTGGCCGGCCGCGGTGGCCGGATTCCGGCGGTTAGCGCGGAACCGGACCGAAACCCCGTGGGCGCGGTCAGCTGGCTTCCGCGGGCCGCACCCGGTGGCGCGGCGGGAGCGGAATGACCGCAGAGGTCCGGCGCTGATACTGCACATAATCCGGATGCCGGGACCGGGAGATGCTCTCGGTGAAAAGCGCGGACCCCGTAAAGAGCAGGGTCAGCAGCGCCGCGCCCAGCACGGTCCAGTGCAGCCAGGCGCCGGTGGCCGCCACGGCGAAGCCGTAAAACAGCCACCACTGCACCTGCTCGAAGAAGAAATTGGGGTGACGCGAGAAGCGGAAGAGGCCGGTTTGCAGGAAGTCCGGCCGGGGCGTCCGGCCGGCGCGCCGTTCGGCGGCCTTCCACTGGTGAAAGTTCCACTGCTGCTGGTCGGCGACCGTCTCGCCGGCCAGCGCAGCGACAAACAGCACCGCCAGGGCCCAGTCTCCGGCGGTCAGCTGACCGGGATGCCGGTACACCGTGAGGGCCGGCAGCGTCATCGCGAAGATGATGACGTTCTGGTAGATGCTGATGAAGAGGAGGTTGAAGACGGCGAACTGCCACGGTTTCATGCGGTTTCTCAGAATGGCCCACCGGTAGTCTTCGCCGCCGGGCGCATATCCGCCCTTGCGCGCGAAGTTGAACGTCAGCCGGGCTCCCCACAGGCTCACCAGCGCAGCCATCAGCAGCAGGCGTCCCTCGAAGCCCGATGCCGCCGCGAAGACCCAGACGTAGGCGAGGGGAACCACCGACCAGATGCGGTCGGTCCAGGAATACTCCCGGGTGAGCAGGGAGAGCACCCACGTCCCGGCACAGACAGCGGTGAGGATCCACAGGTTGACCAGAACCGGATTCATCCTCGGAGCGTACGCGCGCGGCTCCCTGGGCGGAAGACGGACGACGGCGGCTGGTAGCCTCGGCGCATGACCTCGCTTTTACTGCGGCCCTGGCAGGCGGCCGACGCCGGCGCTCTGGCCAGTATTTACCGCGGCAGTCCCGACCTGGCGCGGCAGCTCGGTCCGGAGGCCGGCTCAGCCGCCGGAGCGCAGCGGATCATCCGGGAGGACCTCGGCTGGGATCCTGCGAACGCGGGCAACCTGGCCCTCGAAGCCGGCGGCACCGCCGTGGGCAACGCCGGCATCAGCAGCATCGACTTCCGCCACGGGACGGCCTGGACGTACTACTGGCTGGCCGCTCCGGTGCGCGGCAAAGGCCTGGCGGCGCGTGCGCTGGCCACGCTGAGCCGCTGGGCCCTGGAGGAACTGCACCTGCACCGGCTCGAGCTGGGCCACCGGACCAACAACCCTGCTTCCTGCCGGGTGGCGTTGGCCGCGGGCTTTGCGCCCGAGGGAATCCAGCGCGCAAAGCTGCGTTACGGCGTCGACCGCTTCGATGTGGAAACGCACGCTCGGCTGGCGACGGACCCTGCTCCGGGACTGCCGCCGATCGAGTTGCGCCTGCCCTAAGTAGACGGGGCGGGCCACAACCCCGCCAATCCGTTAGCGGCTGGTGGTGTTCCGGGCGGCTTGGGCGTTGAAGAGCGATGCCGCAGTGGCCGCGTCCTGGATTGTCACCGTGAGGCTTCGCCCGCCGGGACCATGGACACGCAGCGCTTCGCCATTGCGGAAGATCAGCCCGACCGAACCCGCTCCGCCGAACCGGATCCCCCACCCCAGGAACTCCGTGAGGCCGCGGACAGTGACCACCTCCGCTGTTGTGCCGTCGGCAGCCGGAATACGGAACCGACCCAGGCCTAACAGTGAGCTGCAGGTCAGCCCGCGGTGATCGACGGTGACGGTCCACCGTCCGGCGACAACGCCGAGCGCCAGCAGAACCGTTCCCACAATGGTGAGGAACCACAGCGGGCTAACCAGGCCGACGACGATCAGGGCCAGCCCGGCAATCCCCCCGCCGAGCAGGCAGACCCAGGCGGTGGTGACTTTGCTCCAGGCGGCGATTTCGCCCGGCGCAAGGTTCAGGCCCGGGGTAGGGACGCCGGCAGCATCGGGTGACGCGAGAGGACGACTGCCGGCGACGACGGCGGCGAGAATCCCGTACCCACCGCTCAGGAGCGCGGTTATCACCATCGAGGCACGCGGATCCGGAGCCAGCAATGGATCCGAGAGGCCAACCTGGCCGCTAAGCAGCACGGGAAGCGCTGAGGCCAGGAAGACTTCGATGCCGGCTAAGAGAGCAACGGACAGCCGGCGACCCCATCCGGTCAGTTTCCCGGACCACTTCATGAACGCCAGGACGGCCAACCCTGCGGCGGCCGGCGCCGCAAAGGACAGCACGATGAGCGACAACGGACCGACGGTGGTAACTTCTTGCGTGGACCAGCTCCATTGCTGGGCAACCTCCGCGGGAAGCCGCCCGCTCCATCCGGTGACAAGTGCGAGGGATCCCAGCAGAACCGCCGCCGCTGGAAGGAAGACCCCCAGCCAGAAGCGAGGGTCCGGATCCGACGGTGTGCGGCGGGCGGGCAGATTCGTCGTCATGAGGAAGTTTCCTTGTCGAGGCGTTGGCGGAAGAGCGCGAGGATCGATTCGGTGGACAGACCGAGCCCGGCCAGCTGCGAGGCGGCGTCGTCAAGGATGCGCAGGACGTGCTCGCGTGCGGCCGGTGCCGGAGCAATAACCACCGCTCCACGCCCGCGCCGCAACTCAATGAGTCCCTGATCGCGCAGGTCCTGATAGGCGTGCAGGACGGTGTGCAGGCTGACACCCAGAGACTGTCCCAGCACCTTCGCGGCGGGAAGGCGCTCCCCGTCGGGCAGCGAACCGTCCAGGATGCCCTGCCGAACCGCTCCTGCAATCTGTTCGTGCAGGGGCGAGTCATTGGCGGGGGCCAGGCGAATCAGCATTTGTTCATTCTATTGTTATAGGTGAAGCATAACAATAGGCCCGGACCCGACCCGTTCGTCTGCAGTTTGGGGCCGAGGGCTTGGCGGCCCGTGGGAAGGGTCGGGGCTAGGCGCTCTGCTCCGGGAGCGGATTGCTGTCCCGGTCGTGGAGAAGGTCAACACCCAGCGACGCGAGCGCCGTAGCCGCGGCCATCCAGAGACGGGGTGCTGCCACTCCGCGCCGGGACAACCAGTCTTCGGTTCCCGCATCCAGGCGAAGCGACAGCGCCTGCATGCCGGCTACCGCCGCTCCGGCGCCGGCCGCCACCGCCGCACGCACCGCCGCTGGCCGGGCCCGGCCCGGAAACAGCACCACCGCCACCCCGGCAGCAGTCAGGATCCCGGGCGCGAGGACATAGGCACGGCGGAGCGCGACTGGCCAGTCGGTCGGTCGCCGGAGCGTGAACGCTCCGGCGAGTGCGGAAACGCCCAGTGACAGGGGAAGATTCTTCATGCCCCCACGCTACCGGGCCCCGCGGCCGGGGTGATGGCGGAAGCGATCTCAACATCCCGGCACACCGCCAGCCGACCCGCTGCGGCGGCAGCCCCGATGCTGAGCGCCAGCACTCCCCCGAAAGGGTCGAATCCGAACACCGCCCACAACACCATGGAGGGCACCGCGAAGAACGCAACCACGTGAATCCACTGCCGGCGCACGGGACGCAGCAACAGTCCCAGCACCAGGCCCACCGGAACGCCCACCAGCAGGCAAAGCCCGCCGAAGATCGCCATCATAAACAGCCACATGCCGAAGGGGTTAAAATCCGATCCCGGCTGCACCGGCTCCTGAAAAAGCAGAACAACGTACAGCACCGTCCAGGCCGCCAGCCATAGTCCGGTGGCCACGGCTATCCCCTTGATCAAGCCGTAATTGCCCAGCACCACTCTGCCGTTCTGCGGTGAAAGTTTTGGTTTCCGCATGCATCCTCCCCTCGTCCTGGTGTGATCCTACCGGGACTGTTCTCCCGCGGACGGAGTCGAGGAAGCCGGATGCGAAGTCACCATGACCTGGACTGCAGCGGAACCGGCTACTCCTCGGAGCCGGTCAGGTTTACTTCCAGCTGGCCACCGCGGACCCGGGTGTGGAACACCGGCTGCGGAGCGGTCGCCGGGCCGCGCAGCACCTCGCCGCTCCTGAGTGAAAAGGTGCAGCCGTGCCAGGGGCAGACCACGCCCAACTCACCGCGGACTTCCTCCAGATGCCCCTCAAACAGCGGCCCGCCGAGGTGGGAGCAGGTGCCGGCGAGCACCGACACGCCGTCGTCGCCCGCACCGTCCCGCCGCAGCACCACCAGCGGAACGCTGCCCAGGGTCGCCGCGCGGAGCTGCCCGACGGCAAACCCTTGGATCAGACCCAGCGAGTGCCAGCCGCTGGGGACTTCCTCGGGCAGGTCCTCGTTGCGGTTCACACCCGCGCCCTGGCGGTAGGCCAGATGTGCTCCCAGGTACGCGCCGAAGCCGGAAAGGCCATACCCGCTGAACGACAGCAGCTTTCCGAGCCGATGGTTGCCGCGGATCCGGACCACCCAGGAGGCGGCATAGAGCCCGACGGCGATGCCGTTGGCGACCTCGTGCACAATACCGGTTCGCTGCTGCCGCGTTTCGAGCTGGGAAAAATCGGTCACTCCCGAGACGGCTGCGGGCACTGCCGCTAACACACCCACTCCCACCAGGATTTGGGCCGCCTGCTCGTTGCCGGGCAGCAGATCCAGCACGGCGGCGGAAGACCAGGCGCCCAGCGGCACGCTCACCAGCGCCGGATGCAGCGGATGGCCCAGCGGCACACCATGCAGGACATCCGTTACCGCCGGCCAAGGCAGGACTTTCTTGACGATGCCGGACACCGTGCCGGCAAGGGGGTCCAGCCAGGCGGCCCCTTCGAGTTTGTCGGCAGTGTCGGCCAACGGCAGACGTGGCATGTCGCTCTCCTTCGACGGTGCGGGCCGGGAATCCGGCCGCGAAACCGGTGGACGGTCAACAGGGTAGTCAGGGTGCCGTGAGCCGCACCACCCGCAACCGGCATATCCGCGCCCGAGGCGGTTATACGCCGGTTGCGGTCGTCGGCTAGTACCGGCCGCCCTCCGGCAAGGGAGCATTGTCCAGCATGGCCAGGTCCTCGCCGCTGAGCTGCAGCTCACCGGCCATCACATTGTCCCGCAGGTACTTCGGTGATTTGGTTCCGGGAATCGGGATCACCCGCCGGCCCTGGGCCACCACCCACGCCAGTGCCACCTGCGCCGGCGTAGCGCCCACCCGTTCGGCGACGTCGCGCACCCGCTGCACAATCGCCAGGTTGGCTTTCAGGTTGTCCTGCTGAAAGCGCGGGAGCCGGCGCCGCATGTCGTCGGCCGGTAAATCGTCAAACGAGGTGAAGCGGCCGGTCAGAAAACCGCGGCCCAGCGGGGAGAAGGGAAGGAAAGCCATCCCCTGTTCCTCGCAGTAGGGCACGACGTCGGACAGCCGGTCGCGGGTCCACAGCGACAGCTCGGACTGCACGGCGGTGACGGGGTGCACGGTCTGGGCCAGCCGGATCTGCTCCACGCTGGCCTCGGACAGGCCAATGGCACGGGCCTTGCCGTCCTGGACGGCCTGAGCCATCGCGCCCCAGGACTCCTCCAGCGGCACCTGCGGATCGACCCGGTGCAGCAGATACAGGTCCACGTGGTCGGTTCCCAACCGTTGAAGGCTGCCGTCGATGGACTCCCGGATGTGCCCGGGGCGGCCGTTGACCGTCAGGCCGGGCAGCGTGCCGCTTCCCCTGGACGCGGTGCTGACTTCCAGTCCCACCTTGGTGGAGAGCACCGCCCGGTCCCGGTAGCCGTCCTGCAGCGCCCGGCCCACGAGTTCCTCGTTGGTGTAGGGGCCATAGACGTCCGCCGTGTCGATCAGTGTTGCCCCGAATTCGATGGCTCCGCGGATGACCGCGACGGAGGTTGCGTCGTCGCGCTCCGCATCCATGTCATAGGCATAGCTCATACCCATGCAGCCCAGCCCTATGACACCGACGTCAGGCCCGTTGGTTCCCAGCGTGGTTGTGCGCATGTTGGCTCCTCCTGGTTGCTCTGAAGCATCTCTGCGGAAACCGGAAGCGGGCCTCCATGGGTCAAGGCTAGAAGGAGGGCCGCCCAAGCGGGAGGTGCGGCAGACTGGTGGGTATGACTTCGGGGGAAGAAAACCAAGCAGCCACCTTCCGCACAGCCATGCCGGCCCGCTACCGGGGAATCCTGGGCGGTCTGGGGTTCGCCACCGTAGCGGGAACCGTCATCGCCGCGCTGGAGGGGGGCCCCTCGCGTTAGGGGCCGGCCTGTTCATCGCGGTTATTTTTGTACCCGTGCTGCTGATGACCACCCGGATTTCGATTTCTGAGCAGGGCATCAGGATTCGGGTCGCCGCCGTCTTTGCGACGGAGATCCCCTACCGGGAGATCACGGGCGTCTCGGTGGGACCGGTTACGGGGCTGCGCGAGGGCATGGGGCTGCGCATCCTTCCGGACGGCACCGGCTACTTGGTGGGCGGTCCGTCCGTCCGGATCGAGTGCGGCAGGACGGCGGTCCTGGTGTCCTGCAGCAGCCCGGACCGGCTGCTGGATGCCCTCGCCCCGCATCTGAGCGCAGCATCCGGGAGTTAACCGACGGTGCCGCCCTCCTCCCTTGCGGGAGCAGAGCGGCACCTTTCAGTTAGCGGGACGTCAGCGCGTGGCGGCGCCGTCGTGCACGGTATCCCCGGGCGCTGTGCCCTTGGACGCGGTGCCCGCCGGGCCGGTTTCGCCGTCGACGGCCGGCTGGTCGGTGTGCGGATGGCGGCGCTCCAGGGAAGCGCCCTCGACGTCGACGTCGGGCAGGATCTTGTTCAGCCACTTCGGCAGCCACCAGGCCTTGTCGCCGGCCAGGTGCATCAGCGCCGGGATCAGCAGCATGCGCACCACGAAGGCGTCCAGGAGGACACCGAAGGCCAGCGCGAAGCCAATGGGCCGAATCATCGTGCTGTGCGAGAAGATGAATCCGCCGAACACTGCGGCCATGATGATCGCTGCCGCCGTGACCACCGAGCGGCCGGCGCGGACACCCTGCGCGACGGCGTCGCGTGCCGTCGCTCCGTGGGCATAGGCTTCGCGCATGCCGGAGCCCAGGAAGAGCATGTAGTCCATGGCCAGGCCGAACAGGATCCCCACGAGGATGGTCGGCAGGAAGCTCAGGATCGGACCAGGCGTCTCCACGCCGAAGACGCCGGAGAGCCAGCCCCACTGGTAGATGGCCACCACGCCGCCAAGGGCCGCGAAGTAGGACAGGATGAAGCCGAGGGTGGCGATGACCGGAACATAGATGGACCGGAACACCAGGATCAGGATCAGCAGCGAGAGCCCGACAACCACACTCAGGTAGATCGGCAGCGCCTCGGACAGCTTGTCCGAGATGTCGATGTTGCCGCTGGCGGAGCCGGCCACGCCGATCTCGTATTCGCCGTTCAGCGGTGACATGTCGCGCAGCGTGTGCACGAGGGTTTCAGTGGATTCACTGGTGGGGCCTTCGGTCGGAATGACCTGGAAGGCTGCCACGGTCCGGTCCTCGGAGGAGCCGATGGGGGCAACGGCCGCCACGTCCTCCTGGTCGAAGAGGGTCCGGGCGATCTCGGTCTGAGCTGTCAGGGCTTCCTCCTCGGAAGGCTCCCCGGGCAGCTCGGCGACCACCAGCAGCGAGCCGTTCTGGCCCTCGCCGAACTTTTCCGACACCGCTGAGTAAGCCTGGTACTGGCTCGAGTCGTGGGCCTCGGCTGAGCCGTCCGGCAGGTTCTGCCGCAGGTCCAGCGCCGGGATGGCGATCAGCAGCAGGCCGGCGATTGCCGCAACCACGGTGAGCACGGCACGGCCGGTGCCCATGGCCTTGACCGGCGCGGTCTCCGGGCGGCCGTTGCCGGCCGCAGCGGTGGCGGCAGCGCCGTGCGCATCAAGGGCCGCACGTTCCTTGCGGCTGAGGACGCGCCTGCCGGCGATCTTCAGCAGCGCCGGAGTCAGCGTGACAGCGATCAGCACGGCAACGGCCACGCAGGCGGCGCCCACGGTGCCCATCAGGCCCAGGAAGGGGATGCCCGTAACGTTCAGGGCCAGCAGGGCGATGAACACGGTGGCACCGGCGAACACCACGGCGTTGCCGGAGGTGCCGTTGGCCAGCGCGATGGATTCCTCGAGGGCGTAACCGGCCTTCAGCTGGCGCCGGTGCCGGTTGACGATGAACAGCGCGTAGTCAATGCCAACGGCGAGGCCCAGCATCAGTCCAAGGATGGGGGTGATCGAGGCCATTTCGACGACGCCGGAGAAGGCCAGCGCGCCCAGGGCGCCGATGCCGACGCCGATCAGCGCGGTCAGCAGGGGCAGACCGGCAGCGATCAGGCTGCCGAGCATGACGACCAGCACGACGGCGGCGACCACCAGGCCGACCACTTCACCGACACCGAAGAGGCTGGGGACGGCGGCGGAGATTTCCGCTGAGTAGTTGACCTTGACGCCGTCGACCCGGGAGTCCTCAAAGACGGCCACGACGGCGTCCTTCGTCTCCTGGGTGATTTCCATCTGCGTGTCGGAGAAGACCACGTTCAGTACAGCCGCGCTGCCGTCTTCGGAGACGGTGCGGATTCCCTCGGCCATCTCCAGCAGCTCGGCGCCCTGCTCGGCCGGCTGTGCCTGTGCTTCAAGTTCGGCGGCCTGGGTGTCCAGTTCGTCGCGGCCGGCGTCCAGTTCTGCCTGCTGCGTTTCCAGGCCGGCGAGCATTTCTGCCGGGGCTCCGGCGGCTTCAGCCTGCGCACGCGCGGCATCGAGCTGTTCCTGCCCGGCGTCGAGCTGTGCCCGGGCCTCCTCAAGCTGGGCGCGGCCGGCCTCAATCTGGGCCTGCCCCTCGGCCAGCTGCTGCCCCTGCGCCGCACGCTCGGCCTCGGTGGCAAAGGGATCAACAACGTTTTCCACGCCGTCGATCTCGGCGGCCTCGGTCACCAGCGCGGAGATCTCCTGCTGCTGCTCCGGGGTGAAGCGGGAGCCGTCCTCGGTCTGGACAATAACCGAACCCGATCCCCCGGATGCCTGCGGGAGCTTCTCCTGCAGACGCTCGGTGACCTGAGTGGTGGGGGTGTTGGGGATGGAAAATGCGGTGGCGAGCGTGCCGCCGAAGAGCGCGAACGCTATTCCGGCAACCGCAAGCACGGCAATCCAGACCGCGAGCACGGTGCGCGCCCGGCGCGCTGCCGCCCGACCTAGTCGGTAGAGGAATTCAGCCATGAGAGTCCTAACAGGGGTGGGTAAGGAAAATTTTGGAGGAAGCGGGTCTAGGCCGGAGCTCTTGCCGATGGTTCGGTGCCGTGGCCGTCCCGGACTGCTTCGATGAGGCGTTCCAGATGCCGCGCCCAGATCTGCCGCGACTCGGGGGTGTCAACAGCACCGGTTTCTGCGGCCCAGTGGTGGTAGAGCACACCAATGCCGCCGGCGAGGGACCCTACCAGCAGGTGAAGGGCGATCTTGTCCGCGTCCGGCCGGCGGCGGAGCATGGCGTCAAGGAGCCGGTCGCTCACATCGGTGAAAACGCGCAGCGTCATCAGGGCCTGATGCGGGGACGGGTCCTGATCAGGGCAGCCCAGCACCCGGGTCAGGTAAGACATGGGCCCCACGAGGTCGGCTGACCGGAACGCGGCGGCCATTTCCTCCATCATGGAGGCCTCGGGGCCGTCGCCGGCCGGCACTGCGGAAAGACTCTCGACGACGGAGCTCAGGACATTGCCGCACGCTTCGGTAACGACGTCGTCCACTGAGGCGAAATGGTTGAACACGGTGCGCCGGGACACATCGGCGCGTGCGGCGAGCTCGTCGACAGTGAAATCCGTGCCTGCACGCTCGCTCATGAGAGTTGCCGCGGCATCAACGATTGCCTGCCGGTGGCGGGATTTCAGCGCCGTGCGGCGGTCGGCGGGGTTACTGGTTAACACGTCATTACACTAAGTGCAGTGATGCACTAAGTGCAATTTGAAAGGCTGCACGCAGCCCCACCTCCCCCAGGAGGCAGCAGCTAGGTGCTGGGAACGATTAGGTACTGGGAACGATGTTGTGGTTCCGCCGGAACAGGTTCTGCGGATCGTACGCATTCTTCAGCGCCGTGAGGCGGGCCAGCTTGTCCTTCCCGTAGACGGACGGGGCGGTGCCCTGTGCCACCGGATCCTCGGCGCCCATAAAGTTCACGTACTGCGCGCCGGAGGAAAACGGTTCCACGGCCTTCGCCACCCCTCGGACAAAGGCCGTCCGGGCGGCATCGTCCGCCGGGTCCTGCCAGAAGCCGTAAATGTTCAGCCAGTAGGGGGCATCCCGGGTGGGAAAGGCGGTGGCGTCCTCCGACACACGGCCGTAGGCGCCGCCCAGATGGTGAATGTCGAAACCGGTCCCGCGCCAGGTCTGCTCACAGCCGGCGCGCACCAGGGCATCTATGGCGGCGTCATCAAGTCGGTCGATGTTGGCGTTTTTCCAGTAGGCGCGCGAGCCCGGCGGAAACGTCGAGTCCATGGCCGTCTGCCATTCGGACCAGGGCACCGCTTCCACTACCTCCATGTCAGGGGGAGCTGCCGCGGTAAGCTGCCGGATCAGCGCTGCCCCGGCCTCCTGATCCGGGTCCGCCCAGGCGAGTCCGATCACCAGCAGCGGCTGGTCCCCCATGTCCCATTCCTCGATCGGCACCAGGCAGCTGATGATGGTGGTCATCTCATCGGGCAGCCCGGCCGTCCACGCGTCATAGGCGTGCAGCGCCGAGCGCCAGTGCATGTTGCCGTACACCAGGTTCCCGGTGAGGACCTGCGCGGGCAGCGGATGTGCCGAAAACGTAAAAGAGGTCACCACGCCGAAGTTCCCGCCCCCGCCGTGCAGCCCCCAGAACAGCTCGGGGTGCTGGTCCGCGTCCGCGCGCACCTCCTCACCGTCGGAGGTGACGACGTCGGCCCCCAGCAGGTTGTCGATGCTCAGCCCGCCGGATCGGGTGAGCCAGCCGACGCCGCCGCCGAGCGTCAGCCCGGCGACTCCCGTGCCTGAGACCACACCCAGGGGAACCGCGAGCCCGTAAGGGGCGGTGGCGAGGTCCACGTCTCCGATGGTTGCCCCCGCCTGCACGGTGACCGTACCGGCGCCGGCGTCCACGCTGACGTCGTTCAGCGCACCCATGTCCAGGACCACGCCGTCGGCAACCGTGCCATTGCCGGCCACGTTGTGCCCTCCGCCGCGCACCGCCAGCGGCAGCCCCCACAGCTGGGCGAAGTCCAGCACGGGTGCAATGTCCTTCGCGGACCCGGCCCGGACAATCAGTGCCGGCCGGACATCGATCATCCCGTTCCAGACGTTGCGTGCCGTCTCGTAGGTTTCTTCATCCGGGAGAATAACGGTTCCGGCCACGGCTGTGCGCAAGTCTTCCACGGCGTCCGGAGGCAGCTCAGGCAACATCGGGTTCACCACCTTGTGGGCGGCTACCGCCGGGCCCGCGGGATGGTGCCCGAATCCATACGGCTCCTGCCGCTCTCGCTAAAAATTGTTCGCCGCGGCGCCGGGACAGTCAAGGGACGGAGGGGCGCCTCGCCCGCAGGACACGCCGCCGGAGCGGGCCCCTGCTCCACATCCGGCAGCACAGCGGTGAAGACCGTCCCTTTCCCCGGCGAACTTTTGAACGTCAGGGATCCACCGTGAAGTCTCGTCGCTGTGCCGTTCAGCGGAGGACATGGGTGGAGCGTGAGCGCACGCCCGGGCCCGGAGATAAGGAGCGGCGCTGCGGAGCTGCATCGAAATCCAGCAGGAAAAGGAAGAAGCCGACGCCGGCCGGGCCCGCCACGGTTGGCAAGCCGGCTGCGCCGCCGGCACTGCATATGCAAGGCTGGGGAAGTACCGAACGCCCATTCGCTTCCCGGAGAAGTTTCCACACCGGGCGTTACGCCAAGGACAGGAGCAGCACATGAGCGACCAGGATCAGAGCATCAACCCCGGAGCCGACGCCACGGACAACAATCTGGCCGGCACCCGGGATGAGTTCAACGACGAAGTAACTGCCCGCCTCGTCCAGGAGGCAAAGACGCAGGAGCACGAGGAGGAAGCCGGGAACGACGGCGAAGCCGAGCGGGAAGATCAGCCAGCCCTCGAAGTGGACGAGGACAGCCCCGCCTCGGAAGCAAAACCCTCGTCCTGATTTCTTCCTGATACCGAGTCCCCTTCACGGCACGCAGGCCGCCCCTGTAGGATTAGTAAGCACACTGTCTATTACGGTTCGTTCTTCAGATCCTAAATTGGTAAAGGGAGAATCCGATGAGCACGAGCGCAGGAGCGGCCGGAGAGCCGGCCCGCAAGCCAAACCCTGCGGGCACCGGCCAGCCAAGCCGGAATGCCGGCAGCACCAACCGCCGCCACGACGCCGCTGAAAGCCGCGAGCAGATTGTTGGACGGGAAAAAGATGAGTTTGGCGGCGTCAAGATCGGCTCCGCCTTCTTCGGCTGGTTGGCTGCCGCCGGAACCACAGTGCTGTTGAGCGCTATCGCCACTGCTTTCGGCGCGGCCTTGATCGCCAACAATAACGACGTCGCCGGCGAGGCCACAGCCAACCCCGAGGGCGCCGGGATCACCGGAATCATTATTCTCATGGTGATCCTGTTTGTTGCCTACTTCTGCGGCGGATACGTTGCCGGACGGATGGCACGGTTCAGCGGCATCAAGCAGGGCGTGGCGGTCTGGGCCTGGGGCATCGTCATCGCCGTCGTACTGGCCCTTATCGGAGCCATTGCCGGGAGCGAGCTGAACATCAACGCCCAGCTGAACACCTATCCGCAGCTCTCCGGAGACAATACGGGCGCCGCCATCATCTCAATCATCATTGCAGCCTTGGTTGCGCTCGCCGGAGCCATCTTGGGGGGTCTGGCCGGCATGCGCTTCCACCGCCGAGTGGACAAGGCCGGACTCGGAAACTGAGCGGCGTGCGAACCGCGTCGACCAGGCTCCGCGATTTCCCCTTAGCCCTCATCCCGTCGATCGAGTTCCTGCACCAGTTCCTCGTGCCGAAATTCGGTCTCCGGATGGATTTCACCATCCCGGAGGATCTCCACGTCCCGCTCCCGATGCACCTTGCTGTTGAGGATTTCCACGTCCGACAGTTCCAGGTCCTGCAAATCCTCGGGGTACGGATCGTCGGGGGTCAGCATGGTTTTCATGTTCACTCTCTTCATATCAGTGGAACCTCTGCCTACATATATTACGGCCGCGCACCCACAGTGCGTCCCAGTCGGGAGCATATCCGGCTGCCGCACCGAAGCGACACCGTGCCGTCCCTGGACTGGTGCCGATGAAGGCCTTACCGCGGTGGTTGCGCCGCGTGGGTATCGAGGTTGCCGGATGGGCGCTGATTGTCCTGGGACTGGCCGCCTTGGTGCTGCCCGGCCCCGGCCTCCTGGCCCTCGTGGCCGGCCTGGCCTTGCTCTCCCTGCGCTATCGGTGGGCCAACCGCTTCCTCCGCCCGGTCAAGGCCAAGGCCTTTGAAGCGGCCGAAAAGGGAGTGCAAACCTGGCCACGCATCGGCTTCAGTGCGAGCGGCGCCGTGTCAGTCATGGCAGCAGGTATTCTCTGGGGCGCCTGGGGCAAGACTCCGCCGTGGTGGCCCTACGGTGATGCCCTCTGGCTGCCCGGCGGCTGGGGCACCGGAACCGGACTCATCATCTCCGGGCTTATCGCCCTGGGGCTGATTGTTTACAGCTGCCGCAAATTCCGCGGACGGGCCACGCGCAATTCCGGCGCCGTGGAGACGGCCGATTCCCGACGGGCCCCGGGCAATCAGGCTTAGGCCGTCTGGTCGGACCGCAGCCGGGCATTGAGTGCCTGCAGCGCCTCGGCAGCAGCCGCGAGGGCTGCCGCTTCCTCGTCGCTCAGGTTGGCCAGGCCGTTTCGGATTGGTCCGGCCCATGCATCTTCGATGCCCTCATCCTCCGCCAGCGCCTGTTCAGTTGTGGCAGCCGCGTCCTACCTGACCCTGACCCGCGATTCCGGCACCGCCGCCGCCGAAGAGGGCGAGCTGCTGAACGACGACGCCGCACTGCCGGCTTCCCGGGCATAGCCGCCGCCAAACGTCGGCATAGCGGTTCAGGGGACAAAACCAGCAAGCCGCCGGTAACGGCCCGGTCTGCTTCCGGACGCTCCGGCGTCCGGAAGCAGACCTCGTTAAGGAAGCGGACGCCCCCGTGAGCCAGGCTCATGGACCGCTACGCACACAGGGTGCATCTGCACAGAAGCCCGCCCGGTTCGCGGCCACCTGCGTCCGGTTCCGCCGCATTCAATTCCGCGGCAGCAAAACTGGTGGCTTCAAACAGCATGTCCAGGAACTCCCGAACCGTGCCTTTTTCGGCGGAGTACCGCACTGAACCGAGGACGGGAGGCAGCGGATGGACCATTTCCATGTCGACCTGTCCGGCGTCCATCCCCATCTCGGAAGCCAGCACCTTCAGCAGCCTCTCCTCAACGGATGGACTCATCGTTCGCCGCTTGGAAATCCTGTCAATTCTTAACGTGCAGGGCGTGCCCCAGGAGTCCAGGTGAGCGCGCAGCACGAAGTCCAGTGCCACCTCATCCACTTCCTGCAGCGACGGCCCGTCAGTCCAGGCCACGTCCAGGGTCGTGATCTCGTACGCGGCCAGGGGGACAATTTGAAACCGCACACCGGTGAAGGCAGCGGCCAGGAGCTCACTCAGCCGCCCGGATACGTCAGTCGGCCACAGAAGTTCTGTCATTCGCCCTTCCCTGACCGCGGGCGGCCATGCGGAAACAGGAACTGCCCAAGTCGGCCTGCTCCTGCAGGGCTAAGGGTAATTGCCGTCGGCAACGAACTAGACTCTAAGGTCACGGACAACCGCTCCACCAGAGTGCACGCCCAAAGTTACGGAAACTTTTTCCGTACGCGCCCCCGAACGGCGCCGCACATCGGCTCTTTCGGGCCAGGGGACAACCCCGCCACTCCGCGAAGAATTTATACCCGATATTTCTGTGGGTGCAACTAGTAACTCGGATTCCGAGGGGTTTTTAAGATACCTCTAGAAAACGCGGCGTGTCTGCTGGAAGTATATGAGCCTGACGGCACCGCACACGCCGACAGGGAGCATCTGCACCATTATCCTCATCTGCCCCCAATCCTCCTCCGGCCTCCAGCGGCCGGACCGGCAGCAAAGGAAGCCGCGTTTCCGCGGAAGTCGAGATCCTAGGCTCCCCACCGGCCGCCAACCCAAAACTGCAGAGGGCAGCACAGCACATCAGTCCTACTTCTTTGCCTGAAATACTTGCCGGAATTTTTGCCGGTATGACATCAACGGGAGGGCTTCACATGAGCCAGTTAGCTGCGGCACAGCCAGTCAAGCCGTTATCCACAGGAGCCGAGTGGTGGTCATTGACCATCCAGCCCAATGAGAAGGATGTCTGTGACGCCGTAATCGGGGATGTCGTTACTCCGCTGGCCGCCCAAGCCCGATCATGGGGCGCACAGCGATGGTTCCACACACGCTGCATGGACCCGGCCCGTCCGTCCATCCAGGTCCGCATCCTCGGTGCACCCCGGGTTCTGGACCGCTTGGAATCCCTGATGCGCGCGCTGGTGGATCAAGCCGTTCCCAACTTGGGGGAGCTGCAGACGTCGGAGTACCGGGAGGATGCCATCCCGAGCCGCTGGGACTATGGGCCGGTGTCGCCGAGGGCCGAGTCCGACCTGGCGAAATACGGCGGAGCGGACGGGCTCTCACTGGCGGAAGAAGTTTTCGAGCTGTCGTCCGATCTGGCTGCTTGGGCCACTTCACGCTTCCCCAAGCCGAACAGCCGCTCGTCGCTGGCCGCGTTGCTCCTTTTCGATGCCAGCTACAGCATGATGCGCGGCCCGCGCTCCCCCGTCTGGGCAGACCGGCGGGCCATTTCCTGGGACTATTACTGGGACAGTCACCTGCGCAGCTGCACTGCCGGTTCGGGGCCCCAGGCCGCGCACGTGCGAAACGCGCTGACCTCGCAGCTGGCGCCGCGAATTGTGCCGGCCCACCGGCTAATGGCTGCCACAGCCTCGGAGCCGGCCGTGGATAACTGGCGCAAGCGCTGGTCCCGGGCCATTGACACCTATTTGTACCGCGCGGACAAGGTGCGGGCCAGCCGCAGCGCCCAGCAGTTGACCGTCTACCAAAGCCGGCTGATGCTGAACCGCCTCGGCATCTCCGTCCGCGACGAGGCCGGGCTTGGACTCTACGCGCGGTCCTGGAGCAAGGAACGGGAAGCCGACTTCCTCAAGATGGCCCCGTAGGCGGCCCGCGGAGGGGTCCGCTGCCAGCATCCTTTCAGGTCGATTGGTCCTGCTAATGGGGCAACGAGAGGGGCGCTTCCGGAAGTGAGACCACTGGAGGCGCCCCGCCTCATGTACCGGATTTCCGCTCAGCGTTTTTTGCCTTCCGCCGCTTCTTGACACAATATGAGCACAAGTACGACGGCGCTGCCGGACCTGCGTCGGCAGCGCAGCGCGTGCCGCGGCACACGCATTGAGCGGAATTCGGAAAGGCGGCTTCGGCGTGCAGTTTTCCTGTACCTGCATTTACCATCCCCATCCGGTTACTGCCCGGTTGGAGGTTGCGGTCCACGACCCCTTCTGCGGCCTGCGGGTACACCGCCTCACCGCGTCCACCAAATACGAGCCGAGCTACACCTTTCACCGCTAGGCCCCGAGAGGCCGCTGCCGGCCGGCTAGGCGGTGTCCGCCGACGCCTTGGCTGCAGCGGAAACGGGCTGGGGCAGTTCCTGACCATTGCTTGGCTCCGGAACGAATCCGCTGTCTGCTTCCGGCACCTTTCCGGACACGGCCGCGTTGGCCGAGGTCAGTGACTGGTCGCGCAGGTACCGCAGCACCACAATGGTGACGGCGGTTGCGGGGACCGCCAGGAACGCACCCACAATCCCGAAAAGAGTGCTGCCAACGGTAACGGATCCCAGCACCACCGCGGGGTGGAGCTTCAGTGTCTTGCCCACCAGCAGGGGCTGCAGGATGTTTGACTCGAGCTGCTGAACCACCAGCACGATGCCCAGGACAATCAGGGCCGTCACCCAGCCGTGGGCGACCAGCGTCACCATGGTGGCCAGGACTCCGGTGGCCACTGCTCCAACAATGGGAATGAAGCTGGCGAAGAAAATCAGGACCATCAGTGCCAGAGCCAGCGGAACGTCCAGCAGCAGCAGGGCCACCCCGATGAGTACGGCGTCGACCAGCGCGACGGCGGCCTGGGACAGGATGTAGGCGGACAGCGTCTGCCAGGCCTGTTCGGAGACCTTGACGGAGTGGACAAAGGCCCGGTTATTGGTCCAGCGGCTGGCCCAGGGCAGGAATTTGTCGCCGTCCTTGAGACAGAAAAAGGTGAACACCAGGGTAAGCAGGAACACCACGGTGACCGACGTGACCGTCCCGAGTCCGGCGGTGATGCCGGAGACAATGTCGCTGCTGTGTGCGCGCAGCTGGGCCACACCGGCGTCGAGCAGTTCATTGAAGTCGATTTCCGAAACAGCGAACGGCAGCCCGGCGACAAAATCGCTCAGGTCCTGCAGGTTCCGCCCGGCCATCTTGACCAGTTCCTTCGAACCGGAGGAAATGGAGGGCAGGACCAGCATGGCGACCGCGGCGATGGCGGCGAGCAGTCCCACGAGGGTGAGCAACGCGGCCAGGGCCTTGGGCAGCGCCTTGCGGAGCACCCGGTTGACCGGCCACAGGATGGACGACAGCAGCAGGGCGAGCAGGCCCGGAAGGGCGATCGACCAGAGCGACCGGATACCGAACCAGATGACCACGAGGCCCGCCAGGACTATCAGCGCCCGGGCAACCCAGACGGATGAAGCAGCCAGTCCGCGGGCGAAGGTCCCGCGCGGCTTGAGGCCGGAGGTTGTCCTTGGGCGTTTCCTGGCACCGCGGTCATCCGCGGGCGACTGGTCGCTGCGTTCGGGGGTTGCCGTCGAGGATGCGGATTCGGTCGTCTTCACCGCTCCATTTTGCCTCAAGAGCGAGGGCAGCTATTCCGCGAACTGCGGCTGCGCTTCGATGAACACCCAGTCCCGCTCCTCAAGGATGGGCTCCATCACAGGTCCGCCCGCCTCCGCGATGCGGTCCTGAACCTTTCCCGGAATCCCCTCGTCGCGGAGGTTTTCCCGAAGCCATGCCTTGGCCGAGCCGTCGAGATACGGCCACCAGCGCTCAATTTGTATGGGTTGCATAACGCCCCCTTCAAAGTGCGGTAGGTCAACGGTGCCACCGCTGTCCGGACCGCGCAAGGGGGCTCCGCCCGTACCGGCTTCGGTTATCAGGGCATCGTGGTGATGCCGTCTATGGCCGTGCGGGCCTGTTCCGCGAGGGACGCCGGGATCGGCGCGCTCTTGGCGGCATCCTCCGAGGCTGCCTGCCCCTCATCGCTGACAACATACAGCCCGAACTCCTTCACCAGTTCCACCGTCTCCGGATCCTCGTACGCGCTGCAGAAGATCTGGTACGACACCAGCACGAGGGGGTAAGCGCCGGGAGCAGTGGTCGTGCGGTCCAGATGGAGGGCAATGTCGTCGGCGCTGCGGTCCGGAACACGGCTTGCCTGTTCGACGGCGATCGAGGCGCCGTCGGCGCTGATCGGCACGTACTGGTCACCGACGCGCAGGTTTACGGTGCCCATGGAGTCGTCGATGACCGAATCGTCGGCGTACGTAACGGCTCCCTCGGTGCGTGTCACGGTGCTGACGACCCCGGAGTTGCCCTGCGCGTTTTCGCCGGCCAACCCTCCGGGCCAAGTTCCCGACGGGCCATCCGGCCAGGCCGCCGGAGCGGCATCATGCAGGTATTCGGTGAAGTTCTCCGTGGTGCCGGAATCATCGGCGCGGCTGACCGGTGTGACGGGAGTGGCCGGAAGCTGGATGCCGGGGTTCTGCGCGGCTATCGCCGGATCATTCCACGTCGTGATCTCGCCCCGGAAGACGGCGGCGATCGTTGCCGCGTCCATATTGAGGGAGTCAATGCCCGGCAGGTTGAAGGCAACAGCAATCGGCGAAATGTAGGCCGGGATATCCATGGCTCCGCCGGGACCGCACACTTCCTTGGCCTCGGCAATCTCCTCGTCCTGAAGGTAGGCGTCGGAGCCGGCAAAGTTCACGGCGCCCGCCAGCAGGGCATTGCGCCCGGCGCCGGAGCCGTCCGGGGAGTACTGGAGCTGAACGTCCGGATGCCGGATCCCGAAACCGGCAATCCACGCATCCATCGCCGGGCCCTGCGCGCTGGAGCCGGAGCCTGAGAGGATGCCGGACAGCGTGGAGGTGCTGTTTTCCGCTGCCTCGCGCTGTTCATCGCCGAGCGGATAGTCGGAGCCGCAGGCAGACAACGCCAGGGCAGCTGCGGCAACCAAGGCAAGCGTGCGGGCGGAACGGGGTTTCGGCACGGAGGCGGTCCTTCCGGGGACTGTGGCTGTGGGCATCGAGCAGCCCGTGAGGCTCCGGCAATAGACCGGACACCTCTTCAAGGCTAGCCGCCGTTCCGGGTCCATCGCCAACTCGAAAGGCCTGCCCGTCCTTGGCGGGACCACACACCAGGTGCAACGATTGTGTCCCCGGCAACGCCGCTTCCCCGGCGGCCGCCCATCTGCCGCAGACGGAGCAACTCTTTCCGCGGCGGCGGGCCCGCGGGGATTCAGGCGGAAGGAGTTCTTGTGCTCATTACCGCAGCCGTTTTTGCCGTCTTAGCGGCGGCCGTTCACCTGTACATCTTTGTCCTGGAATCCCTGCGCTGGACGGCGCCGGCCACGATGGCCATCTTTCGTGTTTCCACTCCGCAGGAAGCCGCCTCCACGCAGACGCTGGCCTACAACCAGGGTTTTTACAACCTGTTCCTGGCGGTTGGGATTGTGCTCGGGGTCGTTCTGCTCGGCGCCGGCAGCAGGGTGGCCGGGCTGACCCTGATGAGTTTTTCCTCAGCCTCAATGGTGCTTGCAGCGCTGGTCCTGGTGGTCAGCAACCGGAGCATGATCCGGCCGGCACTGATTCAGGGCGGGCCACCCGCCGTCTGCCTCGCATTCACGCTGCTCGGCGCCTGAGGGCACCGTTTCCATCCATCTGCCCTCCGGACGGGTTAGGCCAGGCCCGTCATCCGCAGAGTGATGTTGATCCGGCCGCCGGCCAGCCCGGTTTCCGGATCCGCCGTGCCGGGCAGGGTCTTCGGGACGCCGTGGTAAGCGAACCGCGACGGGCCGCCGAAGACGAACAAATCCCCGGAGTTCAGCTCAATATCGGTGTACGGCTTGGTCCTCGTGGATGTATTCCCGAAGCGGAATATGCAGGTGTCGCCGATGCTCAGGGAAACCACCGGGGCGCTGGACCGTTCATCCTTGTCCTGGTGCATGCCCATGTGGGCCCCATGCGCGTAGTAGTTGATCAGCGCGGTGTCCGGCGTGTAGTCCTCGGGCTTCCAGATGTCCGGAGCGTAGCCGGGCTGGCCGGGCTGCAGATACGCCGCGGCCAGGGCCCGCCGGCCCAGCTGCACCAGCCAGTCCGGAACGTCGGCCACCCGGCCGCCGCCGGCGTCGTCGGCCGTTCGGGTGTATTTGTACGGCTGCCAATGCCAGCCCAGGCAAACGGTCTGCACCGACATGGGATGCCCTCCGGGCAGGACCGCAGCCCGCATCGGCACCGGTCCGATGGCCCACTGTCGGCAGGCGGCGACAATGTCGCGCTGGGCC
The DNA here is from genome assembly GCF_030125555.1 of Arthrobacter sp. zg.Y820. Classification (NCBI taxonomy): domain Bacteria; kingdom Bacillati; phylum Actinomycetota; class Actinomycetes; order Micrococcales; family Micrococcaceae; genus Arthrobacter; species Arthrobacter sp. zg.Y820. The sequence goes on from NZ_JASKLX010000009.1 coordinate 338,374, forward strand.
GCCGGGTCGAGCCACCCGGGAACATGGACGGCGCCGGGGCCCAGCGCGGCGCGGTTCGGAGGAAAGAGCGTGCCGGTCATGCCGCCGCCTCCAGCTTCAGGAGAAGACGCTTCGCGTCCGGACCCCCGCGGTAACCGCCGGTGGCGCCGTCCGAGCGCACCACCCGGTGGCAGGGCACGACCACGGGCAGCGGGTTCAGGGCGCAGGCGGTCCCGACGGCGCGCACTGCCCCGGGACTGCCGGCCAGCGCGGCCACGGCGGCGTAGGTTGCGGTGGATCCGTAGCCGATGCCGGAAAGGTGCTCCACGACCGAGCGGCGGAAGCCGGCGGTCAGCCGCAGGTCCAGCGGCAGGTCAAAGGAGCGGCGGATGCCGGCGAAGTACTCGGTGATCTGGGCTGCCGCGGCCTGCAGCCGGTCGGGGGCCTCGAGGATCCGGGGGCTGATGCGTTCCGCGAGGGTGGCGAGCACGGCATCGTGATCCTCGCGGGCAAAGGACACCCGGACCAGGCCGACGGGAGTCGCGGCCAGGAGCAGTTCTCCCACCGGGGTCTCGAGCACCATATACGCCACATCAAGCACGCCGGTTTCCACGGCGGCGGCGGTGAGGCGGGAATGCAGCCGCAACAGGGCGGCGTCGTCGGCGGTTTCCTGCCCGGGCGGCAGCCGCAGTTCCGGGGGCAGCTGTTCCAGCGGCTGTGTCATCGGTTGTCCTCCAGATTCAGGATGCGGAGTTTCTTCAGGCCGTCGGCGGCCGATCGGCGGCATGCGGCCGCGGTGCCGCCGAGCAGCACGGCCACCTCGGCATAGGGCAGTCCGGCGAGGTAGTGATAGGCGAGGGTTTCGCGCTGGCGCCGCGGCAGGGTTTTCAGCGCGGCCCAGAGCGGATCGGATCCGTCATCCCCGGGACGCCGCGGCGCCCCGGGTTCCGCGGCGGAGGGCGCCCCTCGGTCCGGTGTCTCGGGAAGCTCCTCGACCGGAACCGGCCGGCGGGCGGCCGCGCGGTGGGAGTCGATGGCCTTGTGCTTGGCGATGGTCACCAGCCAGGCCTCGATGTTGGCGCCGGGAGCAAGCGCAGGGTAGGCGCGCAGGGCGGCCAGGAAGGTCTCCGACCAGGCGTCCTCGGCGTCCTGCGGCCCCAGCACCGCACGGCAGACCCGCAGCACGGCCGGACCGTGTTCCCTGACGATGGCTTCGAACGGTTTCACTTCCACACCCGGTAGACGTTTCCGGGAGCGGCTTTGTGAGCTCCCGGTTTACGATCCCATGCTCTCACCCGAAGCTGCCAGCCACCCGCTCCCCGGGCCGGAGTCTTCGGCACCGGCGGCCGCCCCGAGCAGGCTGCGCGTGAGCTCTTCGCCCTGCCCCATCAGCTCCTCCACTGCCAGGAGCAGGTGGGCATCGCCGGGCTCCTCTCCTGCGGTCAAGGCACTGAGGATGGCCCGGCGCACCAGTTCACGGGCAAAGGATGCGGTGGCGCCCTCGCTCTGCTCCGCTGCCTGGCTCAGTGCCTGCGGCGAGAACATGCCGTCCGGTGAGTAGAGGGCCAGCAGCCGGGCGCGGCTGCCGGTGTCCGGCATGGGGATTTCGACGGCGAGATCCACGCGGCCGGGCCGCTGGGCCAGGGCACGCTCCAGTACATCCACCCGGTTGGTGGTCATGATGAAGGCGACGTCAGCATCGGAGTCCAGCCCGTCGAGAGCGTCAAGCACTTCAAAGAGCAGCGGCTGGGGTCCGTGGCCGAAGCTTCGGTCCTCGGCCACGAGGTCGATATCTTCGAGAATCACCAGGGATGGCGCCATGGCGCGCGCCAACTTGGCTGCCTCGGAAACGGCGGCCAGGGAGCCGCCGGAGAGGAGCACCGCCGTCGTCCCTTCGCTCGCACTGAGCAGTCGCCGGACGGTGTGCGTTTTTCCAGTGCCGGGAGGCCCGTACAGCAGCACCCCGCGTTTGAGGTGCTGGCCCCGGCTCTGCAGCTCGCTCCGGTGCCCTGCGATCCCCAGCACGTGGGCGGAGACCTTCCCCAGCACCCCCGGGGGCAGGATGACGTCCTTTTCGGCCAGCTGCGGCCGGACCAGGAACGACACACCGGCGGCCTCCTGGCCGTAGGGATTGTGCGTGAAGGACACCACCTGTCCGCGCAGAATGCTGCTGCGGCTCAGCTCCGTCTGGATTTCCGCGAGGAAGGCGGCCGCCACTGCGCGGTCGGCCGTAAGCACGGAGAGCGAGGGAGTGTTCCGGCCGGACTGGGGATCGGCGGCGCGCTGCATGACAGCCATTGGGCTGCCCCGGTAGCGGAAAAGCCGAATTCCCAGGGTCAACGCCTGACGGTAACTGTCCGGCCCGATGGGGAGATTGACATAGTCGGGCTGGCCGACCGGAATATACGAATACCCCTCATGGAAGATGTCCGCGAGGTCAACATGGTGCCGCTGCTGCCCGCCGCCCATTCCGAGCAGGGTTGCCTCAGGATCGGAGCCGGCGAGTTTTTCCAGTGCTATGTCCAGATCGGCGAAGCGGTGCGCCGGAAAATTCTCGGCCACCACGGGCAGCTCGCCGCCCGGCTGACTCATAAAGCCGGACAGGGCCGTGGCGATCCTTCGATGCTCGTCAGCGTGGCCCCTGTACTCCTGGGCAAGCGTCACTGCAGCGTTGAAGCTCGTGAGGAATTCCCCCAGTTTTTCATCCATGCGGGCAGAGCCTACCAGCGCTCTCCCGGCATCGGACCCAGGGGTCGGAACCTGCTCAGAACAGGGTTGCCTGCACCCGGCGCGGATCCTCCAGGCCGAGCAGGAACTGCTTGCGGTCCAGTCCCCCGGCGTATCCGGTGAGAGCTCCGGCCGCTCCAATCACCCGGTGGCAGGGAATGATGATGGAGGCCGGGTTGCGGCCGTTGGCCGAGGCTCCACCCGCGCACCGAGCAGCTCGGCTGCCGGAGCGCGCTTGTGGTTCTGCATGTGGACCGCGGTGAGGGCACCGCCGTCGGCCACCAGGGTCAGGGGCCCGATCGGCGGGGACACTACTGCATGCACGGCAGTCACAGACCCGAGCGTAACCCGATCAGCCGCCCAGTTGCCCGCTGAGCCGGGAGCGGATGCTTTCGGAGGAATCGTTCAGGCCGGTAATCCGCGCCGTCTTGCCGTGTGTGCGGTATTTCTCGGTGATTGAATCCAGCGCCGCCACGGTGGAGGCGTCCCAGACATGGGAGCCGCTCATGTCAATCAGCACGCGTTCGGGGTCCAGTGCGTAGTCGAACTGGGTGTAGAGGTCATTGGAGGAGGCGAAGAACAGCTCGCCCTGCACCGTATAGGTGACGGCGGCGCCGTCGTCGTCCACCGTGCGCTGAACCGTGACGAAGTGCGCCACCCGGCGGGCGAAGAGCACCATAGCCGCCAGCACGCCCGCTGCGACGCCGATCGCCAGGTTGGAGGTCAGGACCACCACGGCAATGGTGATGGCCATGACCGCGGTCTCGGATTTGGGCATCCGCTTCAGCGTGGCCGGCCGGATGCTGTGCCAGTCGAAGGTCGCCACGGACACGTAGATCATCACGGCCACCAGCGCGGCCATCGGAATCAGCGCCACCACATCGCCAAGCACCACCACCAGCAATAGCAGGAACACCCCGGCCAGGAAGGTGGAGATCCGGGTGCGGGCGCCGGAGGCCTTCACATTCATCATGGTCTGCCCGACGACGGCGCAGCCGCCCATGCCGCCGAAGAACCCGGTGATGATGTTGGCCACGCCCTGGCCCCAGGACTCGCGGACCTTTGAGGAGCGGGTATCGGTGATGTCATCCACGAGCTTGGCGGTCAGCAGGGATTCCAGCAGGCCCACAAACGCCATCGCCACCGCGTACGGGGCAATGATCTTCAGGGTGTCCAGGGTCAGCGGAATGTCGGGGAACAGCAGGGACGGCAGGGAGGCGGGCAGATCGCCCTTGTCCCCCACCGTCGGCACGTCCCAGGCCAGCAGGATGGTCGCGGCGGTGAGCACCACGATGGCCACCAGCGACGCGGGCACCGCCGTCGTCAGCTTCGGCAGGCCGAAAACGATGGCCAGGCCGACGGCGGTGATCGGATACACCAGCCAGGGCACACCCAGCAACTCCGGCACCTGGGAGGAAAAGACCAGGATGGCCAGGGCGTTCACGAAACCGACCATGACCGAGCGTGGAATGAAGCGCATCAGCTTCGCGACGCCGGCTCCCGCCAGCAGGATCTGGAAGAGGCCCGCCAGGATCACCGTCGGCACCAGGTATTGGGCGCCGTGTTCAGCCACCACCGGGGCGATGACCAGGGCGACGGCGCCGGTGGCGGCGGAGATCATCGCCGGGCGTCCGCCCACGAAGGAGATGGTGACGGCCATCGTGAAGGACGCGAAGAGTCCCACGCGCGGATCAACGCCGGCAATGACTGAGAAGGCGATGGCTTCGGGGATCAGTGCCAGCGCCACGACCAGACCGGCAAGGGCCTCGGTCTTGAGCAGGCGCGGAGACTTCAGGGTGGTCAGCACCGACTGCCGGGCGGCCGGCGTGAGGGCGGGTGCCGCGGAGGAGGGCATGGGAGTTCCTTACAAGCAACGGCTATGGGACGGACCGCGGCGCCGGCCGGAACCGGCCGAAGCTCCGTCGGATCCAATTCCAGAGTACCCGCGGCAAAAAAGTACCGCGTTCCCGCCCACAGCCGGGTTGCCGGCGCTAGACTGCCGCATACCGCGCGGTATGTGACGGGTGTCGTGTGCCGTGCCGCCGCCGGTTACCGCACTGTCTGCTTAATGTCTGCTGCCTGATCAAAGGAGATCTTCATGCAAAATCTTGCCGGCATCCTTACCGCTGCTGCGGCCCGGGTTCCGAACCGGACCGTCCTCAAGCTCGACGACGCCATCATTCCCTACGCGGCTCTCGACGCCATGAGCGCCAAGGTGGCCGGTGTTCTCGCGGACCGCGGCATCGTCCCGGGCGACCGGGTGGCGCTGATCATGCCCAACATTCCGCAGATGGCCTTCGTGTACTACGGTGTGCTGCGCTACGGCGCAGTGGTGGTGCCGATGAATCCGCTGCTGAAGGGCCGCGAGGTGGCGTATCACCTCTCCGATTCGGGGTCACGGCTGGTGTTCGCCTGGGAGGGCGTCGTGTCCGAAGCCCTGGCCGGCGCCGAGGAGGCCGGCGGCGTGCCGGTCATCCCGGTGGATTCCGGTGGATTCCTGCAGTTGCTGGCCGAAGCGGATCCGCTGACCGAGGTGCGCGAGGTCGACGGCGAGGATGTCGCCGTCATCCTCTACACCTCCGGCACCACCGGACGGCCCAAGGGCGCAGCGCTGACCCACCACAACCTGCGCAGCAACGCGGATATCTCCCGGAACCTGCTGCACACGGTGGAATCCGACGTGATCTTCGGCGGGCTGCCGTTCTTCCACGTGTTCGGCCAGACCTCGGCACTCAATTCGGCGGTGATGGCCGGCGCGTCCATCAGCCTGCTGCCGCGCTTTGACGCAGGCAAGGCCCTGGAAATCATTGAGCGCGACGGCGTGACCATCTTCGAAGGCGTGCCCACCATGTACGTGGGCATGCTGCGCCATCCGAACCTGGCGGCCACCGACGTGTCCACTCTGCGCGGCGCGATCACCGGGGGCTCGGCGATGCCGCTGGAGGTGCTGCATGAGTTTGAGCGCGTTTTCGGCACCCAACTGCTGGAGGGCTACGGCCTGTCCGAAACCTCCCCCGTGGTTTCGTTCAACCTGCCGGGCCCGGACCGCCGGGCCGGATCGATCGGCAAGCCGGTGGAGGGCATGCAGGTGCGCGTTGTGGATCCGGACGGCAAGGACGTGCCGGTGGGTGATGTAGGCGAGCTGGCCGTGCGCGGCACCGGGGTGATGAAGGAGTACTGGCACAATCCCGAAGCGACGCAGGCGGCTATTCCGGACGGCTGGTTCCGCACCGGCGACCTGGGCAGGTCCGACGACGACGGCAACCTCTACATCGTGGACCGGAAGAAGGATGTGATCCTGCGCGGCGGCTACAACGTCTATCCGCGCGAGGTCGAAGAAGTGCTGTACGAGCATCCGGCCGTTGCCGAGGCGGCGGTCATCGGGGTGGCCGATGACCTCCAGGGCCAGGAAATCGTGGCCGTGGTGGGACTGAAGGAGGACATGCAGCCCGCGGACGCCGCGGCCCGGGAGGCCCTGCTGGGCGAGATCCGGGACTTCGCCAAGGAGCGGCTGGCCGCTTACAAGTATCCGCGCCGGATCCTGCTGACCGATGCCCTGCCCAAGGGGCCGACGGGAAAGATCCTCAAGCGGGAAATCCGCGTGGATGCTGCCGCGGCGGATCCGGTAACTGCCCCTCCGGTGGAGCAGGTCGAGCCGCAGGGCTAGTCCGGGGGTCTTGGGCTAAGCGAACGGTTCGGGCTGCTCCGGGGCCTCGCCGGGCAGGCCGGCACGCTGGTCCGCGCGCACCAGCACCACACCCAGCACGATGAGCGCCCCGCCGAACAGCTGGACCGGGCGTGGCAGCTCCGCCAGGAGCAGCCACGCCCAGAGGACCGCAAAGAGCACCTCGGTCAGCGATACGAAGGAGGCGACCCGGGAGCCCAGTGTCCGGGCCGCGACGATCCCGGTGACGTAGGCCAGCACCGTGGAAAACAGCACGAGTCCGGCCAGCGGCACCCACCAGGACAGGGTCCGGCCGGCCAGGACGACGTCGTCGGTTGCAAAGCCGGTGGGCAGCACCCCGGTGAGACCGAGCAGCAGCATCGTGGCTGCCCCCACGAGCATGCCGCCGGTGGCCAGCACCAGCGGCGGCAGCGAATCATTCTGCTTGGCGGTGATAAAGAAGTAGATCGCCAGGCACACCGCCGCGGCCAACCCCCACAGGACACCGATGGGGTCAACCCGGACGTTGCCGGTGATGTCCAGGACAAGCACCAGGCCAGCGATCGCGGCCAGCGCTCCGCCGACGGTTTTCAGCCCGGGCCGGCGCCGGGTGGCGGCCCAAATCCACAGCACCATGAGCACCGGAGCCAGAAACTCCAGCAGCAGCGCCACACCAACGGACAGGCGTTCCACCGCATTAAAGAAGAAGAACTGGCATCCGGCGACTCCAATAAAGCCGAAGGCGACGATTGTTTTCCAGTTGTCGAGCACCTGATTCCAGCGGCCGCGCAGCGTGACCATGGCCGGAATCAGCAGCACCAGGGCAGCACCGCCCATCCGCACGGCGACGGCGGTGGTGGACGTCCATCCCGTTTCCAGCAGGGACTTGGCAAAGGAGCCGGACAGCCCGAAAACCGCCGAAGACAGCAGAGCCACGGCCAACGCCGCGCTGGTGTCCGGACCCGTGCGGTGAAAGCTGTTGAGGGTCCGGAAACGGGTCGGCATGAAGCGGGTCACGGGACCTCCTGGCATACAGTCTGGCTGTCCCGGCGGGACCTGTCATGACCATTATGGGCTGTAGCACCTTACACTGGGAAGACCACGCAATATATGTCAGGGGCAACATGGCTTTTACAGATGACACAGCAGTTGCACTGCAGACGGTGGCTGCACTGATCAACACGGGCGTTGACAGCCCGGACACGTTGCGAACTCCCGGGGACCTTGACGAGTTTCTTGCCGGACAGGGATTCAGCGGCTCCCGCACCCACACGGTCGGCGAGCTGAGGGCGGTCCGCCACTTGCGCAGCCGTTTGCTGCAACTCTGGACGGCTGACGAAAACACGCTGGCTTCCGGCGTCAATCAGTTGCTGCGAAACGCGCGGGCCCTGCCCCAGGTGGTGCGCCACGACAGCTGGGGCTGGCACCTGCACTGCACCTCACCGGCGGCTCCGCTGGAAGACCGGATGGCCACCGAGGCCGCCATGGCGCTGGCGGACGCCCTCCGTGCCGGCGAGCTGGACCGGCTGGGGCGGTGCGCCGCACCGGACTGTTCAGCGGTCCTGCTGGACCTGACACGGAACCGGTCCAAGCGCTACTGCGACACCGGCAACTGCGGGAACAGGGAACATGTCCGCTCTTACCGGAACCGGCAGCTGGGTTTGGCGTAACAAATCCGGAACTGACTCATGAAAACTAGTAAGGCCTCTTGTTAGATTCCTCACCTGCCGTTATGCTCTGGTTGAGCTTCGTCTGCCCTCTGGGCGGACGGCCATTCCACTCAGTCTCGACTTCGCATTTTCTCTTGGCCAGGTACTACTCCTGTGCCCGATGCGGGGATGGGGTCTGTGCCAGTACATAAATGGGGGTTTCAATGCAGGACAACTCGAGCGCGTTTTACAAACGCGTTGGCGCCTTAGGCGCCGCAACAGCACTGGCGGTGAGCGGAGCATTCATTGCTTCCCCGGCCATGGCTTCACCCACAGGAGAGCCGGATACCACGTCCACCGATGCTCCCGTCACCACCGCCACAGAGGCGCCGGCCAGTGAAACCACCGTTGACGAAACTGTCACCGAGGAAACCGCCCCGGAAGAAGCCGTCAACGCCGGGGCTGAAGTTTCCGAAGAAGCCGGAACGCTTCCTCCCGGCCTGGCCGAAGCCCTCCTCCGCGACCTGGGCATGACGGTCGAAGAGTTCGAGGCAGCCGGCGAGCTCGGCAAGAAGGCAGCGGACGCCCTTCCCGAACTCCAGGCCACCGAGGGCTTCGTCAGCGTCGCCATCGAAGACGAAAAGATTGTCATCACCGGCTCCGGTGAGGCCCTCGAGGCCCTGGCCCTCGAACTGGACGCCACCCTCGTGGCTCCCGCCGAAGAGGTCACCGACGAGGCTGAGGCCACGGAGGCCCCCGCTGAGGAAACAGCCGAAGCTCCGGCAGCCGAGGCCACCGAAGCCGCTGAAGAACCCGCCGCCGAGGAAGAAACTGCCGCTCCGGTCAGTCTTTCGGGTGACCCCCGCGAAATAATCAAGAACCTCCGCACTGAATACATTTCCAGTGTGGGCGTCGAGAGTCTGCAGTCCATCATGCTGACGGCCGACGGCTACGTCATCAGGGCGAAAAATGCTGCGCCTGCTGCGGTTGTGGATGGTTCGGTAGTCGCCGAGCGTCTGGCCGAAGCAGCTGGAACCACTCCGGCCGATGCCTTCGCCAAGAACAATCCCAGCGTTGCAGTCGTCGACGTATCCGGTCCGGCCAAGGCTCTCGAGGACGTTGTCAACGGTCAGGGTTACGCCACCTTCACCGGCAACAGCGGCGGATCATGTTCCATCGGTTTCAACGCCTTCAATGCATCCGGTGATGCTGCAGTTATCTCGGCAGGACACTGCGCCAATGACGGTGCGGCCACCGACACCATCCTGACAGTTCCCGCCAATGACACAGCCGGTGGCGGAAGCCAGCCGTCGCTCGCGTCACCATTGGGCACCTGGGGATTCTCCCAGTTCGGCGGCGAGAATAATTCACCGACCGAGTTCGGTTCCGGGGAAAACATCGGCACCGATATCGGTGTCATCAATGGCATCAACGGTGAGCTTGACCTGCTGCCCGAGGTCACTCAGTGGACCAATCCGGAGGACCTGACGGCCAACACCGTAAAGATCACCGGAACCACCGACGCTGTTGTCGGTGCTCCTATGTGCAAGTCCGGCCGCACCACCGGCTGGAGCTGCGGCGAGGTCAGCGCCCTCGGCGAGTTCTACGTCGGCGCAGCGGACGGCGACCGCGGGGTCTGGGGCTTTGAATCCACGCTCGACAAGAATGCAGCACCCGGTGACTCCGGCGGATCCGTCATTTCCGGTTCCAACGCCATGGGCCTCGTCAGTGCCGGGCCCGAGGGTGGAAACTACTTCTTCTCCACCTCCCTCTCGGACGGCATGACCCGCCTTGAGGGTTACTCCGTTGCCGTCTTCGTTGACGCTCCGCAGCTGACCTCGCACGAAAACAAGGGCACCGTCCTCACGGACGAGGCCATTAGCGGAACCACCACCGGCACTTCCGTCAAGCTCACCCGCGACGGTGAGACCGTTGACCTGGACGTTGTCGACGGCAAGTGGAGCTTCAACGCTCCGTCCACCGTTCCCGAAGGCGGAACGCTGGAATTCAAGGTTCAGGCGATCAACGGCTTCAACAAGTCCAAGACCGCCACCTACGAGCTGACCGTCAAGGAAGCTCCGCTGGCTGTCCCGGCTATCACAAACCCGGCCGATGGTGCAGCCATTGCCGATGCCGTCACGACCATCACCGGCACAGGCTTTGCCGGCGCCGAGGTCTCCCTGAACGTCACCGGCGACAACACCGTCACGGAAGACAACGCCTCTACCCTAGTGGCCGTTGAAGAATCCGGTACCGCAACGGTTGCAGCCGACGGAACCTGGGAATGGAAGCTGGACGAGGCACTCACCTACGGGAAGTACTCCGTGACCGCCAGCCAGGATGGCATCGCCGGCAAGGCAAAGTCCCCGACGGCGACCTCAACGTTCAGTGTCTTCCTTGAGACACCGGCCGTTACCTCGATCACCGAGGGGCAGGACTTCGCTGAAGGCGAGAACCCGGCAGATATCTCCGGTACCGGCACAGCCGGCGCCAAGGTGGACGTCACCATCGGCGAGAACACCCTTTCCGCAACCGTTGGCGACAACGGCGACTGGAAGGTCACGGGCTTCCCGGTCCTGGTTCCGGGCAGCTACACGGTCTCGGCCGTGCAGACCCTGGAGGGCGCGACCTCCGCACCCGCTGAGGTCACCTTCACGGTTACCGAGGTAGTCGTTGAAGAGGCGGCTCCGCCCGTTGTACCCCCGGCCCCTGCCCCGGACAACAACGGTGACGGCCTGCCCGACACCGGTGCTGCCGGCATGGGTCTGTTCGCCGGAGCAGGTCTTCTGCTCACCGCCGGTGGAATCAGCGCCCTGCTGATCAACCGCCGCCGCCAGCTGCAGGATGCATAATCTGCAACTAGCGTGACATCACCAAAGCAGGTCCCGGCCTTGTGCCGGGGCCCGCTTTGGTATTACGTGCATATTGGATCGATTCCAGGAGGCTCCATGTCCCCGCAACTCCGACCAACCGGCCGTACCGCTTCACCACACTTCTCTTTCCGGCCCCCGACCTTCGCGCACCGCGCCACGCCTCCGGTCCTTGCCCTGGCCACGGCCGCCCTGCTGGTCCTCAGCGGCTGCGGGCCGGACCCGCAGTCGAAGGACACTGCTCCCTCGGCCTCCACCGAGTCGCCAGCGCCGGCAGCGTCGAGCAGTGCCTCCGGCGACGTCATCGGACCCCCCGGCAACGAGCCCCCGGAGACCGTCGCCGCAACACCCTCGGACCCGGATCCAGCAACCTTAGCGGAGGACCGAATGACAGACCTTCTGCAGCTTCATGCCCGGCTCAAGACCGAGCTGGGCACCGCCTATTCCGATGCGTGGATCGAGGACAACCAGCTCCACGTCGCAGTCACCACACCGGAAGCAGAGGCACTCGTCTACGGTGCCGGAGCCCTTCCCTCCCGCACCGAGTTCACCGAGCAGCAGCTGCGCGAGGCCGCTGACGCCTTTAAGGCATGGCTCGCCACGGACGCCGCTCCATCCGTCCAGCTGCACTGGCTGGGGACGAGCGGGCGAACCGGCAGCATCACCGTCCGTGTTCCGGCTGAACAGGTCCAGCCGCTGGCCGATGCCGTGGCCGAGCAGAGTCCTGCCGGACCAGTCAAAATCATTGTGGAGGAGTCCAGCGGCCCGGCCACGCCGTTCGCCACAAACGCCCCCTAGAAGGGTGTCAAGCGGTCAAGGGCTGTCTGGCCGATGGACGGCTGCCTAGACTGGAGGGCGTCGAGCAAACGGCATTCCGGCCTCTTCCCAGGACCCCCACATGGAACAGAAGCTGCAGAGACTCCTGTATTCCCTTCCAACCCGGACCGCCTGGATCATCATCGGCTGCTGCGCCGCCTTCTGGCTCGTTTGCCTCACGGGGATCCTCACCCCGCCGGTGTCCATACCGCCTCATTTCACGCTCTTGTGGTTTTACGCCATGCTCATGCTGATACTGGCTTCCGGCATCGCAGTCATCGGCAGCACCGCTGTCCTGGTAGTGAAACGCGGCGGCCGGGCCCTGCCCGCCCGCCCGGTGCCCGAGTCGGCGGTGCCGTCGCCGGCAGCGGCACCGCCGCCGGCAGCGGCACCGCCGCCGGCACCACCGCCGCCGGCACCGGCAGAACCGGACGATGCCGCAGCAGACCAGCTGGCGGGATTGGGCCGGATGATGGACGATCCCGACAACCTCGATCCGCCGGACGCCGTGTCTGCCGAGGGTGCACGGCCGGAACCTGCGCAGTTGCGCAAGGCCTCAAAGCCCAAGCCCCGCAAGCCGCGGCGCTAGGATCTTCCGGGCGGCGCTAGTTCCGGGCGGTTGCTTGCCCATCGGACCGGAGAAGCGCCGTATACCTTCTGTTCCAGCGAGAAGTAAAGCCCCTTTTCACATTCCCCTATAACGCTCTTGAAAAGCAAAGGTGCTTCTGTTTTCCTGAGGTAGCGGTCCAGCAGGGGGCCAAGCAGTCACTACTGAAGAGCTGCCCATGACGCCTCCTGAGTCCGATGCCCTCATCCACTTTGCCGAAGCCCGCAGCGCGTGCGGCGACCTGCAGCAGGCCCTCCACAACGAGCTCGTCCTCCGGCACCGCAACCTGGCGGACAGCGTGGCCGGCGCCTACAGCGGACCGGGACGCGACCGGGCCGACCTCCGGCAAGTGGCCTACATCGGACTCATCAAGGCAGTGAAACGGTTCGATCCCGCCGTGGGACATCATTTTCCGGCGTTTGCCATTCCCACCATGCACGGCGAGATCAAGCGCTATCTGCGGGACCAGTCGTGGATGGTGCGCCCGCCGCGGGAAGTGCAGGACCTGCGCACCACCATCGCGAAGGTCTATCCGTCCCTGGTCCAGCGGCTGGTGCGCGAACCGTCCCTGCCGGAGTTGGCGCAGGAGCTGGGACAGGACGAAAAGATGGTGGCGGAGGCACTGAACTGCCAGAGCAGCCTCCAGCCCGACTCCCTCGATGCCCCCTTTGAAGGCGGCTATCTCGCTGACATCCACGGAAGCATCGACAGCAGGCTGGAACAGGCAGAAAACCTGGCGGTGTTGGCATTGGCTCTCCGGAAGCTGGAGGACAGCGAAAAGGACCTGCTCTTCCGCCGCTACTTTCACGAGGAGCCGCAGCACGTCATCGGCGAGCGCCTGGGCATGACCCAAATGCAGGTCTCGCGCAAGCTGGCCAAAATCCTGGTCAAACTTCAGCACGAAATCCTCGGCAGCCCGGGCGCGGGGTCGGCAGGCCGGGTGCCCGGTTCCGGCGCGGGGGCCGGTCCGGCTGCGGGGGCCGGTCCGGCTGCGGAAAGCGCAAGCGCCTAAGTCCGGGCGCCGCCCCCGGCCTGGAGGATCTCCAGTTTTTCGGCAGCCGCCAGCACATCCTGCACGGTCACCGCCAGCAGCGCCGGATCCGGCTCGGCGGCGAAGGTGTCCCCCACCCGCTGCGTCTCGTCGGTCAGGGCGATGTGCGGACCCGGGGGCGGGCCCCATTCCGCGACGGGTGCCGGACCGAAAATCACCACCGACGGCCGGGCATAGGCCGAGGCCAGATGGGCTGCCCCGGTATCGGCGGACACCACCAGCGACGCCGCGGCGACGGCTGCCGCAAACTCATCCAGTCCCAGTTCCCCGGCGACGACGGCACTTTGCCGGAGCCCGGCCAGCTCCGCTGCCGCGAGCGCCCGGGGGCGTTCACTCCGGCTCCCGGTGAACAGGATCTCCCGGCCGGTGCGGTGAAGTTCGGCGGCAACTGCGGCGAAGCGTTCCACCGGCCAAAGACGGCTGCCGTACGCCGCCCCCACATGAATGACCGCCGCACCCGGTGCCGGGCTGGCAGACCGCGGCGGCAGCAGGAGATAGTCCAGCGGATCGGCCGGAATCCCGTGCCAGTTCATCAGGCCCGCCCAGCGCTCCCGTTCATGGAGACCGTCCCGCCACTTCGGACCCGCCAGTCCCGGTCCGGCGTGCCCGAGCAGCCGGCGCGGTGCCAGAGCCTCCAGCCGTCCCGTGCTTTCCGGACCGCTGCCGTGCAGGTTCACCGCCACGTCAATGCGCCCGGGCTTCAGCGGAATGGGAACATCCAGCCCGTGCAGCGGCAGGAGCCCATCCACGCTGCCCACCAGCGCCACCACCGGAGCCAGCCATTCCTGCGCCGCATAGGAGATGCGATGGTCCGGAAACGCCCGGCGCAGAGCCCGCAGGGCCGGAACCGCCACCAGCAGGTCCCCCAGTTTCAGGGCCCGCAGGGCCAGGAGCTCAGGCTGTTCGCTGTTGCCGGTGCGTTTCATTCCACTCCCTCCGCCGCCGAGCCGTCCGCTGCGGCGGAACGAGTGGTCCTCATCCTGCCAGAGAGGCGTCTGCGGGCTAAGCAACGGAAGAAGAGCGAGAAGAAGTGGCAGCAAAACTGTTTAGGTGCGATACGGATGGGGAACAAGTTCGGTATGGGAGAACTGACCTTCGAAACGCCGCGCGCGGTGCTCTTCGACCGTGACGGCACACTGGTGCGCGATGTCCCGTACAACGGCAATCCGGACCTGGTGCAGCCCTTTCCCCAGGCCGCCGGGATCCTGCGGCAGCTGCGGCGGGAGGGCATCCGGACCGGCGTCATCAGCAATCAGTCCGGCGTGGCCCGCGGCCTGCTGACGCCCTCCCAGGTGGCGGCCGTCAACGCCCGGATCCAGTACCTGCTCGGCCGGTTCGACGTCTGGGAGGTCTGCCCGCACGGACCGGAGGACGGATGCGGGTGCCGCAAACCGCAGCCGGGCATGATCCACAGCGCCTGCGCCCGGCTGGGCCTGCGACCCGCAGAGGTGGCGGTGATCGGCGACATCGGCGCTGACATGGCGGCCGCCCAAGCCGCCGGTGCCCGGGCCGTCCTGGTGCCCACCGCCGTCACGCTGCCCGAGGAAACCGCCGCCGCCCCGCTGGTGGCCCGGGATCTGGCCGGCGCCGTCGCACTGCTGTTGGGCCGCCCGTGACGCGCCGCGTGCTGGTGGCCCGGCTGGACAGTGCCGGAGATGTGCTGCTCGCGGGGCCGGCCGTCCGTGCGGTCGCGGCCGGGCCGCAGACCCGGGTCACCCTGCTGTGCGGACCGCAGGGGGCCGACGCTGGCCGCCTCCTGCCCGGCGCCGAGAGCGTACTCACCTGGACCGCCGCCTGGATCACCGATCCTGCGCCGCCGGCAACCGCCGCCTCCCTTACCCGCCTGGAGGAGGAGGTGCGCCGCGCAGGCATCGAGGAAGCGGTGATCCTGACCTCGTTCCACCAATCCCCGCTGCCGCTGGCCCTGGTGCTGCGCCTGGCCGGCGTTGCCCGGATCACCGGGGCGTCGGTGGATTACGCCGGTTCGCTCCTGGACATCCGGCTGCGGCCCGGCGAGGACTTCCCCGAGGACCAGCCCGAAGCGGAGCGGGCGCTGCGGATCGCCGGGGCGGCCGGCTACCGGCTGCCGGCGGACGACGACGGACGCCTGCGCCTGCGCGAAACCCCCGACGTCGGGCATCTGGTGGGCAGCGGCCCCTACGTGGTGGTTCACCCGGGCGCGGCGGTTCCGGCCCGCGCCTGGCCGGCCCTGCACCACGCGGCGGTGGTGGAACTGCTGACCGCCGCCGGGCACCGGGTGGTCGTCACGGGCGGTCCCGGGGAAACCCGGCTGACCGCCACGGTGGCCGGCGTGGCAGGCCTGGATCTGGGCGGGCGCACCGACCTGCGGTCCCTGGCCGGCGTGCTGGCCGGAGCGTCGGCCGTCGTCGTCGGCAACACCGGTCCGGCCCATCTGGCCGCAGCCGTCGGAACGCCCGTGGTGAGCCTGTTCGCCCCCGTGGTGCCGGCCGTCCGGTGGGCGCCGTACCGGGTGCCCCTGGAACTGCTGGGGAACCAAAATGCTCCCTGCCGGCTGAGCCGGGCCCGGGACTGCCCGGTGCCGGGGCACCCCTGCCTTTCCGACATCATGCCGGAAGAGGTGGTGGAGGCAGTGCACCGCTTAACCGCCGGAGTGACCTCTTTGGGAACGCGCAGAGAAACGAGGACTGCATGAGGATCCTGCTGTGGCATGTGCACGGCGGCTGGATGGAAGCCTTCGTCCGCGGACCGCACGAGTACATCCTGCCGGCCACTGAGGAAGGCGGCCCGTGGGGCTTGGGCCGGGGCGGCCGGAACTGGCCGGCATCAGCGCTCGAATGCGCCCCCGGCGACCTGCGGGATGCGGAGATCGACGCCGTCGTGCTCCAGCGGCCGGAGGAGCTCGATGCCTGCGAGCGCCTGCTGGGCCGGCGCCCCGGAAGGGACCTTCCGGCCGTGTACCTGGAACACAACACCCCCCGGAACGGCGTCCCCGGCGGCAGCCATCCGCTCGCCGACCAGAGCAGCATCCCCATCATTCACGTCACGCACTTCAACAGCCTGTTCTGGGACAGCGGCCGGGCACCCACCCGGGTCATCGAACACGGCATTCCGGATCCCGGCTACCGGTACACCGGGGAGCGGGAACACCTTGGGGTGGTGATCAATGATCCGGTCCGCCGCTGGCGGGTCACCGGCACCGATCTGCTGCCGCGCTTCGCCCGCGCCGCCCGGCTGGAGGTTTTCGGCATGGGCGGCGAGGGGCTGGCCGCCGCCACCGGCCTGGGCCCGGATGACCTCAGCGTCCGCGGCGACCTGGCCATCGAAGCGCTGCATGCGGAACTGGCCGGATGCCGGGCCTACGTCCATCCCATGCGCTGGACGTCCCTGGGCCTGTCCCTGCTCGAAGCGATGCACCTGGGCCTGCCGGTGCTGGCGCTGGCTACCACCGAAGCCGTCCGCGCCGTCCCCCCGGAGGCCGGAGGGATTTCCGCCGACGTCGGGGAACTGGTCCAGCGGGCAGCGGACCTGGTCCGCGAGCCCGAGGAGGCACGGATGCGGGGCCGGGCCGCCCGGAACTTTGCCCTGCAGCACTACGGCCTGGCCGCGTTCCTGGCGGCCTGGGACACCACGCTGTCGGACGTGGCAACCCGGGGCGGCGGACGGCCGCCGGACCCGGGGTGCAGGGGAAACGCCGCGGAAACGCCGCCGAATCAGCGGCTCACGGAAGTGTCGGCAGCGGCCGGAGGGGGCAGGCAGTGAAAATCTCAATGGTGTCCGAACACGCCAGTCCGCTGGCGGCCCTGGGCGGAGTGGATGCCGGCGGGCAGAACGTGCACGTTGCAGCGCTGTCGGTGGCGCTGGCCCGCCGCGGGCATTCCGTGCGCGTCTACACCCGCCGCGACGATCCCGTCCTGCCCGCGGTGGTTCCGGTGTGCAGCGGCCTGGACGTGGTGCACGTGGACGCCGGCCCCGCACGGGTGCTGCCCAAGGATGCCCTGCTGCCCTATATGCATGAGCTGGCCGACGGCATCGCGGCGGACTGGGGCGGGACTCCGCCGGACGTGGTGCACGCGCACTTCTGGATGTCCGGAGTGGCCGCACTGGAGGCCGCCCGCCGATTCGAGGCGCCGGGCTATCCCGTTCCGGTGGTGCAGACCTTCCATGCCCTGGGCACCGTGAAAAAACGGCATCAGGGCACCGAAGACACCAGCCCGCCGGAGCGCGCCTGGCTTGAGCCCTCCGTCGGACGCAGCGCCGACCGGGTGATTGCCACCTGTTCGGACGAGGTCTTCGAACTGAAGGCGATGGGCATCCCGGGCGGCCGGATCTCCGTGGCGCCCTGCGGCGTGGATCTGGAACTCTTTGGAGCCGGCGGGCCCGCGGAGCCGCGCGGCCGGCGCCGGCGGATTGCCGCCGTCGGCCGGCTGGTTCCGCGCAAGGGCGTGGATCTGGCGGTGCAGGCACTGGCGCTGCTGGCGGAGGACGGAATCGACGACGTCGAACTTCTGATCGTGGGCGGCGCCTCCGACTCCGCCGGACTGGCATCCGATCCGGAGGCCCAGCGGCTGCTGGGCCTGGCCAGGGCCCTCGGCGTCGCGGACCGCGTACTGCTGCGCGGCCAGGTGCCGCGGGAACAAATGCCCGCGGTGCTGCGAAGTGCCGATGCCGTGGTCTGCGCCCCCTGGTACGAGCCGTTCGGTATTGTTCCGCTGGAGGCCATGGCCTGCGGGGTTCCGGTGGTGGTATCGGCCGTCGGCGGGCTGATCGACACCGTGGTGCACGGAAAAACCGGACTGCATGTGCCGCCCCGCGATGCCCCGGCCCTGGCCGCGGCGCTGGCCCAACTGCTGCGCAATCCCGAGTTGGGCCGCCGCCTCGGTGCTGCAGGCCGGCAGCGTGCCCGGGCGCGCTACTCCTGGGACCGGGTGGCCGCCGACACCGAAAAGGCCTACCAGGTAACCGCGGACGGCACGGCAGCGGCCCGGCAGGGCAGCCTGCAGCCGTTGGGGGGCAAGGCCCTGTGAAGCCCGAATCCGCAACCCCGGCCGCCGGCACACTGCTGGCCGACACCCTGCTGCCCGGCATCCAGACCGCCCACCGGGCCGTCCTGCAGCACCTGTCCGACCTGCGGCCGGCGGTCGCGTCGGTCGAAGCGCAGGCCCTGCGGCTCACCGGCTGGGGCGTGGAGCTCGCCGGCCGGCTGCTGGCCGGGCAGCGCCTGCTTGCCGCCGGCAACGGCGGGTCGGCGGCGGAGGCCCAGCACCTGACCGCGGAACTGGTGGGCAGGTTCGACGGCGAACGGCGGCCGTTCTCCGCCCTCGCCCTGCATGCCGAAACATCAGCCGTGACCGCGATCGCCAACGACTACGGCTTCGACCAGCTGTACGCCCGGCAGGTCCTGGCCCACGGCCGCCGCGGCGACGTGCTGATCCTGCTCTCCACCAGCGGCCGGAGCCCCAATCTGCTGCGCGCCGCCGAGGCTGCGCGGCACACCGGCATCACCACCTGGGCGCTGACCGGCCGCGGACCGAATCCGCTCAGCGAAGCCTGCGACGACTCAGTCAGCATCGAGGCCCGGGCCGCCAACGCGCAGGAAGCCCATCTGATTGCCCTGCACGCCCTGTGCCGGGCCTTTGACGCCGAGGTTTCCCGCCGCGGCGGAGAGGAGCAGCCGTGAGGATCGTAGTGGTTGGCGACGTCCTGCTGGACACCGACATCACCGGCAGCGCCCAGCGGTTGTCCCCCGACGCGCCGGTTCCGGTGGTGGACGTGGACAGCATCCGCAAGCGCGCCGGCGGAGCGGGCCTGGTGGCCCGGCTCCTGGCCCGCGACGGCCATGCCGTGCGCCTTGTCACTGCCCTGTCCGACGACGGCGCCGCCGCTGACCTGCGCGCCGCCCTCAGCGGCGTCGACGTCGTTGCCGGAGCTTCCGGGGCACCCACTCCGGTCAAGACCCGCATCCGCGCCGGAGCCCAGGCGGTGGTGCGTTTCGACGAGGCCTGCGGACCGCCGCCGGCGCCAGGCGTCACGGACGAGATGCTCTCGGTGCTGTTCGCCGCCGACGCGGTGGTCGTGGCTGATTACGGGCGCGGGCTGACCGCTGATCCCCGCCTGCGCGACGTCTTGGAGACCGTGGCGGCACGGGCGCCGGTGGTCTGGGACCCGCATCCGGCCGGCAGCGACCCGGTGCCCGGCGTGGCCGCCGTGACACCGAACCTGCCCGAAGCCCTGCGCAGCGCCGGCGGAACCGGCAGCGGAACCGGGGGCATTCCTGCGGCCCTGCACGCCGCCGAGCAGCTGCTGGACAGGTGGCAGAGCCGAGCCGTGGTGGTGACCCTCGGCGCCCTGGGAGCCCTGGTGCTGCCCGCCGCCGGCCTGCCGCAGGTGATTCCGGCGCCGGAGGTGTACGCCGGGGACACCTGCGGGGCAGGAGACCGGTTCTCCGCCACCCTGATCCTGGCCCTAGCCCGGGGAACGGCGCTGGAACCGGCCGCGGAACAGGCGGTGCAGGCCGCCGCCGGGTTCCTGGCCGCCGGCGGCGTGGCCGCCCTGCAGCGGGAAAAAGGGCCGGCCCAGCTGCGCAGCAGCAGCCTGGATGCCCTGGCTGCCGCCAAGGCGGTGCAGGAACGCGGCGGAACGGTGGTTGCCACCGGCGGCTGCTTCGACCTGCTCCATGCCGGTCACGCCAGGACCCTGTCAGCGGCCCGCCGACTGGGCGACTGCCTGATCGTGGTCCTGAATTCCGACAGCTCGGTCCGCCGGCTCAAAGGTGAGCAGCGCCCGATCATCGGCCAGGAGGACCGCACCGAGCTGCTGCTGTCCCTGGGCTGCGTGGACGGGGTGCTGGTGTTTGAGGAAGACACCCCGGAAGCGGCACTGGACCGGCTGCGGCCGGATATCTGGGTCAAGGGCGGAGACTACCGCGAGGACCAACTGCCCGAAGCCCGGCTGATCAAGGCGTGGGGCGGCGAAACCGTGACCGTGCCGTATCACCCGGCCCGCTCCACCACAGCCCTGGCCTCGGCCCTGGCCAGGGTCGGCTAAAGCGCATCTCATTCGGTTTGATCCCGGCACATTTGAAGCGCGGGACCCATGATGAAAGGAAAAACGCATGTCACTGCAACTCTCCAACCCCGGACGGGTGCTCGTTACCGGCGGCGGGTCAGGCCTGGGCGCCGCCGTAGTGCAGGCCGTGACCGCGGCCGGCGGAACCGCCGTCGTCCTCGACCGGGACATCAGCACGGTGGGCGCGGCAAAGGCCATCGAGGTGGACGTCGCGGACCGGGCCGCCGTTGAGGCCGCCGTCCGGGACGCTGCGGAATCCCTCGGCGGCCTGGATGCGGTGGTGACCGCCGCCGGCATCGACCGCTGCGGACGCCTCGAGGATGTTGCCGCCGAGGAATGGGAGAAGGTCATCGGCGTGAACCTGCTCGGCACCGTCTCGGTGGTCCGCGCCGCGCTTCCCTATCTGCTGGAAAGCCACGGCCGAGCCGTCACGGTGGCCTCCAGCCTGGGGATCAAAGCCGTCTCGGACGCCACGGCGTACTGCGCCTCGAAGTTCGCCGTGGTGGGTTTCAGCCGCGCGCTGGCCGCAGAAACCCGGGGCCGGATGGGTGTGACCACCATGATCCCCTCCGGCATGAAAACCTCCTTCTTCGACGACCGCACGGAGCAGTACAAGCCGCAGGACGATTCCCGGCTCAATGATCCGCTGCGCGTGGCCGAGGCGATCCTCTTCGCCCTGCACCAGCCGCGCGGATGCGAAATCCGGGAAATGGTCATCTGCCACGAGGAGGAGGACTCCTGGCCCTGACCGCCGGCCCGGCCTAGGTGCAACTCCTAGGCCGGCGGTGCCGTCCGCAGCTCGGCCACGTCGGCGTACACCGCCGCCGCGTCCACCGCGGCCACGAAGGAATCGTCGTGGGCGCAGCGTTCGGCGGTCCAGCCGACCTGGGTGACGTTGATCCCGCAGACCGGACAGGCGGACACCCAGGACATGTGCACCCGGTGCCGGGTGCGGCCCATGGCGCCGGCATTGATCACGTTTCCGAACCAGTAGATGCCCACCGTGGGGGTGCCAACGGCCTGCGCCAGGTGGCGGGGGCCGCTGTCGTTGCCGACCATCACGGTGCTGGCCTTCAGCAGGGCCGCCAGGGTGCCGATGTCCAGTTGTCCGGCCACGGAGGCGACGTCGGTTTCCGGCCCGGATTCGGCCAGGCTCAGCGCGACGATCTGCTCGGCGAGGCGCCGGTCGCCGTCGTCGTCCCCCACCACCAGGACCCGGCAGCCGTCGGCGGCCGCACGCACCGCAACCGCGGCGAAGGCCGACGCCGGCCAGCGGCGCCGCGGATCGGTCGCCCCGGGATGGAGGGTGACCAGGTCCCGGCCGGGCGCCAGGTACGCCTCGGCTTTCTCCTCCTCCACCGGAAGGACTTCCAGCTGCGGCTCCAGCGTGAGCGGAACGGCCCCCGCCAGGCCCGCCACCTCCAGCGCCCGCAGCACCTCATGCTGGTAGTAGATGTAGGGAATGGTGCGTTCCAGGGGTGCGGCGTCGGGCGTCCGGGTGCCAACCGTGTGCGCGGCGCCGAGCTGAAGCAGGAACGGATTGGAGTTGCGGCCGCCGCCGTGGACCTGCACGGCCAGATCGAAGCTGCGGGCCCGCATGGCGGCGTGGAACGCGGCCGCCGCCGCCGGATCGTCGGGGCCGGGTCGTATCCCCGATGCAAAGGGCAGCACTTCCACGCGGTGCACCGGACCGGGCCGGCCCGCCAACAGCGCCGCGTGCAGTGGCGCCCCCAGGAGGGTGATCTCGGCGTCCGGATACGCGGCGGCGAGGGCCTCGATGGCGGGCAGGGCAAACATCAGGTCCCCCAGGCCGCCGCCGCGCAGAACAGCGATCCGGGACACCCCCGGGAACGGCGCCAGGACCGGCCCCACCCCGCGCCGCAGGGCCGGCGCCGCCTCCCTTGCCTGCGCTGCCTCCCCTGCCTGCCCCGGATCGCCTGCCTGCCCGCCGATGTTCCCTGCTGCTGCCATGAACTCTTTCCTTCCGGACCGCTCCGAAGCCGCACCGCCCGGGTCGCCGCGGGGGCTGCACCGCTGCCGGCGCGGGCCGCCGCACGCGTCGGCGGATGTTTGCTGGCCCCACCCTAGGGCCTGGGGGCGCCGATCCCAACCGTTGCGGACGCAGAAAATCTTCCGCTGCCAAACCGTGTAAACCGGCGCCAAACGGGTAGGAAACCTAGACACGAGTTGCCACTCGATTCCGAGGAGTTCCATGTCAGCCAGCGCCGCTTCCGCCTCCGCCTCCGCTGCCGCCGGCTCCCCCATGGGCTCCCCCATGGGCTCCCCCGCCGGCATTCCGGGGGCGGCGTGAACACCGTGGCGGACCTGAGCGGGCTGCGCAGTTTGACCCCCTGGCTGCCCGCCCGGCTGGCAGCTGCGGCGCCGCGGATTGCCGTCATCGGGGACGTCATGCTGGACGGCTGGTGGTCAGGCACGACTGACCGGTTCTGCCGCGAAGCGCCGGCGCCCGTGGTCGACATCGCCCGCCGGGACTATTTCCCGGGCGGTGCCGCCAACACCGCAATGAATCTTCAGGCCCTGGGAGCCCGGGTCCGGCTGGCGGGGCTGGCGGGTGAGGACGACGCCGGCCGGCGGCTGCGCGTCCTGCTGGGGGCGGCAGGCGTGGACCAGCAGCAGTTGCTCGCCCATCCCGCCGCCCGGACGGCCACGAAATTCCGCGTCCTGGCCGGCGAGCAGGTGATGCTGCGGATGGACGACGGCGGCAGCCCGGTTCCGGCCGAGGCTGAGGAGCAGCTGGCCGCCTCGCTGGATGCGTGGCTCAGGGACGCGGACGCCGTGGTGGTGTGCGACTACGGCTCCGGGCTGCTGCACGGCCGGGTGCGCGACGCACTGATTGCTTCCCGCGGCAGCAGGCTCACCGTGGTTGATGCCCACGATCCGGGACTGTGGGCCGGACTGGCCGCCGACCTCGTCACCCCCAATTCGCAGGAAGCGGCACGCCTGCTGGGCGTCAGGCTGCGGCCGGGGACGGACCGCGCCGGGCAGATCGGCGGACTGGGCCCGGACCTGCTGCGCGCTTCGGGTGCCGCCTCCGCCGTCGTCACCCTGGACCGGGAAGGCACCGTACTGTTGACCGCCGACGGCGCAATGCACCGGACCTGGGCCCGCCCTGCCGCCGAGAAGCGGGCCTCCGGCGCCGGAGACACCTTCGTGGCGTGCCTGACCCTCGCCCGGGCCGCCGGGCTGCCGCTGAGCACGGCGGCGGACCTGGCGCAGAACGCCGCCGACGTCGTCGTTCAACGGGCCGGTACCTCCGTCTGCACGGCAGCGGATCTGGAGCTGCACCTGACGGCGCTGGCCGACACGGCGCTGTCGCCCGGGGACCTGGCGGCACGCGTGGCCGCCGACCGGGCCGCGGGGAAGCGGATAGTGCTCACCAACGGGTGCTTCGATGTGCTGCACCGCGGTCATACCCGCTATCTCCAGCAGGCGAAGGCGCTTGGCGACATCCTGGTGGTGGCGCTCAACGGCGATGCCTCGGTGACCCGCCTCAAGGGTCCGGGCCGGCCGATCAATCCCGTGCATGACCGCGCCGGGGTGATTGCGGCCCTGAGCTGTGTTGACTACGTGACCATCTTCGACACCGACACGCCAATACCGCTGATCGAGGCGCTGCGGCCGGACGTCTACGCGAAGGGCGGGGATTACTCCCCCGAGATGCTGCAGGAAACCCGGGTGGTTCGGGCCTGCGGCGGGCAGGTGCGGATTCTGGACTATGTCGCGGACCATTCCACCACCGCCGTCGTGGAGCGGATCCAGGCCGCATCGCTGCGGCCGGGGCCGGCGGAGGGCCGGCAGGCGGAGGGCCGGCAGGCGGAGGGCCGGCGGGAGGACGGCCGGCAGGCTGACGACCGGCAGCCGGCCGGGTCCGGGCCGGAGGATGAGGCCGGGGCGTGAAGCCGCTGCTGCTCCGCGGAGCGGGCGGCTAGGCTGTCGGGTCGGTGGGGCGGCCGCCGTCGGCCGCATCGGGGGCGGCCGCGTTCGCGGCCGGTCCGCCCGCCGCCGGCGCGGGGCCGGCACCGCCGCGGTTGGCGCCGCGGCCCTGGCCGCCGACGCTGCCTGCGCCGCCGGGAATCTTCGCCGAGCTGCGGTTGACGCCGGAGCCCTCGCTGAGGTGGTCCGGGTTGGGCTTTTCCGTCATCAGCAGCAGCGAGCAGATCAGCAGCGAGGCGATGAAGGCAATGCCGGCAGCAATGAAGGCGAGATCCAACCGCAGTTCCTTGTCAACGCCGCCGGTGGCGAAGATCATGGTGGCGACGCCCGCAACCACGGCCAGCACGGCCGAAAAAATGAGCGGGGCCTTCACGGAGTTCCGCTTCTGCGGCCCACCGGATGAGCTGTTCGCCACTGTTTTTCCTCCTGCTGTTGATGAGTGCACCGGTTCTACAGTAGGTAGAACCCGGAGTTGTTCAGTTTACGGGTTTTCCCGGCCTGCCGCTGCCGGATGTGACCGGCCCTGCGACCGGGCGTCCCAGCGGGCTCCCAGTCCGGAGGTGGCCAGGACAACCGCGAGGATGATCGCAGACCCGCCGGAAACTCCCAGCATGGCGTGCGAGCCCAGGTCCATGGCCAGAACCGCGACCAGGATGGCTGCCGTTCCTAGGCTCACCACGCCCGTGATCAGCCAGTCGCGCGCCGGCAGGAACGCTCCGCGGGCCTTGGCCCAGAGGTAGAGTTCCACGGCGCCGCCGATCAGCAGCGCTGCACCTGCCGCCGCGCAGAAGGCCTCCACGGATCGGAGCGCGAGGACGGCGAGGCCGGCCACGGCGTACACCGCTGCCTCAAGCAGCTGCAGGCTGCGGACCTGCGCCAGCCCCTGCCCGCCGGCCAGGCTGGACACCCGCCAGACTGTGACGGCGGTGAGCAGGAGGTACAGTCCGCCGGCGATCGACAGCACGTTCACTCCCGGGGACTGCCAGAAGACGGTCAGAATCCCGAAGGCAGCCGCCGTGACGGAACGCAGGAGGATGGGTACCCACGGGGTGCCGTGGTTCGAATCTCCCACTGCTGAGCCTCCGCTTTCGTCATAACGAATCATCTGGCCGGTTGGCCACCCACCAGCTTAGTCGCTTGCGGTGCCCGGTGCCGCCCCGGTGACCATCCAGGCGTCCTGCCGGATGCGCCAGGTGAGCGTGGCAGCGCGTGCACTCATGTATCCCAAGGCAAAGGCGGCCCACAGCCAGGCGATTCCGCCGGGGCCTTCCAGACCCGCGGCGTGGACCCACCACAGCAGCGGCAGGTACGCCAGCAGGTTCAGCACACCGGTGACGGCAAGGTAGCGGGCATCGCCGGCACCGATGAGGACACCGTCAAGCACGAACACCAGTCCGCAGATCGGCTGGGAGGCGGCCAGCACCCACAGTCCGGCGGTCAGCGCCGCCTGGACCCCGGCGTCGGGCGTAAAAATCCAGCCGGCGAAGGGCGCAGCGGCGGCCAGCAGCAGGCCGGTGACCACGCCGAATCCGACCCCCCAGCGGATCATCCGCCGGGTCAGTTCCCGGGCCAATGACCGGTTGCCCGCCCCCAGCTCCTTGCCGATGAGCGCCTGCGCGGCGATCGCCAGGGCGTCGAGGGCAAAGGCCAGGAAGGTGAAGACCGTCATCACCAGCTGATGGGCGGCCAGGGACTGCGGTCCCTGCGCGGTGGCCACCAACACGGCGGCCAGCACGGCCAGGCGCAGGCTCAGCGTGCGCAGCATCAGCCATGACCCCACATGCGCGGTGGCCAGGATCCCCGCGGGTGATGGCCGCAGGGAGACCCCGGCCTGCCGCGCCATCCGGCCGACCAGCACCAGGTAGACCGCCGCCATGCCCCACTGCGTGATGCTGGTGCCCAGAGCTGACCCGGCCACCGACAGGTCAAAGCCGTAGACCAGCA
The DNA here is from genome assembly GCF_030125555.1 of Arthrobacter sp. zg.Y820. Taxonomy (NCBI): domain Bacteria; kingdom Bacillati; phylum Actinomycetota; class Actinomycetes; order Micrococcales; family Micrococcaceae; genus Arthrobacter; species Arthrobacter sp. zg.Y820. The sequence continues at coordinate 364,682 of NZ_JASKLX010000009.1, forward strand.
GGTAGTTCAGGCCAATGTTCACTCCGAAACCGATGCCGGCCACGGCGAGCGGCGTGCGGGTGTCCTGCAGTCCGCGCAGTACGCCGGTGGCGGCAAGCACCACCAGCATGGCGGTCAGCCCGGGCATTGAATACTGCAGATAGTCCACCGCGAACCGGTGCACCTCCCCGGTGGCGCCCAGTGCGGAGGCCAGCCGCGGCGCGGCCAGGATGCCGACGGTGGAAAGCACGACGCCGAGGATCAGTGCCAGCCCCATCCCGTCGCGGCCGGCGGCCACGGCGTCGCGGTGGCGGTCTCCGCCCAGATAGCGTGCCACGGTCCCCGTGGTGGAATACGCCAGGAAAACCATGAGGCCGACGGCGGTCTGCAGCACGGTGGACGCCAGGCCCACCCCGGCGAGCTCGTTGACGCCCAGGTGCCCCACGATGGCGGAATCGGCGATCAGGAACAGCGGTTCGGCGATCAGCGCGCCCAGCGCCGGCACGGCCAGGGCCAGGATGCGCCGGCCCAGGACCGGGTTGGAAGTCTGCGACGAAGAAGTGCCCACGGGAACAGCCTACGGTTTTTTCAGGGCCGGATTGGCCGGCGCCGCCAGGGGCTCGGGGGCGAGCGCCGCCGCAGCCACGGCGGCCGACACGGCCAGCAGCGTTGCCACGAAGGCACTGAGCCCGGACCAGCCCCAGGCCTGGAAGAACAAGCCGCCGGCCCAGCCGAGCACGCTGGAGCCGGCGTAGTAGAACAGGTTGTACAGGGACGAGGCCTGGGCCCGTCCGGAGGTGGCCAGGAAGGGCGTCCAGCCGGAGGCAATGGAGTGAGCGGCGAAGAAGCCGGCGGTGAACACGACCAGGCCGGCGATCACCGCGGGCAGCCAGGCGGCCAGCGTGAGCGCCAATCCGCCGGCCATGACGGCTATCGAGCCCAGCAGGACGGTTTTGCGCCCGCCGTGCCCGGCGAGCCTGCCGGCCAGGGTTCCGGCGGCACGGGAGGACCAGGTGCCGGCCAGATAGGCGAGGAACAGGAAGCTGGCAACACCCTGCGGCAACGAAAACGGTGCCTCACCCAGCCGAAAGCCCAAATAGTTGTAGACCGCGACGAATCCGCCCATCAGCAGGAACCCCTGCAGGTACAGGCTCAGCTGCCGCGGATTGCGCAGATTCAGGAGCAGCCGCCCGCCGAGGCCCGGCCCGGGATCGGTCCGCCGCAGCGGCGAGAATCCCTGCTGCTTCGGTGCGGTGAGCATAAACACCACGGCTGCCACGGCAGCCAGCAGGCTGACGGCGCCGACGCCGACCCGCCAGTTCGCGGCGTCGCTCAGCGGAGCGGCCACGATGCGGCCGGCCAGCCCGCCGATCGTGGTGCCCGACACGTAGCTGCCGGCGGCAACGGCAGCATGCACCCGGGACACCTCTTCGCTCAGGTAAGCCAGGGCGACGGCGGGAATTCCCCCCATCGCCGCACCTTCGGCGAAGCGCAGCACCAGCAGGACGGGCAGGTTGGGGCTGAAGGGCACCACCAGGCCCAGCACGACGGCGGCGAGGATGGCCAGCCGCATCACCGGCAGCCGGCCGAAGCGGTCGGCAGCGGCGGACCACGGGATCACTGCCGCGGCCAGGCCCAGGGTTGCCGCGGAAACCGTGAGGGCTGCGGAAGAGGCGGAGATGTCCAGGTCCGCCGCCAGCCCGGGCAGGACGCCCTGCACCGAATACAGCTGGGCGAAAGTGGCCACGCCTGCCGCGGTCAGGCCGATGAGCACGCCGCGGTAGCCCCGGCTGCCCTTGGCATGCCCCGCCCACGGCTTCCGGCTGCCGTTCACGCTCGTGTTTCCCTGGTCACACTAGAACTCTAGGGCTTTTTCGCCGCCCGCCCCTTCGTCAGCGCTGATCCCGGGCGCCAATTCGGACAACAGGTTCCGGCGTGCCTGCTCCGCCCAGCGGTGCCGCGCAGCGGAGGTGCGAAAGAGCGGCTCCAGGGCCAGCAGCCCGCGGACCACCCGCCCGCGGCCGGCCGCGAAGGCCGCATCGTCCAGGTGCCGATACTCACTCCGCACGTCGGCAAGGTAACGGCGGTAGGCCTCCGGCTCCCGGCCCAGCACCGAGAGGTCGGCGTCGCAGAGCACCTGCCCCGCGAGGTCTCCTGGGGCGGGATCGTGTCCGGCGGTCAGCCGGACCAGTCGTGAGGTTTCACGGATCTCCTGCGCCGGAAGGTTCGCCTCGGCCAGCAGGTCCTCGGCCAGGCGGGCGGACTGTTCCTCGTCGTCAGCGGCGCCCCGGTAGACGGCGTCATGGAACCAGGCGGCCAGGAGGACCGTCCGCGGCTGCCGGCCGCCGCAGAGCAGCTCGGCGGCTTCCAGGACTGCCAGCAGATGGCGGCGGTCGTGGTAGCGGCGGTGCGGTTCGCCCCAGCGGTTCAGCAGCTCCGCCCCCAGCTCACGGCGGCCCGGCAGCAGGGCCTCCCAGCGGGCGAGCAGCGGATGCACCAGGGAGGCGCTGCGCTCCCGGGCCTTGATCCGCAGCCCGCTGCCGATGAGCAGGCGCACCAGGGTGCCGCCGTCGACCTCCACCGCTCCCCGCGCCACCAGGTCGCGGTAGCGGCCGGCCGGCACGTCGTAGTGGTCCAGGTCGAAGGCCCGGACGGCGATGGACGCGTCAGCGGCAAAGCTGTGCAGCTCGGCCAGCGAGGTGTCGGAAACCAAATGGGAGAACAGTGTGTTGTGCGCGGGCCACAGCGGCGGGTCAATGTAAATCACCGGAACGGCCCCTCATGCAAGAAGGACATCCTTCATACCTACCGGACGGAGGGCAGTATTTCCATGCGGGCCCGGCGGCCCGCCCTTGTCCGGGGCCCCGCCGCGTGGTCGAATACTGGCATGAAAAACGGGGACACCGCCGTCCTGACCATCGGCACCAAAAAGGGCCTGTGGCTGGCCACCAGCACCGACCGGCATGCCTGGACAGTGGCCGGCCCGCACTTCCTGATGGACGAAGTCGCCTCGCTGGCGGTTGATACGCGCGGCGGAACACCCCGCATCCTCGCGGGCATCATGAACTGGCACTGGGGGCCGTGCGTCGTCCACTCCGATGACCTCGGCGCAACGTGGAGCGAACCCGAAGACGGTGCCGTCCGGTTCCCGGAGGAGACCGGCGAGGCACTGGCGCGGGTGTGGCAGCTGCAGCCGGACAGCGATGCGCGCCCGGGCGTGGTGTGGGCCGGCGCCGAGCCCATTTCCGTATGGAAGTCCACCGACGGCGGTGAGCACTTCGAGATTAACCAGCCGTTTTGGGATCATCCGCACCGCAGCGAGTGGGGCGCCGGGTTCGGCGGCGCGGCCGCGCACACAGTGCTGCCCAGCCCGGCCGATGACACCGTTCATGTGGCCATCAGCACGGCCGGGGTGTACCGGACGGACGACGGCGGTGCGTCCTGGGTTCCGCGCAACAACGGCATCAGCGCCTATTTCCTGCCGGATCCGAATCCTGAGTTCGGCCAGTGCGTGCACAAGGCGGCCCGCGACGCCGGTGATCCGCAGCGGCTCTACGTGCAGAACCACCACGGCGTGTACCGCTCCGACGACGGCGGGGACTCGTGGATCTCGATTGCCGGCGGGCTGCCGGCCGATTTCGGTTTTGTCATGCTGTCCCATCCCACCCGGCCGGGCGCCATCTGGACCGTGCCGCTGAAGGCCGACGGCGAGCGGATTCCGCCGGACGGCCACCTCGCCGTGTACCGCAGCACCGACGCCGGGGAGAGCTGGACCCGGCTCGACGACGGCTTGCCCGAAACCGACTACAACGCGGTCCTCCGCGACGCCGCAGCCGTGGACACCGCCGAACCCGCCGGAATCTACTTCGGCACGCGCGGCGGCCAGGTGTTCGGCAGCGCGGACGAGGGAGACACCTTCTCGCTCGTGGCCGGCAACCTTCCCGATGTGCTGTGCGTGCGGGCCGGCATCGTGCCGGCAGGATTCGGCGCATGATCCCGGAGCCGGTTCATCTGGTCCTGCCGGCAGGGCTGTTCGCCGCCGCCGGAGGGAACCGAGAGCTGGAGCGGGCCGCCGGGGCCGGACTGACTGCCGCTCAGCTCCTGGACGGCTTGGCGGTTGACTACCCCCGGCTGGAACGCCGGATCCGGGATGAGGCCGGCCGGCTGCGGCGCTACGTGAACGTCTATATCGACGGCGAGGAGCTGCGGGCGCTGGACGGGCTGGCCAGCCCGGTGCGTCCGGGCGCGCAGGTCCTGATCCTGCAATCCGTGGCAGGCGGTTAGCTCACGGCCGGGCCTTGGCTTAACGCAGCAGGCGCCCCGCCTTTCGGCGGAGCGCCTGCTGCTTTTGGGTCCCGCGGTTCCGCGGATCCCCAGCTGTTCTGCCCGGTTGTTAGGCCGGGAGCTGCAGCACCTGGCCGGTGAAGATCAGGTCCGCGTGGATGATGGTGTCGGCGTTGGCGTTGTACAGTGCCGGCCAGCCACCTTCGATACCCAGCTTCTCGGCAATGGCGGAGAGCGTGTCGCCGGACTGGACGGTGTAGGTTTCACCGCTCAGGGCCGGGGCCGGGGTCTGCACCGGAGCCGGTGCAGGGGCCGGAGCCTCAGGCAGGACCTGTACCGGGGTCTGCGGCACTGCGGCCTCCGGTACCACCGGGGTCTCGGGGACGGCGTAGGTCTCCACCGGAACAGTTTCCTGAACCGGCGCCTCGGCGACGTACTCAGTGGTCTGTTCGGGGGCAACATACTGCTGCGTGGTCTGCTCCGGGGCCACGTATTCCGGCGTGGCCGGGGCAACGGCCTGGCTCTCGGTGCTCACCGAACCGGTGGCACCGCCGGACAGACCGAGCTTGGCGGAGCAGGCGGGCCATGCGCCCCAGCCCTGGCCGGCAAGAACACGCTCGGCCACGGCAATCTGCTGTTCCCGGCTAGCGGAGGACGGATCACCGGTGCCGCCGAAGGCAGCCCAGGTGCTCGGCGTGAACTGAAGTCCGCCGGAGAATCCGTTGCCGGTGTTGATGCTCCAGTCACCGCCGCTTTCGCACTGTGCCAGTGCATCCCATGTGCTCGCGTCAGCAGCCTGAGACGGTACTGCGGTCAGGGCGAGGCCTGCACCTGAGATGGCTGCAACAGCGAGTCCCCGGCGCACGTTTCGGCTGATCTTAGACTTGGTCATTAGTAGTGGCTGCTCCCAAGGGCCCACCTGCGTTCCACCCTTCCCAGGGCTTCTCTACGCTGCCGCCAGCCCCATGTGAAAATAGAGGGCATGGATACGGTGCCTGACGAAGTGGCGACATCTGGTGGCTCGAGGCACCGAGCGTGCGGCTGCACCTGGAACGGTGCCAGCCTGATCGCCGGACACCATGGGTCCGACTGCGGTCCGGACCTTTGCCGAACCGTTAACTACCGTAAGACATGTTGGCTCCGAGTCCAACTGATTCCAAAATGGTATCGATCACAGCGGATCGTTATGCTTCTGATACCCGTATCAACACGCGGATCGGGTATGGGACGCCGCGTCAGCTGTGCCGAAGCTCATAGAGCGTGCACCCTTGCGCTGTGGACAGCCAAGGGTCCCGGGTCTAGGGTTTGACCACGTGCTCACCTTCCTCAATGCGTTGAAACGCATTCTTGTCGGGCGTCCCTACGGCAACGAACAGCTCTCGCGCACGCTTCTTCCCAAGCGCATTGCCCTTCCCGTGTATGCATCCGACGCCCTCTCGTCCGCGGCCTACGCCCCGGACGAAATCCTGCTGACCCTGGCCCTGGCCGGAGTAACCGCCGTCACCCTTTCGCCCTGGGTCGGGCTGGCCGTCATCGTGGTCCTCCTGACCGTCGTCGCGTCCTATCGGCAGAACGTGCACGCCTATCCTTCCGGCGGGGGAGACTACGAGATCGCCAACGCCAACCTCGGCAAACCCGCGGGGATGACGGTCGCCTCCGCCCTGCTGGTGGACTACGTGCTCACGGTCGCAGTTTCCATGTCGTCGGCCTCCCACTATCTGGTGACGGCCGCGCCGGCGCTCAACGGGCTTCAGGCTCCGATAGCCGCCGTTGGCGTGGCCACTTTGGTCCTGGTCAACCTGCGCGGCATCCGGGAAGCGGGCACCCTCTTCGCGGTTCCCACCTACCTCTTCATGGCATCGGTGCTGGGCATGTGTGCCTACGGCGCGTTCCAGGCAGCCGCGGGAAACCTGGCCGACGCTCCGTCCGCGGCGTTTGACCTGGTCCCGGAGTCGGGGCTGGACAGCGGACTGGTGGGCCTGGCCGGAGCCTTTCTGCTGCTGAGGGCCTTCTCCTCGGGGGCCGCCGCCCTGACCGGTGTGGAGGCCATCAGCAACGGGGTGCCGAACTTCCGCAAGCCCAAGAGCACCAACGCCGCCACCACCCTGCTCCTGCTGGGCGTGGTGAGTGCGTCCATGCTGGCCGGCATCATGGCGCTGGCCCGCGCCACCGGGGTCCGCGTGGTTCAGGACCCGGCCACCCAGCTGACCCTGAACGGAGCCCCCGTGGGCCCGGATTACGTGCAGCATCCGGTCATCAGCCAACTTGCGGAAAGCGTCTTCGGCGACGGCAGCCTCCCGTTCTACATTGTGGTGGCCGCAACCGGCCTGATCCTGGTGTTCGCCTCGAACACTGCGTTCAACGGCTTTCCGGTGCTGGCCTCGATCCTGGCCAAGGACGGCTTCCTGCCCCGGCAGATGCGCACGCGCGGCGACCGGCTCGCCTTCAGCAACGGCATCATCGCCTTGGGCCTCGCCGCCCTGGTGCTGATCCTCGTTTTCAACGCCGACGTTACCCGGCTGATCCAGCTGTACATTGTCGGCGTGTTCGTCTCGTTTACCGTCAGCCAGCTGGGCATGATCCGGCACTGGACGGCCAAGCTGCGCACCGAACGGAAAAGGGACGCCCGGCGCCGGATGCAGCGCTCCCGGGTGATCAACGCCGTCGGCTTCGGCATGACCGCACTGGTGCTGCTGATTGTCCTGATCACCAAGTTCACCCACGGCGCCTGGATTGCCCTGCTGGCAATGGGCGCACTGTATCTGCTGATGTTCGCCATCCGGACGCACTACGACTCCGTGGCCCGGGAACTCTCGGTGGAGGACAACGTCCAGGGCCTGGCCCTGCCCTCGCGGGTGAACGCCGTCATCCTGGTTTCCAAGGTGCACAAGCCGTCCCTGCGGGCGCTGGCCTACGCCCGGGCTTCGCGGCCGTCCAGCCTGAACGCGATCGTCGTGGACATTGACTCCGAGGACACTGAGCGCGTCCTGGAGGAGTGGGAGCGCCTGCAGATTCCGGTGCCGCTGACGGTCCTGTCCTCCCCGTACCGGGAGACCGTCTCCCCGGTGCTCGCGTACCTGCGCGAGGCGCGGCGGACCGCCCCGCGGGACCTGTTTGTGGTCTACATCCCCGAGTACGTCGTCGGGCGCTGGTGGGAGCAGCTGGTCCACAACCAAACCGCACTGCGGATCAAGGCCCGGCTGCACTTCGAGCCCGGCATCATGGTGGCCAGCGTTCCCTGGCAGCTCGCCTCCAGCCGGGACCGCAACGCCACGCCGACGCCCGGTTCCGGGCTCTAGCGGCGCACGCGCCCCGGCGCCGCCGTCGTCACCGTCCCGGGCGACGACGGCCTCCGGCTAGTCGTCCGGGTTGGTGACGGCGGGAACGGGCAGTCCGCGGCCGGCGAGGACCGACCGGTAGGCGTACTCCGTCAGCCGCCCTTCGCCGTGCGCCTGCTCCACGGCCTCAAATGACCGCGGACCCGGCTCATTGCTGTACGGGAAGTGAATCAGCTCGGCAACGAGCTCCCATTCCTCGGCGATGGTGTCAATGAGCTCGCCCGGGGTCTCGTCCTTGCCGGGCCCGCCGCCCAGGACGGTCCAGGATTCTTCCGGAACCCGGTAGGCCTCCAGCCGTTCCAGGTCCGCCTCGAGTTCCTCGAGGGAGGCATACTCGGTCTGGGCCTCGGCCGGAACCGAGCCGTCCGCCGTCGCCAGCTGGCTGACGAATCCGGTTTCCAGGGGATAGACGGAGGTGGGCACAGGCTCGCCCTCTTCCAGGTAGGCGGGCAGCTGCGACGGCATCCAGTACCAGGCGTCGCCCTGGTCTGCCCCGCCGGGCTGGCTCCGCTCGCTGATCCAGCCGCGGGCCGTGAGCAGCGCCTCGCCCTCGTCACTGACGAACGTTGGCGTGTTGCCGAAGAGCAGATTGGTTTCGTGCTCGGTGCGGCGGGCCTGCTTCTTCTTGGCGGCGGCCTTCTTGCGGGGTTTGGACTTGGGCACGGGTACTCCTTGGGAACGAACTGGTCAGGGGACGGCTGGCGAAGAACCCTCGGGCTGCAGACCGGCAGTACCGATTCTAGTCGTCGGGGCGGTCCCGGCCCGCGGAGCAGGCTCCGGGCGGCAGGCCTAGAAGCCCGAGCCGCCCTCCACCGCCATGTTGGAGAAGCGGGAGTAATGGCCTTGGAAGCCCACGGTGATGGTCTTGGTGGGACCGTTACGGTGCTTGGCCACAATCACGTCAGCTTCGCCGGCGCGCGGGGACTCCTTGTCGTAGATGTCCTCGCGGTGCAGCAGGATGACCATGTCGGCGTCCTGCTCGATGGAACCGGATTCACGCAGGTCGGAGATCATCGGCTTCTTGTCGGTGCGCTGCTCGGAACCACGGTTCAGCTGCGACAGGGCGATGACCGGGACTTCCAGCTCCTTGGCCAGCAGCTTCAGGGCACGGGAGAACTCGGAAACTTCCTGCTGGCGTGACTCCACTTTCTTGCCGGAAGACATCAGCTGCAGGTAGTCAAGGACCACGAGCTTCAGGTCGTGGCGCTGCTTCAGGCGCCGGCATTTTGCGCGGATTTCCATCAGCGACATATTGGGGCTGTCGTCGATGAACAGCGGAGCCTCATTCATCCGGCCCATGGTGGTGGCGATCTTGCCCCACTGCTCGTCCTTGATGGTTCCCTTGCGCAGGTCCTGCAGGGCGATCGTGGCCTCCGCGGAGAGCAGGCGCATGGCAATCTCGTTGCGGCCCATTTCCAGCGAGAAGAAGACGGTGGTCATGTTGTTCTTGATGGCGGCCGAGCGGGCGAAGTCCAGGGCGAAGGTTGACTTACCCACGGCGGGGCGGGCGGCGATCACGATCATCTGGCCGGGGTGCAGCCCCTGCGTCAGTTCATCAAGTTCGTAGAAACCGGTCGGCACGCCGGTCATCCCCTCGCCCTTGTGCTGGGCGGCTTCAATTTCGTCCACCGTGCCCTCGATGATGTCCTTCAGGGGCACGTAGTCCTCGGCGGTGCGCCGTTCCGCGACGGCGTAGACCTCGGCCTGGGCGGCGTTGACGATGTCGTCAACCTCCATGCCGTCGCTGGAGTAACCCAGCTGGACGATCTTGGTCCCGGCATCCACGAGGCGGCGCAGAACGGCCCGCTCACGGACAATTTCCGCGTAGAAACCGGCGTTGGCCGCGGTGGGCACCGACTGGATGAGCGTGTGGAGGTACGCCGGGCCGCCGATGCGACCAATCTCGCCGCGCTTGGTGAGCTCATCGGAGATGGTGACGGCGTCGGCCGGTTCGCCCCGGCCATACAGGTCAATGATGGCTTCAAAAATGGATTCGTGTGCCGGGCGGTAGAAGTCGATGCCGCGGAGCACCTCGACCACGTCAGCAATGGCGTCCTTGGAGAGCATCATGCCGCCCAGAACTGACTGCTCGGCAACCAGATCCTGCGGCGGTGTCCGTGCGAAGTCGGAGCTGGAGCTGGATGCCGGTGCGTCAGTATGCATGAGCGACACTGTGTAACCCTTTCCCAAGGTACTGCTGAGTTGCGATCCCTGCCCGGTGGCAGCTGATTCAGGTCTATCCCGCCGCGGTGACACTTTTGCGGGCGGCGGCCGCCGGTCAAACGGCACCGTCTTCGGTGACGGGGCAAGGAGTCGATTAGAAGGGATTCACCCGCAACCGTAGTCCCGAAAACCTCTGCTCCCAAACGAGTTATCCACAGCCCTTGTGGACAAGATGTTGATAACTGGGCGTGTCTTGTGCACAGGTTGGGCATAAGGGTGTGGATAAACTATTGATTTTGCGGCAAATAGCTCTCTGACTAGGGGAAACACTCGTCCACACCTGTGTATAGCGACTATTTTTTCTCAACATTCACCCCCTGCTTTCAGGTTGACAGATGGCCTCAAGGGGCATACGGCCCGGGTTATCCCCCGATCCGCGGCGATTGTCCACAGCTAATATCCACAGGAGCTCCCTCCGGCCCGTGAGGGGCGCGTGCGGGATGCTCCCGGTGGGTCCGCAGGGTCGTACGCCACTGCCACTCCGGGGCCCGCAGAAGGCCGTGCACGCCGGAGGGCGGTTGCGGCTGCCCCGTTTCCGTGCGTCCGGAGGTTCGCCGGACGCACGGAAACGGACACAAAAGCGCCCCCCGCCACAAGGGCGGAGGGCGCTCGGCACACGCCCGAGGGCGTGCTGGTGGACGTGCTAGCCGGCTACGACGTTGAGGTCGATGACAGCAGCGACGTCGTCGTGCAGACGAACGTTGGCCTGGAAGGAACCAACCGACTTGATGTGAGCCGGCAGTTCAACCTTGCGCTTGTCGATGGTGCCAAGACCGGCAGCTTCGACAGCAGCAGCAACATCGGCAGCCTTGACCGTGCCGAAGAGGCGTCCGGACTCGCCGGCCTTGACGGCCAGAGTGACCGGCTTGGCGGAGAGTGCAGCAGCCTGCTTCTGAGCATCTTCCAGGGAAGCGTGCTCGCGGGCGGCGCGGGCAGCCTTGATGGATTCAACCTGCTTCTCGCCACCCTTGGTCCAGGTCAGAGCGAAGCCGCGGGGCAGAAGGAAGTTACGTGCGTAACCATCCTTTACCTCGATGACGTCGCCGGCAGCGCCGAGACCGGTTACTTCGTGGGTCAGAATGAGCTTTGCCATGAGTTAGGTTCCTTTCCTTAGCCGCGGCCAGCGCCGGAGTACGGCAGGAGAGCAACTTCACGGGCATTCTTGATTGCCTGAGCGATTTTGCGCTGTTCCTGCACGGTTACGCCAGTTACGCGACGGGCGCGGATCTTTCCGCGGTCGGAAATGAACTTGCGCAGCAATGCTACGTCCTTGTAGTCGATGACAGTGATGTCAGCGGCCTTCAAGGGATTGGACTTTGGTTTGGGCTTGCGAAGTTCAGCCTTAGCCATCGTGGAGCTCCTTATGTCTAGTGGAGCCCGTGGATCATTCCACGGGATGGGCTCGACGGCGAGTGCCGTCTGAGGTTGCGCCCGAAGGCGCAGGGGTGAAGAAGGGCAGGCTTCCCGTGAGGGCAGACACCGGTCTTCGGTGGAGATTTAGAAGGGCGGGTCGTTGGAATCCGGTCCGTTGCCCCAGCCGCCGGCGTTGCCGCCGCCTGCGGGAGCACCCCAGGGATCTTCGGCCGGCGCAGCCTGTGGCTGCTGCTGGCCTCCGCCCCATGCGGGGTTGGAATTGCCGCCGAAGCCGCTGTTTCCGGAGTTTCCGCTGTTGCCGCCGAAGTTGCCGCCACCGCCGCCGGAGCGCTGGGTGCGGGTAACCTTCGCGGAAGCGTACCGAAGCGAGGGGCCGATCTCGTCGACCTCAAGCTCCATGACGGTGCGCTTTTCGCCTTCTTTGGTTTCGTACGAACGCGACTTCAGGCGGCCCTGGCAAACAACACGCGTCCCCTTGGTCAGGGATTCGGCCACGTTCTCAGCGGCTTCGCGCCAGACAGATGCCCGAAGGAACAGCGTTTCGCCGTCCTTCCAGTCATTTGACGTGCGGTCGAAGGTCCGCGGAGTCGAGGCAATGGTGAAGTTAGCCACTGCCGAACCTGACGGCGTGAACCGGAGTTCCGGATCATTCGTTAGGTTGCCGACGACGGTAATAGTTGTCTCGCCTGCCATGGTGTCTCCTGATTTCGGTTTGGTTTGCAGAAATTACTCTGCGGAAACCTTTGCAGCTTCAGCCTTTGCGGCCTTCTTGGCATCCTTTTTCGAGATCTTCTGCTCTTCCGGGCGGATGATCTTGGTGCGCATGATGGTTTCGTTCAGGCTCAGCTGGCGGTCAAGCTCAGCAGCAGCTGCAGGCGTCGCGGTGAAGTTAACCACTGCGTAGATGCCTTCAGCCTTCTTCTGGATTTCGTAGGCGAGGCGGCGACGGCCCCAGATGTCGACCTTGTCGATGGTTCCACCATCGTTGCGGACTACATTGAGGAACTTGTCGAGCGAAGGCTCGACTGTACGCTCTTCTACCTCGGGGTCGATGATAACCATCAGTTCATAAGCACGCATTTGTGAACCCACCTCCTTTGGGCTATACGGTCACGGCATTTCCGTAACAGGAGGTTCTTTTGCGTTGTCGTCCTGCCGATCCTGGGTGACCAGGCGGCGGGAAAGCAGTCGGCGTAGCCGATAGCACAGACTTAGCTAGTCTACCGGACGCCGGAAGGTGATCCGGACGGGACGGGACGCTGCACCCGCAGGGCACCCCGCCCGGGCCGCCCCTCCCGGGTCCTTCCACCGGGAGGCTGCCCCGGGTCAGCCGGCGAAAAACACTTCGGTCACCTTCGCCAGGTGGTGCGGATCCTGGACGCCGGCCATCTCGCGGGCCGAATGCATGGACAGGAGCGGAATCCCGACGTCGACGGTGCGGATGCCCAGCCTCGTGGCGGTGAGCGGCCCGATCGTGGAGCCGCAGGGCATCGAGTTGTGCGAGACGAATTCCTGATAGGGAATGCCCGCCCGCCGGCACAGTCCGGCCCAGCGGGCCGCGCCCGGCGCGTCAGTGGTGTACCGCTGGTTCGCATTGATCTTCAGCAGCGGACCGCCGTTGAGCACCGGGTGGTTGGCCGGGTCGTGGCGCTCGGCGTAGTTCGGGTGGACGGCGTGGCCGGCGTCGGCCGAGATGCAGAAGGAGGCCGCGAACGCCCGCTGCCGATCCAGCGCGGATCCGCCGAGGCCGCCGGAAATCCGGTTCAGCACGTCCTCCAGGAACGGCCCGGCAGCCCCGGAACGGCTGCCGCTGCCCACTTCCTCGTGGTCGAAGGCCGCCAGGACGGCGATGGACCCGCCAGTCTTGTTCTCCGACGCGGCGATCAGGGCGGCCAGTCCGGCGTGGACCGAGGACAGGTTGTCCAGCCGTCCGGAGGCAAAGAACTCGTGGTCGGCACCGAAGGTGCGGGGTTCCTGGGTGTCAGCGGCAACGATGTCGTACCCGCCCACCTCGGCGGCGGACAGTCCGGCACGGGCGGCCAGGAGTTCCAGCAGATCCGCGGTGGAGGGATCCCCCAGCCCCCAGACCGGGTTCATGTGCTGCTGTTTGTCCAGTTTCAGGCCCTCATTGACGGACCGGTCCAGGTGAATGGCCAGCTGCGGGAAACGCAGCAGCGGACCGGTTTTCACCAGGTGCTCCTCGCCGTCCAGGGTGACCAGGCGCCCGGCCAGCTGCAGCTCGCGGTCCAGCCAGGAGTTCAGCAGCGGTCCGCCGTAAACTTCGACCCCGGCCTGCAGCCAGCCGAGCCGGCCGGTGGTGGACCGCGGCTTGAGCTTGAAGGACGGGGAATCGGTGTGGCTGCCCAGAATCGAGAATCCGGTCGCGGCGCCGGCGCCCGGCGGAACGATCCAGGCGATCAGGGCGCCGTCGCGCACCACCGAGTATTTTCCGGGCTCCGCCGGCCATTCCAGGCTTTCATCAAGTTCGGTGAAGCCCGCCGCCGCCAGGCGGCGCGCGCCCTCGCGGGCCGCGTGGAAGCTGGAGGGTGAGGCGCTGACAAAAGCACCGAGGTCTTGGATGTGATCCATTGCATCAGACATACACCGATTCAACCAGAGCCTGCTCCCCGTGCGTAATGGCTCCGCCGAATGCGGGAAAACAGGCCGGTTAACGACGGAAACTCCCCGCTGTGGAGGAGTTTCCGGCCCTCGAAAGGGCATCCGGTGGAGACAGCGGCAGCCGTTCATCCGCCGCTGCCGGCACCAAACTTCCTGCGGCCCGCTGTTTCAGCGGGGCCTGTCCCGGACACCGTCCTTAGACGTCCCGGCGCTTGGTCACCAGCAGGGAAGCGAGCAGCAGCACCACTGCCCAGGCGGCCATCACCAGGCCGCCTTCGAGCGGAGTGAGCTGTCCTTCGGTGGTGGACAGCGCCAGCATCATGTCGCCGGCGTTGGTGGGCAGGAAGCGTGCGGCGTCGGGAATCCAGTCCGCCAGGCCCTGGATCAGGTTCACCACGATCACCGGAACCACGAAGAACAGACCGATGGCGGTCACCACGCCGCCGGCGGTGTTGCGCAGCAGGGTGCCGATGGCCATCGAAATCACCGCGATGAGCGCCAGATAGGTTCCGGTGTTCAGGATGGACCGCCACACGCCCTCGTCCGACAGGGCGAACTCCAGGTCTTCGGCGGCCAGAATGGGCTGGGCGATGAAGTAGGAGACCAGCGCTGCGCCGGCACCGAGGACAAACGCGACGACGGCAATCACCAGATTCTTCGCCAGCAGCGCCGGAATGCGCTTGGGCACGGCGACCATGGTGGAGCGGATCATTCCCGTGCCCCATTCCGAGGCGATCAGGACCACGGCCAGGGAGGCAATGAGCAGCTGTCCGAAGATGTAGCCGCTGGCGGGTGCAAGCTTGGCGTCCTCCCGCATGTCTTCCATGGTGACGCCACCCATCTGCGCCTGCATTTCGGGCGATGCGTCGGCGATGAAGCCAACGGAGACGGCCATCTGCCAGGCGTACAGGGCGCTGAGCCCCACCATGACCACCAGCGTGATGATCAAAAGGATCACGGTGGAGGGAACGGTGGTGACCTTGATCCATTCCGACCGCAGGACCCGGCCGAAGGTGAGGCCGGAGCCGTCTCGGCGGCGGGCCGGGGCAGGTGTGGGTAATGTCTGGCTGCTCATGCTGATTCTCCTCCGCGCGCGGCGTGGACGCCGGCCATGCGGGCCGGCACCGGGTCCTGCTGGATGGACTGTGACTGGTATTCGACCTGATCGCGGGTCAGCTCCATGTAGGCGTCCTCCAGCGATACCTGCCGCGGCGTGAGCTCGTAGATCAGGATCCGGCGGTCCAGCGCTGCCTCGGCAATGCTGCGCGGCTCCCGCCCGGTGACCTCCAAAAGGTCCGGTTCCAGTTGCGCGAAGGACGTTTCACGGTTTTCCAGTGCCCGGCGCAGCTCGTCGGGCTGGTCGGTCCGGACCAGGGTGCGCAGCCGGCCACCGCCGTCAATGATGTCGGCAATGGGCGCATCGGCAATGATGCGGCCGCGGCCGATGACGATCAGATGGTCGGCGGTAACTGCCATTTCACTCATCAGGTGCGAGGACAGGAAGACTGTCCGCCCTTCGGCGGCCAGTCCCTTGGCCAGGTTGCGCACCCACAGCACGCCCTCCGGATCGAGGCCGTTGACCGGTTCGTCGAAGATCAGGGTCTGCGGGTCGCCGAGGAGGGCGACGGCGATGCCCAGCCGCTGCCCCATGCCCAGCGAGAAGCCGCCCACCCGGCGCCGGGCGACCGACCCGAGTCCGGTCAGCTCAATGACATCGTTGACCCGCTTGTTGGAAATCCCGTGCGTGGCGGCCATGGCGCGCAGGTGGTTGTAGGCCGAACGCTTGGTGTGGACGGCTTTCGCGTCAAGGAGTGCCCCCACCTCGTGCAGCGGTGCCTTGTGCTGGGCATAGGGTTTGCCGTTGACCGTGACCCCGCCGGCGGAGGGCCGGTCCAGGCCGACAATCATGCGCATAGTGGTGGATTTTCCGGCGCCGTTGGGGCCCAGGAACCCGGTCACCCTGCCGGGCTTGACGGTGAAGGAAATGCCGTCGACGGCATGCTTGCTGCCGAAGGTCTTGGCGAGGCCGTGTGCCTCAATCATGGTGCGTTCCTCACTTTGGAGTGGAAGCGGACAGCCGGGACTTTTCGGTTCCGACGCCCGGTGACGGGCAACTCCGAAGCGTTCAGCTTCCCCAGCTCTCCCTTAGCCTACGGGTCAGCCCCGGCGCTGGCCCGGCACCGAGGGATGATGTTGCGCATAAAAATCTCCGCCTTAGGGATGACACCCGGCGGGAACGGCACACGCGCCGCGTCTCAGGTCCCGGGCGCCGCTGGCCCGTCCCCGGCGGTCCGGGACCGGTCGATCTCCTGCGACTGGTACTCGACCTGTCCGCGGGTCAGCTCCATGTAGGCGTCCTCGAGGGAGAGCTGCTGGGGCGTGAGCTCGGTGAGGAGAATGCCGCGGGACAGCGCCGCCTCCGCAATGCTGCGGGACGACAACCCGAGGATGTCCAGGTGGTCCGCCGCCAATCGGCGCACCTCAACCCCGGCCGAGCCGATCGCCGCCGTCAGGGCATCGGCGTCGTCGGTGCGCACCAGGATGCGTTCCTGTGCACTGCCGGCAAGGACTTCGTCCATCGGCGCGTCAGCCAGGATCCTGCCGCGGCCGATCACGAGCAGGTGGTCGGCGGTCACTGCCATCTCGCTCATCAGGTGCGAGGAGATGAACACGGTGCGGCCCTCGGCGGCGAGGCCGCGGACCAGGTGGCGGACCCACAGCACCCCCGCGGGGTCCAGGCCGTTGACCGGCTCGTCGAAGATCAGGGTCTGCGGGTCCCCCAGCATCGCCGCGGCGATGCCCAGGCGCTGCCCCATTCCCAGCGAAAAGCCGCCCACGCGCTTCCTGGCCACCGGACCGAGGCCGGTCAGCTCAATGACCTCGTTGATCCGGCCGGAGGAAATGCCGTGGGTGGCAGCCAGCGCCCGCAGGTGGTTGTACGCGGTGCGTTTGGGATGCACGGCCTTGGCCTCGAGCAGGGCGCCGACCTCGTGCAGGGGTGCCCGGTGGCTGGCATACGGGCTCCCATTGACAATGACGGTGCCGGCGGTGGGACGGTCCAGGCCCACGATCATGCGCATGGTGGTGGATTTCCCGGCACCGTTGGGACCCAGGAACCCGGTCACCTTTCCCGGCCGGACCGAAAAGGTGATGCCGTCGACGGCGGTCGTGTCACCGAAACGCTTGGCAAGCCGTTGTGCCTCAATCATGATGTGCCCTTCGCTGGAGCGGACAGGGGCTGCACGGGAAACCGGTCCGCTGCCTAGCGGGAGCTTACCGACTCAAACTTCCGCACCGCCAGAGGAACAAAGACCAGCAGCATCGCCGCCGACCCGATCAGGACCGTCGCGGTCGCATGCTGCATGGGCCAGGTGTCCGGCACCGGGGTGTCACCCAGGTTGCCGAACAGCTCCCGCGCGGCCTGCACCAGGGCCGACACCGGATTCCAGTTCGCGAAGACCTCCAGCGGCGCCGGCAGGGTGGAGCTCTGCACAAATGCGTTGGAGATGAACGTGATGGGAAACAGGATCATGAAGGACGCGTTGTTGATGGTCTCCGGTGAGCGGACGCTCATGCCGAGCAGGGCCATCACCCAGCTGAAGGCATAGGAAAAGAGCAGCAGCAGCCCCACCCCGGCCAGGAAGGAGGCGAAGGAGGTGTTGACCCGCCAGCCCACCAGCAGACCGGTCGCCATCATGATGAGCATGGAAATCGCGTTGAGCACCAGGTCCGAGTTGGTCCTCCCGATCAGCACCGCCGAGGGGCTCATCGGGAGGGTGCGGAACCGGTCGACGATTCCCTCCTTCAGGTCTTGGGCCATCGCCGCCCCGGAGAACGTGGAACCGAAAACCACTGTCTGGGCGAAGATTCCCGCCATCAGATACTGCGTGTAGTCGGTGCCGGCCACTGAAATCGAACCGCCGTAGACCTGGCTGAACAGCAGCACGAACATGATGGGCTGCAGGACGGCGAAGATGATCATGTCCGGCGAGCGCTTGATTTTGATCAGGTTGCGCCAGGTGACGGTCCAGCCGTCAGCGGCCCAGTTGGCTGTGGCCGCTTTGCCGCGGGTGGTCACGACGGGCAGTCGGGTTGCTGCGGCACTCATCGGCGGGCTCCTTCCTTGTCATCTGCATCCGCTGCAGCCCCGGCTTCCGGTTCCTCCTCGGCGGGTCGGCCGGTGAGCTGCAGGAAAACGTCGTCCAGCGTGGGCCGGCGGATGCCGGCGTCGTGCAGTCCGATGCCCTGCGCCTGCAAATCCGAGAGCACGAGCTGCAGGGAGGCCGGGCCGTTCTGGACGCTCACTTCCAGGGCGCGCCCGTCGTCGGCCGTGTGCGGCTGGCCGGAGCCGTGGCGGGCGAGAACGGCCTCGGCCGCGGCGGCGTCGTTTCCGTCCACCAGCGCCACGGCGACACTGTGTCCGCCAATCCGGGACTTCAGCTGATCCGAGGTGCCCTCGGCGATCACTGTCCCGTGGTCGATCACGGCCACCGTGTCCGCCAGCTGGTCCGCTTCTTCCAGGTACTGCGTGGTCAGCAGCAGCGTGGTGCCTCCGGCAACGAGGTCCTTGATGACTTGCCACAGCGCGAGGCGGCTGCGCGGGTCAAGGCCGCTGGTCGGTTCGTCCAGGAACAGCACCCGCGGGCTGTTCACCAGGGCTCCGGCCAGGTCCAGGCGCCGCCGCATGCCGCCGGAATAGCCCTTAACCGGGCGGTTGCCGGCCTCGGCGAGGTCGAACATGTCGATCAGTTCGGCTGCGCGGGCCCGGGCCTGCCTGTCCGGAAGGTGGTACAGCCGGCCGACCATCCGCAGGTTTTCCATGCCGGTCAGGTTTTCATCGACCGCGGCGTACTGGCCGGAAACGCCGATGATCCTCCGGACCTCCTTGGGATGGGCGAGCACGTTGATGCCGTCGATGGTGACGGTTCCGGCGTCGGGCTTGATCAGCGTGGTGAGGACCTTGACGGCGGTGGTCTTTCCCGCGCCGTTCGGTCCCAGCAGTGCCATGACGGCGCCTTCGGGCACCGCAATGTCCAGTCCGGCCAGCGCATGGACCGGCCCCGACTTGGACTTATAGGTTTTCGCGACTCCGTGCGCCTCTATCAGCGGAGAGCCAGGGGCGCTCGGTTCTTCAGACGAGGTTGGGGAAATGAACATTGGTCGAAGATAGGCCGGGCACTGCGGGTCCGGCACCCCCATTGCGGACACATGCGGTCCGCTGGTTTTGGTGCCGGTTCGGACCGGGAGCTTTACGGAGCGGCCTCGGAAATTCTGTTCCGTTCCGCCGCGGCGGGGGCGAACAGGATGGAGAGCAGCATGGCCGCGCCCACCAGCAGCAGCGCGTTGCGGATACCCCAGTGCTCGCCCAGGAATCCCAGCACCGGCGGGCCGACAAAGAACGCCAGGTAGCCGATGGTGGACACCACCGACACCCGGCTGGCCGCATGGGCCGGGTCTTCGCCGGCCGCAGACATGCCCATGGGGAAGCCCAGGGCCGCGCCGATTCCCCACAGGACGGCCCCGATCCCGGCCAGCACCAGATTGGGGGCCAGGACAAACAGCAGCAGCCCGGCCAGTGACGCGCCCATGCAGATCCGCAGCGCCGGAACCCGTCCCCACTGGTCGATCAGCTGCGCGCCGAACCAGCGGGTGGCGGTCATGGCGGCCACGAAGATGCCGAACATCACCGCGCCGGCGGTTTCACTGGTGCCGAGGCCGTCCACGGTGGCCTTGGCCACCCAGTCGTTGGCGGCGCCCTCGGTCAGCGCGGCGCCCAAAACCACCACGCCGATCAGCAGGGTGCGCCCCTCCTTCCACGCGGCGAACCGCGACCGCGGAGCAGCGGGTGCGCCGTCGTCGTCGTGCGCCGGCACCGGGTCGGGCAGGAAGTTCCGCGGCACGGCCAGCACCAGCACCGTGGCAATCGCCACGATGCCCAGCAGATGCAGGGACAGCGAAATTCCGACGGCCGAGAGCACGGCGCCGATCATAGCGCCCACAAATGCGCCGCCGCTGAACGCGGCATGGAACCTGGGCATCACCGTGCGGCCGAGGTGGCGTTCCACCTCGGTGCCCTCCAGGTTCATGGCCACGTCCCAGAGGCCGATGCCGGCGCCGAAGAGCAGCAGGCCTCCTGCGGCCAGCGGCACATTGGGCCAAAACAGGGAGGCGGCGATGATCAGGGACGCGGCCGACGTCGTCAGTCCGCCGGCGCGCACGGCACCGGCGGTGCCGATCCGCTGGGCGATGGATCCGGCCAGCGGCAGTGAACAGATCGAGCCGACGGCGGAAAACAACAGCAGCAGCCCGACCCCCGCCGCGCCGATCCCGAGGGATTCGGCGGCGGCGGGAATGCGGGCGGCCCAGCTGGCAAAAATGAGGCCGTTGAGGCCAAAGATCACGAAGACGGAAATCAGGGCACGGTCCAGAGAGCTCTTCACGCCTATATTGTGCAGCCAGTCCGCGCCGCGGCGGAAACGGACCTTGCTCACACCGGCGGCAGCCGCAGCCCTGTGAGCCCACGATCTGCACACTGGATGGGCCCTGGCCATCGAGTGTGCAGATATAGCGGGCAGGATTCCCCGAGTGCGCACGTATGGCGGGCTCGGCGGCGCGGAAGTCACCCGATCTGCACACTCGGCGAGCGTGGGCCGACGAAAGCGGCTCGAAGTCGGCAGAGCTGCACACTCGGCATCAGGGGCGGCGGTGAGGCCCCTTGCGCACTAGCCGATTGACTTGCCCGGCCGGCGGCCTGGCACACACAAAGGGGCCGGCCGGCGGTCCGGTCAGCGGGCCCGGACCACGCGTTTCTCGTCCCAGACCGGGGTCTCGGATTCGTAGACTTTGCCGTCGGAGCCGAAGACCAGGAACCGGTCGAAGCTGCGGGCGAACCAGCGGTCGTGAGTGACGGCCAGGACGGTGCCTTCGAACGCGTCGATGGCCTTTTCCAGCGCCTCGGCGGAATGCAGGTCCAGGTTGTCGGTCGGTTCATCCAGCAGCAGCAGCGTGGCGCCGGAGAGTTCCAGCAGCAGGATCTGCAGCCGGGCCTGCTGCCCGCCGGAGAGCGAATCGTATTTCTGCTCCGAGGACGCCGCCAGCCCGTAGCGGTCCAGTGCGCCGGCCGCAGCCTCGCGGCCCAGCCCGGAGCGGTGGTCGTCGCCGCGGTGCAGGATGTCCAGCAGGGTTTTGCCGAGCAGGTCCGGGCGCATCATGGTCTGCGCGAAGAAGCCGGGCCGGATCCGGGCGCCGAGCTTCACCGATCCCTCGTGCGGCACCGGAGCGATCTCCACCTCGGACACCGGTTCGTGTTCCTTTTCCGGATCGGTGCCGCCGGCGGCCAGCAGCCGCAGGAAGTGCGATTTGCCCGAGCCGTTGGCGCCAAGCACGCCCACCCGGTCGCCGAACCAGATTTCGGTGCTGAAGGGCTTCATCAGGCCGGTGAGTTCCAGCTTCTGCGCGACGACGGCGCGCTTGGCCGTCCGTCCGCCGCGCAGCCGCATCTTCACGTTCTGTTCGATGGGCAGCGCCTCGGGCGGGCCGGCCTCAAGGAATTTGGCCAGCCGGGTCTGCGCGGCCTGGTAACGGTTGGCCATGTCGGAGCGGAACGCAGCCTTGTTCTTGTACATGTTGACGAGTTCCTTGAGCTTCAGGTGCTCCTCGTCCCAGCGCCGCCGCAGTTCCTCGAACCGGGCGTTGCGGTCCTCGCGGGCAGTGACGTAGCTGCTGAACCCGCCGCCGTGGATCCAGGCGGAAGCACCGTTGATGCCGGGCTCCAGGGTGACGATGCGGGTCGCGGCGTTGTCCAGCAGCTCGCGGTCGTGGCTGACAAACAGCACTGATTTTTTCGATTCCGCGAGTTTCGCTTCCAGCCAGCGCTTGCCGGGAACGTCGAGGTAGTTGTCCGGTTCATCCAGGAGCAGCAGCTCGTCCGGGCCGGAGAACAGGGCCTCCAGGACCAGGCGCTTCTGCTCGCCGCCGGACAGCGTGGAGGCCTTGCGGTACTGCGCCCGGTCAAACGGCACACCCAGGGCGGCCATGGTGACCTCGTCCCAGACGGTTTCCTGCTCGTAGCCGCCGGCATCTCCCCAGTCGGCGATGGCTGTGGCGTACCGCATCTGGGTGGGTTCGTCGTCGCGCTCCATCATGGCCAGCTCGGCGTCGTCCACTGCCTTGGCGGCGGCGGCGAGCGCCGGCGGGGCGGCCGAGACCAGCAGGTCACGGACGGTGCTGTCGTCGCGGACCTGGCCCACGAACTGGCGCATGATGCCCATGGATCCGGACTTCGCCACGGTGCCTTCGTCGGCCTTGATGTCCTCCGCAATGATCCGCAGCAGCGTGGTCTTGCCGGTGCCGTTGGGGCCGATCAGGGCAGTCTTGTGCCCGTCCCCCACCTTGAAGCTGACGCCGTTGAGCAGCTGCCGGCCGTCGGAGAGGAAATAGTCAATGTTGGATACGTCGAGGTGAGCCACGCTCCTATCCTCCCATCCGGCGCGCTGCCGGCCGCATGGCTGCCGTGCGTGGACAGGCTGCGTGGAGCGGCTATGTGGACAGCGGCTGGCGGGATCTGTCTACGATGAAGCTCCCAACACCGGGGCCGACCAAGGAGCACACGTGATCTTCATAACCGTCAAATTCAACGTCAAGCCCGAATGGGCCGACCGCTGGCCGGAACTGACTGCCGATTTCACGGCCGCCACCCGCGCCGAGCCGGGCAATCTGTGGTTCGACTGGTCGCGCAGCCTGGAGAACCCCAACGAGTTTGTCCTGGTCGAAGCCTTCAAGGACGACGCCGCTGCCGCCCACGTCCAGAGCGATCACTTCCAGCAGGCCATGAAGGACATGGTGCAGGCGCTGGTGGAGACTCCGAAGATCATCAACACCGTGATCGACGGCGAAGACTGGTCGCGCATGGGCGAGTTGACGGTCGAGTAATTCGGGCTGGCGGCCCGGCCGGTTCCGCGACACCAAGTAGCCCCGGGCCGCCCGGGACTACTTGGTGTCGAGGGTGTATCCGGCGCGGGTCAGCATCTTTCGCAGGTCAACCACTGTCTGCTCGTCGATGTCCTTGCCCCGCGGCGGCTCCAGGAAGTCCGTCTGCCCGCCGAGGGTGACCTCGTACTTGCCGTTGTGCTCCCGGGTGGTGTCGGCCACCGCTTCGAGCAGTGACACGACGTTCTTCCACTCAATGTTTGAGCTGGTGGGATGCCGCAGGATCTGATCCAGCGTGTCCCGGTGGTGATTGTTCAGGTGTTCGGTCATCGGAAACCTCCTGTTTCCAGTTCCCCACGACCGCGCCCGGAGCGCAAGGGACGGCGGCCTCCGCACCCTCCCGGCCACTACGTCCGGCCGCTACTTGGCGGCGGTGCCTGCCAATCGTGCGGCCACCCGCGCCGGTACGAGGTGGGCCACATGGCCCGCCATGGTTCGTGAGCCTAGCTCGATCACCAGTCCCCAGGCGGCCATGACCAGGAAGGTCCACGGCGCTGGCCCCACGGTTCCGAACCCTTGTCCGCCGCCGCTGCCGCCGGCCAGGGTTTGGCCGGCAGCGACGACGCCGAGCACGGATACCGCTGCGCCGGCAAACCCGAAGACCGCCGGCAGGGTCAGCCATCCGGAGCGCCGGCCCAGCGATTCGGGGCGCCGGTCCCGGGCCAGGAACCAGGCCACGGATGCGGCTGCGGACAGCAGCAGGGTCAGCGCACCGGCTGCCGCGCTGGCCCAGACCGGCAGGTCAACAACGGAGCCCGGAAGTTGTGCCGCCGCGGGCAGTCCTTGTTCCGCCACTGCTGAGAGATGACCGGCGGCGTAGGCCCAGGCCGAGGCCGTTGGCAGCCACAACGGCGCGGCAAACATCACGGCCACACCGCCCTTGACCAGGGCGGTGACTGCCAGGGCCGCTCCGGCCACTGCCGTGTAGGCCAGGTAATGGGCTCCGGCCAGGCGAAGCGCTGCGCGGACCCCGGGGAGGGACCGCTCCGCCCGGGTCACCCAGTGCGGTGCCGTTCCGGTCTCGTGCTTTCGCCCCGCCCAGCTGGCTACCGTGCCAAGCAGCACCGCGCCGGCGACCAGGCCCGGGGAGGCTGCGGTCAGGAACATGGCTCCGGTTTCGGTGTCTTCACGCAGCGAGAACGCCAGGCTCAGCAGCACTGAAACGGCGGCCAACGCCAGTCCGGTCAGCGCCGAATACAGCCAGCGCTGGCCCTCGGACGCCGACGGTGAGCTCCTCTCGGCCCGGCGGCCCAGCCGCCACAGCGAGGCGACCGACACCACGGTCAGGAGCAGGGGAAGGGCGCCTGCCCAGAGGCTGACAAGCGGGGCGGGAAGGTCTGCGTACCCGGCGGCGGAGACGGTCAGCACCGGAGTGCCGCCCAGCGCCATCGCGGCGAGGAAAAACGGATAAATCAACAGCGCCGACGGACCGTCCAGCCGGGCGCCCATGTTCCCGGCGGAATCATTCATGCCGTTCAGGGCTCCGGTGCCGCCCACAAAAAATCCCAGGACCAGCAGCGCCATCATCACCAGCGCGGCCCCAAGGGTCAGTCCATAGGCAAACAAGGCTGACTGCAGTGCCAGCCACCACTGCGGGGGCCGGCGGTCGGATTCGGCAGGCAGAGCAAGGGTGTCCGGGTTTCCCGGAATCCCGTTGTCCTGGTTGTCCATTTATCCATTCCCCCTGCAGAGCATGAGCAGCCTTGCGTCGGATTTAAACATACAAGCTTCCGGCGGTATCGCCTGCGACGTCCCCCGCGGCCCAGCACGGCAGCAGCGGCGGCGGTCAGTTTTCCGCACCCAGGTCCGGGACGTCCATTCCGTGGTCCCGGCGCAGGGCCAGCGCCGCCGCGTGCCAGCCGCCCATCCCGTGGACTCCCGGCCCGGGCGGAGTGGAGGCTGAGCACAGGTAAACCCCGGGCAGCGGTGTCTGCCACGGATTCACTGCGGGCACCGGCCGGGCGGCCATCTGCCACAAGTTCACCGCGCCGCCGCCGAAGTCCCCGCCGACATAGTTCTCATTGTAGCGCTCCAGATCCGCCGCCGTCGTTGCCTGCGAGCGCACGACGACGTCACGGAAGCCGGGTGCGAAGCGCTCGATCTGCGCGGTGACGGCCTCCGTCATGTCCACCGTGGATCCGGCCGGGACGTGGCAGTAGGTCCAGAGGATGTGGCGGTCCGCCGGTGCCCGGGAGGAGTCAAAGCTGCTCGGTTGGGACAGCAGGACGTACGGCCGCTCCGGATGCCGGCCCGCCGCCACCTGCGCCTCGGCCCGGGCCAGCTCTTCACGGCGGCCTCCCACATGCACCGTCCCGGCCCGGCGCACGCCCTCGTTGGCCCACGGAACCGGCCCCGAAAGAATGAAGTCCACCTTGCAGGCAGCGTTGCCGTAGCGGAACCGGGCCAGGGCCCGCGCATACGGCCCCGGCAGCTCCGGGCCGGCCAGATCGAGCAGGGTCGCCGGCGACACATCGAGCAGGACGGTGGGAGAACTCCTTACCTCGTTCAGCGACGCCACCCGGTGACCGGTCACCAATTCACCGCCGTGCGCCAACAGGTCACTGACCATGGCATCGGCGATGGCCTGCGATCCTCCCTCCGGAATGGGCCAGCCCACGGTGTGCGCCAGCAGCGACAGCAGCAGCCCTCCTCCGGCCGAGGGCAGCGAAGGCATCCGCCCCACGGGATGCGCGGCGACCCCGGTGAGCAGTGCGGGGGCCTTCGCCTCGGAGAACCGCCGGTTCCACAGCGGAGTGCCCTGCTCCAGGGCCGCCCGTCCAAAGGCCAGCGCCGCCGCCGGCTCGCGGTAACCGCGGAGCAGCGGGGACATCAGCAGGCTGGTGATGTCTTCGCTGCGCCGCACCAGGGGCTGCATCAGGCGGCGGAAGGCGGCGCCGTCGGGCCCCAGGCCCTGAACCGTGCGTTCCAGGTCCCGGTAGGCCAGGCCGGCGTCCCCGCCGTCGAGCGGGTGGGCGTAGGAAATGTCCGGCACGGTGAGCTTGATCCGCTCCGCCAGCTCAAACCGGCGGAAAAAGGGCGAGGCCAAAGCCATGGGATGCACGGCGGAGCAGACGTCGTACCGGTGGCCGGGTTCCAGCAGCTCCTTGGTCCGGCTGCCGCCGCCGGCCGTGGGTCCGGCTTCAAAGACCCGGACCGACAACCCGGCGCGGGCCATGATGACCGCAGCGGCCAGCCCGTTGGGTCCTGCGCCGACCACTGAAACATCGGTCATGGGGTTCCTGCTTCCTGTGCTGCGGGCTGAACCGGGTCCGCACGCCGGGGTCCGCGCGGGAGCCGGAGCCGGTGGTCCGGCGCATGGTCAAAGGGGCCGCCCTGGGGATCGTCGACGTCGAGCCGGCGCACCGGATCACCCGCGGGGTTCAGGATGTCGGCGACAACCCGCGCCACGAGCCAGGCCGTTGCCGCGACATGGCCTCCCACGGCCCAGACGTAGTACGCGGCCTCGATGTTGTTCCGGGGGTCGCCGCCGGAGGTCTGGGCGCCCAGGTACATCCAGACGGCCCACCAGTGCAGCACCTCAAAGAACTGCCACACCAGGAAGTCCCTCCACCGCGGGCGGGCGAGGGCAACCAGCGGGATCAGCCACAGGACAAACTGGGGCGAATAGACCTTGTTGGTCAGGATGAAGGCCGCCACGATCAGGAACGCCAGCTGGGCCAGCCGGGGGCGGCGGGGCGCGGCAAGCGCGAGCAGGGCTATTCCGGCGCACGCGGCGGCGAAGAGGGCGTACGCCCAGACATTGATGAAGGCCGGCTCCGCTTCCGCCAGGCCGAGCCGCCCGGACATCAGGTTCCAGGCAAACCACACCGAGGAATATCCGGCCGGACGCTCCCCGGTGAAGCTGAGGAAGAATTTCCAGCCGGTGAAGTCGGAGACCATGAAGGGAACATTCACCGCGAGCCAGGTGGCGGCGGCCGCGCCCACGGCCGCGAAGGCCGGCCGCAGCCGCAGCGTCCGCAAGGCCAGGACCAGCACCGCGCCCAGGATCAGCACCGGATACAGCTTCAGCGCCGTGCCCAACCCCAGGAACACCCCCGCCAGGACCGGCTGGCTGCGGGCGAAGGCCAGCATGCCCAGGGCGGCCAGCAGCACGGCCCAGATGTCCCAGTTGATGAACACGGACAGGATCATCGCCGGAGCCAGGGCCACCATGGCAGCGTCCCAGGGCCGGCGGTTGGTCATGCGCAGCGTGGCCACCACGGTGGCGATCCAGGCCAGGGCGGCCAGCGCGGCGTTGATGTCGAAGTAGGCCAGCGCCCGCTCCGCCGAGACACCGTCGCCCGGCACGAGCAGGGCGACGGCCCCGGCCAGCAGGCCCAGCAGCACCGGATATTCAAAGCCGACACCGGGCGTCAGGAAGGGAAAGACGCCCTCGGCCAGCCCGCGCGAGTCAAACAGCACCGGCCAGTCCGAGTAGCAGGCCTTGTAGAAATGGTCCGGAGAGGTCCAGCCGCCGGTCCGGCAGGGCATTTTCACCAGCACGGCCAGGAGGGCGGCGGCAGTGGTGAGCAGGATCAGCACCCGTTCCACCGTGAAAAACCCCGGCGTCACGATCCCCGGCGCGGTGTGTCGGCCCAGCGGCCCGCCGATGACTTCGGTAAGCGTTTTGAGCAACGGATCGTTGCGGCTGGGGACCACTGTGCGCAGCGGCCGCCGTCGGGGCTTGGGCTCCATGCTTACCAGTATGACGCCGGCAACGGGCCGCATCGGCCTCGAATACCGGCCGCGCGGTGGCCGTCGCGGGCGGTCCGCATGTGATGCTTCACACGGAACTTACGGGCTGAGGCCGTAGACTGGGCCGATCTTGCCGCGTTTGGCGCGGCAACAGTAAAATTTTTGTCTTCAAAGGAGAACCGTGGCAAAGAACCCCATTCGGGTCGCAATCGTCGGTGTTGGAAACTGCGCAGCGTCGCTGGTCCAGGGCGTCCAGTACTACCGTGACGCTGACCCGGACCTGACCGTTCCCGGCCTGATGCACGTGAAGTTCGGCCAGTACCACGTCAACGACGTGCAGTTCGTGGCAGCCTTTGACGTGGACAGCAAGAAAGTCGGTCTGGACCTGGCCGACGCCATTGGGGCCAGCGAGAACAACACCATCAAGATTGCCGACGTCCCGCAGACCGGCATCACCGTCCAGCGCGGCCACACCCTCGACGGCTTGGGCAAGTACTACCGGGAAACGATCGTAGAGTCCGACGCCGAACTTGTGGACATTGTTGCCTCGCTTCGGGAGAACAACGTGGATGTCATGGTCTGCTACCTGCCGGTCGGCTCCGAGCAGGCTGCGAAGTTCTACGCCCAGTGCGCCATTGACGCCGGCGTCGCTTTCGTGAACGCGCTGCCCGTGTTCATTGCCGGGACCAAGGAATGGGCCGACAAGTTCACCGCCGCCGGGGTTCCGATCATCGGCGACGACATCAAGAGCCAGATCGGCGCCACCATCACCCACCGGGTCATGGCCAAGCTGTTCGAGGACCGCGGCGTCATCCTGGACCGCACCTACCAGCTCAACGTCGGCGGAAACATGGACTTCAAGAACATGCTCGAGCGCGAGCGCCTGGAGTCCAAGAAGATTTCCAAGACCCAGGCGGTCACCTCCAACACGTCGGCGGACCTGAAGGCAGACGACGTGCACATCGGCCCGTCGGACTACGTGGCCTGGCTCGATGACCGCAAGTGGGCCTTTGTCCGCTTGGAGGGCCGCAACTTCGGCGACGCTCCGGTGTCGCTGGAATACAAGCTTGAGGTCTGGGACTCCCCCAACTCCGCCGGCGTGATCATCGATGCCATCCGTGCCGCCAAGATCGCCCTGGACCGGGGCGTCGGCGGACCCATCCTCTCGGCGTCGAGCTACTTCATGAAGTCCCCGCCGGAGCAGTACAACGATGACGTTGCCAAGGAAAAGGTGGAGCAGTTCATCCGCGGCGAGGTCGAGCGCTAACCTCCCTCCCCCGCTCAGCCTCCCCGCCGTCCCGCGAGATGGCAGAAGGTGCGCTTCCCAGTGCCGGGAAGGGCATCTTCTGCCATCTCGGCACGGGCCGGGCGCCGCTTAGAACAAACCCTGCGGCGTGCCGTCAGCGGCCACGTCCATGCGCAGCGCCGCGGGGGACTTCGGCAGCCCGGGCATGGTCATCACGGCCCCGGTGAGCGCGACCACGAAGCCGGCGCCGGTCTTGAGGATCAGGTCCCGCACGTGCACGGTGAAACCGGTGGGCGCGCCAAGCAGGGCCGCGTTGTCGGAGAACGAGTACTGCGTCTTGGCCATGCACACCGGCAGCGAATCCCATCCCCCGGCCCGGATCTCCTCCAGCCGGCGCCGCGCCGAAACTGAGAATTCGACGTCGTCGGCCCCGTAAATCTCCCGGGCCACCGTGCGGATCTTCTCCTCCACCGGCAGCTCCAGCGGATACAGGTGCCGGAAAGACGCCGGCTCCGCCAGCGCCGCCCGGACACGCACCGCCAGGGCGTCGCCGCCGGTCCCGCCGCCGCCCTGCGCCCAGACGTCTGCCGCGGCAACCGGCACGCCCTCGGCTGCGCACCAGCGCAGCAGCCACTCGAGCTCCTCCGGCGTGTCGGTGCTGAACGTATTGATGGCCACCACCGGATTCAGGCCAAACTTCCGGATGTTTCCGATGTGGCGAAGCAGGTTGGGGGTTCCGGCCTCAAGCGCGGCCCGGTCCGCGCGGTCCAGTTCGCTCCGGGGCACGCCACCCTGCATCTTGAGCGCCCGGATCGTGGCCACCAGAACGACGGCGTCCGGTGCCACGTCCGCGGCCCGCGCCGTGATGTCCATGTACTTTTCGGCGCCCAGGTCCGCTCCGAATCCGGCTTCCGTGACCACCACGTCAGCGACGGTGCGCGCCAGTTCGGTGGCGATCACCGAGTTGCAGCCGTGCGCAATGTTCGCGAACGGCCCGCCGTGGACCAATGCCGGGGTGCCGGCAAGGGTCTGCACCAGGTTCGGTTTGACCGCGTCCTTCAGCAGCAGCGTCAGGGCTCCCTCCGCGCCGAGGTCCCGCACGGTCACCGGCCGCCGGTCGTAGGTGTAGCCCACGGTGATCCGCGCCAGCCGGGCCTTGAGGTCAGCCAGGTCCCGGGCGAGGCAGAACACGGCCATGATTTCGGAGGCGACGGTGATGTCGAAGCCGTCCTGGCGCGGCGTGCCCTGGACCGGTCCGCCCAGTCCGATCACGATGTCGCGCAGCGAGCGGTCATTCATGTCCATGACGCGGCGGAACGTGATGCGCCGCGGATCGATGCCCAGGGTATTGCCCTGGTAAATGGAGTTGTCCAGCAGCGCGGCGAGGGCGTTGTTGGCCGTGGTGATGGCATGGAAGTCCCCGGTGAAGTGCAGGTTGATGTCCTCCATCGGCGCCACCTGGGAGTAGCCGCCGCCGGTGGCGCCGCCCTTCATGCCCAGGACCGGTCCCAGCGAGGGCTCCCGCAGGGCGATGACAGTGCTGACTCCCGCCTTGGCCAGGGCATCCCCGAGCCCCACGGTGACGGTGGACTTTCCCTCACCGGCCGGGGTGGGGCTCATGGCGGTAACCAGCACCACCTTGCCGCGGGTGCCGCGCGGAGGCACCCGCAGCGGGTCGATCTTGGCCTTGTAGCGCCCGTACAGTTCAAGGGCGTCTTCAGGAATGCCGGCGGCGGCGGCAACCTCCGTGACGGGTTTCAGCACCGCCCGGCGGGAGATTTCCAAATCACTGGACATGTCAGCGGCAGTGCGCATCGACGCGTTCCTTCCGTTCCCGACGCCGGTGGCCACCGGCGGTGGTACGGACCAAGCTATCAGCGGACGGACTGCGCCGAGAACTGTTCCGCGGCCTGCAGATAACTCTCGGCCGTAAGCGACGCAGTGCGCTTCCAGCCGAAGGCCGACGCATGCACGGCGGCGCCGTAGCCCAGCGCCCGGCGCAGCCCGGCGTCGTCGTGCAGCCGCTCCAGCTCGGCTGACCACCGGCCGCTGTCATGCCCGTCCACCAGCAGGCCGGTGCGGCCGTGTCCGACGGCCTTGGGCAGCCCGCCGACATTGGCCGCCAGCACGGGCGTTCCGCAGGCCTGGGCTTCCAGGGCAACCAGCCCGAAGGACTCGCTGAAGGAGGGGACGGCGACGACGTCGGCGGCACGGAACCAGTCAGCCAGCGCAGCTGCGCCCACGGGCGGATGCAGGGAGACGTGGGCGTGCAGCCCCAGCGAGTCGATCAGCGGTTGCAGGTCCAGCACCTCGGAACCGCTCCCGGCGCCGAGGATGCTGATCTGCAGCGGGATGTCGGGACGGCGGGCATGCAGTTCCGCGGCGGCACGCACCAGTACCTGGGGGCCCTTCATGCGCTGGATGCGGCCGGCAAAGACAACGTGGAACACCTCCCGGGGAACGCCCAGGCGGGCACGGGCGGCGTGGGAGTTCCGGCTGGAGAAGATCTGCAGGTCCACGCCGGGAGCCACCACGTCCACCTCCAGCGGGTCGGCTCCGTACAGCGCTTCCAGCTCGGCGGCTTCGGTGCTCGTATTGGCGATCAGCCGGGTGGCGCCGTCGACGATGTCCTGCTCCCCGTCAATCCGGACCTGGGGCTCGGGCTTCTCCCCGGCCTGGAGGCGCAGGTTCTTCACCCGCGCCATGGTGTGCATGGTGTGCACCAGCGGCAGGTCCCACGCCCTGGCGACGGCCAGCCCGGCCGTGCCGGACACCCAATAGTGCGAGTGGATGACGTCGAACCGGCGGCCCGCCGGGAAGGGATGGATGTCGCTGACGCCCAGTGCCAGGGCGTCGGCCAGTCCGGGCAGTGCTTCCTTCGCGATTTTGCGGCGCGGTCCTGCAGTGATGTGGCGGACAGTGACGCCGGGAACGAGTTCCACGGCTGGCTGCTGACGCGGGTCCGAGGAACGGGTGAAAATATCCACTTCGACGCCGGATCTGGCCAGTTCCACTGCGACCGAGCGGACGTAGACGTTCATTCCGCCGGCATCGCCGGAACCTGGCTGCTCCAGGGGTGACGTATGCAACGAGAGCATGGCCACACGCTTTACCTGAAGCAACAGCACTCCCTTCTTGGCCGGCCGCAGTGCTAATCCCCTAATGACTTTATAACGCCGAGGGGCGGAGCATGGTTTCCGGGACGGTTGCCCTTGTCACTTCTGCTGCGGCGCGTCAAAGCCGGAACCCCATCCGGCGGGGAGTCCACGCGGTACAGCGCGGACTCCCCGGGATTTGTTCCCGGTGGGCAGTTCCTACTTGGCGGAACAGATGACGTGAGCCAGCAAATGGCGCTCCGGTCCGTTCCAGCACGCATCAAGCCGCGCCTGGTGGACTGCTTCGGACCGTGCGAAGGAAGCGCGAACGCGGGCAATCAGGGTTAACGCCCTCCGCCAGGCAGGAGCGGGCGCCGCCCCCGGTGTCGGAACGCCCGACGGCGGTCGGTCCGGCGGCAGGGCCGGCGCTGACGGAGGGGGGATGGTTTCCGGGTGCTCCGGGTTTTCCCGGGGGTCGCTGGAGAGGGACGAGGGCAGGTTGAAAGAACGCACAATAAACTCCGAAAGAATGGCACACCTGTTTTTGGGTGCGCGAAAGGTACGTGGGAGAAAAAGGAAAGAAATCCCTCAAGGCAGGGAGAAGAAAAGGCGGTTAAAAAGGCAGGGTATTCAGAAGGCAGGCTGCCGCAGCAAACAACAGTGCGGTCGAATTACCGGCAGGTTATTAGCCGATAAAACAATGCCGAGCCAGGGAGGAGTGCCGCAGGGCGTGCCGGGAACGGAGCTCCGCGACCGAAGAAAGGAACAGTGCCAAGAGGGAACCCTCCCGGGAGGAACCATGTCGCCGCTGGGCCGGTGGCCACCGGAGGACGGAGGCAACCGCAGGGAGGTGTCCATCCCAGGACACTGCCCACCCGAGGACGCTGCCCCTCAGGGGCAGGTCGTTCCCGGAACAGAGCCGCCGGGCGGCCGGTGCGAGGCTACCCGCGGCCCCCAAGGCCAAACGGGTAGCGTGAACGCCGTCCGGTTCCGCCCTGCCGGCCTGTTCCGCCGGCCATCCGCCGTCCGGTGGGCCGGAGAGCCGGCCACGCAGTCGAAGGGGTGGACGTGCGGGCCTGCGGGCAGGCATCCGTCGTGGCAGTGAGGAATACATGGATGGTCATTACCCCACCTCCCTTTCATGAGTGCGTGGATTGCCGGAATGGCTGGTGCGGCCCGCTTATCAGAAAGCTGGCCGCAGGAAAAACATACAACAGGTTTCAGTTCCGTGCCAAGCATTTCCTGAAACTTTTTCATTTCTTTGCTGCTAATAGTTCCAGCGCACTATTGCGGGCGTGTGTTTGTCCCAGCCCAGCAGGCAGACGGCAGCGGTTCCGAGCACGAAATGCCGGCCGTGGTCTGCCGGAAGCCCCAACCAGCGGGCGGCGAGAATCCGCAGGAAGTGGCCGTGCGCCACAAGGAGGACCTTCTCCACCGGGGTTGCTCCCGGATCCCGGTCCATCGGTGTGCCGCAGCCGGCCTGCACGAGGGAGACGATGCGGTCGGCGCGCTCCGCCACCTGGTCCAGGGTCTCCCCCTGGGGAACGCCGTCGTTCCAGATGAGGTAGCCGGGGTTCTCGGCCCGCACCTGCGTGCTCTTGCGGCCCTCGTTGGCTCCGTAGTCCCACTCGTGCGCATGGGGCAGGATCCGCGGCTCGGGGTATCCCACCAGCTCCGCGGTGCGCCGGGCGCGGATCAGCGGGGAGGACAGCACCAGGTCAAAGTCGACCTGCCCGATCTTCTCCTTCGCGGCGACCGCCTGGGCCTCCCCGGCCGCGGTCAGCGGAATGTCCGTCAGGCCGGTGTAGTTTCCCTCGCGGGACCACTCCGTCTCGCCGTGGCGCAGCAGCCACAGCCGCGGCAGCCGCGTTCCCGCCGGCGTCGTATCCGGAACCGCCGGACCGAAGTCCTCAGCGTCGCTCATTTACTTCCTTCCACTGTTGCCGACGGGTTTGTGCCCGCCTCTGTTTTGTCACCGGCGCCGGCCTCCGGGGCCGCCGCCGGCGGGCCGGGGACGTCCCGGCTTTCGGGCTGCTCGGCCCACCACCCGCGGAGCAGGGCGGCCGCTTCAGCCTCGCCGGAAGGCCCGTTTTCCATGCGCTCTTCGAGCAGGAACCGGTAGGCGCGGCCAACCACGGGGCCCGGGCGGATGCCCAGCAGCGCCATGATTGCCTCTCCGTCCAGATCCGGACGAATGGCCGCGAGCTCCTCCTGCTCGGCCAGCGCGGCGATCCGGAGCTCAAGGTCGTCGTAGGCGAAAGCCAGCCGTTCGGCCTTCCGCCGGTTGCGGGTGGTGACATCCGAGCGGGTGAGCCGGTGCAGCCGCTGCAGCAGCGGGCCGGCGTCGTTGACGTAACGGCGGACGGCGGAGTCCGTCCAGCCGGCATCACCGTAGCCGTAGAAGCGCATGTGCAGCTCCACCAGCCGCGACACCGCCTTGATGGTGTCGTTGTCGAAACGCAGCGCCTTCATCCGCTTCGCGGTCAGCTTCGACCCGACGGCGTCATGGTGCAGGAAGCTGACGGAACCATTGGGCTCGAAGCGGCGGGTGGCGGGCTTTCCGACGTCGTGCATCAGGGCCGCGAACCGCAGGACGAAGTCCGGGGCGGGAACATCGCCGTCGGCGCCGGTCTCATGCCCGCAGGCCTGGCGCAGCACCGTCAGCGAATGCTGGTAGACGTCCTTGTGCCGGTGATGCTCGTCGATTTCCAGTTTCAGGGCGGAGACCTCCGGCAGCACATGCTCGGCCAGTCCGCTTTCCACGAGCAGGTCGATGCCGGTCCACGGCGCCTTGCCGTTGATCAGTTTCACGAGCTCATCGCGGACACGCTCGGCGGAAATAATCGTGATCCGGCCGGCCATGTCCTTCATCGCCTCAAACACATCCGGGGCCACATCCACTTCCAGCTGGGACGCGAACCGGGCGGCGCGCATCATCCGCAGCGGATCGTCGGAGAACGACGTCGACGGGGCGCCCGGGGTGCGGACGAGGCCGGCCTGCAGGTCCTGCGCTCCCCCGAACGGATCCACCAACTCCATGGAGGGCAGCCGCAGCGCCATCGCATTCATGGTGAAATCACGGCGGAACAGATCATCCTCAAGCTTGTCGCCGAAGGCCACGGCCGGCTTCCGCGACTCCGGGTCATAGGCATCGGCCCGGTAAGTGGTGATTTCGATCTGGAACCCGGCCTTGCGCAAACCGATGGTGCCGAACGCCCGGCCGATCTCCCAATACGTGTCGCACCAGCGGCGGATGACGTTGATGATGTCATCCGGGCGGGCGTTGGTGGTGAAGTCCAGGTCCGGAGACACCCGCCCCAGGAAAAGATCACGCACGGGACCGCCGACGAGGGAAAGCTCGTAGCCGGCGTTCTCGAACAGCGTTCCGAGCTCACCGACAACGGAGGGCAGGGGAGTCTTCAGGGCCGAACTATCAAAAAGGTGCACCATAGTGCTTTAAGCGTGCCAGATAAAAGGTCCGAAGACGCACAGCGGGGTCCCTTCGGTGCCCGGACACGCCGAGCGTTCCCGCGTCCTCCCCGGGCCTCCCCCGGACAGTCATCATCCCCGGACAAAGATCGTTAGAGTGGTCCTATGGCCCATCCTGTACCGAGCGCACCCAAGCGAACCCCATTGACGGCGTCAATGGGCGGGGTCGGTGCGCATCCGGTGCATGCCTCACTGCCCACGGTGGAAGAGGTCTCGGCCGGCGGAATTGTGGTTGACTCCTCATCCTCGGAGCTGCCGGTGGCGATCATTGCCCGGCTGAACCGCGGCGGACGGCTGGAATGGTGCCTGCCCAAAGGCCATCCCGAGAATGATGAAGACAGCCGCGAAGCAGCCATCCGGGAGATCGCCGAGGAGACCGGAATCGACGGGCGCATCCTGACCGCCCTGGGCAGCATCGACTATTGGTTTACGGTCAGCGGCCACCGGGTGCACAAGACGGTCCACCACTTCCTGCTGGCCGCCACCGGCGGAAACCTCACGATCGAGAACGATCCGGACCACGAGGCCGTGGACGTTGCCTGGGTTCCCCTGGCCGAGCTCGGCAAACGGCTCTCCTTTCCCAACGAGCGGCGCATCGCCGACCTCGCCCGGGAAATCCTCCCCCGCTACCTCTGAGCGCCCGGCGAGCGGGTGCACCCGCTTCGCCCGCCACGCCCGGCCCGCCTCAGACCTTCAGGCGCTGCCCCCCCCGGTTTAAGCCCTGCCCGGTCGAGGTGAGAGCATAGGGACACCATGGCCGAAAAGAATATTGCTCCCAGCACGGCGCGCTCCAGCGCGGTAATGGCAGCTGGAACCCTGTTATCCCGCGTCCTTGGCCTTGTCCGGACCGCACTCCTGGCCGTGGCAATTGGCAATGCCGGCTTGGTGTCTGACATTTTCAGCAACGCCAACGTGCTGCCCAACTTCATCTATCTGCTGCTGGCCGGCGGCGTGTTCAACGCCGTCCTGGTCCCGCAGATCATCAAGGCCAGCAAACGGCCGGACCGCGGCCGGGAGTATGTCTCCTCGATCATGACCCTGAGCCTGGTCGGGCTGGGCATCCTGACCGTGGCCGCCACCGTCGCGGCACCGTGGATCCTGCCCGTGGTCACCCGGCTGGACGAGTCCCAGCTCCCCCTGGCCACCACGTTTGCCTACTGGCTGTTTCCGCAGATCTTCTTCTACGGCGCCTACGCCATCATTGGCCAGACGCTCAACGCCAACGGTCGGTTCGGTGCCTACATGTGGGCTCCGGTGGTCAACAACCTGGTGGCCATTGCCGGCGTGGTCCTGTTCATCACGCTGATGGGAACCGAGGAAGCCAACCAGTTCTCGCCCGAGAACTGGACGTCGTCCGCCACCTTGATCCTGGCCGGCAGCACGACGCTGGGCATTGTCGCGCAGGCAGCCGTGCTGCTTATTCCGCTGAAGAAGCTGGGGCTGGGCCTGCGTCCCACCTTCCGGCTGCGCGGCATCGGCCTGCGGCAGACCGGCAAGGTCGCCAAGTGGACCATCATCACCATGGTGGTGGGCAACGGCGCCTACCTGATTTACAACAACGTTGCCACGATCGCCACGGCCGCGCGTCCTGCCTATGCAGCCATGAATCCGCCGCAGATCATTGCCGGCCAGGTGAACCTGGAAACTGCTTCCATGTTCTACATGATTCCGCACTCGGTGATCACGCTTTCCCTGGCCACGGTGCTGTTCAACCAGATGTCCCATGCCTTCACCGAAGGCAACCTGGCCCAGGTCCGCGACACCATCGCCACCGGGCTGCGGACCATTGGAGTGGCCACCGTCTTCTGCTCTGCTGTGCTGGTGGTGCTCGCAGGCCCCATCAGCATGTGGCTCAGCGGCGGGTCCACTGCCTCGGCCGCCGTCCAGGGACAGGTGCTGGTGCTGCTCTCCGTCAGCGCGCCGTTCCTGAGCGCCACCTTCCTCATGAACCGCGCTTTCTACGCCGATGAAGACAGCAAAACGCCCATGGTCATGCAGATCATGCTCTCCGTCTTCGGCGTTCTGCTTGCCTTCGGCGCCTCCGTCCTGCCCCCCAACCGGGTCATCTTCGGCCTGGCCATTGCCTATTCTCTGGGGAACATTGCCGGCGTGCTGGTCAGCCACATTTTCCTCACCCGCAAACTGGGACACTACGGCGCCGGGGAGGTCTTCGACGTGCATGTCCGCCTGACCGTTGCGGCTCTGGGCTGTGCGGCACTCGGATCCGCGGCACTCGGCATGCTGGGCGGCTACTCGGCGGACGGCTTCGCCTGGCAGTCGCTGACCGGCTCCCTGGTCACCCTGCTGATCTGCGGCTCACTCATGGCCGTGTCCTACTACTTCATGCTGCGCGCCCTGAAGGTCAGGGAACTGGATGCTTTCCTCGGCCCCATCCTCGCAAAGGTCCGGCGGTAGGCGCCCGCTCCAAGCGGTGCAGGTCCCGGCACCCGCAGGGCGCGGCTTTCGCTTGACAGACAGGCGGGCGCCAACTCCGGGTTTGCCAATCCGCGCAGGTAGCATGGGGGAAGAAGCATGCTTTGGAGTCTCTTCGTTACCAGGCAGTGTTGAACCAGCAGTAGTCAAACAAGCGGCAGGCCAGTTCACAGCACTCTGATTATTTGCACTACCTTGAATATTTCGCATTACCTTGAATGCAGTAATTGCCGTTTCCATGGGAGGAACACGTGCCACAGCCGGTAGACGTAGGCTCAACACTGGGGGGCCGCTACAAAGTGACCGCCCAGGTTTTGTCCTCAGCGGAGAACGATCTGGTCCTTGACGGCGTGGACCAGGTACTTAACCGTGCCGTGAGCATCCTCCTCGCAGCTCCCGAGAACACCGCACAGGTCAGTGCCAGCGCCCGTGAGGTTGCCACCGGCGAACGGGCCAGCAACGTGCAGATCCTGGATCTCGGCGTCAGCGATGGCCGCACCTACCTGGTCACCAACAACGCCAACGCGGCCGACCTCCTGGACCTGGTGATCGAACGGGACGCTCCGTTCGTCGAACCCTTCTTCACAGACACGCTCGGCTCCGAGATCTTTGGGATGCCCCGCTCCCGTGAGCCGGAGACCACTGAGGACGACCGGTACGTCGAAGAGCCCGCGGAGCGCGCTCCCCGCAAGCCCCTGATGGCCGGCCGCCCCCTGCCGAGACTGCCCAAGTTTGGGCGTGCGGGTGCTGCCGCCGGCGCCGGCGGCGGTGTGCTCTCGGGTGCCGAGGAAGCTGCTGCTGCCCGTGATCTGGAGTTCGGCGACGCCGCGGATGCTCCTGCCGAAGCAGCCACCGGAGCGGCGAACATGCCGCCTCCCTCCGCCGCCCGGCCCACCAGCGGCGCGGCGCCGGCCACCGGCCCGACGCCCAAGGTCTCCCGCTGGACGGAAACCGATTACGCCTCGGAAGCCGACTCCGTCCCCGAGGAGCACCCGGCCGCCGATGAGCCCGCGGCTCCTTCCGCGACTGCGCGCCAGGCTCCCGGCCGCGGTTCCGAGCGGCTTCCCTCCAATTTCCCGAAGTCCGCCGTTGCAGCGACCGCTGCCGCCGAGGACGATTACGAGGCCTACGAGGACGATGACGACGACGCGGCCCCCGGCGGACGCCGCACCTGGGGTCGGGTGCTCGTGGGTGCGGTCCTGACGCTGGTCCTGGTTGTCGCCGTCGTCCTGGCTGTTGGACAGCTGGGCAAGCAGGGCAACGACGCTCCGCAGGCGGCTGATGAGCCCACCGCTGCGGCCAGCGCTCCCGCGGAAGCTCCGCCGGTAGCCGCACCGGTGCAGACCGCAGCCGCACCCGTGCCGGCAGGCATCAGCCGCCTGGTGCCCGGCAACCCCGCCCTCGATGCGGAAAACGACGGGGCGCTGCCGCAGATCCTCGACGGCAACCCGGCCACCTACTGGTCCAGCTATGTCTACGCCAACGACACCTTCGGCGGCTTGGCACCCAACCTCGCCCTCGTCGTCGAACTGGAAGAGGAATCGGCGATCAACAAGATCGACATCAGCCAGCTCAACGGAACCGGCGGCAGCTTCTCCGTGCTGCTGAATGATTCCCCGAGCCTGGAGGGTGCCTCCTCCGTGGCCGAGAGCGGCTTCACCGGTCCGACCACCAGCATCCAGGTGCCCAAGGTGGAAGGTGAAGCGGCTACGGCCAAGTATGTAATCGTGAACTTCACCCAGTTGCCGCGCCTGAGCGGTGGCCTCCAGGCCACTTATCCGTGGGGCCTGCGCATCGCGGAAATCGGCGTCTCCTAGCATTGGAGCCCGCACCGGACCCGGCATCCGCCGGGTTCGGTGCCGCATCCGCCTGGATCGGTGCAGCGGGATCGGCCCCGACGGCCCCGTACCGGGCCGCTGCCGTGTCCGGTAACGCGCAGCCCGGAATAAGCTTGAGGCTGTAACGGTTGTGCCCAGTGGTCCCGGAGTAAGCAAACGGCATCCCGGTTCACTCGGATTCACCAGCATCACTGCCGGAACGCAAGAGTTTTCAACAGGAAGAGGAACACCTAACCGTGAGCATCGAAACCCCCGCAGCCGCCGACGGCGTCCGCGACGTCATTATTGTCGGTTCCGGTCCGTCCGGTTACACAGCGGCTGTCTACACCGCCCGTGCCAACCTCAAGCCGCTGCTGATCGCCAGCTCAGTCACCGCCGGCGGCGAGCTGATGAACACCACCGACGTGGAGAACTTCCCCGGCTTCCCGGAAGGCGTCATGGGGCCGGATCTCATGGCCCAGTTCGAAAAGCAGGCTGCCCGTTTCGGCACCGAGATCCTCTTCGAGGACGTCACCAGCGTTGAGCTCGACGGCGACATCAAGAAGGTGACCATCGGCACCGGTGAAACCTTCCTGGCGCGTGCGGTCATCATCTCGACGGGCTCCGCCTACCGGGAGCTGGGCCTCGAGGACGAAAAGCGCCTCTCCGGCCGCGGCGTCAGCTGGTGCGCCACCTGCGACGGCTTCTTCTTCAAAGGCCAGGACATCGCGGTCATTGGCGGCGGCGATTCGGCCCTCGAAGAGGCCCTGTTC
Source organism: Arthrobacter sp. zg.Y820 (assembly GCF_030125555.1). Taxonomy (NCBI): domain Bacteria; kingdom Bacillati; phylum Actinomycetota; class Actinomycetes; order Micrococcales; family Micrococcaceae; genus Arthrobacter; species Arthrobacter sp. zg.Y820. The sequence continues at coordinate 405,035 of NZ_JASKLX010000009.1, forward strand.
CTCACCAAGTTCGCTTCCACCGTCACTGTGGTTCACCGCCGCAGCACCCTGCGGGCCTCCAAGATCATGCAGGACCGTGCCCTGTCCCACGACAAGATCCGTTTCGTCTGGGACTCCGAAGTTGCGGGCATTCACGGCGAGGACAAGGTCACCGGCCTGCGCCTGCGCAACACCGTCGACGGCACCGAGTCCGACCTCCCCGTCACCGGCGTCTTTGTCGCCATCGGCAACGATCCGCGCACGGACCTCGTCAAGGACCAGCTGGAGCTGACCAGCGAAGGCACCATCGCGGTTGCCGGCCGCACCTCCAAGACCTCGCTGCCCGGCGTGTTCGCTGCCGGCGACGTCATCGACCCCACCTACCGCCAGGCGATCACAGCCTCGGGTTCCGGCTGTGTGGCCGCAATCGACGTCGAGCACTATCTTGCCGATCTGGGCGACGCCGCCCAGACCGCCGCCGAGGTTCCGACGCCGCCGGCCGAAGCCGTATCCGAACACTCCGCCCTTTAAGTTCAGAACCTGTTAGGAGCAACACATGAGCAACGCAAAAGATGTAACCGACGCTTCCTTCGGAGCCGATGTCCTCACTGCCGACAAGCCTGTCATTGTCGACTTCTGGGCGGAATGGTGCGGCCCCTGCCGCATGCTCTCCCCCATCCTCGATGACATTGCCGCGCAGTATGCCGACAAGGTCGACGTCGTGAAGGTGAACGTGGACGACAACCCCGCCATCGCGGCCAAGTACGGCATCACGTCCATTCCGGCCGTATACGTCTTCCAGGGCGGCGAGGTGGCTGCCACGTCCATCGGCGCCAAGCCCAAGCAGGTCCTGGAACAGGAATTTGCGGCGTTCCTGAAGTAAAGACACAGACCATGCACTCGGCAGGAGAATCCCTGCGGAGAATGGATGCCGGCCGGCACGTTGTGGCGCTTCGAGAAGCGTTGCTGCGTGCCGGCATCTCCATGTCCTATCTGGCTCCGGACTCCGTTAACGACCCCACCCTTTTCGATGACCACGTAGACGCTGCGGTCCGCTCCTTCCAGCAGAGCCGCGGTCTCATAGTCGACGGCGTTGCCGGCCGGGACACCCAGCGCGCACTGGCCGAAGCGCAGTTCCGGTTCGGTGACCGCACGCTGGCCTTTGTTGAAGGCGAATCTCCGGCGCGCGGCGACGACGTCGCTGAACTTCAGCGGCACCTCTCGCACCTGGGCTTTTACTACGGCCACATCGACGGCGAATTCAGTTTGCGGACACGCTACGCCGTGGCCGAACTGCAGCAGAACCTGGGCATTCCCGGCAGCGGTGTCTGCGATGAAGCCACCATGCGCGCCATGGCCCGGGTGAACCGCGCCATCACTCCGAGCCAGGCCTTCGCGCTGCGGGACTACGAGCGGCTGGACCGCTCCACCGCGGCTCTGCGCGGCCGTATGATCGCCCTCAGTACCGGAGCGTCGGAGCTGGCCTCCCCGCACGCCGTCGAACGCCTCACCTCCCAGCCGCTGACCGAGGCCCTGGTGGCGGCGGACATCGGCCGCCGCGTGGAACGGATCCTGCGGGAATTCGGTGCCGGGGTGGTGTGGCGGTCCTCCACATTTTCAGCATTGAAGGTCACCGGCACGAGCGTGCCCAGCCTCAATCTGGACCTTCACTGTGACTGGCTGGACCAGGAAGCCGCATCCGGCATCGCCGCCTTTTACTGGGGCCTGCCGGGGACCGGAGAGGCGCGCTCCCCCATCGGGCACCGCGCGGCCATTCTCCTGATGAAGGAGCTGGCGGCGCGTACCGGCATGGACAGCCTGGGCGTCCACGGCCGGACCTGGGACACCCTGAAGCTCTCCGGAATCCCCTCGGTCGGTTTGGACCTGGGCTACCTGAGCAACCGCGGCGACGCGGAACGGCTTGCCGATCCGGTGTTCCGCCAGACGGTGGCGGACTCCATCGTGATCGGCATCCAACGCCTCTACCTGCTGGAAGAAGAAGACCAGCCCACCGGAACGCTGGCCCTGGACGACGTCTTCCGGTTCAACCCCATGGAGGAGTCCGGGGAACGGCGCGTAGCCGGCCTCTAGGCATGTCACAAACAACGACGGCGGCACTCCCGGCAACGGGGGTGCCGCCGTCGCGTGGAATCCCTAGTTCAACGGACAAGGAGCCCGGTGGCCGCCACCTTTGCGGTCACAACCACCGGGGGTTGTGTGACTACCTCCTTGCACGTCGTTTGACGCGTTGAGAGCTCCGAAGATCCGTCGTGCGCGATACGTTTCACGCCGTTGGCTGCTCGCCAGGACGTGAACGCCGGTCAGTCACGCACTCCAACGGCGGCGTCGTGCAGGACGAAGGTTGCAAACCCCAGCTCGCGTCGTGCGCCGCTCAGCCAGGCGTCGCGATTCTCACGTGCAGCGGCGAATGCCTGGTCACGATCCTCGGTCGTCGAGGCCTCCCGCACGGCCCAGTCGACGAGCGACCCGGTCCAGCTGAACTGGTAGTCGTCCCACTCGGCCAACGTGCTGACGTGCCCGTACGACGGCTCGAACCCGTGCTCATGGAAGGCTCGCACCAGGCCGGCGAGGTCGGGATAGGCGTCGGCCGAAACCTCGAGCGCGGCCAGGGCAGAAGCCGACGGGGCGCCCTCCCAGATGCTGTCGCCGATCAGCGCTTGGCCACCGGGGCGCAGATGCCGCCGGACAGCGCCCAGCATGTCCTCCAGCCGGCCGAAGGCGTGGCTCGCACCGACGCACAGCACCACGTCGAAGACCCCGTCGTTCCAGGTGGCGGCATCCGTCTCGATCCAGCGCACCCGGTCGCTCAGTTTCCGCTCGTCGGCACGCCGGGCGGCAGAGGCTGGGACCATTTGGTCGATCCCTACGCCAGTGATTCCGGGGTGGGTGAGTAGCAGCTCCTGCAGCCACTCGCCCTCGCCGCACCCGAGGTCAACGGCGCGGGCGCCGTCGCTTGGGCTCAGCCAGCCGACCAGTTCGCGCAGCCGATCGGGCGCCACCGGCGCCGCGATTGGATGGCGCTGGTGGGCAATGTCGAAGATCTCGGAGCGCTCCATCGCAGCGACGCTACAGGATTCAGCCGACGCCGAGGCTGAGACACCCCGGCGTGAGGCGCGCGGTTCCGCCCTCGGCGTCGAGCTGGTCGGCGTGGGTCTGGACGGACGCCGTGGTGGCCTGCTTTTTGGGTTGTTTTGTCAACCGAGTGGTTCCCTTTCAAAGACGGGTATGTGGGTCCGGTGACACCGTCTCTGCTCGAGACCTAGGGTTTCGAGCAGCTGGAGCCTCCGGTCCAGTCTCTTGGTTCTCGGGGTTTCCATGCTGCTATCGCCGTCGTTCCGTGCCCAAAAGGCCGGCTCCCTCGCTGCCGCCGCCATGGCCGCAGCCCTGGTCCTGGGTGTGGCCACCCCAGTCCAGGCCACCCCAGGAATCACGGTGAGTATATAGGCGGATAGGAGTTCCAATGAGCACAAAATGGCCTTACCTGCTCTTGACCCTGATGACTTTGATTCTTCTGGCAGCTGGCATCTTTATCGGATGGAATCATTGGATAACCGTAGTGATAGTCGCGGTTCCCGTCGGCTTCATGATCTCCACGTACAGATCATCAAACCGCCAGCAAATCGCTCGGACCAATAACTCTGAAATTAGCTCCACGGGAGCAGTATCAGAGGGGCAAGTCCGGCTCGATACTCCGATTGGCTCTGTGCCAGCGGTTGTAGAGAGTGCCGTAGCTGGAATGCGCCGGTTCAAACTACGGAGCCTCTCCGCGGACGGAGCGGAAATCAGGGTATCAATAACCTTCAAGACTTGGGGTGAAACCATCACCCTAAAGTTCGAAGATGCAGGTTCCAACATGTCCCGCATAACTGCCACCTGCCGTCCCTTAATGAAATCAACGGCGGTTGACTACGGTCAGGGCAGGCAAGACATTCGTGAACTCTTCCAGGCATGTCAAGACCAGCGGGGATTAAGCAACACATCAAGGAGCAATCCATAGGAGGTAGTTGCACAGCCGCCTCGGCGGCGCTCACCGGCCTCAGTGGGCGCCACTTGCTTTGGGAGAGAATTCCGACATTCATGTCCGGCAGTTCCGAATAGGCTTTGGTTCCATGAGACTCGAAACTAGGGGAAAACGCATCCTGGAGATGAGGACGCGGCGTGGCCGGGTACTGGTGTTCGTTGTTCTGCCCCTGGTACTGGGGCTGCTCACGGCGGTCACCGGCTCCCTTCAACCTATTTTCACGTTGACCATGTTGTTTCTCATGGCACCCTTCCTTCTCCAGCACAGCGGCAGGAGGTTTGATCCGCGAACCGTTGTGCCAGCAACGGGTACCACCCGGCAGGACCGGGTGGCGGGATGGTGGAACCGATGCCGCAGGTTCGGGTTCTACGCATCGCTTTCCGTGCTGTTGATGTGGGCTCTCGCCTTCACCCGATCAGCACTAACCGACACCTGGGGCGGTGGTGACCTTCTGCTGGCCATCGCGCTGGTCATCCCACTCGTGGTGATCTTCCGCCGGCCGCCCCGAACTCTCTCCAGTACCGCGGAAGCGAGATGACTGGAAGCATCCACGCAATCTCCCGTCCCAACCACGGCCAGGAGGCCGAGGACGGCAATTTCCAATTGATGTTGTCAACCGGATCGGTTGAAACGGCCTGGCTCAATGGCCGCGCCAGCAGGTCATCGAGCCGGCTCACGCTTATATTCATTTGGGTGAACCCCTCACCGCCGCATTTAGCGAAAGAAGAGTCCTCTTTGGAAATCATTTACGAATCAAAGGAGACCTTCACTCTTCTTGAACCGGTTCCAGCGGCAGTGACCGCCCTCGAGTCAAACTTGAGGAATGCGGGCTACCGACCGCAATCGCGAGGCGACTCGGTAACAGTAGCTACGGGTTCCGATTTGCTGACCAGACTTTGGGGGATGCTCCTGCCGTGGGGCCGCAAGAGCGTTCCGGTCGGCATGACTGTTTCCTTCACGTCCGGACCCATGGGCACGGTTGCGTCAGTGCACGCTTATGACAGGCTTGGCTGGTACGTCGACGCTAAAACCAACTCAGTCCTCAAAGAAGAAGTAATGCAGAGAATCGATGCCCTGATAGAAGTGGCTCGAAGATCATTGCAGCGATAAGCCATCTACCGGTTGCTCAGGCGGCCAGCAGGCACCGGTGGGCCGGCACAGGCGGTGAGGGTGTGTAGGGCATTTCGTCGCGGAGCATGGCCCAGAGGACGTTGAAGCGGCGTCGTGCAAGACAGATGACGGCTGGGGTATGGGATTTACCTTCGGTGCGTTTGCGGTCATACCTCCTCGACCACACATAAGGACAGCAAAAGACGTCGTAGACACATCGGCCCGGAGTGTCCGGAACTCTGCGACAGCGCGCCCCGGGCCAAAAAGCTGGCCGCGTCACTGTTGCGAGCAGTTCGGCGCCGCAACCGCTGCGCTTGGGCAATCCGTCATTACGGCGTGAGAGCATGCCATGATGCCATGACGCACGCGTACAAACCGAACAGTTCAACAACAAAAGGAGTGACGATGATCGACAATCAGTTGAAAGGCCGGGTGGCATTAGTGACAGGCGCCGGGGACGGGCTCGGGCAAGGAATTGCCCGCCGCTTTGCGCAAGCCGGGGCGGCTGTTCTCATCGCAGAGTTTGACGATGTTAAAGGTCAAGCCGCGGCTGATTCCATTGTCGCCAACGGCGGCCAGGCGGCCTTCGTGCATTGCGACATCACGGAGAAATCACAGATGGATGCCGCAGTCCAAACTGCGGTTGATGAATTTGGATCCATCGACATCCTCGTCAATAACGCTTACCGCAGCTGGGGCATCCACCGGGTGGAAAACAAAACCGACGAAGAGTACGAAGCGAACTTCGCCATGAACGTGCTCGGACCGAATTGGGCCATGAAAAAGGCTTTTCCCGTCATGAAAGCGCAGCAATGGGGACGCATTATCAACATCAGCTCCCTCAACGGGGTCAACGCCCACATGGGCACCGCGGCATACAATGCCAGCAAAGAAGCACTTCGCGCCCTCACCCGCACAGCCGCTCGAGAGTGGGCACCATACGGCATCACCGCGAACATCATGTGCCCCGCGGTGGCCTCAGCGGCCTACCGTAACTTCGCCACGCACCAACCCGATGCGGCAGCAGCTACTGATGCCGCGATACCCATGGGCCGCATGGGAGACGCAGAAGCCGACCTCGGAGGCGTGGCAGTGTTCCTTGCCAGCGAAGACTCAAGATACCTCACTGGAAATACCCTCTTCGTAGACGGCGGCAGCCACATCAACGGTTCTCCATGGGCTCCCCACCTTCCGGAGAGCTAACCGGCTATTGGGCCGGTTCCGCGGGCCCGGGGTGTCCGGAGCTCTGCGACGGCGCACCCCGGGCCAAAGTGCCGGCTGCGCAGGGAACGCCCGTCCCCTGGTTGGAGATCCGGCGGAAGCCCAGGAAATCCCCGACAGGCGAGCTGGGCGGGTTTCCCGAGAAGCGTTAGACGTCGTTTCGTGTGATCTGTTGATCCTGCGCAGCGCCTGTGCCACCGTCGTCGCGCACGTTGTTCCCGGACAACTGCTGGTACTGACCCCCACGACGCAGGTGGGCAGCACCTGGGACCTGCTGGCGCAACTGTTGGAGAGCCGCCGGCGCCCGGGTTTCGAGATCGACGTGGCGTTCCGCCCGGTGCGCTCAACCCCGGAGTGGATGACTTCAGCCAGGAGAAGGTTCCCCGCGCGGCAGTCGGCGACACCGCCGCCTGCGGCCTCCGGGCAGAGCGGCGTTGGCCGCAGCCGTTACGGCCCGATTCAAAATGCGGGACTGTCGGCCTACGACGTCGACAGCTATGTTTTCAGCTGACGCAGGCCTTCTGTATGAAATTCGCGTCCCGCAGCCGATTGCCGCCGCCTGAACTCTTTCGGAACGCCCGGTGACGGTTTTACAGTGAGGCATGGCTGGGACGGAACCCATCTCCCGGGACCGCTTTTCTCAGACGGTAGTCAGCGGAGGGCAAAAATTGAGGAGTCGGCAGCCCGGAGCTGCTCACGTTGCGCCTGCTACGCGGTGACAACCTGTATCAGTGCCGCAGATTCCCGCTAGCCCCCGTCTGCTACCAAGGATGTGAAAACAATGACTGAAACACCAACCACCAATGATGCCGACCGAGAGCTGAAAAGCAAGCTCCGGAAGACGTGGGCGCAGGGCAACTATGCCGCCGTCGCCACTGAGGTCATCCCCACGCTCGGGGCCGTTGTTGTCCAGGCCTGCGGGGTCACAGGCCGGGACCGGGTACTGGATATAGCTGCCGGCACCGGTAACGCTGCGATTCCGGCGGCGGATGTTGGGGCCAATGTGACTGCATCGGATCTTACACCGGAGCTCCTAGACATCGGCAGGACCATCGCCGAGGCCCGTGGCAGCAACCTTGACTGGGTGGTGGCCGACGCCGAGGCCCTGCCGTTTCCGGATGCATCATTCGATGTCGTACTGTCCTGTGTCGGCGTCATGTTCGCCCCGCATCATCAGCAGGCGGCCGATGAGCTTGTGCGGGTCTGCCGTTCGGGCGGGCGGATCGGACTGATCAACTGGACGCCGGAAGGATTCATCGGCCGCATGTTTGCCACCATGAAGCCCTATGCGCCTCCACCCCCGCCGGGCATACAGCCTCCCCCGTTGTGGGGGAAAAAAGAACATGTCGAGGCGCTCTTCGCGGGACAGGTCAGCGACCTTCGAGTCGAGCGTCGCGCACTGCGCGTTGACCGATTCCGTTCACCCGAGGAATTCCTTGCCTTCTTCAAGACCAATTACGGGCCCACCATTGCCGTCTATCGATCTTTGGCAGCAGATCCCGGCCGTGCGGCAGAGCTCGACTCCGACCTGCTTTCCCTGGTGGGGCAGTTTAGCTCCGATCCGACAAAAACAGTCATGGATTGGGAGTACCTCCTGCTGACCGCCAGGCGCCTCTAAGGCAGCCGCAGAACTGCCATCCGCAACGGCCCGCCAGCGCCCGCAAAACGACCAAGAAGACTGGCGGGGTGGCACCGCGTTTCACGTGAAACACCCACTGCTGGTCAGAGACACCTATGAGCCGCCTACCGATCCAGGTGCCCGCTGACTTGTTTCACGTGAAACGGCCACCCACGGACGGGCAGGCCAGCCAGTTTGTTCTGTTTCACGTGAAACAGACTCGGCTGTACCCCGCGGCCCGGGCTGACGATCACGGGATTCCGTCTTGTGCCCGATACACGGCTGGTCCATCATGAACCGCGCCAGAAGACAGACGTTGCGTCTTCCTACAAAGCCTTTTGTCGCCGGGGAAGGATAATAGGCTTTGAATCGCGGAGCGGCCTTCAAACGCCAAGAATATTGGGTGTGAATGCTCTGCGCAGACAGGTCGTGAACCGCCCAACATCTGACCACATCCCTCTGCTGGGGACGTAAACATTTGCCAATGAAATGCGTGCGGCAAACTGCACCAGCTTCCGAAACTTTCAGGTGCACCGCAACGCGATGGTGCCCTCCGCTGCCGTGCTGGATAAGCCGTGTGCCGCTCCGGGGCGTGGCACCTCTAATCGAGACACTGCAAATCCAGATGCTCCCCGCCGGCCATGACACCGCCGTCCCGGACCTACCTACCAGAGGCTCAGTGACCCCATCGTTTCACGTGAAACCCGCCGGTGGCATACTTTCCCCGGCCTACCACTGGACACTCCACTGTGGCACAGAAAGGCAGGGCAACACGTGATTTTCCGCCAGCAGACCCGAGGCCCGAAGGTGTCACAAAGGCCAACAGGGAGGGCGCGTCAGCTACCCCACCCAACGCCTGGCGCACCCCAGGAGAACCTGATCCCTCGCCGCGGACCCATCCAACGACGCCGATACGAACAATGAAGAGCCCCACCAAAGGCACCCCACAACCAGGCCGCGCAGAAAAATTTTTTAGAATTCGCGAGCCGTGCCGTGATTCAACACCAGGGCACGGATCCGAGGGGCGTTGTTAGGTGTCCGGAGGCGGTGTTTCACGTGAAACCCTGCACGAGAGGGTCCCGTTTCCCAGCAAACACGGGTACTCATTGCCCGACGAAGTCCCTAAACCCTCTGCTGCCGGCCTGTGTGCCAGTGAATTTCCCCGTGGGCTGCCCTGGATACCTCTTGATACCTCAGCCGGCAGGGAGATGCTGCCGGGGGGCACCGGCGCAGTGCCCCCGCTCTCGGACCAGGCGAGCGTTCACCGGCCGACGTGGCGACACCACGGAGGTAATCAGCCGAACCCGAACCAGGAAGGGTTTCACGTGAAACGGAAAGCCCGTTGCGCGGTTTAGGTTGCACGGTTTGGCTTCAAGCACCCGGCGGTAGTATCAGCAGCAGGTCCCCGTCGCGGTAACTGCGTTAGCCTTCATTCCAGAATCCGAGTGGGGTTTCCCCTTCTGATGTTGGACCTACGACTGCAACCCACAACACCGGGTTTCGTATTCAGACAATGGGATCTCCGAGTCGGAGTCACACAGGCGGCGCCGGAGTGATCCGTTCAGCGGGCAGTTTCCGCTCGACGACTCAAGCGGGGTGGGGGTGACTCTAACCGGCGTTTCACGTGAAACGCTTCTGAGTCCGGCATGTCCGGGAGTGGTTCGGCTAAATCGCTACAAGTGCGGGGCCGTTTGTAGCGTTCGGCCCCGGATCCACGCGCCCACGGGGGAACAGGTGCGCCCCGGTGCTATACGGATGACTGGCCTTAACGCCCGCCAATCCCCGTCTGCTACGCCACCTGAGGCTACTGCGTGGTGGGTTCGACGTCGGTCCAACTGCTCTTATGCCGGCATCAAAAAGGCCGTCCGGGCGGTGTTTCACGTGAAACAAAGCCCGAACGACCGGAACCCAACTGCTCCCAGGACCGGACAACGGTACCCGCGACAGGGGTACACCGCCGGGGTGCCGCCCGGGGAGGGTCAGTTGGAGGGCGGCGCCAGCACTCCCATGATGCGATTCAGGTCATCAACACTGGCAAATTCAATGCTGACCTTTCCCTTGCGGGCACCCAGGGTGATTTTCACGTTGGTATCCAAGCGATCCGACAACGACGTCGCCAGGTAATCCAAACGCTCGTGCCGCGCCCCCACCTTGGGCTTGCTTTCCTTGGCCGGACGGCGCAAGCCGTCACTCATAGACACGATTTCCTCCGTCGCTCGGACGGACAACCCCTCAGCGACGATTCGCTGCGCCAGCTTCTCCATCTCGGCGGCATCCGCGAGGCCGAGCAGTGCACGTGAATGTCCTGCCGACAGAATCCCGGCCGCGAGCCTGCGCTGCACCAGCGGAGGCAGTTTCATCAACCGCAAAGTGTTGGTTACCTGGGGGCGAGACCTGCCGATGCGGTCCGCCAACTCTTCATGGGAGCAGCCGAAGTCGTCCAGAAGCTGCTGGTATGCAGCCGCCTCTTCCAAGGGATTGAGCTGGCTGCGGTGCAGGTTCTCGAGCAGGGCGTCACGCAGCAGATCAACATCCTGCGTGAACCGGATGATTGCGGGGACAGCCTGGAGTCCGGCTTCGCGGCTTGCCCGCCAGCGCCGCTCACCCATGACAAGCTCATAGGGATGTTCGGGGTCGTCTTCCGGGGACGGGCGGACAACAATCGGCTGAAGGACACCGATCTCCCGAATGGAATGCACCAGTTCGGCCATGTCATCTTCATCGAAGACCGACCGGGGCTGTTTCCGGTTCGGGTGGATGGAGTCCACCGGGATCTCGGCGAAGGACGCCCCCGGCACCTCCACGAGCGTTTCACGTGAAACAGCGGCACCGTTGTCGGCTTCTGCTGCCGCGTCAGGGCCGTTTTCGGCGGGTTCCCCCGTGCTGGCCGCGCCTGTCGCTGAAGCCGCCCTGGAGGCCGTCTGGCCCCGTTTGGGGCGGGCCTTTGCCGGCTGTGACGGACCAGTGCCGCGGTCAGCGGCACCGTCCGTGGAAGGCTCTTCGGAACCGACGGCTGATGCCGGTTCCCCAAGCCCCTCATCGAGACCCGGAACTGACATCTGCTGGCTCCGGGGTGAACCCGTGCCTGCCGCTTTCTGTCCGGAACCTCGCAGTGCATCCATGTTGATCCCCGGTCCTCGACGGGCACCTCCGGGAGCCGGACGGGTCGGTGTCACGCTGTCACCGGCGGCCGGGAAAAACACATCAACGGGTCGGCCGGCGCGAGCGGGGGCCGAGGCAGCCACTGAGGCTTCCTCTGATTCTGCGCTGCTGGGAATCAATGCCCCCAGGCCTCGTCCCAAACCACGACGCTTTTCGGTCATGGGTATGTCCTTCCCTTATGCACACAGCAAGCGGCATGGATTGATTGTGACTGTATTCTACGATTCAGGATGTCATTTACTGCGCAGGGCACGGCGGGATGTCTAGCCGCGCTGGGCAATCTCCGAGGCAGCTTCCAGATAGGACAGGGCGCCAGTGGAGGACGGATCATAGGTCATGACCGTCTGCTGATAGCTCGGAGCTTCCGAAATTCGCACGGACCGCGGCACAACGGCTCCAAGCACCTGGTCGGGGAAGTGCTCCCTGACTTCGGCGGCAACCTGAGCCGCCAGATTCGTCCGGCCGTCGTACATGGTGAGGAGAATCGTCGAAACAACCAGGTCGGCGTTGAGATGCTTTTGGATCATCTCAATGTTCTTCAACAGCTGGCTCAGGCCCTCCAACGCATAGTATTCGCACTGGATCGGAATGAGGACTTCCCGGGCAGCAACGAAGGCGTTGACGGTCAGCAGCCCCAGGCTCGGCGGGCAGTCGATAAAGATGTAGTCGAGACGTTCCTCGCCGGTGCGTTCCCGTTCCAGAGCGTAAACATCAATGGCCCGGCGCAGCCGCTGTTCCCGGGCGACCAGGGATACCAGCTCGATTTCCGCTCCCGCCAAATGAATGGTCGCGGGCGCGCAAATAAGGTTGTCAATGTCCGGGCACGGAGCCACGACGTTAGCCAGCGGCAGGTCGTCAATGAGGACATCGTAAATGCTCTCGACTTCGGCACGGTGGTCGATGCCCAGTGCCGTGGAGGCGTTGCCCTGAGGGTCAATGTCGATGACCAGCACGTTCAGCCCGGCACTGGCGAGGGCAGCGGCCAGATTGACGGTCGTGGTCGTTTTGCCGACGCCGCCTTTCTGGTTGCTCACGGTCATGATCCGGGTCTCGACCGGACGCGGGAGAACCCGGCCGCGGAGCTTTTCCCGACGGCGGCTTTCATGCGCGAGTTCCCTGGCCAGCGGGGTGCTTTCGTCCATTAGGTCCATAACGTCCACCGACGTCGACGGTACGACCGCCTCGTCAGCTACACCACCTTCGATAGCCTCGGGGGCCGCTGCAGATTCAGCCGCGGTTTGCAGGGTGACAACGCTGTGCGCTGTTTCACGTGAAACAAGGTCCATGGAAGCGGCAGGGTCAGCGGCAGCCGGTGCGGGAGAAACCGGCGCCTCCACGGGGTCGGGGGCAACGGCAGCCGAGGCTGCGAGCTCAACCGGCTGCTCCGCTGACTGCGGAGCCGGCTCACGCTCAACGGCGGGCGGCTCCTGATTGTTCACAAACGTTTGGGGTTGAATTCTAGAGAACTGTGCGGAGAGGGCAGAACCCAACGCTGCAAAGGGTGGAATCCGTTTTGCGGCGGAATCACGGCGCGCACTCACCTGGACAGGCTCACTTTCCAAACATAGGCATTAGTTCATCCAGCCTATCCGCTGCCCGGCAAATATCCCGGACCGCGGCCGGTGTGTGCACAAGATCATGCGGCCCCGCTACCCCACGCGGATGCGGACAACCGTCGTGTGTTCCTCGAGGAGGTCTTCTCCGGCGGTCAGAATTGAAGTCTCGCGGCCTCCGAGCTTGCGGATGACCTTCGATGCCTTCTGAATCTCCTCTTCAGCGCTGCGCCCCTTGATCGCCAGCACCACTCCCTTGCCCTTCAGGAGGGGGATCGTCAGGCCGGCCAGGGACCCCAGGGCGGAAACGGCGCGCGCCGTCACGACATCCGCCTCGACCTCGTCGATCACCTGCTCCGCACGGCCCCGAATAACCGTGACGTTCTCCAGGCCAAGATCCGCCACGACCTCGTTAAGCCAGATCACTCGGCGTTCCAAGGGTTCAATCAAGGTCAGCTGCAGATCAGGGCGGGCGATGGCCAGGCACAGGCCCGGCAATCCGGCGCCACTTCCGACGTCGGCCACTCGGGCGTTTTCATCGATCAGGTCAGCGACCACGGCACAGTTCAGCACATGCCGGCTCCACAAACGGGGAACCTCGCGGGGCCCCAGCAGCCCGCGTTCCATGCCCGATGTGGCCAGATGCTCGACATAGCGCTCAGCCAGTTCCAGCCGGGTGCCAAAGATTTTTTCCGCCGCCGTGCGCTCTGCGGGCGTTGTTTCAACCACGTGGTATTTCCTTGTCTGCGGTGCAGTTTTCCAGCGATAAAGCCGCCCTAGGAGGCGGGCAGTGACACCACAATGTGGCGTTCTTCCCCTTCGCCCTCGGACTCGCTGACGAGTCCAAGTTCAGCGACGGCGTCATGCACGATCTTGCGTTCGTACGCGCTCATGGGACGCAGGGCAACGTCCTGGCCGCCCTCCTTGGCCTCGCTGACCGCCTGCTCGGCGATGACCTGGAGTTCGGCGCTGCGTTCCTTGCGGTAGCCGGTAATGTCCAGGACGAGCCTGGAGCGGCTGTCCGTGGCGGTGAGGACCGAGAGGCGGGTCAACTCCTGCAGGGCCTCCAGGACCGCTCCGTCCTCTCCCACGAGGGCGCGCAGGCCGGTGACGTCGCCGTCTTCGGCCACCACTGAGATGTATGTGCGGCCGTGCCGGACCTCAATGTCGATGTCGCCGTCAATGTCGGCAATGTCGAGAAGTTCCTCGAGATAGTCGGCCGCTACGTCGCCCTCTTCTTCGAGGCGCCCGGGGCCGGCGGCTTCAACCGGTTCGCCCGCAGCAGCAGCCACAGTTCCGTCTTCGACTGCCTCGGGTTCGTCGGCTGAAGACTCCGCCACGGGCTCAGTGGTCATCGCTTCTTCCTGTTCTTCCGCTGGGGCTGCTGGCGCTGGGTCCTGGTTGTCACGGGAGCAGGTTCAGCGGCGCCGCCCTTTGCCTCACCGAGCAGCGGGGCCATCGGCAGGCCCTTCTTGGCGCGGCGCTCGGCCAGGGCCTTGGCTGCGGGGGAGCCGGGGGTGGGCATCCGGCGGATCACGAAGAACTGCTGGCCCATGGTCCACAGGTTGGTGGTGGTCCAGTAGATGAGCACGCCGATGGGGAAGTTGATGCCGCCGATACCGAAGACCAGGGGCAGGATGTACAGCATCATCTTCTGCTGGCGCATGAAGGGGCTGGCGAGGGCTTCCTCGGACATGTTCTTCGACATGATCTGCTTCTGCGTGATGAACTGCGAAGCGGTCATGGCCAGGATCATGACGATGGAGAGAACGACGACGGCGATCTGGCCGTCACCGCCTCCGCCGTGCAGCAGCGACGAGGACAGCGGAGCGCCGAGAATGGTGGCCGCATCAAACTGCTGGATGGCTTCCGCGGACAGCGCGCCGATGTGGACGCCGTCGTCGCTGGCCTTCGAGACGCCGTTCAGCACCTGGAACAGCGCAAAGAAGAACGGCATCTGGATCAGCATCGGCAGGCAGGCCGCAAACGGGTTGGTGCCGTGCTTCTTGTAGAGCGCCATCTGCTCCTGCGTCATTGCCTGACGGGAGAGCTGATCGGTCTTGCCCTTGTACTTCTGCTGGAGTTTCTTCAGATCCGGCTGCAGCGACTGCATGCCGCGCTGGGCCTTGATCTGCTTCACGAAGACCGGAATCAGTGCGGCCCGGATCACGATCACGAGGCCGATGATGGACAGGGTCCAAGTCCAGCCGGATGCCTCATCCATCCCGAGGAAAACAAAGCCCTCGTGGAAGATCCACATGATCCAGGACACTACCCACTTAAAGGGGAACAGTATCGTATCGAAGAAACCCATTTACTCTCCTAAGCCGCTTCGCGGCTGTCTTCGTCGGCTGGAATCACGGGATGATTCAGCACAATAATCCTCGGAACCTTTTCCTGGTCCCAAATCCTGTGTCCAGGCGGGACATGGTCCACACCGCCGTCGTTCCACGGGTGGCAGCGGACAAGCCGCCGCGCGGCCAGCCACGTGCCGCGAACGGCACCGTGGACAGTCACGGCTTCAAGAGCATATGCGGAACAGGAGGGGAAAAACCTGCAGACCGGTCCGTATAGAGGCGAAATGGTTTTGCGGTAGGCCATTAAAAGGCCCATCAGAACGTAGCGCGGGAGATTCCACACGCCGCGGGCAATCGACTGGACAGCCCTTACCGGATCAGTTCCGGAACGGCTCATCAGCGGATCACCCCTTCTGGCATAGCGAGCGGGCGCGGTCGAGTTTCCCGGCGCACGTACGCAGCGCGCCCAGATAGTCTGTGCGAAGCTCCTGCCAAGACGCCGTTGCCGCCGGCGGCAACGCACGGACGACAATATCGAACCCGGTGGGGTACTCACGCAGACTCTGGGCAGCTGCTTCTCTCAGTCTTCTCTTAACGAGGTTCCGTGTCACGGCGTTCCCGACGCTTTTCGCGACGATGAAGCCTACGCGGGTAGGGCTTGCCCCTGTGTCCACCGCATATAACACGACGTTCCGGCGCCCACTGCGGGCACCGGAACGTACAGTAAAAGAAAAATCCGCCGATGTCCGCACCCGATTCCCTACGGCCAGCATTCAGACCACCTGGAATCGGAGACGGGGCTGCGTTTGGGCAGCATCGACAAACTTGAGGCTATTTAGGCCGACAGTTCGGTACGGCCCTTGGCGCGGCGTGCGGAAAGGATTCCACGGCCGGCACGGGTACGCATGCGAAGGCGGAAGCCGTGCTTCTTGGCACGACGGCGGTTATTCGGCTGAAAAGTCCGCTTGCTCACGGTAGTTACTCCAAGACAATCTGAGTTGCGCTGGCTTGCTACGACAAGGGGGAAGAACAAGCGGCGCTTATTTCATGTGTCTGACTGCTCTCAACCCGGACCTGGACCCTGATTCCCAGAACCCTGATGGGCATGAATGAGTGCAGATAGCAGACACAAAGGACTACTCCACGGTAGGGGCATGACCGCCGCCAGTCAAACCGGGGAGCGCCTCAACGGCCGGCTGCCCTGTTCATACAATTTCATCCACACCTGTGGACAACTGCCTTGATGAAGCCCGAACACACACTGGTGTGAGCCCCGTCCCAGCGTCTGTCCACAGCCGGAATCCAGCTACCACGGGGGTAAATCATCCTCTAGGCTTGGCCACGGGCGTTTTATCCACCAACTGTGTATAAGTCTGTGGATGAACCGCCGGAAACCCGCTCGGGCTTCCATGTTTTCTGAGACCGCTGAGGGCGATCACGAGAGGTTTTTGTGGGCACGGACGAAATCAACGACGTCGGCAGTTCCTGGCGCAAGGTCATTCGGACACTGGAAACCGATGACCGGGTCTCTCCGCGGCAGCGCGGATTCGTGGTCCTGGCCCAGGCCCAGGGCCTGATCGGAACAACTCTGCTGGTGGCCGTTCCGAACGAGCTCACCCGCGAAGTCCTGCAGACGCAGCTCAAGCACATTCTGGACGAGGTGCTCCGCGGAGTCTTCCAGGCCGACATCCAGTGTGCCTTTGTCATTGACGCTGACATGATCCCGGCGGTGAAGGCCGATCCCGAGCCCGAACCCGAGCGGCCGGCTCCCAGCCCGGTTCCCAGCGGAGAGAGCGCGCCGTCGCCGACGCCGCCGAGCACCTCCCAGGAGTTCGGCCGGCTGAATCCCAAGTATGTTTTCGAAACCTTCGTGATCGGTTCTTCCAACCGGTTCGCCCACGCCGCAGCCGTCGCAGTAGCCGAAGCACCGGCCAAGGCCTACAACCCGCTGTTCATCTACGGCGACTCGGGGCTGGGGAAGACCCACCTGCTGCACGCCATCGGACACTACGCACGGCATCTCTACACCGGCATCCGGGTGCGCTACGTGAATTCCGAGGAGTTCACCAACGACTTCATCAACTCCATCCGCTATGACGAGGGCGCCAGCTTCAAGCAGCTCTACCGGAACGTGGACATTCTGCTGATCGATGACATCCAGTTCCTGGCCAACAAGGATGCCACGCAGGAAGAGTTTTTCCACACCTTCAACGCCCTGCACAACCACAACAAGCAGGTCGTCATCACCTCGGACCTCCCGCCGAAGCAGCTCTCCGGCTTCGAGGAGCGCATGCGCTCACGCTTTGAATGGGGCCTGTTGACCGATGTGCAGCCGCCGGAGCTGGAAACCCGGATTGCGATCCTGCGCAAAAAGGCCATCGGCGACAGCCTCAGCGCTCCGGACGATGTCCTGGAGTACATCGCATCCAAAATTTCCACCAACATCCGGGAACTTGAGGGTGCGCTGATCCGCGTGACCGCGTTCGCCAGCCTGAACCGGCAGCAGGTGGACGTCGGCCTGGCCGAAATCGTGCTCAAGGACCTGATCACCGACGACGGCGCACAGGAGATCACCGCCGCATCGATCCTCGGGCAGACGGCAGCGTACTTCCAGATCAGCCTCGAGGAACTTTGCTCGAAATCACGAACCCGCACATTGGTCACGGCCCGGCAGATCGCCATGTACCTCTGCCGGGAACTGACCGACATGTCGCTGCCCAAGATCGGCCAGGAGCTGGGCGGCCGGGACCACACCACAGTCATCCACGCGGACCGTAAAATCCGGGAGCTCATGGCCGAGCGCCGGGCCATCTACAACCAGGTCACGGAACTTACCAACCGAATCAAGCAGCAGCAGCGCGAGGCATAATCCGCGCGCTGGCGGGGATCCGGGGCCCCGCAGGGGCTCAAAATTAACAGATGTGGACAAGGGTGTGGATAACCCGGTGGATAACTCCTCGCAAGCAGCACTTCCCTGTGGATACGCGGAATTACAGAAAAGTTCCCCACAGCCCGGCGAGATCCCCGCAGCGGGGACCCACAGGTTATCCACAGGCTTAAACCGCCATGACGCCCCGATGGGCCGGGTTATCCACAGTATCCACAGGAGTTATTAACACTACGAACCTTAAGAAATTCGGTTCCTCCAAATAACATCTGACCTTTCCGGACCACCCTCGCATCCTGCACGGGACGAACATCTGATGTCTTCCATGAAGAGCCGGTGGCGGATCAGCGGAGACTTGGACACCGTGCATCAACAGCGGGTCGGAAGCTAAGCTGGCACGGAGTATTGTTGTCATTCGCGGCCCATCCTGAGATGGTGTCTCGAAATGCGGCGCAGCTGCGGCGCCGCAGGGCACGCGACGCTCCCTCACTTGTCATGAAGATTCAGTTGTACTGAAAAGTACGTTGTGAAAGGCGGCACCCTGCAGTGAAGTTCAGAGTTGAGCGGGATGTCCTGGCCGAAGCGGTTACATGGACAGCGCGTTCCCTCTCGCCGCGTCCCCCGGTTCCGGTTCTGTCGGGCCTGCTGATTCGGGCGGAGAGCGGATCACTGAGCATTGCCAGCTTCGACTACGAGATCTCGGCCCGGCTTCAGATCGCCGCCGACATCGCCGAAGAAGGCACCATCTTGGTTTCCGGCCGGCTCCTGGCCGAAATCTGCCGCAGCCTTCCGTCTGCTCCCGTCGAAGTTGAAACGGACGGATCGAAGGTCACGCTGACCTGCCGCAACAGCCGCTTCAACCTGGCGACCATGCCCGTTGCCGAGTATCCGGAGCTGCCGGCGCTTCCGGAGGTCAGCGGCGTCGTCGACGGCGAAGCCTTCGCGCAGGCCGTGTCCCAGGTCATCATCGCCGCCAGCCGCGACGACACCTTGCCGATCCTGACCGGGGTGCGGATGGAGATCGAAGATGACCTCATCACCTTCCTGGCCACCGACCGGTACCGGCTTGCCCTGCGCGAGCTGTCCTGGAAGCCGGCCACCCCCGGCATCTCCACCAGCGCACTGGTCAAGGCCAAGACCCTCAACGAAGTTGCCAAGACCCTCGGCGGCGGCGGAGACCTGAACATCGCGTTCTCGGATGACAGCGAACTCATCGGGTTTGAAAGCGGCGGACGCCGCACCACCTCGCTGCTGGTGGACGGCGACTACCCCAAAATCCGGTCGCTGTTTCCGGACAACACCCCGATCCACGCCACCGTGGAAACCAGCGCCCTGGTGGAAGCCGTGCGCCGCGTGTCGCTGGTTGCCGAGCGGAACACCCCCGTGCGGCTCGCCTTCACCGACGGCCAGGTCACGCTGGACGCCGGCACGGGAGAAGATGCCCAGGCCTCCGAGGCGCTGGAAGCATCCCTGATTGGCGACGACATCACTGTCGCCTTCAACCCGCATTACCTCAGCGAGGGCCTGGGCGCCTTCCCGAGCAAGTACGTGCGCTTTTCGTTCACCACGCCGCCGAAGCCGGCCGTGATTTCCGCTCAGGAAGAACTCACCGGCGATGACCAGGAAGACTACCGGTACCTGCTGATGCCGGTCCGGCTGCCCAACCAGTAGGGCGGGGCCCGCTCCGGCCGCGGACGCAAGGAAGAGGAACCCGAAATGCACATTGGCCTCATCGGACTCGGCAAAATGGGTTTCCACATGCGTGAGCGGCTGCGCCGCAACGGTATCGACGTCACCGGTTTCGACCGGAATCCGGTGGTCAGCGACGTGATGTCGCTGACCGAACTGGTGGCTGAGCTGCCCTCGCCGCGGGTGGTGTGGGTAATGCTTCCGGCCGGAGAAGTCACCGATGCCGTGATCGCTGATCTGGCCGAGGTCCTGGCCGGCGGAGACCTGGTCATCGAGGGCGGCAACTCCCGCTACGACGCCGATCTCGCCAACGCGCAGAAGCTGGCCGCCGCCGGCATCCGGTATGTGGACTGCGGTGTCTCCGGAGGCGTTTGGGGCCAGGAAAACGGCTACGCCCTGATGGTCGGCGGCAACGCGGAAGATGTTGCCCTGGCGATGCCCGTCTTCGACGCCCTGCGGCCAGAGGGCCCCCGGGAGCGGAGCTTCGTGCATGCGGGCAGCGTGGGTGCGGGGCACTACGCCAAGATGATTCACAACGGCATCGAGTACGGTCTCATGCAGGCCTACGCCGAGGGATACGAGCTGCTGGCCGGCAAGGACATCATCACGGATGCGCCCGCCGTCATGCACGCCTGGCAGGACGGCACCGTGATCCGCTCCTGGCTGCTTGACCTGGCGCTCAATGCCCTGGATGAAGATCCCGAGCTGAGCCGGATTGCCGGTTACGCGGAGGATTCCGGGGCCGGCAGATGGGCGGTCGAGGAGGCTGTTGCCAGCGGCATCCCGGCGCCGGCCCTTACCGCAGCCCTGTACGCCAGGTTCGCGTCCCGGCAGGACGAATCTCCGGCCATGAAGATGGTGGCGGCACTGCGGAACCAGTTCGGGGGACACCCGGCGAAGCCCGCCGGTGCACCGGCGGAGGCACTGCAGCAGCCCCCGCAACCGCTCCCGGACCTGCCGCCGGCCGCCGTCGACGGCACCGGCAGCCCGGAGTAGTCCGGCGGCAGTAGGCTGGAAGACAGGAACCTGCCGGACGGCTTTCGGTGAAACAGCAGGAACGCAGGACAGCAGGAACAGAAAAACGGCCAAGCGGAAGGCAGGACAAAGGTGGACGGGTTTGTACATTGATTACCTCTCACTGACCGGCTTCCGCAGCTACGCGCAGCTGGATCTGGAGCTCAAACCCGGAGTCACCGTTTTCGTCGGGCCCAACGGGACCGGCAAAACCAACATTGTCGAAGCGATCGGCTACCTGGCGTCCCTGTCCTCGCACCGGGTCAGCACCGATGCCCCGCTGGTCGCCTTCGATGCTGACCAGGCGCTGGTGCGGGCCAGGCTGGTGAAGGGCACCCGGCGCACCAGCGTGGAGCTGGAACTCAATCCCGGCCGGACGAACCGCGCCCGGATCAACCGCGCCAACCCGGTGCGCGCGCGGGAGATCCTGGGGCTGTGCCGGACGGTCCTGTTTGCTCCGGAAGACCTCACCCTGGTCAAGGGCGACCCGTCCAGCCGGCGCAAGTTCATCGACGACCTGATCGTCTCGCTGGTGCCGCACCATGCTGCCACCCGCAGCGACTATGAGCGCGTGCTCAAACAGCGCAACGCCCTGCTGAAATCGGCCCGCGCAGCGGGCCGCTTCACCGCCTCCCACGAAGCGACCCTGGAAGTCTGGGACCAGCACATGGCCGTTGCGGGCGCCCGCCTGCTCGCGGCCCGGCTGCAGGCACTGCGCCGGCTGCAGCCGCATCTGCAGAGCGCCTACCGGGACCTGACGGACGGCTCCAAGGCCGCCCGCGCCGTCTACCGCTCAACCCTTCAGGGCGCGGTGAACGACGACGGCGCCGTCGTCGGCGATCCCGACCCGGAGGAGCTGTACGCGCTCACCGAAGCCGAGCTGACCGAGCGTTTCCTGGCGGCCTTCCTGGCCAACCGCCGCCGGGAAATTGAGCGCGGAGTCTCGCTGGTGGGTCCGCACCGGGACGATCTTGAGCTCATTCTGGGTCAGGCACCGGCCAAGGGGTACGCCTCCCACGGTGAGACCTGGTCCTTCGCACTGGCCCTGCGGCTGGGAACGTATTACCTGCTCCTCGACGACGACGAGAGCCCGGGAGCCGGACCCATCCTGATCCTGGACGACGTCTTTGCCGAACTCGATGTCCAGCGCCGCAGCCGGCTCGCCGGCATCGTCTCCGGCGCCGAACAGGTGCTCGTCACCGCCGCCGTGGCGGGAGACATTCCCGAAGCCCTGGCCGGGGAACTGATCACAGTGGTTCCCGGAGGCATCAGTGTTCCCGCCGTCTGACGGACAAGGCGGCGAGGGAACCACACCGGATCCCGGAGCCGGGCTGCCGCCCGCAGGCGCCACGGGCCGGCCGGAAACCGACGAGGCGGAAATCCGCCAGGACGCGGCCCAGGCCCAGCTGAACCGGATGCGGCAGGCCGCCCAGGCCCGCGGCAACCAGCGGATCCCGGCCGGCCGGCGCAAGGCCGGACACCGCCGGGCCGCGCTGCCGTTCGTGCCGGGTGAATACACCGGCCGGGATCCCCAGGGCGTGGGCAAGGTTTTCAACCGGTTCGTCAGCGAACGCGGCTGGAACTCCCCCGTGGCAGTGGGGTCGGTGATTTCACGGTGGGAAGAACTGGTCGGAGCCGATGTCAGCGCGCACTGCAAGCCGGAGTCCTTCTCTGACACCACGGTTCAGGTCCGCTGCGATTCCACCGCCTGGGCCACCCAGCTGCGGCTGCTGCGCAGCGCGCTGATCAGCCGGTTCGATGCGGAACTCGGCCCCGGCGTCGTCACCAAGATCGAAGTGATCGGTCCGGCCGCGCCCAACTGGCGCAAGGGGCTGCGCACCGTCAAGGGACGCGGCCCGCGGGACACCTACGGATAGCACCGGAACCGCAGAACCGGACCCGCCGCGGCGCGGCCGACACCCCGGCGGCGGGGCTTTCACCCGGAGCCGAAAGTACTCCCCCTCACAGTTGCTCTGTGGCTTTCAGCGGCTCCGAAACCCCTCCGGCCATATCCGGACCCCGAGTCGGGGGCGATATGGGCTCATAGCCAGCTTTGGTGGCCGCTAGCAGGGTGTTTTGGGCCGTAATGGACCCTGCGGCACGGTAGAATTGGAAGTTGAGATGCCTGTCCTGGGGAGAGGCATCAATTTTTGACCAACACACTGAGGAGTCGACAGCACCTGTGGCTAACGACAATGAGATGGACAACGCTGACGT
Source organism: Arthrobacter sp. zg.Y820 (assembly GCF_030125555.1). Taxonomy (NCBI): domain Bacteria; kingdom Bacillati; phylum Actinomycetota; class Actinomycetes; order Micrococcales; family Micrococcaceae; genus Arthrobacter; species Arthrobacter sp. zg.Y820. The sequence goes on from NZ_JASKLX010000009.1 coordinate 427,824, forward strand.
AACAGCAGAGCACACCAGCGAGCCCGAAAAGGCCACTCCGCACGAATACGGTGCCAACGAAATCACCGTGCTGGAGGGCCTCGAGGCCGTTCGGAAACGCCCGGGCATGTACATCGGTTCCACCGGGCCCCGCGGTCTGCACCACCTGGTCTATGAAGTGGTCGACAACTCGGTGGACGAGGCCCTGGCCGGCTATTGCGACCGGATCAACATCACCCTGCAGGCCGACGGCGGCGTGCGGGTCGAGGACAACGGCCGCGGCATCCCGGTGGACATGCATCCGACCGAAAACATGCCGACGGTCCAGGTTGTCATGACCATCCTGCACGCCGGCGGCAAGTTCGGCGGCGGCGGTTATGCCGTTTCCGGCGGTCTGCACGGCGTGGGCATCTCAGTTGTGAACGCTCTCTCCGCGCGGGTGGAGACCGAAATCCGCCGGCAGGGCTTTGTCTGGCACCAGTCCTTCGCCGACGGCGGCCACCCGGTGGGCGGCCTGCGCAAGGGCGAGGCGACCGACGCCACCGGAACGATTCAGACGTTCTATCCGGACGCCAGCATCTTCGAGTCCACTGAATTCGATTTCGAAACCCTCCGCGCCCGCTTCCAGCAGATGGCGTTCCTGAACAAGGGTCTGCGGATCGTGCTCACTGACGAGCGGACGCTTGAGGAAGGCCCCGAGGAAATCACCGCTGCCCCGGGCGAGGACAGCGAAGACACGGGCCCCAAGCACCGCGTGGTCGACTACATGTACAAGGACGGGCTGCTGGACTACGTCAAGCACCTGAACACGTCCAAGCGGTACGAGGCCATCCACGACGACGTCATTGCCTTCGAGACCGAAGACAATGACAAAAAGATGGCCGTGGAAATGGCCCTGCAGTGGACCACCGCCTACTCGGAGAGCGTCCACACCTACGCCAACACGATCAACACGCACGAGGGCGGCACCCACGAAGAGGGCTTCCGCGCCGCAATGACGTCGCTGATCAACCGCTACGCCCGCGAGAAGAACATCATCAAGGAAAAGGATGACAACCTCACCGGCGACGACATCCGCGAGGGCCTGACGGCCGTCATCTCGGTGAAGCTGGCGGAACCGCAGTTTGAGGGCCAGACGAAGACCAAGCTCGGCAACTCCGAGGTCAAGGGCTTCGTGCAGCGGGTCGTCACCGACCAGCTCGGCGACTGGCTGGAGCGCAACCCCGGCCCGGCCCGCGACGTGATCCGCAAGTCGATCCAGGCCTCCCAGGCCCGCCTCGCGGCCCGCAAGGCCCGCGAATCGACCCGCCGCAAGGGCCTGCTGGAATCCGGCGGCATGCCCGGCAAGCTCAAGGACTGCTCCTCCAAGGACCCGTCCAAGTCCGAAATCTACATTGTGGAGGGTGACTCGGCCGGCGGTTCCGCCGTCCGCGGCCGCAACCCCGAGACCCAGGCCATCCTGCCGCTGCGCGGCAAGATCCTGAACGTGGAGCGCGCACGCCTGGACCGGGCCCTGGGCAACGCCGAGGTCCAGTCCATGATCACCGCGTTCGGCGCGGGCATCGGCGAGGACTTCGACGTGGAGAAGGCCCGCTATCACAAGATCGTGCTGATGGCCGATGCCGACGTCGACGGCCAGCACATCACCACGCTGCTGCTGACGCTGCTCTTCCGCTACATGCGCCCGCTGATTGAGAGCGGCTTCGTGTACCTGGCGCAGCCCCCGCTGTACCGGATCAAGTGGTCCAACCACGCCCACGACTACGTCTACAGCGACCGCGAACGCGACGAGGTGGTGTCCCGCGGGCTGGCGAACAACCAGCGCCTGCCCAAGGACAACGGCATCCAGCGCTACAAGGGCCTGGGCGAGATGGACTACACCGAGCTCTGGGACACCACCATGGATCCCGACCACCGCACGCTGCTGCAGGTCACCATGGACGATGCCGCCGCCGTGGACCAAATCTTCTCCGTCCTGATGGGCGAGGACGTGGAATCACGCCGCAACTTCATCCAGCAGAACGCCAAGGATGTGCGCTTCCTGGACATCTAGGACCACGCCACCCCTCCTCAGCGTCAGCGGATTTACAGAGCTTTTGAAGAACGGAACAACCAATGAGTGAAGAGACCCTCTCAGACCGGGTTGAACAGATCGATCTGCAGACTGAAATGCAGCGGTCCTACCTGGACTACGCCATGGCGGTCATCGTGGGGCGCGCCCTCCCGGATGTTCGCGACGGCCTGAAGCCCGTGCACCGCCGTGTCCTGTACGCGATGTTCGACGGCGGCTACCGCCCGGAGCGCTCGTTCAACAAGTGCGCCCGCGTGGTCGGCGAAGTCATGGGCCAGTACCACCCGCACGGCGACTCGGCCATTTACGACGCCCTGGTCCGCCTGATCCAGGACTGGACCATGCGCTATCCGCTGGCCCTGGGGCAGGGAAACTTCGGCTCCCCCGGCAACGACGGCGCCGCGGCACCCCGGTACACCGAAACCAAGATGGCCCCGCTGGCCATGGAAATGGTCCGTGACATCGACGAGGAAACCGTCGACTTCATGGACAACTACGACGGCCGGAACCAGGAGCCGACGATCCTGCCGGCCCGCTTCCCGAACCTCCTGGTCAACGGCTCCTCCGGCATCGCCGTGGGCATGGCCACCAACATTCCGCCGCACAACCTGCGCGAAGTGGCCGACGGCGTCCAGTGGTACCTGGAAAACCCGGAAGCACCCAACGATGTGCTGCTCGAGGAACTGATCCGCCGCATCAAGGGCCCGGACTTCCCCACCGGCGCACAGATCCTGGGCCACAAGGGCATCGAGGATGCCTACCGCACCGGCCGCGGCTCCATCACCATGCGCGCCGTCGTCAGCGTCGAGGAACTCCAGGGCCGCACCTGCCTGGTGGTCACCGAACTCCCCTACCAGGCCAACCCCGACAACCTGGCGATCAAGATCGCCGAGTTGGTCAAGGACGGCAAGGTCACCGGCATCGCCGACATGCGCGATGAAACCTCGGGCCGCACCGGCCAGCGCCTGGTCATCGTGCTCAAGCGCGACGCCGTGCCCAAGGTGGTGCTGAATAACCTCTACAAGCACACCCAGCTGCAGGAAAACTTCGGCGCCAACATGCTCGCGATCGTGGACGGGGTGCCGCGCACCCTGAGCCTGGACGCCTTCATCCGGCACTGGGTCACCCACCAGCTCGAAGTGATCGTTCGGCGCACCCGCTACCGGCTGCGCAAGGCCGAAGAAGTGGCCCACATCCTGCTGGGCCTGCTCAAGGCCCTGGATGCCCTGGACGACGTCATTGCCCTGATCCGCCGCTCCACCACCGTCGAAGAGGCCCGAACCGGCCTGATGGGCCTGCTGGACATCGACGAGCTGCAGGCCCAGGCCATCCTGGACATGCAGCTGCGCCGACTGGCTGCCCTGGAACGGCAGAAGATCCAGGACCAGTACGCGAAGCTGCAGCTCGAAATCGCCGAATACAACTCGATCCTCGCTTCGGAGGCGCGCCAGCGCCAGATCGTCAGCGACGAGCTGCGCGAAATCACCGACAAGTACGGTGACGACCGCCGCACGCACATCCTCATGGGCTACGACGGCGACATGAGCATGGAAGACCTCATTCCCGAAGAGGAAATGGTGGTCACCATTACCCGCGGCGGCTACGTCAAGCGCACGCGCAGCGACAACTACCGGCAGCAGGCCCGCGGCGGCAAGGGCATCAAGGGCGCGCAGCTGCGCGGCGACGACGTCGTCGAGCACTTCTTCGTCACCACCACGCACCACTGGCTGCTGTTCTTCACCAACCTGGGCCGGGTCTACCGCGCCAAGGCCTATGAGCTGGCCGAAGCCGGCCGCGACGCCAAGGGCCAGCACGTGGCGAACCTGCTGGCCTTCCAGCCGGACGAACACATCGCCCAGGTGCTGGACCTGCCCGGCTACGACGCCGCTCCGTACCTGGTGCTCGCCACTAAGCGCGGCCTGGTGAAGAAGACCCGCCTGGAGGACTACGACACCAACCGCTCCGCCGGCGTCATCGCGATCAATCTGCGCGACGGCGACGAGCTGGTCTCCGCCCAGCTGGTGTCGGAAACCGACGACCTGATGCTGGTTTCCCGCAAGGGCCAGTCGCTGCGCTTCACGGCCACCGACGATGCCCTGCGCCCCATGGGACGCGCCACCTCGGGTGTGACCGGCATGAAGTTCCGCGAGGACGATGAACTGCTGGCCGCCGATGTCGTGACCGAAGATTCCTTCGTGTTCATCGTCACCGAGGGCGGCTACGCCAAGCGCACCGCGGTGGAGGAATACCGCGTGCAGGGCCGCGGCGGACTGGGCATCAAGGTGGCCAAGTACGCCGAGGACCGCGGACACCTGGTCGGCGCCATGATCGTGCAGGAGGAAGACGAAGTCCTGGTGGTCATGCAGGGCGGCAAGGTGGTCCGCTCCTCCGTGGCCGGAGTCCCTGCCAAGGGCCGCGACACCATGGGCGTCATCTTTGCCAAGCCCGACAAGAACGACCGCATCATCGCAGTGGCGCGCAACTCCGAACGCGATCTGGGCATTGAAGAAGCCGACGACGACGAGGGCAACCCCGCCGCCCCGGAAGCCGGAACCACGGCGCCCCAGACCGCAGCAGAGTCTGCTGGCACCGAGGCCGATGAAGTACCGTTGGCTACAGACACAACGGCCGCGCAGGATGCGCAGCCAGCAGAAGATGGAGGTAACGAGTGAGCTCGACCAACTCAAATCCGCGGTCGACGTCGGGCACCGGTCCGCGGGTAAAGACACCCGCGCGTCCGGCCCAGCGCCCCGGGGGTGGTCAGAGCGCTCCGGCCAACCGGCAACCGCTCGTCAAGCCTGCACCGAAGGCCAAGGCCCGCAAGGCACGCCTCCTGGTGAGCAAGATCGATCCCTGGTCCGTGCTGAAGATGGCGTTCCTGCTGTCGGTGGCCCTGGGCGTGGTGACAGTGGTCGCGGCCATCGTGCTGTGGACCGTCCTGGACCTGACGGGGATCTTTGACCGGGTCAACACTCTTCTGGGCGACATTGCCGGCACCGAATCCGGCGGTTTTGACCTCCGCGAGTTCGCATCGCTGGGGCAGGTGGTCTCCTTCGCGACCATCATCGCGGTCGTCAACGTGCTGCTGCTGACGGCGCTGTCCATGCTCGCCTCCGTGCTGTACAACATCGCTTCCACCCTCGTGGGCGGCATCGGTGTCACCCTGACGGACGACTAGGCGGAAAAATCCGCCAAAATTCCGATTATTTTGCCCGGCCGGCTCCGCAAAATCGCCGGCCGGGCAGAAAATCGAACCGAAATGGGATCCGGATTTGGGTTCCCGGCGGAGGTGGGGTAAAGTTTTATCTCGGCCCGAGAAGGTATCGGGGCGCATAGCTCAGGCGGTTAGAGCGCTTCGCTGATAACGAAGAGGTCCCAGGTTCAAGTCCTGGTGCGCCCACGGAACATCACCGCAAGGTGATGCGCCACTAGGCAAGGAGGCACTGTGAAGAAGTTGCTGGCAGCAGCTGCAGCGGCAGTCGCGGGAATCCTTGCGGTAAAAAAATGGCAGGAAACTGCCGTGGAGAAATCCGTCTGGAAGTCCGCAACCGACAAGGTTGATTGATCTTCAGTAAAGAATGAATCGGTTCCACCGCAGGTCCGGGTGGGGTACACTGGATGAGTTCACATTTCGGGGGCATGGCGCAATTGGTAGCGCACCTGCTTTGCAAGCAGGGGGTTCGGGGTTCGAGTCCCCGTGCCTCCACCGAAAGAAAGTCCCGGCCGCTGGCCGGGACTTTCTGCGTTTAACCCTCGAGCTGCCGCGTTCCGTAACTCTCCGCCGGGTCACCTATTGTTGCTCTTGTGACCGTTTTACTCGCCGTGATCGGCGTCCTTGGAGTATCAGCTTCCGGCCCCATCATGGCAGCCACGGCAGCCCCCGCCCTGGCCATAGCCTTTTGGCGCAACGCCCTGGGCGCGGTGGTCATGGGGGCACCGGCGGTGCTGCGCAATCCGGGAGGTTTCGCCCGCCTGACCCGCGCCGAGACCAAATGGACTGCCCTGGCATCAGTTGCCCTGGCCCTGCACTTCGCCTGCTTCATCACCGCACTGCAGCTCACCTCGGTGGCTGCGGCGACGGCCCTGGTCTGCCTGCAGGCGGGATGGATCGCGCTCTTCAACCTGTTCCGGGGCATTCCGGTCGCTCCCCGGGTGCTGGCGGGGCTGGGAGCGGCCCTTGCCGGCGTCATCGTCATCACGGGCTTTGACCTGGCGCTGTCCCGCGATGCGCTCATCGGAGACCTGCTGGCCGTGGCCGGCGGGGCGCTGGCCGGGCTGTACACCATCGCCGGAGGCAAGGCCCGGGCGACCATGAGCACCGGCACCTACACCTCGCTCTGCTATGGGCTGTGCGCAGCACTCCTGCTGGTGCTGTGCGCGGCCTTCGGGCAGCCGCTGGTGTCCTTTGAACCGGCCGCGTGGGCGGGAATCCTGGCCGTGACCGTTGTGGCCCAGCTGCTGGGCCACACCGTGTTCAACCATCTGCTGGCAGTGATCTCGCCGCTGGTGGTTTCCATGATCATCCTGTTGGAGATTCCCGGTGCCGCCATCCTGGCCGCGGTGTTCCTCGGCGAGCAGCTGCCGGCGGGAACCTACGCCGGGCTGGCGCTTATCCTGGCCGGCCTCGCCGTCGTCGTAACCGGGCAGGGGCGCCGCTCCCGGGCCCAGGCGCTTCCGCCGGCGCCGCCCGCCCTGGGCGGAGACATCGGGGACTGAACCGACGCAGCACGCAAAGGAGGGCTCCCGCGAATGCGGGAGCCCTCCTTTGGCTAAGCGAACTGCGGTGAAGCTACCGGGTTATTCGGCGGTCTTCTCCGAGGGCTTGTCGGCGTGTGCACCGGAGGTCTTGGCAGCGTCAGCAGCCTTCGAAGCGGCTTCCTTGCTGTGCTTGGCGGCCTCCGCGCCCTTTTCACCGGACCGTGCAGCGGCGCGCTCCGCGGCCTCCTTGATGCTGGCAACGGTCTCCTTGGTCTCCTTCGCGGATTCCTTGCCGTTGGAAGCAGCCTTGTCGGCATTGCTGACAGCGGGCTTGGGAGCCGGGGTCACGGGAGCCGTCGGAGCGGGAGCCGTCGGTGCGGCGGCGGGCTTGGCAGCGGCGGGCTTGGGCTCGGGAACCGCAATGGTCTCGGGCTTAGCCGGTGCCGGCGTCTTCCACGGATCCTCCACCGGGCGCGAGGCGCGCCACGCGGCGGCGCCTGCAGCCACGGCTGCTGCGATGATGCCGAAGATCAGCCAGCCCTTGCCGCCGCCCTTCTGGCTCTTGCGGGCGGCCTTGGCTGCCTGAGCGGCTGCCTTCCGGGCCTTCTTCAGCGCCTTCTTGTTGCCGGTTGCCTTGGCAACCGCCGTCTGAACCGGAATCGAAGCGGCACCCAGGCTGCGGGTTACCGTAGCCGAGGCATCACCGATGCGGGTGGAGAGGCTGGGAATGTAGTCCTCCACAACCTTGTCCCGCGCTCCGTTGATAGCCGGAGTGGCGCGGTCCAGGGTGTGCTGGATGCGGGGGGTGGCTTCGTCCACGGTTTTGCTGATCCTCGGACCGACCTTCTGGAGGCCTTCCTGGATGCGGGGGGTGACCGTTGCTACTCCAGCGGCAACACCGTCTCCGACCTTCTGGAGGCCTTCCTGGATCTTGGGTGAGGCGGTCTCGATGCCCTTTTCGATGCGGGGCACTGCCCAGTCACGAGCAGCTTCCACCTTCGGTGCAGCCCAGTCACGTGCGGTCTCTACGCCTGCAGTGACATTGGATTCAAAGTCACGGGCCATGCGGTCCTTCTTCTTCAAAACTACCTCCCGGGATAGTGACGGTTCATCCTTACCCTACGTTGACTTGGCGGATGCGTGCTATTGATGCTCCGGGCGGGGCGGACTTTTCACTGTGCGCTGAACCGGGCAATTTCCGCCCGCCGGCGCGTTCGCCGTGGAAGAATGAAATATATGACTGCTATTCCTACCGCACTTGCAACCATCCACACGTCCATGGGCGACATCAAGGTCAACCTCTTCGGCAATCACGCGCCCAAGACGGTTAAGAACTTTGTTGGCCTGGCCACCGGCGAGATCGAGTGGACCGACCCGGCAACAGGAGAGAAGACCAGCCGCCCGCTGTATGACGGCACCATCTTCCACCGCATCATCAAAGACTTCATGATCCAGGGCGGCGATCCCCTGGGCCGCGGCACCGGCGGACCGGGCTACCAGTTCGACGACGAGATCAACCCCGACCTGGATTTCTCCACCCCGTACAAGCTGGCCATGGCCAACGCCGGTGTGCAGATGGGCCGTGGAACCAACGGATCCCAGTTCTTCATCACCTCCGTCCCCACCACCTGGCTGCAGGGCAAGCACACGATCTTCGGCGAAGTAGCCGACGACGAGTCACGTGCACTGGTTGACCAGCTCAACGCCGTCGCCACCGACATGCGCGACAAGCCGGCCGAAGACGTAGTTATCAACAGCATCACTGTCGAACAGCTCTAACCCGTTCACGGATGCCCCGGTCGGATTTTTCGGCCGGGGCCTTTCGTCCATCTGGCCTCATTTCTCTTTGGGAGTACCGCAATGTCATATGGAGTGCCTGCTGAAACACCGGCCTCACAGGTTCCCGTCTGTCCGCGGCACCCGGACCGGATCAGCTACATCCGCTGCCAGCGCTGCGGCCGCCCGGCCTGCCCGGAGTGCCAGCATGCTGCGCCCGTGGGCATCCAGTGCGAGGACTGCTTCCAGGAGAGCCGCCGGCAGGCCCCCGCGTACCGGACGCCCTACGGCGGAAAGGTCGCCCAGGGCAAGCCCGTCGTCACGATCACGCTGATGGCTGTCTGCGCGGTGTTCTTCATGGTGCAGTTCCTGTATCCGCCCTTCACCTCGCTCCTTTGGTACGCGCCCGTCCTCACCGGCGTTGAACCCTGGCGGATGCTGTCCTCGGCATTCCTGCATTCCCCCGGAGGCGTCCTGCACATCGCCTTCAACCTCTACGCCCTGTGGTTCCTGGGACAGGGGCTCGAGCCGCAACTGGGCCGGCTCCGTTTTGCGCTGCTGTACCTCATCTCGGCGCTGGGAGGATCGGTGGGCGTGCTGGCGCTCAGTCCGCTCTTCCAGGCTGTGGTGGGAGCGTCCGGGGCAATCTTCGGCCTCTTCGGCGCCCTCCTGGTGGTCCTGCTGCAGCGGCGGGCCAGTGTGCGGTCGGTGCTGATCCTGCTGGCCGTCAACTTTGCGCTGGGATTCTTCGTCCCCAACATTGCGTGGCAGGCGCATCTGGGCGGGCTGCTGACCGGCGCCGCGTGCGCCGCCGTCCTGGTTTACGCACCCAAGGGCAAAAACCGGTCGCTGGTGCAGTTTGCCGGCCTCGCCGGGATTGTTGTGGTGCTGTGCGTCATTTCCGCCGTACTGGCCGGGGCCAAGGGCCTGATCTAAGGCTGGCTTAAGCCGGTGCGGCAGTGCGCCGGTTCGGGCGGTTCGGCAGTGGTGCCTGTTAGGGCCTTGGCCGGGCGCTGCCCTGATCGGTGATCCGCGCCCCTGCCCGGCGCACCCGCTTAGGAGCCTTGTTCCGCGCCCTGGCCACCCGCTTCGGTGCCCTGTTCCGCATCTCTGGCCGGTTCCCTGACCAACAGGAGCGTGCCGTTCCAGGGTCCCCGCCCCGCGGAGCTCCGGTGATCCACAGCGGGCCGGGCGTTATCCACAGAGATACCCACAGTGTTAATAACTTGTGGTGATGAGACATGGCCAAACGGGGTTGATCGCCGTCGTCTGTCGGCAAAATCCGCGCCGGTTAAGGGGCCTGGGAGGGATAGGGTACAGCCCGGACCGGATCCCGGCTTCACCGGCGAACCCGGAAGTGGTCGACTCCGGTTCCCTGAGATCACAAGTTATCCACAGGCTGTAGGGCCAATTGTAAACAGGTTATCCAGAGGCAAAACTGAGTTACACACATGTAATTCCACAGCTGTGGATAACTCCTGTGCCTATGATGCCGGTGATTTTTGCCCCAACGGGACGAAAAGTTACGCACACCTGTGGATAACTCTGTGCACAGTGTGTGCACAAAGGTTCTGCACAGGGCCCCGGGTCTTGGTGCCGCTGGGTTGCAGCGGCCTCATTTCCGGTTCCGCGGCGGCAACCCGACCCCGCGGAGGTTTCCCGCACTCGTTCCCACCCGTTGTTACCTGGTGTGGCTGGTGTGATCCCAGGACGGCTCATGTGCCCCAAAGAGTGGGAATCCGTGCTCGGCTTGTGGCCTTCGGGCCGGCCACATGAGGCTGGCGTGTGGCTTTGAGCCGGGATTTGGGACTGCCGGTGATTGTGGCTGGGACCCTAGGGCTGGGCTCGTGCCTCTGCCAGGGAAGTGGCGGTCGGGTTTGTGCTTGTGACTGGTACTGGGCGGCCGGGCTCGTGCTTCTGACTGGTACTGGGTGGCCGGGGCGCGCTTCTGGCAGGGGAGCAGCGGCAGGGCTGTGGTTTTTGGTCCCGGCTCCACCCTCGTGCAGGTTTCCCGCACTGGTTCCCAGCCTTTGTTACCTGGTGTGGCTGGTGTGACCCCACGACGGCTCATGCCCCAAAGAGTGGGAACCTGTGGCGGGGCCGGCTCGGCCTGTGGCCATGAATCTGTGGCTGGCAACGCTGCTGAATGCAAGCACTTAAAGGGACGGCGCCAAACGATGCTCGGCAAAGCTCGAGGGCCTGAGCCCGGTGTAATACCGCGCTCAGGCCCTCGTCGCTGAACTTCTATTTGGCTGGTGAGACTTCCGGTGCCCTACGCAAAGGCGTCGCCCATGCAAAGGTGTCACCCACGCGAAGGCGGACCCCCGGAAAGGGACACCCTGCAAGGTGGCCCGAACCAACGGATGACGCCGGGGATGGTGGCGGGATGTGCCGTCAGCGCCAGCGGGTGGTCATCAGGAAGCCGACAATGGCGATACCGAAGCCCACCAGGATGTTCCCTGCGCCCAGTTCGGGGATGGGGAACCGGCTCTCGGAAATGTAGAACACGATAATCCACAGGAGACCGATGATCATCAGGCCGAACATTACCGGCTTGTACCAAACCGGGTTGGGCTTGGGTGCAGAGCTTGCCTTGGCGGCGGGTGCTGCGGTGGCGGGCTTCTTGCGGGACTTTGACTCGGGCACGGATCCTCCTGGCGGAACCGGCTCTCTGAATGCCGGCGTATACGGTCATGGCGGGGCCGCTGGTGCAGTGCTGCCGCATCGGGCTGCTGCCCGGCTGTATCCTGACTGGGGGCTGCCACCGCACCTGGCTGTTTCCCTTGTACTCATCGTAGCGAATGGCGGAGCTCATCCGTGCCGCCGCACGCCAGTCCGGTCTAGAACGAAAAGGGAACCATGGCGACCTCCAGCAGGGCAACACACGCGCGAAGGAGCTCTGCCGGTTCCCGTTCCCGCGGACGCAGCCGCAGCCAGCAGGTCATCCAGGTGTTCGGAGAACTCCTGATCACTCTCGGACTGCTCCTGGTCCTCTATGTCGTGTGGGAACTCTGGTGGACCAATATCGACGCCAACAACAAGCAGGAACAGGCCGTTGGCAGCTTGTTCTCGGAATTCGATGGACCGGTTGCTCCGGTGCCGGAGGCGGCCGCGGAGGCGGCCGGCCCCGATTACGGCGACCCGGCTGTGTTGCCTGCCATTGAGGAAGAAGGACGCACCTTTGCCGTGGTCTACATTCCACGTTTCGGCGACACCTACTCCCGTCCCGTAACCAGCGGTGTGGGGACAGCGGTGCTGGATTCGCTCGGGCTTGGACACTATCCTTCGACGGCCATGCCCGGAGAAGTGGGAAACTTTGCCCTTGCGGGCCACCGCCAGACGCACGGGCAGGTTCTGGACGCCATCCATACCCTGGTGCCGGGGGACAAAATCTATGTGCAGACCAAGGACGGGTACTACAGCTACGTCTACCGCAACAACCAGATTGTCCTGCCGGACCGCGTGGATGTCATTGCGCCCGTACCAACACAGCCCGCTGCGGTGCCGACCGAGCGCTTTTTGACCCTCACCAGCTGCAACCCCCGCTTCGGGGCGGAGGAACGGATCATTGCCTACGCACTGATGGAGTCCTGGCAACCGCTGTCCGCCGGTCCGCCGGCCGAGATTGCCGCCCAGGTTGCCCACAACGCGGAAGGAGCGCGCTAAAATGTACGCTTGGATCTTTCGGAATCTGCCGGGCCCTCTCTGGGTCCGCATCCTTACCGCGCTCGTGCTGATCGCCGGCGTGGTGCTGCTCCTCATGAACTACGTGTTCCCGTGGTTCTCCGAATACAGCTTCCTTAGCCCCCTCACCGATTCCACGATTGGCGGTTCCTAGACCACATGAGCAGTATTCGAATCCTGGTCGTCGACAACTACGACAGCTTTGTGTACACGCTGGTCGGCTACCTGCAGCAGCTGGGGGCCGAGACCACGGTGGTGCGCAACGACGACGTCACCCTGGCCGAGGCGGTCGAGCTGGCTGCCGCCCGCGACGGAGTGCTGGTCTCCCCGGGGCCCGGAGCCCCGGCCGAGGCGGGTGTGTGCGTTGAGCTGATCCGCTGGTGCGGAGAAAACAACAAGCCGATGCTGGGCATCTGCCTCGGGCATCAGGCACTGGCCGAAGCCTACGGCGGGACTGTGACCCACGCTCCGGAGCTCATGCACGGCAAAACGTCGCTGGTCCGGCACGAAGGCACTGATGTGTTCCAGGGCCTGCCGAGCCCGGTCACCGCCACGCGGTACCACTCGCTGGCAGCAGTTGCCGACACCATCCCGGCGGAACTCGAGGTGACCGCCCGGACCGACAGCGGAATCATCATGGGTCTCCGCCACGCTTCGGCGCCCCTCTCCGGTGTGCAGTTCCACCCCGAATCAGTGCTCACCGAAGGCGGCTACCAGATGCTGGGGAACTGGCTCGAAGGACTGGGCCTGGCTGGAGCGGCAGCACATGCCGCCACCCTCAGCCCGCTCATGTCGACTGCTGCGGACCCCCTGCCGCGCTAGTCGTCCTTCTTCTTCTTCCCCTTCGCCGTCTCCGACGGTTCCGGGGAGGCGCTCGGGTCGGGAGTGGGCTCCTCAGTGGGCTCCGGCGGAGCCTTAGCCACTGTCAGGGCGATAGTGCTGCCCTGTTCCACATCCATGCCGCCGGTGATGCTCTGGGCGGTGACCGTTCCGGGGACAGTCACAGCGTCCTCGACCTCGTTGACTGTGACCGTCAGCCCGTAGAGCGGGTCGGCCAGGATTGCCTGCGCATCCTCCAGCGAACGGCCGAGGAGATCCGGAACCGTGACGTTGCCGGTGGACAGCACCAGATCGACGGTGGTCTCCACCGGAACAGCCTCTCCGAGCCCAGGGGTGGTGGAGAGCACCCGGCCCGCCGGAACCACAGAACTGTTCGCCTCGGCTGTGGTTCCGCCCTGCAAGCCCAGGCTGCGGAGGGCATCACGCGCCTCGGGTTCGGTCATGCCCGCCAAATTGGCGGGAATCGTAACGGTTGACGGTCCCTGCGAAATGAAGAGGGTGACGTTGGCATCCAGCGGTGCATCGGTTCCCCCCTCCGGAGAGGTGCCGATGGCAAGGCCGGACTTAACCGTGTCGCTGTATTCCGGTTCGATGGTTGGCGGCCCAAAGCCGGCATCCAGGATGATGTTCAGGGCATCGGTCTGGGTCTTGGACTGGACATCGGGCATCACCGCAGTCACCGGGGCGGTTTCCTTGGGATTAATCAGGTTGAATGCCAAAACGGAACCGGCGCCCAAAAGCAGCAAAAGTCCAATGCAGACTGTGGTGATCCAGGCGCGCCGGCGGGCCTTCTGCTCCGGATCCCGGTCCCCGGTGTTGCCGATGGACAGCGAAGCCGGAGCATCGTCGTCGTCGTTTCCGTCCGGAGCGGTGGTGAGCGGGCCGCCGGAACGGACCCGGGCCATGGCCCGGGTGCGGGGTTCGTCCTCGATGGGGCTGACGTCGACGGCGGCGCGGGCCGGAGCCGAAACGGTCAGGGCCTCGGTGGCGGAGGTGTCGGGTGCCGGTTCAACGGCTGCTGCTCCGCTGCGCACGCGGAGCAGCGCGTCGCGGAACGCATGGGCGTCCTGATAGCGGTCCGCGCGGTCCTTCGCCAACCCGTGGTCCAGCACAGCGTCAAGCTCCGCCGCAATCTCGGCGTTAAAGCTGCTGGCCTTGGGCGGAGGTTCCCGGACATGCTGGTACGCCACGGAAACGGGACTGTCGCCGATGAACGGCGGCCGGCCCGCCAGCATTTCGAAGAGCAGGCAGGCGGCTGAATACAGATCGCTGCGGGCATCCACGGTTTCGCCGCGGGCCTGTTCGGGCGAAAGATACTGCGCGGTGCCGATGACGGCCTGGGTTTGGGTCATGGTCGCGGCAGAATCGGCCATCGCCCGGGCAATGCCGAAGTCCATGACCTTCACGCCGCCGTCGGCGGTCACCATGACGTTGGCCGGCTTGATGTCGCGGTGCACAATCCCTGAACGGTGACTGTATTCCAGCGCGGCAAGGACACCGAGCATGTACTCAATGGCCTTGTCGGTGGTGATCTCCCCGGCTTTGACCAGATCGCGCAGGGTCCGCCCGCGCACAAACTCCATCACGATGAACGGCAGGCGGACATCATCCGGCGTGGACCCTGGGGATTCCTGATCGCCGGTATCGTACACGGACACAATCGCCGGGTGGTTCAGCCCCGCGACAGCCTGTGCCTCGCGCCGGAACCGGGACTGGAACAGCGGATCGCGGGCCAAATCGGGGCGCAGGACCTTGATGGCCACGGAACGGCCCAGCCGAATGTCCCGGCCGAGGTACACATCGGCCATGCCGCCGCGGCCGATCAGCTCGCCGAGTTCGTAACGGCCGTTCAACACCCGCTCGGTATTCAGGGTGGGCTGTCCTTTGAGGAAATCTGCGCTCATGGTTGCTTATCCGGCCGAAGGGTTGACGCCGGTGGGTGATGCCGGAGGAATGACGCTGTTGGGTGTTGCCGGAGTGTTGACGCTGTTGGGTGCTGCCGGAGGAGTGATGCCGTTGGGGGCGGCCGGAACGGTGGCCGCAGTCGACGGCGTCGACGGGGTCGACGGGGTCGACGGGGTCGACGGGGTCGACGGGGTCGGCTCCGGCACGTTCGTTGGGGCAGGCTCGACCGTAGCCGGGCCCTCGGACGTGAAGTAGGTGACGGTTGATCCTTCCGGAAGGGGTGCACCCTCCGACGGGTTGACGGCCACCACGGTGCCCTCCGGCTGGTTGGAGGCCTGCGTGCCGCCGTTGACCGGGATCAGGCCGGCGGCACTGATCTGCTCCGCAGCGGCGGGTCCGGTCTGGCCCAGCAGTCCGGACGGAACAGTAGTGCTAGTGCTGGTGGGCGCCGGTGCAGGGCCCGTCGAGTAGGTTACGGTCACTGTTGTTCCCCGCGCTACCTGTCCTGTCGGATCCAGTGCAATAATCCGCCCCTCGGGAGCCTCAGACTCCACCGGATTCTCTGCAACATTCATACCCAAGCTCTCCAAACGCTCTCGAGCCAAATTGAAGTCCAGATCGCTAAAATCTTCGAGGTCAATGGTGACTAGATCGGTGTCCTCCGATTGCGTGGGGCTGGGGCTGGCCTGAGTAGTGGTGGCCGACGGCGCCGGCTGGGGATCGCCGTCGTTGTCTCCGGTGAGCAGGAAAGCGGCAATAACTCCGGCGATGATCAGCGCCAGCAGCACGGCGACCGGAATGACCCATGGGTTGCGGCGTTTGGCAGGGGCGTCGTCTCCGCCGTCCCCGTCCGAGGTGTCGACGTCGTCGACGTCTTCATCGGTCCACTCACGCGATGCGGCGAGTTCGCCGGTGGCGGCGTTCTCCGCGCCCACGGCCGCGCCCGCGACGGTGGGCAGCGCCGAGGTCGACGGCGCGGTGTTCACGGCGCGCGTGGCTGAGGTGCTGGTGGTGGGAACCGGTGCTGTGACGGCGTCGTTCAGGACAGTGGCGGCGCCGCCGCCGAAGAGGAGCATGCCGGGGACGGCGGCCTCGGCAGCGGGAATGTCACCGCGGCGGATGGCGGCAACGGCCCGTGCCAGCGCTTCGGCGTCGGCCGGGCGGTCGGCCGGATCCTTGGCCAGCATGGACATGATCAGCGCGCGGACCGGCAGCGGAATGCTCTCCGGCAGTGGCGGGGGAGTGTCGTTGACCTGGGCCAGGGCAATGGCAATCTGCGACTCACCGGAGAAGGGCCGGGTTCCGGCCAGCAGTTCGTAGCCGATGACACCGAGGGCGTAAATGTCACTGGAACCGGTGGCCTGCTGGCCGGTGGCCTGCTCGGGTGCAAGATACTGGGCGGTGCCCATGACCTGGCCGGTGGCGGTCAGCGGCACCTGGTCCGCAAGCCGGGCAATGCCGAAGTCGGTGATTTTGACCCTGCCGTCGGGCAGGATCAGCAGGTTTCCGGGCTTGACGTCGCGGTGGACCAGTCCCTGCTTGTGGGCGGCGGCCAGCGCCGTGGCGGTCTGACCGATGATGGACAGCGTGCGGTCCGGCGTCAGGCTCTTGTCGCGCTCAATGATGGAGGACAGCGGCAGGCCAGGAACCAGCTCCATGACCAGGTAGGCCGAACCCTCTTCCTCGCCGTAGTCGAAGACGTTGGCAATGCCCTCGTGGTTCAGCAGCGCCGTGTGGCGAGCCTCGGCCCGGAAACGGTTCAGGAAACCAGGATCCCCGGTGTATTCCTCCTTGAGGACCTTGATGGCAACAATGCGGCCCAGGACCAGGTCCCGTGCCTTCCAGACCTCACCCATACCGCCGATGGCGATACGGTCAGTGAGCTGGAATCTGCCGCCTAAGGTGATTCCCGATGTAGGCCTCACTTATTTAACACCGCCTCTAGGAGTTTCTGCGCGCTTGGAGTGGTCAGTTGGGATCCGGTGGTCAGGTCCACGTCTTCCATGACGATGGAGATGACCACTTCGGGGTCGTCAGCCGGAGCGAAACCGGTGAACCAGGCGTTGTCGCCCTTGCCCTCCACTTCCGCTGTGCCGGTCTTGCCGGCCACTTTGAAGCCCGGAACCTGCGCCGCGGAGGCGGTGCCGTTGTCCACGACGCCCACCATCCAGTCGGTGAGCTGGCGGGCGGTTTCCGGACTTACGGAGGTGTTCAGGACTTCCGGCTCCGGCTCGTCGATGATCGACAGGTCGGCGGCACGGACATTCCGGACAAGATTGGGCGTCATCTGCACGCCGTTGTTCGCGATGGCGGACGACATCATGGCGATTTCCAGGGGGGTTGCGGTGACGCTGTACTGGCCGATGGAAGCCTGCGCCAGCTGGGCCTGGTCCATTCCCGTGGGGAAGCCGCTGGGTGCCACTTCGTACATGCCGCGCTCGGGGAGGCTCAGCGCTTCGTTGAACCCGAACTTCTCGGCCTGCGACGCAATTGCCTCTTCACCGAGGTCCCAAGCGATTTGGGCGAAAACGGTGTTGCAGGACTGCTCCAGGGCGAACCCGATGGTTGCCTCGGACCGTACGCTGCAATTGCCGTTGGTGTAGTTCGGCAGGGAGATATTGGTGCCCGGCAACGGCAGCTCGTTCGGGTTGTCGATGAGGGTATCGGCGTTGTACTTGCCGGACTCGAGGGCAGCGGCGGCATCCACCAGCTTGAACACCGAGCCGGGGGCCAGTAACGACTGGGTCGCGGCGTTGCGGTAGGGGGAGAGGCCATCGACGGTGAGCAGTTCCTGCATGTTCTGCTCCACGACCGTGGTGTCGTGCCCGGCCAGAAGGTTGGTGTCATAGCTGGGCTTGGACACCATGGCCAGAATGTTTCCGGTCTTCGGATCCATCATGACGATGGAGCCCTTCTGCCCCTCGGGGATCAGGTCGTAAGCCATTTCCTGCAGCTGGGAATCGATCGTCAGTTCAACGGAGGCGCCCTGCGGCTGGTTGCCGGAAAAGACCTGCACCAGACGGTCGAAGAACTGCTGGTCACTGGTTCCGGTCAGTTCCTCGTCCATGACGCTTTCCAGCTGCGTGACTCCGGCCGTCAGGGAGAAGTACCCGGTCAGCTGGGAATACAGCTCCGGCTGGTGATAAACGCGCTGGTAGTTGAACTCGTCGTCAGAGGGCACCGATTCGGCGATCGGAGCCCCATCAACCAAAATCGATCCCCGGTTCTGGCCGAAGTTCTGGTAGATGGTGCGGTTGTTGTTCGGATCGGCGTTGAGCTCTTCGGCAGCAAAAAACTGGACGTAGGTCAGTGACCCAAGAATGAGGACAAACATGGCCAGGGCCACGATCCAGCTGTTGCGGATGGCTTGATTCATGAGCCGCTTACCTCCTGTTCCCTCTTGGACTTGCGCTGGACTGATCCCACCGGTGATTCCTGCATGGCCGGCACCATTGGGCCGGTCAGCGGACCGGTGGCCGCCGGGCGGCGGGCCGCCTCGGAGATCAGCAGCAGCAGCGCCACGATGATCCAGTTGGCCAGCAGTGAGGAGCCGCCCGCGGACATGAACGGCGTGGTCAGGCCGGTGAGCGGAATCAGGCGGGTGACGCCTCCGATCACCACGAAGCACTGCAGGGCAATGGTGAAGGACAGGCCGCAGGCGAGCAGCTTTCCGAATCCGTCGCGGGTGCCCAATGCGGCGCGGAAGCCGCGGGACACCAGCAGGACGTAGAGCAGCACGATCGCGAAGATGCCGATCAGGCCCAGTTCCTCGCCCAGCGCGGCGATGATCATGTCGGAGTTCGCATAGGTGACCAGGTCCGGCCGGCCCTGGCCGAGCCCGGTGCCGATGAGCCCGCCGCTGGCGAGCCCGTACAGGCCCTGCACCACCTGGTAGCTTCCGCCGCCGATTCGGGTGTACACCTCCGGGTCGAAGGCATTCAGCCAGCCGTCGATCCGCAGACCGACGTGGCTGAACAGCTGCATGGCGACATAACCGCCGGCTCCGAGCAGGGCGAGGCCGATCAGCACCCAGCTGACCCGGCTGGTGGCGACATAGATCATCGCCATGAAGAGGCCGAAGAACAGGATGGAGGAGCCGAGGTCGCGCTGGAAGACAAGCACGCCGATGCTGACAATCCAGGCCGCCATCATGGGGCCGAGGTCCTTGAAGCGGGGGAGCTGCAGCGGGCCGACCTTGCGCCCGGCCAGCAGGATCAGGTCACGGTTGGTGGAAAGATACCCCGCGAAGAATATGGCCAGCGTGATCTTGGCGATTTCACCGGGCTGGAAGGTGCCGATGCCGACGTTGATCCAGATCCGGGCGCCATTGATTTCCAGGCCCAGCGGGGTCAGCGGCAGCAGCAGCAGAATGGCGCTGACGATGAGCGAAATGTACGTGTAGCGGCGCAGGATCCGGTGGTCCTTGATCAGGAACAGGACGGCGACGGCGGCGGCCACGGCCACGGCGCTCCAGAGCAGCTGCCGGTCGGCCGCGTTGTCGTCCATGGCGATGTCCAGCCGGTGAATCATGGCGAGGCCGATGCCGTTGAGCGCCGTCACGATGGGAAGTATTACCGGATCGGCATATTTGGCCCGGAACCGCAGCACGATGTGGAAGACCAGGACCAGGCCCACCAGGGTGGCGCCCTGCGTCCAGAAATCGGAGTCGAAGGCCCGGTCCTGGTCCAGGCCGACCACCATGTTGGCGCCGACACCGACGGCCAGGGCGAGCAGCAGGAGCACGGCTTCGATGTTGCGCCGTGATTTGGGAACTGTCAGTACGTCACTCATTATTTCTGCCCTCCGCAGTCATCCGGAGTGGCAGCAGGCTTCGCGGCCGCCGACGGGCTGGCGGATGCCGTGGGTGTGGAGGCCGCGCCGGCTTTGGCGGGAGTGTTCGGAGCGGGCTCGCAGGCGCTTGCCTGGGCCGTTCCCCTGAGATCCTCGACGATTTGCTCGGCATGGAGCAGGTCCTTGGCAGGAATCGTGCCTTCGACCCGGTTGCGCTGGTATTCGGGCAGGCTGTCGACGGGGATGTCGGTCCGTTCAGTGACGGTGGACAGCCGGATCGGGCCCAGCGACTGCGAGACGCCGTTGTAGATGGCGACGTTGTTGTCGCTCGCTCCAACGTAGTAGCGCGTCTGGGTCCAGGTGTAGCCGACCCAGAGGACGGCTGCCAGCAGGACCGTTATCAGGGCCAGGATGGCGGGGACCAGCCAGCGGCGCTGCTTGGGCGGGTCCTGGTCCGGTGCCGGGTCCGTTTCGGGCGCGGCTTTGTGGGTGAGCAGGCGCGCGGCGCGGCGTTCGGCCGTCCGCTTGGTGACGATGGGGATCTGCCCGGTCTCGGTGGCGAGGGAGGCCGCCCCCACCAGGATGTGCGGGCGGGAGGAAAGGTCCTGCCGGATGAGGTCGGCACGGATCGGTTGATCGCCGAGGGCGTCGTCCAAGCCGTCGTCGTCGCCGGTTCCGGCCGGGAGGTCCCGCGCGTCGCCGGCGTCGGTCGCCCGTTCGTGGACGGCCGCCTGCAGCGACGAGCCGGCGGACAGCGCGCTCCGGGCCGCTGAGGAGGACTCCAGGGGAAGAACGGAATCATCGGGAACCTCGGTGATCTCAACTACCGCCACCGTCACGTTGTCCGGTGACCCGCCCGCGAGGGTGAGTTCGACCAGAATGTCGACGCAGCGCTGGAGGTCCCTGGTCTCCCGGAGCACGGCCTCGATGTCGGAGTCCCGCAGGACGGCCGTGAGACCGTCGGAACACAGGAGCCACTTCTCTCCGGCTTCCACCTCGAAGGTTGCCAGGTCAAGTTCCGGGCTGGCATCCACATCGCCGAGGACGCGCATGAGGACGTTTTTGTGCGGATGGACTTCAGCTTCGTCGGGACGCAGCCGGCCCTCGTCAATCAGTCGTTGGACGAAGGTGTGGTCGATGCTGATCTGCTCGAAGACGCCGTTTTTCAGCCGGTAGGCCCGCGAATCCCCGATATGGGCGAAAGCGAAGCGGTTCTCGTTCAGCAGCAGGGCGGTGACGGTTGTGCCCATTCCGGACAGCTGCGGGCTCGTGGTCACCAGCTCGGAGAGGAGGGAGTTCGCGGCCTGGATTTCATCCGCGAGGACGGTGAGGGGTTCGTCGTCGTGCGTTCCGCTGTCCAGATGGACCAGGTCCAGAACTGTGGAGGCAGACGCAACATTGCCGCCGGCATGACCGCCCATGCCGTCGGCGACGACGGCAAGATAGCGGCCGACATAGGCGGAATCGTCATTCTTCAAACGAACCATGCCCACATCGGACCGTGCTGCGTAGTTGAGCACCAGGGCCACGGCTATGGCCTCAACTCAAGGACCGTCTTACCGATGCGGATGGGAACTCCCGGTTCCACCGGCAGGGCACGCGTCAGCTGGCTGCCGCCGAGGAAGGTGCCGTTGGTGGAGCCGAGGTCCTCGATGAACCAGCGGCTGCCCTGGGGGAACAAGCGGGCGTGGCGGCCGGAGGCATAGTCGTCCTCCAGCACGAGCGTGGCTTCCTGGGCGCGTCCCAGCAGAATCGGGCTGGAGGCCAGTTCCAGGGTGGTGCCGCGCAAGGGTCCCTCGGTCACGACCACCTGGCGCGCGGGGGCCTTTGCCGGAGCGGGAACCTGCTTCTCCAGGGCCGGATTTCGGCGGACCTGCCGCGCGCTGGGCGTACCGGTCCGGTTGCGGCTGCCGACCACCAGATCGCGGCGGATAGCACCGACAACACTGACGACCATCACCCACAGCAGGATCAGGAACCCGTACCGGAGCAGGGTCACAATCAATTCACCGCCCACTAACGTCCCCCGGCCCGAACCGGAAGGAGCCGGAACGTAATTCGGGTGCGACCCATGGCAATAGTGGAACCATCCGTAAGATCTGCTTCCCCTTGTACTTTTTGGCCGTTGACGAAGCTTCCGTTTGTGGAACCGAGGTCGATGGCGCGGCTGACACCATTTTCGGTGCGGATTTCCAGATGCCGGCGGGAAACGCCGGTGTCATCAACGAGGATATCCGCCTCGGAGGACCGGCCGAGAACAACCGACGGAGCATTCAGTGAATACCGTTGGCCGTCAATGTCCAAAACGGGCTGCATCCGACCCGGGCCCTGGCGCGGGCTGGGCGGGGTTACCTGGCGCGGAGCGGGTGCCCCGGCCTTTTCCGTTGAGGAATCCACCTCGAGGACGCCGGGCTTCAGTGCCGAGTCGCGCGTGAAGGACACGCGGACCGGTCCCTGGAGAGTGTAGGACTGGCTCCTGGCGTGCTTGATGACGACGTCGCACAGCTCCTCGGCCAGCGGTGCGCCCCATTCCTGGGCGCGCTTGAAATCGGCGTCGGACAGCCGGGCAGTAAAGACGTTCGGTGCCAGCGTGCGCCCCTGACCCACGGTGAAGGAGCGTTCATCGAGTTCGCGCCGCATGGCGATGGCCAGCTCCAGGGGTTCCACTCGGCCGGATGAGCCCGAGGAGAAGGCACCGCGCACCACTTTTTCGATTCCGCGTTCGACGTTGTCGAGTAAGCCCATGTTCGCCTCCTTCCCTAGGTCCTGATTCTGTCTTCGATGTCCGGCGGACACTCCGGCAAATCGTTGGGCCAACGTGCAAAGTGGCGGCCCCGGACGCATCGGAGGTGCCCCTTGGGGCGAATCCGGCGCAGCGGCAAGGCAGGCCAAAAGGTACACAGGTCCTCTTCGATAGTACTGGGGACAGCTGAGAAATGTCTTAACGCGGCTCCGGCGCCGGGAGGGTGTCGGGAGGGTGTCGGCTGGGCGGGCGCCGGCACAGGTTCGACGCCGGAACTGCTTCCCGAGGAAGTTGGGGAACCCAAAAACCGCGGAATCACAGGGTTTATGGACGGCTGTTCCGGCCGTTTAGGTGTTTGCCCAAAATATGGGTATGCTTGATTCTGCTGTTCCCGAGGAATCGAGACGCCAACGGTTGTGAGACTGAGGGCACACGCTCCACGGGAAACCATTTAGGCGCGAGTGGCGGAACGGCAGACGCGCTGGCTTCAGGTGCCAGTGTCCGAAAGGGCGTGGGGGTTCAAATCCCCCCTCGCGCACAAAACGAATCACCCCGGTTGAACAGACCGGGGTGATTTTTTTATGCCCGACGGCGGCGGCTGCCCGGCACGTCCGGCGGCGGTCGGCGGCGGATCAGCCCCATCGTCGGGCCTTAACGCCGGAAGGCCGCCGGTAAACCGGCAGCCTTCACTCCCGGCGCTGTTCCTCGGTTGCCCGTGGAACCGCGCCATCCTTCGTACAGCTAACCCCCGCTGAAGCCCTTGGTGAGGTTCTAGCGGCGCTGTTTCGGCGGCTTAGCAGCGATGTGCGCGGCGTCCCTGGCCTTGCGCTCCTTCTTGGCCTCTGCTTCCTTCACACGCTTGGCCTCGTCGCGCACAGCAGCAAAGCTGGCGCGTTCTTCAACCAGCCAGGCCGGCGGTGCGGCCAGCAGTGCAGTGATTTCAGCGGTGGTCAGGGCGTCCGTGATGCCGGAGCGGGTGAGGCCGCCAATGGAAATGTTGAGTTTCTGGGCCACGACGGGACGGGGGTGCGGGCCGTTGCGGCGCAGGTCAATGAGCCACTGCGGGGGATTGGCCTGAAGCTCATCAAACTGGGCCCGGGAAATAGGCCCGTCCTGGAACTCCTGCGGCGCGGCGGGCAGGTAGATGCCCAGTTTCTTGGCTGCCGTGGCAGGTTTCATGGATTGGGATTTCTCGGAAGTCATCTAATAAGGGTATCCGGCGCAGGAGACCTGGGTATCCCGCTGCGGGTGCTCCGCCGTGGATGCTGCCGAATGGGGGAGCACACGGGGAGCACACGGGGAGAACACGAGGGTGAACACGAGGGAGAACAGGGGCAGCACACGGCGGAGAACACTGCGGAAGGAACGGTGACTCTCCTGGGCTAACCTGAAAAGGTGCCAACAGAAACCCCCCGCCACAAGCCCCGCCCCGCCCGTCCGCTGACGCTGGCCTACGTTCCCGGCGTGACGCCCGGCAAATGGATTGGCCGGTGGAACGAACGGCAGGACCGTGAACTGCAGGCCTATCAGTGCCCGGAAGACGCGGTTCTGGATGAACTGCGGGCCGGCCGGGCCGACGTGGTGTTTGTCCGTGTTCCGGACGAGGGCTACATCCGTCCGGCCGACCTGAGCGTTGTCGCCCTCTATGACGAGCGTCCGGTTGTCGCTGCCGCGAAGGACTCCGCGGTCGCCGCGTTCGATGAACTGGATCTGGCGGATCTGGCCGGCGAGAACCTGCTGGACCTGCAGGAAATGGGCGGCGCCGACGTCGGCATGGAAGTGGTGGCCTCGGGCGCGGGCCTGCTGATCCTGCCCATGGCCGTGGCCAAGCTGTACTCGCGCCGCGACGTCGTGTCCCGGCCGGTGTCCGGTGTTCCCGGCACCCGCATCGCTGTTGCCTGGCTGGAGGACACCGAGGACGCGGGGGTCGAGGAGCTGGTGGGCATTGTGCGCGGCCGGACGGCCAACAGCTCGCGCCAGCCCTCGGTCCAGGCGGAGCAGAAGACCACGGCCCGGCAGCGGACCAAGGAACGCCAGAGCAGGAGCGGGGACAAGGCATCGCCCGCGGCGAAGTCCGGCGGCCGCTCCGGTTCGAAGGGCAGCGGCGGTGCGAAGGGCAGCGCCGGCGGCAAGGGAACTGCGGGCGGCAAGGGCAAGGGAAGCCGCAAGAGCGGCAAGCCGCGCCGCTAAACAGCCCCGAGCCGGCCGGACTAGCGCTCGCCCAGCCGCGGTTTCAGCCGGGACTCCTCCAGATCGAGCAGCCGCTGCGCGTCCGCTAGGGTCCGGGACGGGAAATATCCCTCCCTGCGGGCCAGCAGCAGGGCCTCGCGTTCGGCGTCCACAACGGCGCGCCGGAGTTCGCGGTACTGCAGCTGCGGAGTGGGGGACGTGCCGACACCCAGGGCCTTGACCCGCTCCCAGGCCAGTTCGCTGCGCAGGAAGGTGCTTTGCCGCACCCGCTCCACCACGTCCGGGTCCACATCCACGTCCTGCTGCAGACAGGCCTGGGGATCTTCCAGGACCTTCAGTCCGGCGTCGCTGATCTGATCCAGCAGGGTGGCCAGGCTGCGCTGGTCCGCCGCGGCGTTCGCGCCACGGACCCCCAGGATCCGAATCATCCACGGGAGGGTTCCGCCCTGCAGCAGCAGCGTCACCACGGCCACCGTGAACGCGATCAGCACCAGCTGCTCCCGGTACGGGGTGGTTTCCGGAAGGGACTGTGCGGCGGCCAGGGTCACCACGCCCCGCATGCCGGACCAGCCAATGACCATGCCGCCGCGCCAGTCCAGGCCTTCACTGCGCAGCTGCGTGATGTCCGCCCGCCGGCGCCGGTAGAGGTCCTCCGCGCGATCGGCGCGGCGCCGGGAGCGTTCGTTCCCCGGTTCCTGCTCCTTGAGCCGGTCCAGCGCCGCGCGGAACCGGTGGGTGCGCCGTTCCTGGTAGCCGACCTTGGCGCGCAGCAGCAGGATCAGCGGGCCCATCCACGCGAAGCGGAGAAGGATCAGCAGAGCGGTGACAGCCAGGCCGATCCCCACCGACTCGCCGACGGTCAGCAGATCCGGATTGATGTTCTCCACCAGATAGCGCAGTTCCAGGCCCATCAGCAGGAAGACGCCGTTTTCCAGCAGGAACTGGACGGTGTGCCAGTTGACGCTGTCATTGATCCGCGCCTGGGCGCTGAAGGCGGATGCGCTGCGGTGCCCGGTGTACAGCCCGGCCACCACCACGGCCAGCACGCCGGAGGCATGCATTTCCTCGGCCGGAATGAAGGCCAGGAAAGGCACCACGAAGGAAATGGCGGTGTCCAGGGTTGGATCGTTGAGTTTGGAACGGATCCAGACGGTGGCGACGCCCACCAGCAGGCCGACGACGACGGCGGCCGCCACTGCGAACCCGAAGTCCGCCACTCCGGCCCAGATGCTGGACAGGCTGCCGGCGCTGACGGCCAGCGCCGAGCGCAGCAGCACCAGCGCGGTGGCATCGTTGACCAGCCCCTCGCCTTCGAGCACCGTCACCAGCCGCGGCGGCAGGCCGAGTTTCTTGCCGATGGAGGTGGCGGCGACGGCGTCCGGCGGGCTGACCACGGCGCCCAGGGCGATGGCGGCGGCCAGGTCCAGGTCCGGCAGCAGCAGGTAGAGCAGCAGGCCGGTGGCGGCGGCGGAAAACAGGACCAGAAAGACCGACAGGCTGGAAATGGCGCCAAAGTTCCGCCGGAAATCGACCACGGGAACGTTTACCGCGGCGGCGTAGAGCAGCGGCGGCAGCACTCCCATCAGGATCACGTCATGCGGAACGGTGAACGTCGGCAGCCCCGGCAGGTAGGACAGTCCGAGTCCGACCACCACCAGGATCAGCGGCGCGGCAATGCCCAGGCGCTTGGAGAAGGCGGCGACGGTGACGATGACGGCCACGCCGATGACAGCAAAGAGAGCTAGTTCCACGGTTCCATTATCCGCCAGAGTCGTTCACAGCTGTGAACGACCCCGTTTTCCTCCGCTGAGCGCTAAACGCTATGCCACTGCCCAGGAGGTCAGCGTCAGGAAGGCGGCATGGACCACCCCGTAAATGGCGTAAACGGTGACCGGAACCATGAGGGCCCATTCGCGCCAGGACCCCGCGGCGCCGATCAGCGGCAGTGACATGCAGCCGCTGCTGCGCCACAGCTTGTTCAGCACGGGCATGCCCGCCAGGGACCGCGGACGCTTGATCCGGAGCGGCCACAGGATCATGACCCCCTGGTGCGTCAGCAGGTCGCCGACGATGTGTACGGCGACACCCAGCCCAACGGCCACGGGCAGCCAGTCGTTGTTTTCCGGTGCGTAAATGGCAATGAAGGCGGACAACCCCAGCGCCAGCAGCCAGCTGCGGCCCGGGCCGCCGGCTATCTTGAGCGCCTTCAGCGCGAACCCCATCAGGAGCACTGACAGCAGTCCGGCACCCACGGCCAAGGAGCCGAAGAAGGGGACGACGGCGGTGACCTTGCCCAGGGCCGTGGCCAGTGCGACGAACACCGCCAGTCCGAGCAGGGAGTGCGTGCCGCGGCGGTGTCCGCCGCTGATGCGCTCGGTGATCCGGGCCAGGATCTTCGTGATCGGCGGCAGGGAATGGGCAATCGTTCCGCTGTGATGGTCGAGGTCCGGAAGCAGGGCGGCCCCGGCGGTGAGGAGTGCCCCGGTGACCACGCCCAGGGGAGTGACCGGATACCAGCCAAGGGCGTGCGGTGCGGTTGAAGCGACGGCAATCCAGGCTGCGGCGCCTGATGCTGCGTGATGACCACCCATCATGGTGCGTGGGGTCCTTCCATAGGGCGGTGTGAAGCACCGAAAATTTCGTAACTTCTTATGCTTTCACGCGGCACTGACACTTCTTTCCCGGCAGTTCCTGCAGTACCTCCGGACGCAGCGACGGCGGGACACCCGTGAAGGTGCCCCGCCGTCGTCGTGCGCTGTTTAGCCCAGCGACGCCAGGCCGAAGATCACTGCCGCTATGGCAAAGCCCATGACGCCGATCAGGGTTTCCAGCACCGTCCACGTTTTCAGCGTGGTCTTCACATCCATGCCCATGAAGCGGCCCACCAGCCAGAAACCGGAGTCGTTGACGTGGCTCACCACCACCGAGCCGGCGGCCACGGCGATCACCATGGCGGCGGTCTGGATCGTGTTGTAGCCGGCCTCGAGCACGCCCGGGGCGATCAGGGCGGCCGCAGTGGTCAGGGCCACGGTGGCCGAACCCTGGGCAATGCGGAGGATGGCGGCAATCAGGAAGCCGGCCAGGATCAGCGGAACGCCCAGATCGCTGAGCACCGAGCCCAGGGCGTCACCGATGCCGGAGGTGCGCAGGACTCCGCCGAACATGCCGCCGGCGCCGGTGATCAGGATGACTGAGCAGACCGGGCCCAGGGCGGACTCCAGCACCTTTTCAATGGCGGTCTTGGACTCGCCGCGCCGGGTTCCCAGCACCACGCAGGCCACGAGGAGGGAAATCAGCAGCGCCACCGGCGTTTCCCCCAGGGTGCGCAGGAAAGCGAACCAGGGCTGTTCGGCGGCTTCGGCGGAGATTACGCTGGCCGAGGCCAGCGTGTTCAGCCCGGTGTTCAGGAAGATCAGGACCAGGGGCAGCAGCAGGACGGCCACCACGGTGCCGAACTTCGGGGGGTTCTTGATCTCGTCGCCGTCGATCTCGCCCAGGACCGCGGGCACCGGCAGGACGAACTTCTTGCCGGCCCAGAGACCGAACAGGTAGGACGTGACGTACCAGGTGGGCAGCGCTACGACGAGGCCCACAAGGAGGACGACGCCGATGTTGGCCTCGAAGAACCCGGAGGCAGTGACGGGGCCGGGGTGCGGGGGCACGAAGACGTGCATGACGGAGAAGGCGCCGGCGGCGGGAAGGCCGTAGCGCAGGACGCCGCCGCCGAGGCGGCGGGCCACGGAGAAGATCACCGGAAGCATGACCACAAGCCCGGCGTCAAAGAAGATCGGGAAGCCGAAAATCAGGGAGGCGACGCCCAGGGCGAACGGGGCGCGCTTTTCGCCAAAGGCCCGGATGAGGGTCTCGGCCAGCACCTTGGCGCCGCCGCTGGTTTCCACCAGCCGGCCCAGCATGGCGCCGAGGCCGACAAGCAGGGCAACGGTGGCCAGCGTCGAACCGAAGCCGCCGGTCAGCACCGTCACCACGCTGCTGGTCGGGATTCCGGTGGCGAAAGCCGTCAGCAGGCTCACCAGGATCAGCGAAACGAACGCGTGCAGGCGCAGCTTCAGGATCAGGAACAGCAGCAGCGCAATGGCCCCTGCCGCGATCAGGAGGAGAGGGCCCGCACCGAGGGTTTGGGACCAGCCTTCAATTGTCATGGATGTGCTCCGTTGCTAAATGAGAAACTGCTGCTGGGCGTGGGGCTGCGGCGGCGCCGGAGCCTGGGGTCAGTTGCTGGGCAGGTTCAGCCGGGTCAGGATTTCCGCGGCGATTTCCGCCGGAGGTTTGAGAATGTCGACGACGACGCCCGGCTCGTCCTCGGCCAGCGCCTCCAGGGTGCTGATCTGGGACGGAAGCAGGGAGGCGGGCATGAAATGCCCGCTGCGGGTCTTCATCCGTTCGCTCAGCACCGCGGCGTCACCGTTGAGATGGATGAAGTGGACCTCGCCGGAGGCGGTGACCAGGACATCGCGGTAGGCGCGCTTGAGCGCGGAACAGGTGACGATGGTGGATCTTCCGTTGCCGGCCTGGGTGTCCATCCAGTTCCGGATGGAGTCCAGCCACGGCCAGCGGTCGTCGTCGTTGAGGGGTGTTCCGGAGGACATCTTGGAAATGTTGGCCTCGGGGTGGAACTCGTCGGCCTCGGCGGCAATCCAGCCCAGGTGCTCTGACAGCAGCGTGGAGATGGTGGTCTTGCCGGAGCCGGAAACGCCCATGATGACGAGGTGCTGGGGGGTGGGGATCATGTTCTCTCCTTGGACGCCGTTGTCGCCGGAAGCCGGGCTGGCCCCCTCCTAAGTGATCTGAGGACAAAGGTATCACCATATATGTGATTGATAACACCAATGCGCGCTAGGCTTGGTTTTCGATCCTGCCGTACGGATCGGCAGTCATCCGGGTCAGTATTTAGGGGAACAGCATGGAGCGCAGCTTGCCGCCGCGGGCGGCGGCAGCCGTCATGAACGGCGCCATCATCGACGCCATCGGCGCAGACATCATTGCCGGCGTACTCCTGCCCGGAGCCCGGCTGACACTGGAGGGCCTGCAAGAGGAATTCGGTGTGTCGCGCACCGTGGTGCGGGACTGCATGCGGATCCTGGAAGCTCTGAATCTGGTCTACTCCAAGCGCCGGATCGGCATTGTGGTCCAGGAGCCGTCCCACTGGAACTGGTTTGATTCCCGGATCATCCGCTGGCGCCTGAACGGGCCGGGACGGGATGACCAGTACCGGACCCTGACCGAGCTGCGGGTGGCAGTGGAACCGATGGCGGCCTGCGGCGCCGCCCGGCACGCCGGCGAGGAGGACCGCAAGGCCCTGGTGGAGCTTGCCGCGCGCATGCGGCTGCTCGGTGAAGAAGGGCGGTTGGACGCCTTCCTCGCCGCGGACATCGCCTTCCATACCCTGCTGCTGCGCACCAGCGGCAACGAAATGTTTGCATCCCTTGACGCCGTGGTGGCGGAAGTGCTGACCGGACGGACCAAGCAGGGCCTGATGCCCGACCATCCCCGCGAAGTGGCGCTGCAGGGCCACGAGCGGGTGGCGCGGGCCGTGGCCGACGGGAACGGCGACGAGGCGATGTTCCAGATGACGGAGCTGCTCGAAGAAGTCCGCAACGCAGTGGCGTAGGCCAAAACCCGCCCGCCCGCCCAGACGGCAGCGGCCGGCCTTCCCGCAGGGGAAGGCCGGCCGCTGGTCCGACGCTGATGCCGGATGTGCCTATACGGTTGCCTGCGAGTTGGCGTGCTTGGGGGTGACCACCGAGGCGGTGGGCTTGACGTTTTCGGCATTCACCATCCAGGCATACTGTTCCAGCTTGCTGATGAAGCCGTGCAGGATATCCGCGGTGGTGGGATCTTCCTCATCCACCTGGTCGTGGACCTTCCGCATGGTTCCAACAGTGGCTTCCAGCAGCGCGACCGTCAGGTCCACGGTGTCCTTGGTGTCCACCAGTCCGGCGGGGAAGGGAGCAAGCGAGGTGCCCGCGGACACGGCAACGCTCCGGCCGTCCGGAACAGCCTCAAGGGCGCGCATGCGCTCGGCCAGCTCATCGGCGAACAGGCGGGCATCTTCGATGATTTCATCGAGCTGCAGGTGAAGGTCGCGGAAGTTCTTGCCCACAACGTTCCAGTGTGCCTGCTTGCCCTGCAGGTGCAGTTCGATGAGGTCCACGAGGACGGCCTGCAGATTGGTGGTCAGTTCTTTAGAAGCCTTCACGTTTCCTCCAATAGTGACGAAAAATGTTGCCGAAAGACGCCTGCGCAGTCCGCTTCCCGGGACCGGGACGAGCCGCCGCAGCCGCCAACCTAAGTAAGCTTACCTTCTGGTTGAACTCCGCGGGCCCGTTGGGTAGCGTGAGGTGCCGGGCCGCAGAATTACGTCCGCCAGGCACAAACCGGGCAACCGCTGTCCGACGTACGCACGATAGCCGAATAATGCAGGATCCGACTACCGGAGGGACCTCCATGACCACCGTAGAAGAATCAGTTGACGTTGCTGTGCCCGTATCCGCTGCGTATAACCAGTGGACGCAGTTTGAATCATTTCCGCAGTTTATGGGTGGCGTTGAATCAATAACCCAGGTTTCCGAAACACGAAACCACTGGATCACTAAAATCGGCGGGGTGGAACGTGTTTTCGACACGGAAATCACCGAACAGCATCCGGACGAGCGCGTCGCCTGGAAGAGCACCGACGGGACCTCCCACGCCGGAGTGGTGACTTTCCACCGGCTGGGGGACTCGGAAACCCGTGTCAGCGTCCAGCTGGACTGGGATCCGGAGACCTTCATCGAGAAGGTGGGGTCCGTCGTCGGGGCAGACGACCGCCAGGTGAAGTCCGACCTCAAGCGTTTCAAGGAGTTCATCGAGGGCCAGGGAGCGGCGACCGGCGCCTGGCGCGGCAACATTGACGCCCCGCCGTCGGCGACTGCGGCAGCCCCGACCTCCACCTCGACGTCCGGGCTGGCAGCGGCGCCCGAGTCTGATCCCGCCATGGATGATCCGGAATCCGGCGGTCCGCGCGCCGGGTTCTAGCCGGCGCGGGACGGATGGCGGTGCCGGACCCCGGTCCGGCCTGACGCACAGCCCGAAAGGCCGTGCATCAGGCCGGATCCAGGCCCCGGACCGCGGGGCCTTCCAGCAGTTTCCCGTCAGCGGCAAAGCGGGAGCCGTGCAGCGGACAGTCCCATGATGCCTCGGCGTCGTTCCAGGACAGCACTCCGGCCAGGTGCGGGCAGACTGCCGAAACCCGGGAGACTTCGCCGTTGACCGTGCAAACGCCCACCGGCTTCGCCTTTCGGCGCACGACTTTCCCCTGGCCTTCGGGCGGAGCGGCCTGATCCGTGCCGGCCATCGAGGAGGCCCAGCCCGCCAGCATCTCCAGCCCCACTTCAGCGTTGTCCCGCGCGGCGCTGAGCACATCCCGGGAGGAGAGCTTCGGCGAATACCAGTTCCGCGTCCGGCTGTCCTCGGCGGCGGGCGCCATTGCCTCGGCCAGGACCAAGGCGGCAGCGACGGCATTCGTCATGCCCCACTTGTTGAAGCCGGTGGCGGCAAAAATGCTGCCGTCCCCGAACGGCACCTGCCCCACATAGGGCAGGCCGGCAGCCGGTTCGTAGTCCTGGGCGGACCAGGAGTAGGCAGGGGATGAGACGGCGAAGTGGTTCCGCGTCCAGCCGGCCAGATCATCCACCAGCGCCTGCGGGTGCGGATGGCGTCCGACGGCGTGTCCGTTGCCGCCTGAAATGAGGTAATCAGTGCCTTCGACCCGCGCGGTGCGCAGCGAACGGGAGGGTGAATCGATGGACAGATACATTCCCTGCGGAACGTCTCCCGTGACCGGGTGGGCCATCGCGTAGGACCGCAGCGGCAGGAGCCGGGCAAAATATCCGCCGCGGTCCAGGACCGGGATGCCGGTGGCCAGCACCAGATGCTGGGCGGACACCGAGCCGGAGGACGTGATGACGCGGACCCGGTTTCCGGAGGCGGTGCCGGCTCCGGTGACGCGGACACCCTGGACCAGGGTTCCGCCCTGTGCGCGGAACTCCGCGGCGAGCGAAGCCAGTGCCTGGAGCGGATGAATCTGCGCCTGTCCGGCGAGCTCCAGGGCACCGGAGACGGCAAACGGCAGCTCGGTGTCCCGGGTCATCCGCACCGCAAGGCCCGCGGCGGTGGCCGCCGACAGCTCCTTGTCCAAACTTCGCCGGCCGCCGTCGCCCAGCGCATAGGTGTACGCGGTGCGGATGTCGTGGTCGACGTCGTGTTCCCGGCAGAATTCCAGCAGCCAGTCCTGCCCGGCCCGGTTGGCTTCCACGTAGTCCCGGACGCCGTCGGGCCCCTGATGGGAGGCGATGCGTGACAGCTGCAGTCCTTGGAGCAGGGACAGTTTTGCCGTGGTGTTTCCGGAGGTGACGGCTCCGGCCTGCCTGGCCTCCAGCACGGCAACTTTTTGGCCGCGGCGGGCCAGGAGCAGGGCGGTGGTGAGCCCGGTCAGGCCGGCGCCGGCCACCACGGTGTCATAGGACCCGCCGGGCACAAACGCATCGGCGGAGATGGACGGGGCGCTGGCCAGCCACAGCGATTCCATGGTCAGGCTTCCAACCAATCGGTGGAGGTGATGTGCGAGCCGCCCTGCGGTCCCATCTGCAGCATTCCGCCGTCCACAGGCCAGGAAGCGCCGGTGACGTAGCTGGCCGCGGGGGAGGCGAGAAAGGCCACGACGGCGGCGATTTCCCGGGCATCCCCGGGCCGGCCCAGCGGGATGCCGGGGCGGTCGGTCCGGTGCGGATCCTCGTTGTGCTGGCCGGTCATGGGGGTGGCGATCTCGCCGGGGGCCACGGAGTTCACGGTGATGCCGTAGCGGCCCAGTTCCAGCGCCATGACCTTCATCAGGCCGCCCAATCCGTGCTTGGAGGCCGTGTAGGCTGCCGACCCCACCCGCGGCTGTGTTTCGTGGACGCTGGTCACCGCAATCAGCCGTCCCTCCTCACCGGCCTCCACCATTGTCCGGGCGGCGTGCTGCAGGCAGACGAAAGCCCCGTTGAGGTTGGTGTCCAGGGTCTGCATCCAGGTTTTGTAGTCCAGATCCAGAAAGGGCGTCCCGTCCCCGGCGCCGGCATTGTTGACAAACACCTGCAGGGAGCCCAAATCCTGCACCAGCTGGTCGATGACCCGGCCGCAGCCGGGCAGGTCTGTGGTGTCCAGCTGGGCCGTGAAGGCCCGCCGGCCGTGCGACCGCACCTCGTCCGCGGTTTCCTTCGCCCCCTCTTCATCCGTGTGCCAGGTGATGCCGACATCGAGCCCGGCCGCCGCCAGTGCGACGGCGGTGGCCCGGCCGATCCCGGAGTCCGAGCCGGTGACGATTGCGGTGCGCGGGGTGAAAACCATGACTGCCTTCCCTTTCAACCAGTGGTACTAAGCATGCTTCCCATGTTCGGGCCATTGTGCAATGGTTGAAGAACCATTCCTCGCGGGGAATACTTCCGGGGAATCTATGTCCTGAGCGTCATCGGCCGCGGCCGCAAGGCAAAGGAGACCACCATGTCCTATCCCACCAGCGGCCGGTCACTCCGCCGCACCAACGCCCAGCGGGCGTCCTGGTATTTCGGTTTTATTTTCATCGTTATCGGTGTTTTGGGTTTTGTTCCGGGAATTACCTCCAATTATGAAGCGCTGTATTTCTCCGGGCACACATCGGAGGCGGTCCTGCTCGGCGTTTTCCAGGTTTCCATCCTGCACAACATCGTGCACCTCCTTTTTGGGTTTCTCGGGCTCATTATGGCCAGGACCAACAGCCTGGCCCGGCTCTATCTTCTTGGAGGCGGAGCGGTCTACCTGCTCCTGTTCATCTACGGACTGATCGTTCCCCATCATTCCGAGGCGAACTTCGTACCGCTGAACACGGCGGACAACTGGCTGCACCTGGTTCTGGGCGTCGTCATGGTCGGGTTGGGCCTGCTGTTCGGCACGCGTTCGGCGCCGGGCCGAACATCCCCGGCCTAACGTGGCGCGAGCACGGCGAGGAAGAGGATTCCGCCCCGGAAAACTGGCAAACTGGGGAGAAAGTTCTCTACAACGCACCTTGGGCAGGCTGTAAACCGATCCTTGGAGTAAGGAAACGGTGGACACCTTCTCTCTCCCGGAGGCTGATTTTGGCGCGCAGGAAGTGCCGGGGCTGCCGGAGCTTTCCCAACGGGCAGCTGCCGTTCGGGGATGCGCGTCCGCAGGGCTGACCCTTGCCGAGGAACTCGCTGCCGCAGCACCGTATCCCGGGCAGGGCCGAACAAAACGGCTGTGGTCCATTCTTGCCACCGTTGCCGCCGCCGACCTGACCGCCGCCCGCAGCGTGGAGCCGCATTTGGACGCCCTGGCCATCCTGGAGCAGGCGGGAACTGCCGCCGATCCCGGAATCTGGGGAGTGTTTGCCGCCGAGGGCCCGGGAACCGCACTCACCGCGACACCGGTGGCCGGCGGCTGGGAGCTCTCCGGCCGCAAGCCCTGGTGCTCCCTCGCCTCCAGCCTCGACCACGCGGTGGTCACCGCGCATACCGGAGCGGGCCGCCGCCGGGCGTTTGCCGTGGACCTGCGCCAGGCTGCCGTAACCCCGGTGCCGGGAACCTGGATCAGCCGCGGATTGGCCGATGTGGACAGCGGGCCGGTGGACTTCGCCAGCGCCGCTGCCCGTCCGGTTGGCGACGACAACTGGTATCTCAGGCGGCCGGGCTTTGCCTGGGGCGGCATCGGCGTCGCGGCCTGCTGGTACGGCGGGGCGGCGGGGGTGGCGCGCAGGATGTTCGCGGCAGCGCAGGAGCGGGAACCGGATCAGATCGCCCACCTGCTGCTGGGCCGGGCCGATGCGCGGCTGCAGGCGGCGCGGGCCGCCCTGGATTCCGCGGCCGCTGCGGTTGATGCCGGCCGGGCCGAAGGCCGGGACGGAGCCCTGCTCGCCCAGCGGGTGCGGGGCATTGTGGCCGACGCCGCCGCGGAAGTCCTGACGCTGGCCGACCACGGTCTGGGGCCGGGTCCGCTGGCCCTGGAAGAGGACCACGCCCGTCGAACCGCCGACCTGAGGATTTACCTCCGCCAGCACCACGCCGAGCGTGATTTCGCCGCGCTCGGCCGGTCCCTGCTCCAGGGCGGGGGAGCCCCCTGGTGAGCTTCAGCCATTTGGACGACTCTGTGCCCGAAGAAGAATGGGCCCGCGCGCTGGCCGGCCGCAGCAGCCTGGATCTGGACCAGCTCTGCCCGCCCGGCACCGACCGCCTGGTGGTCCTGGCGGCGCACCCCGACGATGAGACCCTGGGCGCCGGGGGACTCATCGCCGCGTTCGCTGCCCGCGGTGCCGCCGTCGACGTCGTCGTGGCCACCGCAGGGGAGGCCTCCCACCCCGAGTCGCCCACCCATACCCGTGAAGACCTGGCCCGCATCCGGCGGGTGGAGCTGCGCGCCGCCGTTGCGCAGCTGGCTCCGAAGGCGGCTGTCCATTTCCTGGACCTGCCCGACGGCGGACTGGCCGCGCACCGGCCCGCACTGGATGCGGCCCTGGCCGCCGTTGTCGGACCGGCGGCTGAGACCACCATTCTGGCGGCTCCCTGGCGGACCGACGGCCACACCGACCACGACACCGCCGGACTGGCCGCGGCGGCTCTCGCCCGCACCCTGGGGCTGCCGCTGCTGGAGTATCCGATCTGGCTGTGGCACTGGGGAAGCCCGGAGCAGGTGCCTGCCGACTTGGTCCTGCTGCCCCTCGGCGGGGCCGCCGCCGCGAAGGCCCGGGCGATGGAAACCCATGTGAGCCAGGTCCGGCCGCTCTCGGCCGCGCCGGGTGACGAAGCCCTGCTCAGCCCCGGCGTCCTGGCCCACTTCGAGCGCAGCTTTGAGTCCTTTGTCCTGACCCGCCCGCGCCCGCCCCGGGAGGTCTTCGAGGACCTGTACCAAACCTCGTCAGACCCCTGGCAGTTCGAGAGCAGCTTCTACGAACACCGCAAACGCGCCCTGAGCCTGGCCATGCTGCCGCGCCCCCGGTTCGCCTCGGTGTTTGAACCCGGCTGCTCCATCGGCGTGCTCACGCAGGAGCTGGCCGCCCGGGCGCAGGCGGTGACCGCCACGGACATCAGCGACAGCGCCCTGGATTTGGCCCGCCGGCGGCTGGCCGCGGCACCGCATGTCCGGCTTGCGCAGGGGGCGGTGCCGCAGGACTGGCCGGAGGGCAGGTTTGACCTGGTGGTCGTCTCGGAGATTGGCTACTTCCTCCAGCCCAGCGAACTGCGGGACCTGGCCGCACGCACCGAAGCATCACTGACCGACGACGGCGTGATCCTGCTGTGCCACTGGCGGCATCCCAACGACGGCTGGGAACTGACCGGAGATCAGGTCCATGAGGTCTTTCGGGCACAGGGCGGCCTGCGGGTCCTCGCCGAACACTGCGAGGAGGACTTCCGGATCGATGTGCTGGTTCGGACCGCTGCGGCTTCGGCGGGCCCCGGACCGGACCCGCGGTGATTCGTGCCGGCTCCTGAACACCTGGCCGTTGTTATTCCGGCCCGCAACGAAGAACTGCTGCTGCCTGCCGCACTGTCCTCGGTCTGCGCTGCCGTCGGGGCGCTGGAAGAGGAATGCGCGGTGCGCGCTGCCGTCACCGTGGTGCTCGACTCCTGCACGGACGGTTCCGCCGAGGTGGTGGCCGGGTTGCAGCACCTGTGGGCTCCCGAACTGGAGCTGCGCCTGATCGCCGGGTCTTTCGGCACCGTCGGGGCCGCGCGTGCCGCCGGCATCGCCGCCCAGCCGCAGCTGCCCGGGCTGTGGATTGCCAACACCGACGCCGACACGGTGGTGCCGGAGCACTGGCTGGTCCGGCAGTACGGTCTGGCCGCCGCCGGCTACGGCCTCGTGCTGGGCAGCGCGGTTCCGGACCCGGCTGATCTCACGGCGGAGGAGCTCTCCGCCTGGCAGCAGCTGCATCCGCTGGGCGAGGGCCATCCGTTCATCCACGGCGCCAATCTGGGCTTCAGTGCTGCTGACTACCGCCGTGCCGGAGGGTTTGCACCGCTGGCGGCCCACGAAGACGTTGACCTGGTGGCCCGGCTCAAGGCGGCAGGCACGCCCTGGACCGCCACCGACCGCATCCGCGTGATCACCTCCGGACGCCGGGACGGGCGGGCACCCGAGGGGTTCTCCCGCTTCCTCCGCCAGCTGCTTCCGGGCTGAGTTTCCGGGGTGATCTTCCGGGGGAAGCAGGGGGCCGCGCGGAGGCAAAAGTTCTGGTCACCGGACCGGCGGATCGCTAGCGTAGGGGGATGGACGCTACCGAGATTCAGCACCGGATTTCCGAGCTGGTGGAACAGGAACAGTCCCTGCGGGACAGCTCTGCCGCCGAACACCCCGAAGACCGGATGGAGCAGCTGCGCCGGATCGAGGAGCAGCTGGACCAATGCTGGGACCTGCTGCGGCAGCGCCGGGCGCGACTGCATGCCGGCGAAGACCCGGATGACGCGGCGGTGCGGCCGGCCTCTGAGGTGGAAGGCTACAAGCAGTAGTCAGCTGCCGGGCAAAACTTCCCGGGCCAGGGCGGCTGCGCCCATGGTCCGGCGGAACGGGCTGCGGCCCCGCGCCGTTTCCAACAATGCCCAGATAATCAGTGATCCCCTGCTCAGGTTGCCAAGGAGATCCCGGTACCGCGGAGTCAACGCCATCATGGAGGCCGCGCCGAACCCGGCCCACGCCAGAACGGGAAGATTGGGTACTTCGAAAATCCGGATCCGTCCGTTGCGGTCCCGAAAGAAGTTGGAGATGGCCATGTCCTAGGCGCCTTTCCTGGTTTTGGCGGCAGTTTTCCGTGCGGCAGGTTTTTTCTCGGCAGGTTCTTTGTCATCGCCCTTGGAACGGGACGAGGATCGGGTGCCGGAGTCCTTGGTGCCGCCGGATTTCTTGTCGCGGTTCTTTTCCACGCTGCGGCGCAGCGCTTCCATCAGGTCGAGGACCTTGCCGCCCTCCTCTTCGGCTTCGGCGCCGCCGAAGGTCTCCTCCGTGTCCAGGGCCTCGCCCTTTTCCAGCTTCGCCTCGATCAGCGTCTTCAGCTGCTCCTGATAGTCATCGGTGAACTCCGCCGGGTTGAAATCCGAGCTGAAGGAGTCCACCAGGGCGGAGGACATTTCCAGTTCCTTCGCGCTGATCCGGACCTTTTCATCCAGGGACGGAAAGGCGGCGTCCCGGACTTCGTCCTCCCACAGCAGGGTCTGCAGGGTCAGGACATCGCCCCGGACCCGCAGGGCGCCCAGCCGGCTTTTCTGGCGCAGCGAGAACTGCACGACGGCGGTGCGTTCGGTGTCCTCCAGCGTGCGGCGCAGCAGCACATAGGACTTGGTGGATTTGGAGTCCGGCTCCAGGTAGTAGGTCCGGTCAAACAGGATGGGGTCAACCTGCTCGCTGGGGACGAATTCAACCACCTCGATTTCCCGGCTTTTTTCGACCGGCAGGGAGGCGAGGTCCTCGTCGGTGAGCACCACTGTCTGCTCGCCGTCGTCGTACGCCTTGGCGATGTCCTTGTACTCCACCACCTCGCCGCAGATCTCGCAGCGGCGCTGGTAGCGGATGCGCCCGCCGTCCTTCTCGTGGACCTGGTGCAGGCTGACGTCGTGGTCCTCCGTGGCGGCATAAACCTTGACCGGCACATTGACCAGCCCAAACGCTATGGCACCCTTCCAAATGGCTCTCATGTAGTCCAGTGAACACTAAAGCCGGGTGTCCGGACCAGAGCGGGGACGGCCGGGGCGGCGGCCCGTTATCGGCTGTTTCGGGCAGAATCGACCGTTTGGGGCATTTCCTGCCGCCGCGGACCGGCAGGATTTGCCCTAAACGGCAGGAAAATCCCGGAATGGCAGCAGAATCCCAAAACGGCGGGGGAATCCGGGGCGAGAAGCGGGCCGGGAAGTGCGGATAATGGAAGGGACGGAGGAGCAAGCGTGGGCGAGCCTGTGGACAGGGACGGGGCAACGGGGGCGGAACGGCCCGAGCTGACGGTGGGCCAGGTGGCCGAGCGCAGCGGCGTGGCGGTGTCAGCCCTGCATTTCTACGAGCGCCAGGGCCTGATTTCCAGCCGGCGGACGGCGGGGAACCAGCGCCGGTTCGACCGCTCGGTGCTGCGCCGGGTTGCCGTGATCCGGGCCGCCCAGCGTGCCGGAATTCCGCTGGCGACCATCGCCCGCGCCCTTGAGGAGCTGCCGAGCGATGCGGTGCCGGACCACAACGACTGGCAGCGCCTGTCGCTGGCGTGGCGCCAGGAACTGGACGCCCGGATCCATTCGCTGGAGGCCCTGCGGGACCGGCTCGGCGGGTGCATCGGCTGCGGCTGCCTCACGCTGGCCGAATGCCGGTTTGTGAACCCCGACGACGAATCGGCCGGCCGCAGGACCGGTGCCCCGGTCCTGGACTACTGAGCACCCGAGGGCGGACCGGCGCCGGAAAAGCGCCGCCGATTTGACCTCAACCATTGTTGAGGTTCTAGCGTGGAAGCATGCTCATCGACCATTTCAAGGACGCCTTCAGATCCCACCCGGCAGGCGTCGCCGTCATAACCGCCGAGGGCAGGTCCGGTCCGGCGGGGCTCACCGCCTCCTCCGTGTCCTCCGTGTCCGTCGACCCCGCGGTCTTGGTCTTCTCGCTGGCCTCGGCCTCCGGGTCGGCCGGCGAAGTGGCAGCCGCCGACACCGTCGTCGTGCATCTGCTGGGGGCGCGGAACGCGGCGCTGGCTTCACTGTTTGCCCGTCCCTCCGCTGACCGTTTCTCCTCCGCCCTGGCCTGGGAGCGCCTGCCCACCGGCGAGCCGCTGCTCACCGAGGTCCCGCGGGCCCTGCGAGCCCGGGTCCTCAGCCGCACCGCCGTCGGCTCCTCGGTGCTGGTCACGGCCGAGGTGCTCGAGGTCCTGAGCCCGGCCGAACCGGACGAGCCGCTGGTTTACCACAACCGCACCTACCACCGGCTGGGTTCTCATTCCGCGATCTGACGGAAAATACCGGGCCGGGAGCTGCCCGGCGGAACTGGCGGTCTGCGGTTTTGCTGGCAGAATCGGGAGCACGCATCCCATCGAGAGAATCGAGAACACAGTGGTCAAGAAAAAGTCCATCAAGGACCTCACCGCCCAGCAGAAGAAGATGGTGGGTGTCGCCTCGACCGTGCAGGTGCTCCTCGCCGGCCTGGCACTCGCGGACATCTGGCGGCGTCCCGCTGCTGAAGTCCGGGGCTCCAAGGCACTCTGGTCAGCAGCCTGCGCCGTGAACTTCGTCGGCCCGCTGTCCTACTTCGTTTTCGGCCGGCGCAAGTAGGCGTGGCGGAGGCGTTCCGGCGGCCGGCCGGAGCTGCCGCAGCCGGACAAAGGGGCGCGGGAAAAACAGGAAAAACCAAGCCCCCGCGGCTGCGCCAAATAACCCTGCACGACCTGACGGACGCAGCCGCACCACAGGATCCCGGGACCTTTGACGGCCTTCGCTTCGACGGCGAATCCTTCGACGGTTTCGACCTGCAGGGCAGCACCTTTTCCGAATGCGAGTTCAGCTCCGCGTCAATGATGGACACCGGCCTGCGGGGCGGACGGTTCCTGGACTGCCGCTTCAGCGGCCTGTATGCCCCGGTGTTCCGGGCGCCGCGCACCACCTTCCGGGACATCGTCCTGGAAGGCAGCAGGCTGGGTTCGGCCGAACTCTACGACGGCGCCTGGGATTCCGTCCACGTGGACGGCGGCAAGCTGGACTTCGTGAACCTGCGCAGCTCCCGGCTCACCGACGTGCTCTTCAGCAACTGCACGATCGAGGAACTGGACCTGAACGGGGTCCAGGCCACCCGGGTGGCCTTCCGGGACTGCCGGATCGGCAGCATGGACCTGTCCGGCGCGGTGCTGCAGGACGTGGACCTGCGGTCCACGGAGTTCCGGTCCATCACGCACGTGCCGGGACTGCAGGGAGCCACCGTGGATGAGGAGCAGCTGAGGATGCTGGCCCCGCTGCTGGCTGCCACCCTGGGCCTGCGGATCGAAGGCTGACTCAGCTCTCCTCGGCCAGCCGGGCGGCGTGCTTGATGATGTTCTTGGCCATGGACGGGAAAATCAGTCCGTGGAAGGGTGCAATCAGCCACCAGTACAGCTTTCCGGCCAGCCCCTTGGGGAAGTACACGGCGCGCTGCCGGTAGAGGCTGCCGTCGCCGTCGGGATCCACCCGCAGCTCCAGCCAGGCCTTGCCCGGAACCCGCATTTCGGCGCGCAGCCGCAGCAGGCTCCCGCGCTCGATCAGCTCCACCCGCCACCAGTCCACCACGTCACCGGTGAACAGGGTGGTGGGATGGCGCCGGCCGCGGGTCAGGCCGGCGCCGCCCACGGTTTTGTCCAGCACGCCGCGGATGGCCCAGGCCATGGGCAGCGAGTACCAGCCGTTCTTGCCGCCGATCCCCTCGATCACCCGCCAGACGTGCTCCGGAGCCACACCG
Organism: Arthrobacter sp. zg.Y820; assembly: GCF_030125555.1. Lineage (NCBI taxonomy): Bacteria > Bacillati > Actinomycetota > Actinomycetes > Micrococcales > Micrococcaceae > Arthrobacter > Arthrobacter sp. zg.Y820. Next base: position 469,973 of record NZ_JASKLX010000009.1, read on the forward strand.
GAGCGGCGTTGCCGGGAGTCCACGTACACGGTCTGCCCGGCCCAGTTCGGATCACTGGGCAGCGGCGAGGAGGCCTCGTCGGCCGCCGGAGACGCGCCCGCCCACGTGGTTTCCACCTCGCCGCGCTTTTCCTTGCCCAGCGCCCGCTTGACCGCTGCCTGGTAGCCGGTGGGTCCGCCGTCGGGCTCCGGCAGGTACTGGTCGATGTCGTGTTCCTTGGACACCGCGTCGTGCTGGAGGGATTCCACCAGCGGCAAGGCCATGGACCGCGGAATGGGCGTCACCAGGGAGACCCACATTCCGGCCAGCCGGGGCGCGGGCAGCGGCAGCGCGTAGATCCGCCGCCGCGGCAGTCCGGCCTCTTCGGCGTAACCGTTCATGATGTCCGCGTAGGTCAGGACTTCGCGGGCGCCGATGTCGAAGGTGCGGTTGGTGTCGGCGGGCAGGTCGACGGCGCGGACCAGGTAGTGCAGCACGTCGCGGATGGCGATGGGCTCGATTTTCCGGCGCACCCAGCTGGGCGCCGGCATCACGGGCAGGGTTTCGGTCAGGTGGCGGATCATTTCGAACGAGGCCGAGCCGGAACCGATCACCACTCCCGCCTGGTAGACGACGGCGGGAACCTTGCCTTCAAGCAGGATCCGCCCCACCTCGGTGCGGGAGCGCATGTGCGGAGAGAGTTCGCCCTCCGGATGCAGCCCGCCCAGATAGACGATCCGCTGCACGCCTGCCTCTTCGGCCGCCCGGGCAACAAGGTGCGCAATGTCCTGCTCCTGCGCCGCGAACCCCTTGCCGGAGGCCATGGAATGGACCAGGAAATAGACGGTGTCGGTGTCCTGCATGGCGGCCGCCACGGAGTCCTTGTCCGTGAGGTCGCCCTGGACGATCTCGACGTCGTCGTGCCACGGCACGTCGTTGAGCTTTTCCGGAGAGCGCACCAGGACCCGCACCTTGTGCCCGTCCGCAATCAGCAGTGGAACCAGCCGCCCGCCGATGTAGCCGGTGGCACCCGTTACCAAAACCCGCCGTGGTTCAGTCATTTTTCCAACATACACAGTTCCGCGTGCCCTGCGGAGGCAGGGCGGAACGCCCGTGGCGTAATGTGCTCAGCAAGCTGACAAATAGTGGAAATCGGCAGGTAATCCCGGTAAGACTAGGGACCATGACGAGCAGCGGAGCGGGTCTGAAGCAGCAGGAAACCGTGAACGTTGACGGTCACCGCCTGCGGCTGACCAACCTTGACAAGGTGCTGTATCCGGAAACCGGAACCACGAAGGCCGACGTCCTGACCTACTACGCCGCCGTCGCTGAGGCGCTGCTGCCGCACTCGCACGACCGCCCCGCCACCCGGAAACGCTGGGTGCACGGCGTTGGCACCCCGGACGATCCGGGGCAGGTGTTCTTTCAGAAAAACATCGACACCTCGGCCCCCACCTGGGTGAAGCGGTTTGAGATCGAGCACAAGACCTCCACCAACATTTATCCGCTGGTCAACGACCTGGCGACGCTGACCTGGCTGGCGCAGAGCGCAGCCCTGGAGATCCACGTCCCGCAGTGGCGGTTCGGCCCGCGCGGCAAGATCAAAAACCCGGACCGGCTGGTGCTGGATCTGGACCCGGGCGAGGGCGTGGACCTGGCCCAGTGCGCCGAAGTCGCCCGGCTGGCCCGCGACATTCTCTCCGACATGGGCCTGGAGGCCCGCCCGGTCACCAGCGGATCCAAGGGCATCCACCTGTACGCCGCACTGGACGGGCGGCAGAGCTCGTCCGACGTCAGTGCCGTGGCCCACGAGCTGGCCCGCGCCCTGGAAGCGGACCATCCGGACCTGATCGTGTCCGACATGAAAAAGTCGCTGCGGACCGGCAAGGTGCTGCTCGACTGGAGCCAGAACAACGCCAACAAGACCACCATCTGCCCGTACTCCCTGCGCGGCCGGTTCACGCCCACGGTTGCCGCGCCCCGGACCTGGGAGGAACTGGAGGATCCGGACCTGGCGCAGCTGGATTACGAGCAGGTGATGCAGCGGCTGGCCGACCACGGCGATCCGCTGGCCGGCATGGACGCCGGGGAACTCGACGCTGACGCGCTGGAGGAGGCGGCGGAGCAGGCCGGCGCCGTGGCGGAGGGCGGCCCGGCGGACCGGCTGAGCAAGTACCGCAGCATGCGTGACGCCGCCAAGACCCCCGAACCGGTGCCCGAGGAACCCGCCGAAACGTCCGAGGGCAACAGCTTTGTCATCCAGGAGCACCACGCGCGGCGGCTGCACTGGGACTTCCGGCTGGAGCACGACGGCGTCCTCGTCTCCTGGGCGCTGCCCAAGGGCCCGCCGGATTCCCCGAACCAGAACCACCTGGCGGTGCAGACCGAAGACCATCCGCTGGACTACGGCAGTTTTGAAGGAACCATCCCCAAGGGGGAGTACGGTGCCGGCGAGGTGCGGATCTGGGATCACGGCACCTACGAGCGGGAAAAGTGGCGGGACGGCAAGGAAGTCATTGCCGTGCTCCACGGCCAGCCCGACGGCGGATTGGCCTCGGAAGGCAGTGCCGTCCGGCGCTTCGCGCTGATCCACACCGGCGGCCAGGGCGGAGCGAACAACTGGCTGATCCACTTGATGAAGCACCAGCCGCCGGCGGAGACCGAGGCGGCGCCGAAGACTGCGGCCCAAGCGGGAGAACCCGATGCTCCGGATTCTCCCGAGGACTCCGTTGCCGCAGCCGCGGCGGCCCCGGCATCCGGGAAGTCCCTGCCGGATGCGGCGGCCGTGGTGAAGGCGGTGGCGGCCGACGCCGCGGAGAACGGCATGCCGTCGGTGGAACCCATGCTCGCGACCCTGGGCACCCGGGCCGACGTCAACAACGAAGACGAGTGGGCGTTCGAAATGAAGTGGGACGGCGTCCGGGCCATCGTGGACGTGACCCCGGAGGGCACCCGGCTGATCAGCCGCAACGGCAACGACATGACCGCCGCCTATCCGGAACTGCAGGAGCTGGGCCGGCACCTGAACGGTGAACGGGCCGTGCTCGACGGCGAAATCGTCGCCATCAGCAAGGCCGGCCGGCCCGACTTCGGACTGCTGCAGCCCCGGATGCACCTGACGAAAAAACGCGAAATCAACGCCGCAGCCGCCCGCACCCCCGTGCACCTGATGCTCTTTGACCTGCTCTGGCTGGACGGAAACTCGCTGATGGACCTGCCCTATGCCCAGCGGCGGGAAATCCTGGCGCAGGCGGTGGAACCGGCGGGGGAGGACGGGCACGTCCAGGTTCCGCCGGCGCTGGAGCTGTCGATGGACGACGCCGTGGAGTCCAGCAGGGAACTCGGCCTGGAAGGCGTCATGGCCAAGCGCCTGAAAAGCACCTACTCGTCCGGCAGCCGGTCCAAGAGCTGGATCAAACTCAAGAATTCCTTCACCCAGGAGGTGGTGATTGTCGGCTGGCGCCCGGGCAAGGGCAACCGCGCCTCCAAGATCGGCTCCCTGCTCGTGGCCGTTCCGGACGGGCATGACCTGACCTACATTGGCCGGGTGGGGTCGGGCCTGAGCGAAAAAGACCTGGCCCTGGTGGGCGGCAAGCTCAAGAAACTGGCCCGCAAAACCGCTCCGCTGGATGATGTGCCGGCGGCCGACGCCTCCGACGCCCAATGGGTGCGCCCCGTCCTGGTGGGTGAAGTGACATTCTCCGAGCGCACCGCCGGCGGCAAGCTGCGCCACCCCGCCTGGCGGGGGCTGCGCCCCGACAAGAAACCTTCGGACGTCGTGGTGGAAGCCCCCTGACAAAGGCCAGGCCGGCTGCCGCCGTCGTCCATTCCCGAAAGAAATTATCCGCCAAGGAGGCACCGCATGACCTCTGCGCCAGTTGCACCCGAACAGCCGCTGAACGAGACCCTGCAGGACGTGGACACCTGGTGGCGCGCCGCCAACTACCTCTCCGTGGGACAGATTTACCTGCGCGACAACCCGCTGCTGCGCCGCCCGCTGGAAAAGAAGGACGTCAAGGCCCGGCTGCTGGGGCACTGGGGCACCACGCCCGGACTGAACTTTTTCTACGCGCACCTGAACCGGCTGATCCGTGAACAGCAGCGCGAGGTCCTGTTCATCACCGGTCCCGGCCACGGCGGCCCCGCCAACGTCGCCAACGCCTGGCTGGAGGGCACCTACTCCGAGATCTACAGCCACGTCGGCGAGGACGAGGACGGCCTGCGCACCCTGTTCCGGCAGTTCTCCTATCCCGGCGGCGTGCCCAGCCATGCGGCGCCGGAAACCCCCGGCTCCATCCACGAGGGCGGCGAACTGGGCTATTCGCTGGCGCATGCGTACGGCGCGGTGTTCGACAACCCGGACCTGATCGCCGCCACCGTGATCGGCGACGGCGAGGCGGAAACCGGCCCGCTCGCCGCCAGTTGGCACTCCAACAGCTTCCTTGATCCGGCAGTGGACGGCGCCGTGCTGCCGATCCTGCACCTGAACGGCTACAAGATCGCCAACCCGACCATCCTGTCCCGGATGCCCGAGGAGCAGCTGGTGAAGCTGATGGAAGGCTACGGATACCACCCGCACCTCGTCACGGTGGAGGATCCGGCGTCGACGGCGCAGGCGCACGCCGACTTCGCCGCGGCCCTGGAAGCCTGCCTGGCCGAAATTGACGCCATCCAGGCCCCCTACCGCACCGGCGAACGCACCGCCGTCCCCGCCGACGCCCCGGACGCTGCCGGGCACAACGAGCACGCGCCGCGCTGGCCGATGATCGTGTTCCGCTCGCCCAAGGGCTGGACCGGCCCGGCGGTGGTGGACGGCAAACAGGTCGAGGGCACCTGGCGGGCCCACCAGGTGCCGCTGTCCGAGATCTCCGAGAACCCCGAACACCTCGCGCAGCTGGAGCAGTGGCTGGCCTCCTACCGGCCGGAGGAACTGTTCGACGACGCGGGTCGGCTGCGGCCGGAGATCGCAGCACTGGCGCCGGCCGGGGACCTGCGGATGAGCGCCACCCCGTATGCCAACGGCGGCCGGCTGCTGCGGGACCTGGCGCTGCCCGCCTACGCGGAGCACGCCGTGGACGTGGAGAAACCGGGGGAGCAGCGGGTTTCCCCGATGATCACCGCCGGGGCCTACCTGCGCGACGTGATCACGCGGAATCCCACGAATTTCCGCATCTTCGGGCCGGACGAGACGGCGTCCAACCGGCTGCAGGCCGTCTACGAAGTCACTGACAAGGCCTGGCAGCAGCGCATCGACGAGCTCGACGAGAACCTCGCGCGCAGCGGCCGGGTCGCCGAAGTCCTCAGCGAACACCTCTGCGAGGGCTGGCTGGAGGGCTACCTGCTGACCGGCCGGCACGGGGTCTTCAACTGCTATGAGGCGTTTGTCCACATTGTGGATTCCATGTTCAACCAGCACGCCAAGTGGCTGAAGGTCAGCCGCGGCCTGTCCTGGCGGCAGCCGGTGGCGTCGCTGAACTACCTGCTCTCCAGCCACGTCTGGCAGCAGGACCACAACGGGTTCTCGCATCAGGATCCCGGCTTCATCGACCACGTGGTGAACAAGAAGGCCGACGTGATCCGGGTCTACCTGCCGCCGGACGTCAACACCATGCTGGCCGTCACCGAGCACATCCTGGGCACCCGGGACCGGGTGAACGTGGTGGTTTCCGGCAAGCAGCCCACCCCGGCCTGGCTGAATCCGGAGGAGGCGCTGCTGCACGTGGAGCGCGGGATCGGCATCTGGGACTTCGCCGGCAGCGAAACCGCCGGTCCCGGGACAAAGCCGGATCCCGACGTCGTGCTGGCCTGCGCCGGCGACGTGCCCACCCTGGAAACGGTGGCAGCGGCAGCCCTCCTGAAGGAGCAGCTGCCGGAGCTGAACATCCGGGTGGTCAACGTGGTGGACCTGATGGTGCTGCAGGACCCCGGAGAGCACCCGCACGGGCTTTCCGACAGGGATTTCGACACCCTGTTCACCAAGGACAAGCCGGTCATTTTCGCCTACCACGGCTACCCCTGGCTGATCCACCGGCTGACCTACCGGCGGACCAACCACGCCAACCTGCACGTGCGCGGCTACAAGGAGGAGGGCACCACCACCACGCCGTTCGACATGGCCATGCTCAACCAGATCGACCGTTTCCAGTTGGCCATCGACGTGCTGGACCGGGTAGCGTCGCTGGGATCAACGCAGGCCGGTTTCCGGCAGTGGCTGCAGGACGAACGGGCACGCTGCCGGCAGTACACCCGGGACGAAGGGCAGGACCCGCCGTACATCACGGGCTGGGAACTGCAGGAAGCCCAGGAACAGACCGCCGACTGAGCCGGCGTGCAAAGGTACGTACGATCCATCCATCGAAGGAGAGTTCATTGACCACTGATCAGAGCAGTGTTGTTGTCTCACGAATCATCGACGCTTCAGCAGCAGACATTTTCAACCTCCTGTCCAACCCCGAGCGCCACCCCGAGCTGGACGGCTCCGGCATGGTGGTCTCGGACGAGAAGACCGACCGCATCACCGCCTCCGGGCAGGTCTTCACCATGAACATGCACAACGAGAAAATGGGCGACTACCAGACGGAAAACACCGTCACCGGGTACGACCACAACAAGCTCCTGGCCTGGCAGACGGCTCCGGCCGGCACCGAGCCCAAGGGCTGGCAGTGGGTCTGGGAACTCAACCCGATCGCGCCGGACTCCACCGAAGTCACGCTCACCTATGACTGGTCCCACGTCACCGACAAGGAAACGCTGAAGAAGGTGTCCTTCCCGATGGTGTCCAAGGACGACCTCGAAGAGTCGCTGAACAAGCTGGCCGCCGGAGTTTCCGGAGCCTAGCGCTTCTCGCACCCCGCACGACGACGGCGGCCGGTGCCTTCCCTCGGGGGAGGTGCCGGCCGCCGTCGTTCTGCGTGCCTCAGCGGTGCGGCCAGGCCGCCAGCGCCCGCTCGATCTGCCGGCGCGTGGCCGCCGGCACCCGTTCCACGATGTCGAGGACGGGCTCTGCTGCGGCGCGGGAGGGACGCGAGGTGCGCGGCCACCGCCAGGTGCCCACGGCGACGCCGTCCACCAGCACCGCCGGCCGGAACATCCCGTTGCCCGGCACCAGCGCCGCGAGCATTTCCGGGCTCGCCACGAGCGAGCGGTCGGCATAGCCCAGGATCCATTCGTCGAAGCCCGGCACCAGCGTGACGCCGGACTTCCCGGGGACCTGCGGTTCCCCCACGATCCACGCCGGCCGACCCTCCACGCGCACCTCGACCAGATCCGGCGCGGCAGCTGCCGCACGCCGCATCGTCCGCTTGGGCAGCTTCATCCACCAGGCCAGATCAGCCTCCGTAACCGGTCCCCTGGCCAGCACGAACCCCCGAACCAGCTCCGCCAGCGCGGCCTCGGGATCGTCGGGTGGCCGGGCCGCCGAGAGGGCAAGGTACTGCTGGCTGCCGGACGGGTCGAAGGCACCCCAATGCACCAGGCCCTGAACCGACAGGTGCATCAGCAGGTGGTAGCCGCGGCCCTCGGCGGTCTTGATGCCGGCGGCTTCCCAGAGGGCCAGGGCTTCGGACCGCAGCAGGGGCTGCTCCTGCAGGGCAGTCCGCAGGGTTTCCCTGCCGCTGTCGAGCACCGCCTCATCGAGGCCAAGCTCAGCGCGGCGCCGGGCAGCCATGGTGCGGATGCGTTCCGCGGTGAAGGCCAAAAGTGCCGCCAGATGCTCCGGCGTGGTGGCGAACAGCGTGCCGCGCATCGGCCAGCCGCGGACCAGGTCGCCCCGGTCAAAGGCATCGCGGACCTCCTGCACGCCGGTTCCGGGCCGGGAGCGGATGGCGATCGCCTGCAGCACGGCGGGCAGGTCCTGGCCCTGCAGGGCGACGGCGCGGCGCACGACGTCGGCCGGTGCCAGGTCCGAGCCGCCGAGCAGCTGGGACTGCCGCCGCATCCGGCGTGCATCCCGCCCTGAAAGCTCGATCGCCACCTGGCAAAGCTAGACGACGCGGGCGACGCCGGGCAAGGCTTGCTACTGCGCTTCGCGGGCCCGGTAGAGCTGCATCTGCCGGTAGCGCCGGCCCAGCGACTCCCGGCGCGGCTTCACCGGGGCGTCCTCCGGCTCGGCGGTCAGGTCGATGTGCTTCTTGCCGTACCGCCACAGCAGCAGGTCATCGAGCAGCCGGTCCGGACCAGGGGAGTAACGGTGGTCCAGCGCCTGCCGGACCTCGGTGATGGCGTCGGCCTGCAGCAGCCCGGCCAGGTCCATGGTGGTTTTCAAACCGTGTGCGGCGAGCAGTTCCGCCGCCCAGCCCCAGTCATCCCCGGTCTTGCGGTTCACATGCGGCAGCAGGGTCATCCAGATGTCGCGGATCCGGTTCGGCGTCAGCGGTGCACTGCCCTCGCCCTCCTCGTCCCAGAAGCCGGTGACCGTCTCATAGCGTTCGTGGAGTTCGGCGAAGGCGGTTTCCACGGTTTCCAGCATGGCGGCGGTGGCCGTGAACTGGCGGTCGAAGTAGGGGCTCCAGGCCCGCGGATCGCCGGCCTTGAAGCGGATGTCGTGCTCGATCTCGGACCATGCGTGCGCCAGCACCGTGCGGATCTGCACTTCGAACTGATAGCTGCCGTTGGGCCGCTGCTCCGGGTCCAGCAGCCGGTGGTACTCCCGGACCGTCTCGTTCTGGATGGTGCGCAGGATCAGGTGCCGGCTGGAATAGCCGTAGGTGCCGGACTCGATGGAGCCGATGTCCTTTTCGCGGTCCCCGCGGCAGTCGAACTCGGCGCGCTGGCGCTTGATCAGGTTGGCTGCCTCGTCCACCTCGTGCGGCAGGGTCACGATGACGCGCAGGCCCACCAGGTCGATGAGGTTGCGCAGCGGGTCGGGGAACAGCAGGGTGGGGAGCTCCTCCGGATCCTCGGACGGGAGGGTCCGGGAGGCCTTGTCGCGGAAGGACTCAACGGTTTTGGTCCGGGACGCCACGAACAGCGGACGGACGGGGCTGTCGGTGAAGATGTGGCGGAGGCTCTCCTCCATTTCGCGCGTGAGCTTTTCCAAGGCCGGACGAACCCGGGCGTACTCGTCAATGCTCGCCTGGACCACCGGACGCAGCCGGTCATCAAGGCTGTCCCACGCGCCCATAAGAATATCTCCATTCGTTCACGAACCGGATGTGGCGCCTGCCGCCCGGCACTGCCGGACATTAGGCTCACTACCAGCTTAGGTTCACTGCGTACCAGATTAGGCCAGATGAAGGAGGGCAGCCGATGCCGCCGACCCCGCTGCGGATTCCCTACGGCCCCGGCCCCGAACAATACGCAGAACTCACGCTGGCGGCCCGCGCCGGTAACGGAAGCACGGTGGAGTTCGGCGCCGTGGACTCCGGCACGGTGGAGTTCGGCGCGGTCGAGTCCGGCGCCTGCGGTGCCGAGGCCCATCCGGGGGTGGTGGTCATCATTCACGGCGGCTACTGGCGCTCCGGGTACACGGCCGAGTTGGGCCGGCCCGGTGCCCGTGACCTTGCCGATCGGGGGTTCACCTGTTGGAACCTGGAGTACCGGCGGGTCGGCAACGGCGGCGGCTGGCCGGAAACCGCCGACGACGTCGCTGCCGGCATCGACGCGCTTCAACCTGCGGCGCAGCACCACGGCTTGGACCTGTCCCGGGTTACCGTGCTGGGGCATTCCGCCGGCGGACAGCTGGCCGTCTGGGCAGCGGCCCGCAGCAGCGCAGCCGTGCCAGTCACCGCCGTCGTGCTCCAAGCCGGTCTCCTGAACCTGGCCCAGGCGCTGGCGCTGGAGCTGAGTGACGGTGCCGTGCGCGACTTCCTGGGCAATTCCCCGGAGGGCAGCGCGCAACGGTACCGCAGCGCCGATCCGATGCAGCTGCTCCCCCTGCCCGTGCCCGCCGTCGCCCTGCACGGAGACAGTGATGCCGATGTTCCCTTGAGCTCCTCGACCGAGTTTGTGCAGGCCGCGGCCGCCTGCGGATCCCCGGCCGAGCTGCGGCTGGTTCCGGGGGACCACTTCGCCCTGATTACGCCGGGGACGCCCGCTTGGGCCGCCGTCGTCCAGGCCGTGACGGCAGCCGCGCACAAAGACGGGATCTTCGCCCCGGGAGGCGGTCTTCCGGCCCGGACGGACGCTCCGCTCGCGGAAGGAACCGGGTAAAGGAACCGGTGACGGTCCGGGGAACCGGGCAAAGGAGAGGCGAGGCGCGGGCTGCTCTGTTAGGTTGAGGTCGTGCTCACAGTAATCGGCGAAGCCCTCGTGGACGTGGTTCTCAGCGACACCGCTCCCAAACGCTTTCACCCCGGCGGCAGCCCGCTCAATGTTGCCGTGGGGGTGGCCCGGCTGGGCCGCCCGGTCCAGTTTGCGGGCCGCTACGGCACTGACGAGTACGGCCAGCTGATCGAAGCGCACCTGCGCGCCAATTCCGTCCTGACTCCCATGCCCGCGGACGAGCTGCCCACCAGTGTGGCCACGGCCGTTCTGGACCCCGCCGGCGGCGCCCGCTACACCTTTGACCTGGAGTGGCAGCTTCCCTCGCTGGCGGATGCGCTGCCGCGCCTGCTGGACGGGACCTCCGTACTGCACACCGGGTCCATCGCGGCGATGCTCCGGCCCGGTGCCGACGCCGTGCTGCAGGCGGTGGAACGCGCCCGCCCCGCCGCCACGATCAGCTACGATCCCAACTGCCGGCCCACCATCATCACCGACGTGTCCTACGCCCGGGAGCAGGCCGAGAAATTCGTCGCGCTGTCCGACGTCGTCAAGGCCTCCGACGAGGACCTCGCCTGGCTCTATCCGCAGGACTCGCCGCAGGACGCCGCCCGCCGCTGGTTGGGGATGGGGCCGGCGCTGGTAGCGGTGACCAGCGGTTCCAAGGGCGCCTGGGCCGTGACGGCCACGGGCGAAGCCCACGCCTCGGTTCCGCCGGTGACCGTGGTGGACACCGTGGGGGCGGGGGACTCGTTCATGTCCGCTCTGCTGGTGTCCCTGATGGACCGGGAACTCGACGGCGGTGCCCGCCGCGCCGAGCTGGCGCGGATCGGGCCCGGTGACCTGGAAGCAGTGCTCGGGTTCGCCGCCCGCGCCGCCGCCGTCACCGTTTCCCGCGCCGGTGCGAACCCGCCGTACCGCAACGAACTCTGACCGCTTTCCAACACCACGCAGGAGAACACATGCAGTCCTACGATCCCTATGACGCCCTGCCGCAGGTACCGGCCTTCACGGTCACCAGCGACGATGTCTCGAACATGGAGCCGATGTCCGCCGCCCAGTACAGCGGGAAAATGGGCATTCCCGGCGGGCAGGACGCATCACCGCAGCTGAGCTGGAGCGGAGCCCCGGAGGGCACCCGGAGCTTCGCCGTGACCATGTTCGACCCCGATGCCCCCACGGGCAGCGGCTTCTGGCACTGGGCGGCATTCAACATTCCGGCAACGGCAACCTCCCTGCCCGGCAACGCGGCGAACCACGGTGACCTGCCGCCGGGCACCGTGCAACTGGCGAACGACGCCGGGTTCCGCGGCTTCGTGGGCGCGGCACCGCCCGCCGGCCACGGCCCGCACCGCTACATGGTGGTGGTCCACGCCGTCGACGTCGAATCACTGGAGGTGCCGGCGGATGCCAGCCCGGCCTCCCTGGGCTTCGCCCTGTTCACCCACACCCTGGCCCGCGCCCGGATCGTCGGCCTGGCGGAGGTCCCCGCCGCCTAGCCGGGCAGCGCCGCGCTGGCCCGGCGCCGCCGCCCCAGGGAGCGGCGCCGGGCCGGTTAGGCTGGAGGCCTGCGCAGGTGCGCAGATCAACCTGCGAGGGAACGAGGTGCCCGGTGCGTCTGGTGGCAAGTGACCTGGACGGGACCATCGTCGGTCCCGACAACCGGATCAGTGACCGGACCGTCCGTGCCTTCCGCGACTGCACGGAGGCCGGCATCGAGGTTGTGTTTGTCACCGGCAGGCCGCCGCGCTGGCTGAGCCCGCTGCAGGATTTCCTCGGGCACGCGGGAACCGTCATCTGCTCCAACGGCGCCATCACCTACGACCTGGGCACCGAACGGGTGCTGAAGGCGCAGGCCCTGTCCCTGCCGGCCATTTTTGCCGCCGCCGGCATTATCCGGGGCCTCTACCCGGGCGCCCGTTTTGCCGCCGAAACCGTTGGCGGCTTTCATCTGGGCCCCGGCTTCCTCGAATCGGAATCCCGGGACCTGCCCGGTGCCGTTGCCCCCGCGCCGCTGGAAGCAACCCTCACCGACACCGACACCGTGGTGAAGTTCCTGGCCCGGGTGGACGGCGCCGCGCCGGACGAAGTCCTGCAGCGTGTCCGCCCCGCGGTGGCGCATCTGGTGTCGACCACTCATTCCGCCCCCTCCATTGCGCTGCTGGAGATGTCGCTGCACGGCTTGGACAAGTCGGTGACGCTGGCCGACTACGCTGCGTCCCGGGACATCGACCCCGCTGATGTGGTGGCCTTTGGCGACATGCCCAACGACGTGCAGATGCTGCAGTGGGCCGGATGCGGCTACGCCATGGCGTCAGGCCACGCCGACGCCCTCGCTGCCGCGGACAAAGTGGCACCGGCGTTCGTCGACGACGGCGTCGCCCAGATCCTGGAGGGGCTGCTGCGCCGGTCGTGAGCCCGGTTCGGTAAGCCCGGTTCGCCGGAGCGGGGGTTCAGTTGCCAAGCAGCGGGGTTAGGCGCCCGCTGCGGCTTCGGATCGGGACATCCGCCGGGAGTGCAGCAGCCGGTGCGCGGTGATGACCACCGCCAGCCAGGCCAGTCCCAGCGTCCAGGCCACCAGCACATCGGTGAACCAGTGGTGGCCCAGGAACACGCGGCTCAGCCCCACGGCTATTGAGAAGCCGGCCGCCAGGAGCACGGTGAGCACCTTGGCGCCGCGGCTGTGCAGGTGCAGCACGATCAGATAGGCCACCACTCCGGCAATGACCACGGCGTTCAGCGAATGGCCGCTGGGAAACGACGCCGAATGCTCAAACGGCGGCACGGCTTCCGTCAGCGGCGGCCGGACGCGGCCCACCAGGTCCTTGCCCGCCACCGTCATCAGCAGGGATCCGGCGGCAGCGGCAGCTATCAGCAGCACCGGGGTCCAGGACCGCCACTTCAGCGCCATGATCACCATGGCCGTGCTCGCCAGGATGGGCATGCCGACGGTGCCGGCCAGGTTGGTGAAGGCCGTCACCGCACTGTCGACTTCCGGGGAGCGCAGTGTCAGGGCCGCATCCAGGACCGGCTGGTCGAGTTGGGCCACGCCGTCGGAGTCACTCACCGACTCATAGACCTCGGCCGATCCCAGGGTCAGCAGGAGCGCCGGGATCAGTCCCACCGCCAGGGTGATCAGCAGAGCGGCGTGGGGCGATGTCCAGAGGACCAGTCGTTGGAAAACCGCAGCGAGCCAGCCCGGAATCCCCGGCTTCGGCTTCGTCTGCTGCATCGGCTCCCGCGGCTCCGGCTCGGGCCGGGAGTCGTGCGGGCGGGGTTCGGAACTGTTGCGGGTCATGGAACCAGTATGCCCAACCGGTGGCCGAGCCAGTCCAGATTGTCCACCAGGCCCGCCTTCCAGACATGCCAGGAATGGGCGCCGGGCACCTCCTGAAGGGTGACGTCCATGCCGGCGGCACGGGCGGCGGCAGAGACCGACCGCCCCTGCGGGGCGTACACGGAATCGTCAGCGCCCACGACCACGATCCCGGCGGAATCCGGAAAGGTCCGGTGCTGCAGCAGGTCCAGGGGATTTTGGGCGGTGAAGGCGGCGGTGTTCCCGCCGAAGTAGGTCTGGACCAGGGCGTCACGGCCCTGCGGAATGCTGGGCTCCGCTTCACCGGCAATGTCGATGAAGGTGGGGTAGGCGGCGGGAAAATTCGTCGCCAGCTGCAGGGCGCAGGTTCCGCCGTAGGAATAGCCGGCAACGGCCCACTGCGGCCCGCCCCGCAGCCCGGAGGCCAGATGCTGCTGCACCCAGGCCGGAAGATCCACGGCCAGGTAGGTGGCTGAGGAGCTGATCGTGGAATCCAGACAGAGCGGCCAGTTCTTGTTGTTGGCGTTCGATGCGTCAGGCATGATCACCACTGGGGCCAATCCGGAATGCGCTGCGGCGAAAGTGTCCATGGCCTCAAGCAGCTGTCCGCCGATCAGCCAGTCGGACGGGCCCCCGGGCTGGCCGTGGATCAGCACCAGCACGGGCAGATTCACGGCAGGAGGCGTCGCCAGATAGGCGGGAGGCAGGTAGAGGAGCGCCGGATTGGCGGCATAGTCGGAAACCGTGCCCGGTATGTCGGCCGAATAGACCCTGCCGCCGGCGGGCATGTCCTCCGGCGGCACCCAGTTGGCCTCGGTGGTATCCGGACGCCCGGCGGCGGCGTCCGGACTGCGTTCGGGCAGGTCCGAGGTCTCCACCGCCGGCGGAAACAGCAGCGAACCGAGGGTCGGATACTGTCCGTAGGCTGCATTCGTGGCGCCGGCGACCGCCGCCATGACCAGTGCTGCGGCAACGAGTGTCAGGAGCCGCATCCGGACGGCCCGGGCGTCCCTCAGCCGCGCCGCCGCAAGGATTATCGCAAGTATGCCAGCACAGGCATATACATACAGCAGGCGCGGCAGTGAGGCGTTCCACCAATGAAAAACGGTCTCGGCCAGGACATACAGGATCAAAGTCAGCAGGGCAGCGAATGCAGCGGCCGCCGGCACCACCACCAGCACCTGCCGGCGTCCGCCCCAAACCAGCCACAGCAGTGACAGCGCGCCCAGGACTCCTAGCCCAACGGGAAATGCCCCGCTGATCAGCGACAGTGAGTTCACCGTGAGCTGTCCACAATGTGCCGCACGAGGGTGAGCCCCTGGGCCACGGAAAGCCGCGGCAGATAGGCCCGTGCGACGGCGTTCCCAATGGCGGGCAGGGAGGCCGGATCACGGTACGTCAGGTACAGGGGAACGTAACGGGGCTGGAACTTGGCCTTGAACGCCAGCAGGGAGCGGAAGCCGTAGACCGGTTCCAGGGTCGTTCCGAGCAGGTCCAGGACGGAATCCAGAAGGCTTGAGTCGCCCGCCGCCGGGTCCGCCCTCTCCGCGGCTCCGCTCGCAGTTCCGTTACCGGCTCCGTTCCCGTTCCGGGGCCCGGGCCGTGCGGCGCGGGCCAGCGGTGCTCCGGAGAGGCTCAGCAGTTCATACCCTTCCGCCTGCAGCAGGCTTGCGGCGGAGGCAATGAGGAAGTCCATGGCCGGCTTGAAGCCGGCGCCGCGCCGGCGCATGAAGTCCAGGGTCCAGCCGATGACGCGGCCGTCCCGGTAGATCGGCAGCCAGGAGGTCACCGCATGGACGGTGCCGTCGCCGTCGACGGCGATCAGGCACCGGACCTCGGAATCGTCCAGCTCGTCCAGCCCGCCCAGCGTGAAGCCCATTTCCGGCATCTGTTTGTCCGCCGCCCACTCTTCGGAGATGGCGTGCAGCTGGTCCAGCACTGCCAGCGGTGCCGTCGGATAGCTGATCCAGCGCGCTTCGATGCCGGCCTTGCGGGCGTGGTTCAGGGCGGTCCGGAGGTCCTGGAACTTTTTGCCCCGAAATTTCAGGTTTCCCAGCGGCAGAATGGTTTCCTCGGCGACCTGCAGCCGGGAGAACCCCATGCCGGAGGTGATGCCTTCCACTTCCGAGGTCACGGAGTAGAAGCAGGCAGCTGTTCCGTTGGAAGTGCAGAAGGCCGAGAAATCCTCGATCGTCCGGCGCAGCTCCGGATGCGGTCCGACGGGCGGGCCAACGGTTAGTGCAACGCCGGGGGTGGACCGGAAGGCCACATACGAGTTTCCGCCGGGCGAGAACCAGTAGGTGTTCCCGGGCCACAGGGTCATCCAGGCCATGGTTCCGCCGCCGTGGGTCTTCAGCAGGGCGCGGGCCCGGACGATGTCTGCGGAGCCGCGGAGGTAGGGCGGCTCCAGGAAGGACCGCAGCAGCAGGACACACGTAAACACCCAGAACGCCAGCCCGACGCCTTCATAGAGCAGGTCCGCCGGCACCGTGAGGGGCAGCGGTCCGGGAGCCGACGCCGGGAGTTCGAGTTCCAGGACGGGCAGGAACCGTTCGGGCAAACCGGTGAGAAGTGCCCGGGCGGTGGCCTGCGGAGTGAAGGAGTTCCGGAGTGCCAGTCCGCCCAGGACGTACGCGGCGCCGAGCAGTACCGCTGCCCCGGACGCCCAGGCGGACAGCCGGCGGTACAGGCCCGGTGGCGCCGAGACAGTGAACAGGCGGCGGGTGACGCAGAGCAGGACGAAGACAGCCAGCGGCACCAGCACGGGCAGGATCAGCACCAGTGCGTTTTGCGCCGCTCCCAGCTCAATCCGGCCGGGGGTGTCTCCGCGGAGGTACCGGGCCGCGCGGACTGCGGCCAGCAGCGTCATCAGACCCTGCAGGAGAACGGCGCACCACCAGGCAAAACGGCGGCCCCGCCGCAGCCCGTCGGCAAAAACAATCAGCAGGACCTGCGGCAGCGTGGCCAGGAAGAACCCCGCCGGCCCTGCGCGCAGTTGCAGCCGCGCCTCCGTGCAGTCAGCGCTTTGCGCCGGATCGCTGCACAGCGCGGCAAGGGCCTGCGGATCGACGAGCTCAATGTCGGTATTCAGGAACCGCAGGACCGCCAGCGGCCCCACCGCCTGGGAACTGAGCGCGGAAATGACCGGTCCCGCTGCGGAAGCCGCCACCACCAGCGCCACCAGGACGCGGGCTTCGCGCCGGCTGGTGACGATCCGGTCCGGAAATGCCGGCCGGCGCCCAGCCAAAAGCGGCCCGGCCAGCGCCCCGGCGACCGCGGCTCCGAGCACCGTGATGCTGTGGAACGAGCCCCCGTACAGGGCCAGGAGCACCAGCAGCGTGAAGAGGCCCACGCGCAGGCGGCGGCGCCAGAGGGTGGAGAACCGGGCACTGGCCGCGGCGGCAACGCCGCAGACGAAGGCCACCGGGCCGACAAAGGACTCCGACTCCAGCGCCCGTGACCATTCGCCGGGCAAGGCATTGGCTGCGTGGGTGAACCCAATGGCCAGCAGTGCGCCGGCGAGCTGCGCCCAGACGGCAGCTGCGGCGAACCGTGCGGAGCCCATCAGGCGCTCGCACGGCAGGCCGACCAGCAGGATCAGAAGGGTGCCGGCAAGGTATCCGGGCAGGCCGGCGGCCCAAAGGCCCGAGAGCAGCAGTGCCGGCCAGTGTTCGGGAAGTGATTCCGCGGAGAGCACGACCCAGGCGGCGAGGGGTGCATCGGGACCGGACACCAGGCTCGAGCTTGCAGCACCCGCCATCCAAAAGACCGCCAGGAAGGCCAGCGTTGCCGGAGCCCGCCGTGCCCGGCGGGCGGTCCCGCGCAGCCAATCCGCCAGCCCGCAGGGCAGCCCGGCCGCCGGTCCGTGCGGCGTCGGGCTTCTTCCGGCCGGTCCTTCTGCTCGGGAGTCTGTCGCCAAACCGGGTACCTCCGCACCGCATCGCCCCTCCCGCGCCGCAGCAGCGGCTCCGGGTGCTGCCAGTCTAGGACCGGGCCCGCGGGATGAGGATGTCCGGTGCCGGTGCCGGGGCTCCTGCGGATAAAGTACGCAGGTGAGATATCCCTACTTTGACTCTCCGCCGCCACTGGGGCTTGCCCACCGCGGGTTCTCCCGGGAAGGCCGCGAAAACACCCTGGTGGCGTTCCGCGCCGCCGCCGCGCTGGGCTTCGGCTATTTGGAGACTGACGTGCGCACCACCCGCGACGGCGTACTCCTGGCCTTCCACGACGCGTCGCTGGACCGGGTTGCCGGCGCCGGCGGACCCGTGGGCAGGCTCAGCCTGCGCGAGGTCCGGCGTGCCCGCGTGGGGGGAACCGAGGAAATCCCCACCGTCGAGGAGCTGCTGACGCAGTTGCCCGAAGCGCGCCTGAACGTGGACGTCAAGGACGCCGCAGGAGCTGCCGAACTGGCGCGGCTGCTGGACAAGCATGCCGCCCACGACCGGGTGCTGGTGACCTCGTTTTCGGACCGCCGGCGGCTCGCCTCCCTGCGCCGGCTGGCCCGGCCGGCCGCCAGCTCCGCCGGCGCACCGTTCACGGCCCTGACCGTGCTGCTCGCGCCGCTTGGCCTGGCGGGCGTGCTGGCCAAGCTGGGACGGTACCAGTGCCTGCAGGTTCCGGAGCGGCAGGGCCCCCTGCGGATCGTCACGCGGCGGTTCGTGAGCCGGTGCCACCGGGCCGGCCTGCAGGTCCATGTCTGGACGGTCAACGACCCCGCCGACATGGAGCGGCTGCTGGACCTGGGGGTGGACGGCCTGGTGTCGGACCGGGCCGACCTGCTGGCCGATGTCCTGTCCCGCCGGGGGGTCTGGCCGCAGCGCCGCTCGGAGCAGGCAAAGCCCTGACCGGCCGGCCCAGAGCCGCCGGATCGGCCTCCGGGCTGGCAGTATTGGTGCATGCGCGTTCTCATAGCCCCGGACAAGTTCAAAGGTTCCCTTTCGGCGGTTGAAGCCGCCGCAGCGATGGCCGAAGGCGTGCTTGCCGTCTATCCGGAAGCCGACGTGATGCTCGTTCCGGTGGCCGACGGCGGTGAAGGCACCCTGGAAGCGGCGCTGGCCGCCGGCGCGCAGGAGCACACCGCGAGCGTGCGCGGGCCGCTGGGCGGCTATGTCACGGCCCTGTGGGCGATGACCGGAAGCACCGCCGTGATCGAAACTGCCCGGGCCTCCGGGCTGATGCTGGTGGATCCCTCAGTGCAGTCCTCGCTCGCGGCGTCGAGCTACGGCAGCGGTGAACTGATCCGGGAGGCCCTGGACGCGGGTGCCACTGAAATCGTGCTCGGCATCGGCGGCTCGGCCATGACCGACGGCGGCTCCGGAGCGCTCACCGCCCTGGGCCTGCGGATCCTGGATGCCGCCGGAAATCCGGTGCCGCCGGGCGGGGCCGGGCTGTCCCTGGCGGCGGCGATCGACGTGTCCGGGCTGGACGGCCGGTTGCCGGGTGTCCGGGTCCGCATCGCTGCCGACGTCACCAACCCGCTGACCGGCCCGGAGGGGGCGGCGCACGTGTTTGGGGAACAGAAGGGGGCCGACGCCTCGGCGCGCCTGCTGCTGGACGAGGCCCTGGTCCGGTGGGCCGCACTGCTGCGGGAGGTGACCGGCGTGGACGTCGATACCGCCGGCGCCGGCGCGGCCGGCGGCTTCCCGTCGGCGTTCCTGGCGTTTACCGAGGCCTCCCTGGAAAGCGGCTTCGACGTGATTTCCCGGCTCACCGGGCTGGAAGCCGCCCTCGAGAAGGCGGACCTGGTGCTGACCGGCGAAGGCTCCCTTGACGAGCAGTCCCGGTACGGCAAGGCTCCGCTGTCGGTGGCCGAGCGTGCGCGGGACGCCGGCATCCCGGTGGTGGCCCTGGCCGGGCGGATCACGCTGCCGCCGCAGGTGCTGGCGGAATACGGCGTGGTGGCGGCCGTGAGCCTGCTGGACCTGGTGTCGGACCCGCAGGACGCGATGACCTCCGCCCGGCGCTGGCTGACCCGGGCCACCGTGCAGGCCCTCGAGGGTGCTTAGGCCCCGCCCGTAACCGCGGGGCCCGCCCGTAACCGCGGGGCCGAGCCGGCGGGGCCTAGCCCAGCCGGCTCGGCCTCGCTCCCCGGTCCTCCTGCGGATCGTCGGGATCGGTGCCCCGCCAGCGCGCGATCGCCTGCATGCCGTGGAAGGCCAGCAGGGTGGCTCCGGTGCCGAGCGCGATGCCGCCGAACTCCAGCCCGGCCACCACCCAGGTGAAGTTGGCGATGGCGATGATCAGGCCCAGGCCGGCCGTGGAGAGGTTGATCGGGTTGGAGAAGTTCACCCGGTTGTCCACCCAGATGCGCACGCCCAGCATGCCGATCATGCCGTACAGGATGACGCCGGCGCCGCCCAGCACGCCTTCCGGAACGGTCGCGATCATCGCGCCGAACTTCGGAAACAGGCTCAGCAGGATGGCCACAAGTCCGGCAACCCAGTAGGCGGCCGTGGAGTACACCCGGGAGGCGGCCATGACGCCGATGTTTTCCGCGTAGGTGGTGGTCGCGGAACCGCCGCCGGATCCGGCCAGCACGGTGGCGAGGCCGTCGGCCATCAGCGCGCGGCCGGCATAGGGATCAAGATCACGCCCGGTCATGGCGGCGACTGACTTCACATGGCCGATGTTCTCGGCCACCAGGACCAGGACCACCGGCACGAAGAGGCCGATCACTGAGAAGTGGAACGTCGGGGACATGAACTCGGGCAGCCCGAACCAGGCGGCGTCGCCGATCACCGCGAAGTCCACCTCGCCCCGCAGCATCGCCGTGATGTAGCCGGCGACCACGCCGATCAGGATCGAGAGCCGGCCCAGGAAGCCCTTGAACAGGACTGAGGACAGCAGGATCACCAGCACGGTGACGACGGCGGTGACCGGGCCCGCCTCAAAGTTGGTGCGGGCGGTGCCGGCCAAGTTCAGTCCGATCAGGGCCACGATGGTGCCGGTCACCACCGGGGGCATCAGGATCTGGATCCACTTTGTGCCCGCCACCTGGACGGCCAGGCCGATGAGGAACAGCGCCGCCCCGGCCATGATGATCCCGCCGAGCGCTCCGCCGGGACCGTGCTGGCTGGTGGCCGCCGCAATGGGTGCGATGAACGCGAAGCTGGAGCCGAGGTAACTGGGCACCCGTCCGGCCGTGATGATCAGGAACAGGATGGTGCCGATGCCCGAGAACAACAGTGTGGTGGCGGGCGGAAAACCCGTCAGCAGCGGAACCAGGAAGGTGGCTCCGAACATGGCCACGACGTGCTGGGCGCCGATGCCGATGGTGCGCGGCCAGCTGAGCCGTTCGCCGGGGGCCACGTATTCGCCGGGTTTAATCGTCTTGCCGTCACCGTGAATGGTCCAGGCGGTACCGAATTTGCTCATGGATGTGCCTTTCAAAGACCAACGGAGGGTTCGTGCAGAATAGTACCGGGCATCGATGTCCAAGATGTTACGTTGCAGGCGAAGCACTTACCGGGAACAACTCGGGGGCGGACACCGGCGTCACCCGCGAATGGACGGATCAGCATGGGCATATCAGTTTCGGGCCGCACGGTACTCATCACCGGCGCGGCCATGGGCATGGGGCGGCTGTACGCCGAACGGGCCGTGCGCGACGGCGCCGCGCACGTGGTCCTGTGGGACCGCAACACCGATGCCCTGGAGGCCGCGGCGGCGGAGCTGCGGGAGCCGGGCGGCAGTGCTGTCCATTCCTTTGCCCTGGACGTCAGCTCCCAGCCGGAGGTGGCCGCGGCCGCCGAACGGGTTCTGGCAGAGGTGGGGGTTCCCGATGTCCTGATCAACAATGCCGGGATCGTGCGCGGAAAGTACTTCTGGGAGCACACGGCGGCGGACATTGACGCCGTGATGCAGGTGAATGCGGTGGCGCCGATGCAGATCACCCGGGCGTTCCTGCCGCAGATGATCGCCCGCCGCACGCCGGTGCGGATCCTGAACGTCGCTTCGGCGTCGGGCACCCTGTCAGTGCCGAAGATGAGCGTTTACGCCGCCTCCAAGTGGGCAGTGATCGGTTGGAGCGATTCGCTGCGGCTGGAACTCAATGAAGCCGGCAACGGGCACATTCAGGTCACCACCCTGATTCCGAGCTACATCAAAACCGGCATGTTTGCCGGGGCCCGCGGCCCGCTGATGACGCCGCTGATGGAACCGCAGTATGTGGTGGACCGGGCGTGGGCTGCCCTGATGGAGGGCAAGGCCCGGATCCAGCTGCCGTGGACGGTGCCGCTGGGCAGCGCCCTGCGCGGGCTGCTGCCGCAGCCGCTGTGGGACGTGGTGGCCGGACGCGTGTTCAAGGTGTACCAGTCCATGGACCACTTCACCGGCCGCCCCGAAGCTCCGCCGGCGGCGGCACCGGCAGGCGCTCCCGCCGGCGCCGGCTCTCCGGAGAGCCACCGATGAGCGCCGGAGCCCTGGCAGAGGTCAGCGAAACCCTCCCGGAGCGGCAGATCAGCTCCGCGGTGGCAGCGGTGCGCCGGACCTACGACTCGGGCCGGACCCGTCCGCTGTCCTGGCGGCGGGCCCAGCTTCAGGGCCTGATCCGGATGCTGACCGAGCGCGAGGCTGAGTTCGGCGCCGCCCTGGCCCGGGACCTCGGCAAGAACCCGCTCGAGGGCTACCTGACCGAAATCTCCATCACCCGCGCCGAGGCCGAATACACGCTGAAGCACCTGGCGCAGTGGACCCGCAGCACCCGCGTTCCGGTGCCGCTGGGCCTGCTGCCCGCCTCAGCCAAGACCGAGCCGCAGCCGCTGGGCGTGGTGCTGGTCATCGCACCGTGGAACTATCCCGTGCAGCTGCTGCTGGCTCCGCTGATCGGCGCCCTGGCGGCCGGCAACGCCGCGGTGCTGAAGCCCTCGGAGCTGGCTCCCGCCACCTCGGCGACAATGGCGGAACTGCTGCCGCAGTACCTGGACCCGGACGCCGTCGTCGTCATCCAGGGCGGGCAGGAAGCCAGCACCGCGCTGCTGGCCGAGCGCTTCGACTCCATCTTTTTCACCGGCGGGGAACGGGTGGGCCGGGTGGTGCTGCAGGCCGCCGCCAAATACCTGACTCCGGTCACGCTGGAACTGGGCGGGAAGTCGCCCGCCGTCGTGCTGGACGGCAATTTCGCCGCCATCGCCCGCCGGCTGGTGTACGGGAAGCTGCTGAATGCCGGACAGACCTGCGTGGCGCCGGATTACGTGCTCGTCACCGAGGCGGCGGCACCCAAGCTGCGCAAGCACCTGGTCCGAGCGGTCGCCGAGCTGTTCGGGAAGGATCCGGCGCGGAGCCCGGACCTGGGCCGGATCATCAACGAACAGCACTGGGACCGGCTGCACGGTCTGCTGGAGAGCGGAACCGTGCTGGCCGGAGGACGCGGCGACCGGAACTCGCTGTACCTGGAGCCGACCATCCTGACCGATGTTTCCCCGGACTCTCCGGTGATGCAGGAAGAGATTTTTGGTCCCATCCTGCCCGTGCTGACCGTGAAGGACCTCGATGAGGCCATGGCGTTCATCAACGCCCGTCCGGTGCCGCTGGCGTCCTACCTGTACACGCACTCGGCAGCGGCCCGGAAGGCCTTTGAACGCGGGGTGCGGGCCGGCAGCGTGAACCACAACGTGAGCACGGTGCAGCTGGCCGTGCCCGGCCTGCCGTTCGGCGGCGCCGGCGCCAGCGGCACCGGCGCCTATCACGGCAAGTTCTCGTTCGACACGTTCAGCCAGCTGCGTCCGGTGTTCACCAAGGGCACCGCGCTGGACACGCTGCGGGTGGCCTATCCGCCGTACAACGGGCTCAAGCGGCGTTTGCTGCGCCGCCTGCTCTAATCCGCCGCTGCCCCCCCCCGACCCCGCCTGACCCGGCGGGGACTAGGGAGAGATTGGGGCTAGGAAATGACGCCGTCCACAATGGCCTTGGCCTCGGCCTGGACGGTGCGCAGGTGTTCCACGCCCTTGAAGGATTCGGCGTAGATCTTGTACACGTCCTCGGTGCCCGAGGGGCGGGCGGCAAACCAGGCATTCTCGGTGGTGACCTTCAGGCCGCCGATGGGTGCGCCGTTGCCCGGCGCCTCGGTCAGGCGCGCCGTGATGTCCTCGCCGGCCAGGGTGGTGGCGGTGACGTCCGAGGGCGAGAGCTTCGCCAGCGCCGCCTTCTGCTCGCGGCTGGCCGGGGCGTCCACGCGGGCGTACTCGGGATCGCCGAACTTTGCGGTCAGCTCCCGGTACCGCTGTGACGGCGTCTTGCCCGTCACCGCGGTGATCTCCGAGGCCAGCAGGGCCAGCAGGATGCCGTCCTTGTCGGTGGTCCAGGCCTTGCCGTCCAGGCGCAGGAAGGACGCGCCGGCGGATTCTTCGCCGCCGAAGGCCGCTTCACCGGAGAGCAGTCCCGGAACAAACCACTTGAAGCCCACCGGGACCTCCATCAGGGTTCGGCCCAGATCGCCGGTCACGCGGTCGATCATCGAGGAGGACACCAAGGTCTTTCCCACCACCGCGTCCTTCGGCCAGCCGGAGCGGTTCCGGTAGAGGTAGTCGATGGCGACGGCGAGGTAGTGGTTGGGGTTCATCAGCCCGGCGTCGGGCGTGACAATCCCGTGGCGGTCGGCGTCGGCGTCATTGCCGGTGGCAATGTCATATTCGTTGGCGCGCGAGATCAGCGAGGCCATCGCATCGGGGGAGGAGCAGTCCATGCGGATCTTCTCGTCCCAGTCCAGGGTCATGAACGCCCACTGCGGGTCCACGTTGGGGTTGACCACGCTCAGGTTCAGCTGGTGCATCTCCGCGATGGCACCCCAGTAGTCCACGGAGGCGCCGCCCAGGGGATCGGCGCCGATGTGCAGGCCGGATTCGCGGATCGCGTCCAGGTTCAGGACCGACGGAAGGTCCTCGACGTAGTTCTGCAGGAAGTCGTAGGTGCCCACCGAGTCGGCCAGCCGCGCCTCGCCGAGCGGAATGCGCCGCACGCCGCGCAGCCCGTCCTCCAGCAGTTCATTGGCGCGGTTGGCGATCCAATTGGTGGCCTCGGAACCGGCGGGGCCGCCGGTGGGCGGGTTGTACTTGAAACCGCCGTCTGCCGGAGGATTGTGCGAGGGCGTGATGATGATGCCGTCGGCCTCCTCGGTGCGGCCGGTGTTGTGCTTCAGGATCGCGTGGCTCAGCGCCGGAGTGGGCGTGAAGCCGTTGCGGGAATCGATCAGCACGTTCACGCCGTTGCCGGCGAGAACCTCCAGGGCGGTGTTCTGCGCCGGCTCCGACAGGGCGTGGGTGTCCTTGCCCATGAACAGCGGACCGGTGATGCCCTGTCCGGTGCGGTACTCAACAATCGCCTGCGTGATGGCGGCGATGTGCGGTTCGTTGAAGGCCCCGTTCAGGGACGAGCCGCGGTGACCCGACGTGCCGAAGACGACCCGCTGCGCGGGGTCCTGCATGTCCGGCGTGACGTCGTAGTAGGCATCCAGGAGTGCCGTCAGGTTCACAAGGTCGGAGGGTTGGGCAACTGTGCCAGCTCGGGTAGACATACCCCTAAGCATGCCAAACAAAAGCCGCCGGTGGCAGATCGGCCGCCCGCGGATGTGGCAGAAGGCAGCTAAGGTGGCCGCCCGCTTAGGCCTTCCGGCCCTCCGGTTCGGAACCGGTGCGGCCGGACGTCTTGCTGTTCGAATTCGATCCTTCGGAAATACTCGCGTGGACCTCCACCCGGTGATCGGTTTTATTGGGATCCCCCGTGCCGTCGGGAATGACGTCAGCCCCGGACTCCACCAGTGCCTCCGCGGGATTTTCAGTACCCTCGTTGGGATCCTTGCCGGTGCCCTTGCTCTTGTCCTCTGCCATGGCGTGTCCTCCTTCTGCGGAAGCGGGAGTCCCGCCCTCCACCATCATCAGGCCTGCGATTTCAGTAGTACCACTCGGGGAACGGCGGATCCAGCGGTTCCGGCGGACAGCCTGCATCGCGGCTTAACCAACGACGACGACGGCGGGAAGCCGTCGTCGTCGTTGGAGAAGCCTGGAAAGGCTTGGCGTAGTGCTTAGCGCACGCCGCTCATCAGCTTCTTGATGGCGGGCGTAGCCACGACCAGGGCGGCGCCCAGGACGATGGCGGTGATGCCGCTGAACGCGAAGTAGCTGACCTCGGTGGCCGGGTCGTAGAACTGTGCCAGCCAGCCGGCCATGGTGGTGCCCAAGGAGACGGACAGGAAGAACAGGGCCACCATCTGGGTCCGGAAGACAGCCGGCGCCAGCTTGGTCGCCACTGACAGGCCGATCGGGGACAGGAACAGCTCGGCAAACGTGAACAGCAGCAGGATGCCGGCCAGGGCCAGCAGCGGCGTGCTGTTCGGGGCGCCGCCGGAGAACGGGATGAAGGCGAGGAACGCCAGGCCCATGACGGCCAGGCCCATGGCGAACTTCAGCGGGGAAGACGGCTGCTTGTCGCCCAGCTTGGTCCAGAGTGCAGCGAAGACCGCGGCGAAAATGATGATGAACACGGGGTTGATGGACTGCACGAAGCTGGGCGGCATTTCCCAGCCGAACAGGGTGCGGTCCAGCGAGGAGTCGGCGTAGATGGCCACCACGGTGAACTGCTGCTGGAACAGGGCCCAGAAGGCGGCGCTGGCCACGAACATCGGAATGAAGGAGTAGACGCGGCGGCGCTCAATCCTGTTGACCTTCTTGCTCGTCAGGATCACCACGAAGTAGCCAATGGACGCCAGGATGGCCAGGGTGGCCATGACCGGAGCCAGGTTTTCCGCGGTCAGCAGGCCGAAGAACACGGCCAGGACGATCAGCACGAGCGCGGCCACCGTTCCGGCGATCACCTTGGTGAACAGCGGGCGCGGCAGCGGGTTGCTGACCAGATGGGCGGCCTCGGGCAGGTGCTTGCGGGTCAGGGCGTACTGGGTCAGGCCGATGACCATGCCGACGGCGGCCAGGCCGAAGCCGAAGTGGAAGCCGAACTTGTTCTGGACGAGGCCGGTCAGGATGGGGCCGACGAGGGCGCCGAGGTTGATGCCCATGTAGAAGATGGAGAACCCGGCGTCGCGGCGCTCATCCGTCTCTGTGTAGAGGGTGCCAACAAGCGAGGTTGCGTTGGCCTTCAGGCCGCCGGAACCGAGGGCGATCAGGATCAGGCCGGCGGCCAGTCCCGCCGCGCCCGGAAGCACGGCCAGGGAGATGTGGCCCAGCACGATGATGATCGCCGAGTAGAACAGGACACGTTCCGAGCCCAGCAGGCGGTCCGCAACCCAGGCACCGAGAATGGTGGACAGGTAAACGCCACCGCCGTAGGCGCCGACAAGTCCGGTGGCGACGGCCATGTCGATACCCAGGCCGCCGTCGGCGACTGAGTAGTACATGTAGTACAGCAGGATGCCCTGCATGCCGTAGAAGGAGAACCGTTCCCACAGCTCGACGCTGAAGAGGTTCGCCAACATGCGGGGATGGCCAAAGAAGGACTTTCGGGCCGACGGGGCGGCTGAGGTGCTGGGATTAGAACTCACCCGAACATGTTCGCATCGGCATATGTGTGCGCGGGGCGGCCTCGGGGCGGAATTCTCCGCGCTATCGCTTCAGGAGCCTGCTGGGCAGTGAGAAACATCACCGGCAAATTGGTTCTACGGCACACTGTTACGGCATCCATGGCGACCTCAGGCGGGGTGCGGGGAACTCATGGACTAGTATACGCGTTTTAGGATTCCAACTGCGCGGCGACGGCCAACAGCTGGGCCTCTGCGCCGGGCCGTCCGATCAGTTGAATGCCCATGGACAGGCCGTCCGGCGTTCTCAGGGTCGGTACGGAGATGGCCGGGAGTCCGCACACATTGACCATCGATGTGAAGGGCGAGTAGCGGCACTGCCGGGCGTAGTCCTCCAAGCCCAGTGCCTCTTCGTCCGGAAATCCGGCTTCGGGCGGGTTTTCCCAGTACCAGCCCACCGGGCGCGGAGTTTGGCCCAGCGCCGGAGTGAGGATCATGTCATAGGCGCTGTAGGCGCGGATGGTGTCCTCTTCGAAGCGGCGCAGGACATCCAGCGCCGACGCCAGCTCCCCGGCCGAACGCTGCAGGGCCCGACGGCGGACCGCCGCCGTGAGCGGTGTCAGCCTCCGCTCGGCGCCCTCGGGCAGGACCAAGGTGGCGAGCGAGGCCGTCCACACCGTCTGGAAAGCCTCCGGATAGCGCTCGTCGTAGCTGAGTTCGGCGTCAACCACGTCATGGCCGGCTGCGGTGAGCGCGCGGATGCCGGTGGTGAGTGCCTGCACCGCCTCGGGATCCAGGACGATCTCCAGGCGCGAGGAGAACGGCGAGAGGGTGCTCACTCCGATCCGGAAACGCCCTGCGGCCCGCTGGGCCGCGGCCAGGAAGCTGCCCTCGAAGGGCGCGGCCGACGTCGCATGATGGTTGGGGCCGGCGACCATGGCGTCCAGCAGCAGCCCCGCATCCGCGGCGTTGCGCGCCAGGGGTCCGGCCACCACAAACTGGCCCAGGTCGTTCTGGCCACCTCCGGCCGGCACCCGCCCGCGGTTCGGTTTCAAGCCCACCAGTCCGGTGGCCGCGGCCGGAATGCGCACCGATCCGCCGCCGTCAGTGCCCGGCGCGAATGGAATCATGCCCGCTGCCACGGCCGCGGCGCTGCCGCCGCTGGAGCCGCCCGGGCTTCGCATCGGGTCCAGGGGGTTCCGGGCCGGAGCGCCGATGAAATTCTCGCTGTAGCTGCTGAGCCCGAACTCCGGAACCTGGGTCTTGCCCAGGCTGATGGCCCCGGCGCCGCGCAGGACGGCGGGGAGGGGGCCGTCCTCGGCCGGAACATACGGTTCCAGGGCGGCGGTGCCCAGCGTGGTGGGTATTCCGGCAACATCGGTCAGATCCTTGTGGGCCAGCGGCATGCCGTGAAGCAGCCCCAGGGGCTCGCCGCGGGCAAATCGTTCATCGGCCGCCGCCGCCTCCCGCAGGGCGGGTTCCGGAGTGGGCAGCAGGAAGGCGCCCAGTGCCGGATTTCGTTCCTCGATGCGCCGGAGGAAATAGCCGGTCACCTCGCGGGCGCTGACTTCACCCGAGGCGAGGCGGTCCCGCCACTGCAGGGCAGTGGGCTCAGTCGACGGTGAAGTCGGACCGGGAAGCGGCGGAGCGGACATGTGACCTCCGGGACGGCGGATTATTTTCCGGACTGGGCTCCCACTATAGGCTGGGAGGAAGTTGACACCCGGTCCGGTGTTCCGGCGTGCCGCCGGAGCCCGAAGAGGCCCGGGGCCGCCGCACATGCAAAGACAGGAACCGGAAAATGGAAAACGTATCAGTAGGCGAGATCAGCAGCGATGCCAAGATTCTGGACGTTCGGGAGGACTACGAATGGGAAGCGGGGCACATCGACGGCGCCCTCCACATTCCTCTCGACTCCCTGCCCGAACGCCTCAATGACCTGGACCCGGACCAGGATCTCGCCGTCATCTGCCGGTCCGGCGGCCGCAGCGCGCGAGCCACTGCCTGGCTGGAATCCCACGGCTACTCGGCTGTGAATGTCACCGGCGGCATGGGTGCGTGGCTGGAAGCCGGAAAGCCCATGGTCTCCGACAACGGGCAGGACCCCACGGTCGTATGAGTGCTTCGCCCAGCACCGGTGCCGGCAGCGAAACCGAGGGCCTGATTTACACCTATTTGGGCCCCGAGGGCACCTTCACGGAGGCCGCCCTGCTGCAGGTTCCGGGTGCGGATGCGTCGGAGCGCATTCCCGCCACCAGCGTGAACACCGCCTTGGAAATGGTCCGCAGCGGCCGCGCCGATGCTGCAGTGGTGCCCATTGAAAACTCGGTGGAGGGCGGCGTCAGTGCCACCCTGGACGCCATTTCGGCCGGCGATGCGCTGCGCATCCGGCGCGAAATCCTGGTTCCCATCACCTTCGTCCTGGCCGCACGGCCCGGACTGGACCTGGCCGGCATCACCACCGTCTCCACGCACTCCCATGCCTGGGCCCAATGCCGGAACTGGGCGGAAATAAACATTCCGCAGGCGGAATATCTCCCCGCGTCGTCGACCGCGGCCGCAGCGACGGGCCTCCTCTCCCCGGGGGCCGGGTACGACGCCGCCATCTGTTCGCCGTTGGTGGCGGAGCGGCTGGGCCTGAACGTGATCCGCACCGACATCGGCGACGTGGCCGACGCCGTGACCCGCTTCGTGCTCCTGAGCCGGCCCGCTGCCCTGCCGGCGCCCACCGGGGCCGACAAGACCACTCTCGTGGTGCCGCTGCCGGAGGACCATCCCGGTGCGCTGATGGAAATCCTGGACCAGTTTTCCGCCCGCGGGGTGAACCTGAGCCGGATTGAGTCGCGGCCCACCGGGCTGTTCCTGGGCGACTACTTCTTCAGCATTGACGCCGACGGCCACATCAATGATGCCCGGATGGCCGACGCCCTGAAGGGCCTGCACCGGATCAGCCCGAACCTGCGGTTCCTGGGCTCCTACCCCCGGGCTGACCACCGCGAGCCCGAAATTCCAAAGCACACCAGCGACGAGGCCTTCCGCTCGGCGGACCGCTGGCTTCAGGGCCTGCTCGACGGCTAATCTCTCCGCAGCGACATTTCGGTGCGACCCTGCTGTCGGACAGGCCCGGTGCACCGGAAACAGGAAAACGCGAAGGGAAAAACATGCGGCTGCGGCGGAGCAACTGTGAGCATCCGGGATATTCGCGGCTGCGCCGGGGGCGCGGTTTCAGCTACCGCGGGCTGCGCGGCGACGTACTGAAAGACCGGGAAACCCTGGAGCGGATCCGCGCCCTGGCCATTCCTCCTGCCTGGACGGACGTCTGGATAAGCCCTTATGCCAACGGTCACATCCAGGCGACCGGGACGGATGCCGCCGGTCGCCGGCAATACATCTACCACCTGCACTGGCGGGAACTGAAGGACCGGGAGAAGTTTGACCGGTCCCTGGCCTTTGCCCAGGCCCTGCCGGCGGCCAGGCGCCTGATCACCAAGCATCTGCGCACCGACGGTGCCGGTCCGCAGCGCGCTTATGCCGCGGCCCTGCGGATTGTCGACGCCGGAGCCCTGCGCATCGGCGGGGAGCGGTATGCCGAGGTCAACGGCTCCTACGGAACCACCACGCTGCGCGTGGAGCACGTCACGGTGCAGGGGGCCGAGGTGAAGTTCGATTTCCCGGGTAAGAGCGGGCAGGAGTGGCACACCTCGATTGCGGATCCGGACCTGGTGGCTGCCCTGGAGCCCATGCTCGCCCGTCCGAAGCCCGACACCGCGCTGGCCTATCAGGACGGTGACGGAGGATGGCACAGCATCACCGGCGCCTCGCTGAACGCCTTCCTGAAGGAGGTCACCGGCGGGGACTTCACGGCCAAGGATTTCCGCACCTGGCAGGCCACGGTGGTGGCCGCGATGCACCTGGCCCGGGCGTTCCCGGCGGCGTCCACGCAGAAAGCCAAGCAGCAGGCCGCGGCCGCCACGGCACGTAAAGTGGCCGAACACCTCGGCAATACCCCCGCCGTGGCCCGGAAATCCTACATCGACCCGCGGGTGGTGGACCGGTTCTTCGGCGGCGAGGTCATCGACGTGGGCGGGTTCTCCGCCTCCGAAACGGCCGTCCGGCTGATGCTCACCCCCTGACGGGTTTGCGCCGCCGGCTTTTCCCGTTTCCCCGTTCGTAAGTATGCTGATGGTAAGAGTGCGGTGTTTCCGCACACGCGGCACAGGATCCAACGGGTCCTGTCTCAACGTTCAGGAAGGTAAGCACATGTCTGAATATCCCAATGAGGAAGAACAGCTGACCGACCCCAAGCCCAGCGGACAGTCCACAGCTGACGACAACTACCGCGGTGACGCCGGAGACCAGGGCAACGACATCCGGTTCGCCGAGGAAGAGCAGCTGATCCGCGAACAGGCCTCTCCGAAGTCAGTCAACCGTGACGACGAAGGCGAGTACACGGATGCCGAGGGTGCCGAGGGCGGCAAGTCCGGCAAGGACGAAGGCGGCTACACGGACGCCGAAGGCACGCAGGACTCCTAGTCCCGCCTGCCGGTCCCGTCCGGGTTGGCCGCCGGCGGAAAGGGCGCCTGATTAAGGCTGCCCTGCTTCCGCCTTGCTGCGGCTGCCGAACGGGCGGGGCCGCTGCTGCTCCGGTGCGGGCGCGCGGACCAGCAGCGCCAGGGGATTCACTTGGACCCGAACGCTCGTGGCCGCCCCCGTGACATCACCGTCCAGCTGGGTTCGGGTTGGCTGCCCCACCCGGATTTCCACTGTCCGGGCCCGGCGGTGATCGATGACGGGGATGTCCTTCGGATACTTGGTGACCACCTTGCCCGCCAGCCAGAGCCACCCGGCCAGGCCCCGCGGACTCATGACCACCACATCCAGCAGCCCGTCGTCCATGCGGGCTTCGGGAATGAAGTCGATTCCGGCGGGAAGCCGCCCGATGTTCGCAAAGAGGATGCTGCGCACCTTGCGCACCCGCGGAGGTTCTCCGTCCACGGAGATGCTCATTTTCGTCCGGCGTCCGGGCAGCAGCCGCACGCCGGCCTCGCTGTAGGCCATCCAGCCGACGCGTTTTTTCAGGTCGTCGCGGGTCGCCGCGAGCACTTCGGCATCCAGTCCGATGCCGCCCATCACCAGGAACGCGCTGCTGCTGCCCTGCCCGGTGACGGAATTCTCCAGCGTCATGGTGCCCATGTCGATGCGGCGTTCCTGGCCGTGCAGCGCCGCGCGGACCGAGGCCGGCAGATCCGCGACCGGCAGGCCCAGGTTCCGCGCCAGCAGATTGCCGGTGCCCAGCGGCAGCAGCCCCAGCGCGGCCGGGGCGTTGGCCAGGGCGCGGGCAACTTCCCGGATGGTGCCGTCGCCGCCGGCCGCCACCACGACGTCGGCCCCCAGCTGCAGGGCATGCCGCGCCTGTTCCCAGCCGGGGCTTTCCCTGGTGGTCTCGAGGATCAGGGGAGGATCCCAACCGGCCAGCTCGCACGCCTCAGCCAGCAGCACCCGCGCCGCCGGGGCCTGGACCTTGACCGGGTTGAGCACCATGGCAACTCTCTGGTGCCCCGGGGCCAGCGGTTTGAAGACGGGGCGTTCCGCAGCCAGCCGGCGCCGCCGTCGGACTGCCGCCCAAACCACACCCGCCGTCAGGACGGTTATCAGGAGTGCAAGCAGGAGGATCTCGGGTGTGGGCATAGTGGTTCCCACCCTAACCCGGGCCGGTGCCCGGGCCCGCCAGGGTTTTGGGTACTCTTGAAGCGTGATCGATGTAAATGAGCTCCGCGAAAACCCTGAAAAATTCCGAGCCTCCCAGCGCGCCCGCCAAGCGGACGAGTCCTTGGTGGACGCGATCATTGCTGCCGACGCCGCGCGCCGGGATTCCCGAACCCGCTTCGAGAACCTGCGGGCCGAGCAGAATGCCTTCGGAAAGCGGGTGGCCAAGGCCAAGGGCGACGAAAAGCAGGCCCTCCTGGCTGAGGTCAAGGAACTTGCCGGTGCGGTCAAGGCTGCCGGCGCCGAAGCCGATGCCGCCCAGGCCGAGTCCGACGCGCTGCTGCGCCGGATTCCCAACCTGGTGCAGGACGGCGCACCCGCCGGCGGCGAGGACGACTTCGAGGTCCTCAAGACGGTCGGCACCCCCCGCGACTTCGAGGCCGAGGGCTTCGCGCCCCGCGACCACTTGGAAATCGGCGAACTCCTGGGCGCCATCGACATGGAACGCGGCGCCAAGGTCTCCGGCTCCCGCTTCTATTTCCTGCGCGGCGTTGGTGCCCGCCTGGAACTGGCGCTGCTGAACATGGCCATGGACCAGGCCGTGCAGGCCGGGTTTGTTCCGATGATCACCCCCACCCTGGTCCGCCCCGAGACCATGCAGGGCACCGGTTTCGACGTGGCGCACGACGCCGAAATCTACCGCCTCGCCGACGACGACCTCTACCTGGTCGGTACGTCCGAGGTGCCGCTGGCCGGCTACCACGCCGACGAAATCCTGGACCTCAACGGCGGGCCGGTCCGCTACGCCGGCTGGTCCTCCTGCTACCGCCGGGAAGCCGGCTCGCACGGCAAGGACACCCGCGGAATCATCCGCGTCCACCAGTTCAACAAGGTGGAAATGTTCATCTACACCAAGCCGGAGGACGCCGCCGCAGAGCACCAGCGGCTCCTGGCCTGGGAAGAGGAAATGCTCGCCAAGGTGGAGCTGCCCTACCGGGTGATTGACACCGCCGCGGGCGACCTGGGCATGTCCGCCGCCCGGAAGTTCGACTGCGAAGCCTGGGTTCCCACCCAGAATGCCTACCGCGAGCTGACCTCCACCTCAAACTGCACCACATTCCAGGCCCGCCGGCTGAACATCCGCGAACGCCAGGACGGCGAGGGCAAGGGCACCCGTGCCGTGGCCACGCTCAACGGAACCCTCGCCACCACCCGGTGGATCGTGGCCATCCTTGAGCACCACCAGAACCCGGACGGGTCCGTCACGGTCCCGGCTGCCCTGCGGCCGTACCTGGGCGGCCTGGAAGTCCTGCCGGTGCTGTAAAGCTCCGGCTGTTGCGCCGGAAATCGGCGCACATGTGAGGCACGTCCTTTCGCGATCCGCCACCTTCTGTTGAAATTGGTCGATGACTACTTTGACGAGCGCCGGCATCGAAGACCGGCAAGACCCTAATTCCACTCCCCACCTGGTAGCGCTGGATGTCGACGGCACCCTCGTGGACCACGACGGGCACATGTCCGCCGGTGTCCGCAAGGCCGCCCAGGCCGCCGTTGCTGCCGGGCACCATCTGGTGGTTGCCACCGGCCGCTCCTACGGTGCGGCCCTGCCCATCCTGGAGAACATCGGCATCACCAAGGGCTACTGCGTCTGCTCCAACGGCGGCGTGACCCTGCGCGTGGACCCCTCGCTTCCGGACGGGTTCGAGGTGCTGGACCGGGTGGTCTTCGATCCTTCGCCGGCGCTTGATGCCCTTCGGGTGAAGCTGCCCACGGCAAAATTCGCCCTGGAGGATGCCCATGGGCACTTCCTGTCCACCGAACGCTTCCAGGACGCCAGTTTTGGCGTTGAGGCGCTGGCTGTGGATTTTGAGCGGCTTCGCAGCGCCGAGGCCGTGCGCGTGGTGGTGTTCAGCACCGACTCAACGGCCGAGGAGTTCGGCGAAGCGGTGCGGGCCATCGGCCTGCACGGCGTGACCTACTCCGTGGGCTGGACCGCCTGGCTGGACATCGCCGCGGAGGGCGTCACCAAGGCCAGTGCCCTGGAAAAGGTGCGCAGCATCCTGGACATCGACCGGAAGTACACGCTGGCCATGGGCGACGGCCGAAACGACATCGAGATGCTGGGCTGGGCAGCCCGCGGCGTGGCGATGGGCCAGGCTCCGCAGGAAGTGTTGGAAGCGGCCACCGAAGTCACGGGCACCGTTTACGAAGACGGCGCCGCGACGATTCTCCGCGGCCTCTAGGCCGTCCCGGCGTCAGTACGCCAGTACGTCAGTACCCAGTGCTGCGGGCGGCAGGGACGCCGGGCCGTAGCAGAGCGACAGCAGGCGTGCTGCGGCGGGCCGGGTGGCCCACTCCTCCTGCCAGTGGGAACGCACCACTGCCTTGCTGACGGCTTGGGCGGTGATGCCCAGGATTTCCGCCACGTACTTCTGCTGGCCGCGCGCCCCCGGCGTCATCAGGTCCAGGACCTTCCACTCGGCGTCGGTCCGGCTCGCGACGATCTGGCCCAGCAGGCGCAGCACGGCCTGCGCTTCCGCCGCTACGTCCCCGTCCGGGCCGTCCACCGCCAGCGGGATGCGTTCGCCGGTTTTCCGTGCCCGGTCCACGGCGCGGCGGGCATAGACCAGGCCGAAGCCGTCGTTGTCCAGCATGTTCTGCTGCAGGGGCGGGCGCAGTTCGCCGACGCCGATCCCGACGTTCCAGCGCCGCTGCCGGATGGCTGAGAGCGCCGCTTCCACTGCCGTCGGGGCGTCGGCCAGCACCCCCTGCGCCTCGTCGCCGACCGAGCGCTGGAACGGGACAGCTGCCGGCAGGTGCCGGAGGGAGCGGATCAGATCCGGGACGAGGTCGCCGGACTCGCGGGAGTCCCGCTGGTTGATGGTCAGCACGTAATGCATGGGATCAGCATGCCAGAGTCCACGTGCAGACAACCGTTTTCGGTTGCTGCGGCGTGCCACATCCCGTCTCGGTGCGGGTCCTCCCACCGGAACCAACGACGACGGCGGCCGCCCCGGAAAGGGGACGGCCGCCGTCGGGCGCTTGCCGGGCCGGCATCCGCAGGGGCGCCGGCCGGGCAGGAAAGTGCTACTCGTTGATGGGGTTCGCGTCCACGTCGCGGCCCTGGGGCTCGTCCTCTTCGCTGCCTTCGCCGAGCGCCTCGAAGCGTTCCAGGGAGGCCTTGACCTCGGCCTCGGCATCCTCGCGGCCGGCCCAGTCAGCGGCCTCAACCCACTTGCCCGGCTCCAGGTCCTTGTACTTCGTGAAGAAGTGCTTGATCTCGTCGAGCAGGAAGTCGGAGACATCCGAGATGTCCTGGATATGGTCGAAGCGCGGGTCCACGGGAACGCAGAGAACCTTGGCGTCTCCGCCGCCGTCGTCCACCATGTTGAAAACGCCGATCGGACGGGATTCCACCAGCACGCCGGGCATCAGGTCGAAGTCCTGCAGCATGACCAGTGCGTCCAGCGGGTCGCCGTCCTCACCGAGGGTGTTTTCGAAGTACCCGTAGTGCGTGGGGTAGGCCATGGAGGTGAAGAGGATACGGTCCAGGCGCAGGCGGTGGGTTTCGTGGTCGATTTCGTACTTGACCCGGGATCCCTTGGGGATCTCGATGGTGACGTCGAGCGTGATGGACATGGATACTCCTCTGGCGTGACGCCGCGGGGGCGCCACAAAACGGGTTGACGAACGCGGCGTCGACGAAAAACACTGCCGTGAACGTAGGCTGATAAAGGCACCGGCGACGCGTAAGTGTCCGCGTCCATGCGGGCGGCGGCGCCGGTCTAGTCTTAAAGATATATGTCTTGGTCCCCAATTCCTGTTTCCGGCAGGAGAAGCGGCTAACGGAAAGCAGCGGTGAGGCGATGGCTCGGGTGTTTACCGGCCTTCTGCTGACCCTCGTCCTGACGGTTCTTGTGCTGCCGCTGGCCGTGTACGCGGGACCGCCGGTGCTTGCCGCCCTCCGGCACGAGCAGCCGGCCCGGCAGGTTGTGGTGCCGTCCTACCAGCAAAGTCCGGTCCGCCTGGCCTCCGGCGGGGATGAGTTCCCGGTCCCGGCCGGTTCGGAAGCTCCGGCGCCGGACACCCGGGTGCTGGCGGCACTGCTTGACGCCGAGCTGGCGGTCGACGGAAGCGGAAAATTCTCCGGGGCCGTCCAGGATGCACTGACGGGGGAGGTCCTCTACGACCTGGACGGCGATGTCCCCGTGACGCCGGCCTCCAGCCTGAAACTCCTGACGGCGGCTGCCGCACTCTCGGACCTGGGGGCGGACACCCGCTTCGAAACCGGCGTCCACGCCGGCACCGCTCCGGGAACGATCATCCTCAAAGGCGGCGGAGACGTTCTCCTCACTGCAGGCGAATCGGACGACGACGCGATCGTGGGCCACGCCGGGCTGCAGACCCTCGCCGATGAAACAGCCGCGGCGCTGGCGGAGCGCGGGACGTCGGGAACCGTGAGCATCCGGCTCGACGACACGCTGTTCACCGGCGCCTCCCTTTCGCCGGCGTGGAGCCGGGAGGACGTGGCGGCAGGTGAAATGGCCGCACTGTATCCGCTGGCCATTAATTCGGCGTGGGCCGCCGAAGGCGTCTCCTCCGGGCCCCGGGCCGGGGACGCCGCGCTCGCGGCTGCCAGCGCCTTCGCCGCCGCCCTGGAAACCTCCGCCGCCGGGTACGGTTTCACCGTCGACCCGGTCATTGAGCGCGGCGCCGCTGCGGAAGGCGCCGACCGGCTGGCCTCCGTGGTTTCGGCTCCCGTCGCCGACCAGGTGCAGCAGATGCTGCTCAGCTCCGACAACTACCTGGCCGAGGCACTGGCCCGGATGAGCGCGCAGGCCACCGGCCGGGAAGCCACTTTCGAGGGTGGAACAGCCGCCGTGCTGTCAGCGGTTTCCCGGCTCGGAGTGGACACCGGCGGCCTGGTGCTGGCGGACGTCTCCGGACTGGGCGGCGGAACTGAAATCTCCGCGAGGCAGCTCGCCGCAACGGTGCAGGCGGCGCTGACTTCCACGAAAAACGACGTGAGGGCACTGCCCTACTCCCTGCCGGTGGCGGGGCTGAGCGGAACCCTCTCCTCCCGGTTGACCGGCACTACAGGCACCGGCGGCACCGATGGCGCCGGTCCTTCCCCCGCCGGCGTCGTCCGGGGAAAGACCGGATCCCTGTTTGCCGTGACGTCGCTGAGCGGGTTCGTGACTGACGCCGACGGCCGGCTGCTGTCCTTTGCCTTCGTCGCCAACGGCCTGGAGGGCAACACGGCTCAGGCCCGCGCCGCCGTGGATGCGGCAGCCACCGTTCTGGCCGGGTGCGGCTGCCGCTGACGGCGTTTGGCGTACAGCGAACCCCTCACCAATTCCGGGTGCCGTGTGGTCTGATGGACGGATGGAGAGCTATCAGCAGGACCGTTCCTCAGCCGCCCCCGATCTGGTGAACTGGGATCTGGCCGCCGGAACGGCTGCCACCCTGGTGCCCGCGGGTCCCAAGATGTCTGCCCGTGAGATCCGCGAAGCGGTGGCGGACCTGCGCACCCTGGCCGACGAGGCAGTGGCGCATGTCCACCGCATCACCGGGCTGGAGGCTGCCCGGGACCTGCGGGATTCCGAGGTGCTCGTGGTGGACCGTGCCTCCTGGGCCAAGGCCAATTCGCGCAGCTTTGCCGTACTCATGACCCCGGCCCTCGACCATTTGGCCAGCACCCACCCGGAAGAGTTGAAAAACGCCAACACCGCGTTCAGCGGCACCGTCACCGGCGCCCAGCTCGGCGCGGTCCTGGCCTTCCTGTCCTCAAAGGTGCTCGGCCAGTACGATCCCTTCGCCGCGAAGACACCCGGCGGACCCTCCGGCGGCAGGCTTCTGCTGGTGGCGCCGAACATCATCACACTGGAGCGCGACCTGAACGTGGTTCCTGCGGATTTCCGGCTGTGGGTGTGCCTGCACGAGCAGACCCACCGGGTGCAGTTCGCCGCCGCTCCCTGGCTGCGCGACCACATGCTGGAACAGATCGGCCTGCTGACAAACGGCCTGATGGACAAGGCCCAGACCTTGTCCGAACGCCTGGGCCAGGCGGCCAGGACGCTCGCAACACCGGCCGGGCGCGAGGCCCTGACGGGCGGAACCGGCGACGACGGCGTTCCCAAGCGTCCGATGGACGTCATGTCCCTGCTGCAGGACCCCGAGGACAAGGAGCGGATGTCCCACCTGACCGCAGTGATGTCCCTGCTCGAGGGCCATGCCAACGTAGTGATGGACGCCGTCGACGCCCAGATCGTTCCCAGCGTCAAGACCATCCGGCAGCGCTTCAACGACCGCGGCAGGAGCCACGGCTGGCTGGACCGGTTCTTCCGCCAGATCCTGGGACTGGACGCAAAAATGCGCCAGTACAAGGACGGCTCAAAATTTGTCCGGGCCGTGGTGGACAGCGCCGGCATGGAGGGGTTCAACCGGGTCTGGGAAGGCCCGGAGAACCTTCCGACCGAAGCGGAGATCCACGCGCCTTCGCTGTGGATGACCCGGATGGGGCTGTAACCGCACGTGCCGATGCAACCTGACCTGTCAGCAACCGACCCCTCCGGCTCCGGGTTTTCCGTCCCGGCTTCCGGGAACCGCCCCCGCAAGCGGCTGAACCCGACGCTCGGCAAGGCCCGCAACATGATCCGTGACGCCCTTGACGCCGCGGGCCTGCCGCCCCGCGGCACCGCGTCCACGCCGCCGCCGCTGCTGCTGGTGGCGTGCAGCGGCGGACCGGACTCGCTGGCCCTGGCTGAAGCGGCATCCTTCTTCGCCCGGCGCGGAGACTACCGGGTGGGCGCCGTCGTCGTCGACCACGCCCTGCAGCCCGGATCCGCGGAAGTTGCCGCTTCGGCGGCGGAGAAGCTCCGCGGCATGGGCCTGGATCCGGTCCAGGTCCGGACCGTCTCGGTGCCGGCCACCGGCATGGGGCCCGAGGCCGCCGCCCGGACCGTCCGCTACGCGGCCCTTGACGCCGCCGTGGAAGAGACCGGCGCCGACGCCGTGCTGCTGGGCCACACCCTGGACGACCAGGCCGAACAGGTGCTCCTGGGCCTGGCCCGCGGTTCCGGCACCCGGTCCCTGGCAGGGATGCGCGCCGTCCGCGGCAAGTACCTGCGGCCGCTGCTTGGCCTGCGCCGCAGCGAGACGGAGGAAATCTGCGAAAGCGAGGGCCTGGACCCCTGGTTCGATCCCTCCAACTCGGATCCGGCTTTTGCCCGGTCGCGGGTGCGGGCGGAAGTCCTGCCCTTCCTGGAAGAGAAACTGGGCCCGGGAATCGCCGAGGCACTGTTCCGTTCCTCACGTATCCTGGCGAACGACGCCGACTACCTTGACGCGGTGAGCGCCGAAACCTTCGACCGGCTGCGGGTTCCGCAAGCGGCCGAAACCGATGCGCAGAAACCGGATCCCGACACGATTCTGCTGCCCGAAGCGCCGCTGCGGAAACTGGCTCCCGCCATACGCCAGCGCGTCCTGGCTCTGGCCGCGGTGGAACTGGGCGGCGCCCAGCCCAGCTACGAGCGGCTGCGTTCGGTCGAGGCGCTGCTTCGGCGCGTCGGCTCCGCCGGGCCGGTGGAACTGGTGGGCAAAGTCAGCGTCTACCGGCAGGTGCGCACTAATCCGGTTCCCCAAGGCGGCTCCGGCTATGGCAATCTTGTCTTTAGGAAAAAGAGCAGCACCTAAAATACAGCTGCAACATCTCGTACCCGGGAGCCATTCGTGGATTCACACGACGTCCAGTCAGACCTCAAGCACGTTCTCTACACGAAGGAACAGATCCAAACGCGGGTTGCCGAACTCGCAGCAGAGATTGACCGCGACTACGCAGGACGCGACGTCCTGCTGGTTGGTGTGCTGAAGGGCGCCGTGATGGTCATGGCTGACCTCTCCCGTGCCCTGCACAGCCACGTCACCATGGACTGGATGGCCGTGTCCTCTTACGGTTCCGGCACTCAGTCCTCCGGCGTCGTCCGCATCCTCAAGGACCTGGAAACGGACCTGCTGGGCAAGCACGTGCTGATCGTCGAAGACATCATCGACTCCGGGCTGACCCTGTCCTGGCTGCGCACCAACCTGCAGTCCCGCGGACCGGCCAGCGTTGAGATCTGCACCCTGCTGCGCAAGCCCACCGCCGCGAAGGTGGAAATCGACGTTAAGTACGTGGGCTACGAGATCCCCAACGAGTTTGTTGTCGGCTACGGCTTGGACTTTGCCGAGCGGTACCGCAACCTCGATTTCATTGGAACCCTGGCGCCGCACGTTTACGAGTAAACAGCACCGCTGGAGCGCACCGGACGGCGGCCCGCGGGCTGCCGTCCGGTTTTGCGTCAGCGATCAGCATCACGCCGACGTGCTACGCCCAGAGGGAACTTTCCGGGTATTCGGGACGTGTTCTTTCAGGTAACGGTGTATAGCTAGTTGAAGTATATTTCGCGCATTATCAGCGTTGTTGATCAGGAGGGACGGGGCTTGCGCCCTGACGACGAATGAAATCTAAGAACTTCTTCAAGGGGCCGGTCTTTTGGATAATCCTGGCAGTGGCCCTTCTTGTACTCATTCTTCCCAGCCTTTCCACGAGCGGGGCAACCCAGGTGGACACCAGCGTGGGCCTGCAGCTGCTCAAGGACCAGAAGGTGGAGCAGGCCAAGATTTACGACGGCGAGCAGCGGGTCGACCTGACGCTTAAAGACGAGTACAAGGACAGCAGCGGCCAGGACCAGGGCGAGAACGTGCAGTTCTACTTTGGCACCGCCCGCGGTCAGGACATTGTCGAAGCCGTGAACGAATCCGGCGCCGAAGGTTTCACCGACCAGCCGGTGCAGACCAACTGGTTCACCAGTTTCCTGGGCCTGTTCCTGCCGTTCATTATCCTCGGCGTCATCTTCTGGTTCCTGCTCTCCCGCATGCAGGGCGGCGGCTCCCAGGTCATGAAGTTCGGCAAGTCCAAGGCCAAGCTGACCAACAAGGACATGCCGCAGGTTACCTTCGCCGACGTCGCCGGAGCTGACGAGGCCGTGGAGGAACTGCACGAAATCAAGGAATTCCTGCAGGATCCGGCCAAGTTCCAGGCCGTGGGCGCCAAAATCCCCAAGGGCGTGCTGCTGTACGGCCCTCCCGGCACCGGTAAGACCCTGCTGGCCCGCGCCGTCGCCGGCGAGGCCGGAGTTCCGTTCTACTCCATCTCCGGTTCCGACTTTGTCGAGATGTTCGTGGGTGTGGGCGCGTCCCGCGTCCGCGACCTCTTCGAGCAGGCCAAGAACAATTCCCCGGCCATCATCTTCGTCGACGAGATCGACGCCGTCGGCCGTCACCGCGGTGCCGGCGTCGGCGGCGGCAACGACGAACGCGAGCAGACCCTGAACCAGCTGCTGGTGGAAATGGACGGATTCGACGGCAACACGAACGTCATCCTGATTGCCGCCACCAACCGCCCCGACGTGCTGGATCCGGCGCTGCTGCGCCCGGGCCGCTTTGACCGGCAGATCGGCGTGGACGCTCCGGACATGCAGGGCCGCCTGCACATCCTGCAGGTGCACGCCAAGGGCAAGCCGATGGCTGAGGGCGTCGACCTGGAAATCGTGGCCCGCAAGACGCCGGGCTTCACCGGTGCTGACCTCGCCAACGTCCTGAACGAGGCAGCCCTGCTGACCGCCCGCTCCAACGCCCAGCTCATTGATGACCGGGCACTGGATGAGGCCATCGACCGCGTGATCGCCGGACCGCAGAAGCGCAGCCGGGTGATGAAGGAACTCGAGCGCAAGATCACCGCCTACCACGAGGGCGGCCACGCCCTGGTGGCTGCTGCCCTGCGCAACACCGACCCCGTCACCAAAGTGACCATCCTGCCCCGCGGCCGCGCCCTGGGCTACACGATGGTGCTGCCGCAGGACGACAAGTACTCGATCACGCGCAACGAACTGCTTGACCAGCTCGCCTACGCCATGGGCGGCCGGGTGGCCGAAGAGATCGTCTTCCACGATCCGTCCACCGGCGCGTCCAACGACATCGAAAAGGCCACCGCCACGGCCCGGAAGATGGTCACGCAATACGGCATGAGCGAGCGGATCGGTTCCGTGAAGCTCGGCAGCGGCGGAGGCGAACCGTTCCTGGGCCGCGACATGGGGCAGGAACGCAACTACTCCGACCAGGTGGCGTACGTGGTGGATGAGGAAATCCGGCGCCTGCTGGACAACGCCCACGACGAGGCCTACCAGATCCTGACGGAAAACCGGGACGTCCTGGACCGGCTGGCCCTGGAGCTGCTGGAGCGCGAGACCCTGAACCAGGCCGAAATTGCCGAGGTCTTCTCGGACGTGCGCAAGCGGGACGTCCGCGAAGTGTGGCTCTCCAAGCCCACCCGCCAGGTCCACACCCTGCCTCCCGTGGTGTCCGCCAAGGAGCGGCGCGAGGCCGCGGCCAACGGCCAGCCGAATCCGGACACCGTTTCCCCGCAGGATCAGATTGCCGACGCCGATCTGCCGCAGGACTTCGATGTGTCCAGCAACGGGCTGACGCATCCCGAGGGCAGCG
This sequence comes from Arthrobacter sp. zg.Y820, assembly GCF_030125555.1. Classification (NCBI taxonomy): domain Bacteria; kingdom Bacillati; phylum Actinomycetota; class Actinomycetes; order Micrococcales; family Micrococcaceae; genus Arthrobacter; species Arthrobacter sp. zg.Y820. The sequence goes on from NZ_JASKLX010000009.1 coordinate 513,178, forward strand.
GATCCGGCCACGCCGGGCCGGGCGGCACCGCCAACCGGACCGACGGCACTAACGGTTCGGCGCAGAACGACCGCTGAAACAACGACCGATGAAACAAGGTGGCCCGGCATGATGCCGGGCCACCTTTGCGTCCGGCTCCCTGTGCGTCGGTCCCGGAAGGAACCGGGGATCCGCCCGGGCACCGGGGCACCGGGGCGGCCGCCGGGACAGTCACGGTAGGATCGACCAGTGACGGATTTCGACGATGAACTGACCGCGGAGGACATCTCCGATTCCCTGGCCCCGGTGGACCAGCCCAGGATTGCAAAGGCGGTCCGCGAGATCCTCCTGGCAATCGGGGAGGACCCGGACCGGGAGGGGCTGCAGGACACCCCCAAACGGGTCGCCAAATCGTACGCCGAAATCTTCGCCGGCCTGCACCAGAGTCCGGTTGACCTGCTGGCCACCACCTTCTCCCTTGAACACGAGGAGATGGTGCTGGTGAAAGACATCCCGTTCTTCTCCACCTGCGAACACCACCTGGTGCCCTTCCACGGCACCGCGCACATTGGTTACATTCCGTCCAGGGACGGCAAGGTCACCGGTTTGAGCAAGTTGGCGCGGCTGGTGGACGTGTACGCGCGGCGCCCGCAGGTTCAGGAGCGGCTGACGACGCAGATCGTGGACGCGCTGATGGACAACCTTGACCCCCGCGGTGCCATAGTTGTCATTGAATGTGAACACCTTTGCATGTCAATGCGCGGAGTGCGCAAGCCCGGAGCCAAGACCGTCACCTCGGCCGTCCGCGGCCAGCTGCGGGAAACCGCAACCCGCGCAGAAGCAATGAGCCTCATTCTCGGACGATAGGACGCCCCCACCCCATGGATTCACTAGCCGCCGCTCCCGGAACCGGGCCTGCGACGTCACCGCTGCCGCTGGTGCGTTCCGCCCGGGCCCGCCGGTTCGAAGACCTGCCGACCGACCGCACCCTGGTGATGGGGATCCTCAACGTCACCCCGGATTCCTTCAGCGACGGCGGACAGTTTGCGCAGGCCGACTCCGCCATCCAGGCCGGATTGAAAATGCACTGCGACGGCGCCGACATCATCGATGTGGGCGGGGAGTCCACCCGGCCCGACTCGGTGCGGGTGACCGCCGAGGAAGAACAGCAGCGGATCCTGCCCGTGGTGGAAGCGCTCGTGAAGGCCGGTGCGCTGGTCAGCGTCGACACGATGAACGCCTCAACGGCGGAAAAGGCCATCCAGGCCGGCGCCGCCCTGATTAATGACGTCTCCGGCCTGGAGGTGGATCCCGCAATGCCGGCGCTGATCGCGCGCACCGGGGCTCACTACGTGCTGATGCACAGCCGCGGCGCCGTCCGCAGCAGCGACCCGCACGCCGAGTACGACTCCGTCGTCGATGACGTGATCACCGAGCTGACGAAGCTCCGGGACCAGTTCTACGCCGCCGGAGCAACTCCTGAGCAGATCATCCTCGATCCCGGGCTGGGCTTCTCCAAGCACGGCAACGACAACTGGGAACTGCTGCGCAGCATCGACAAGTTGAACGGTATGGGCCACCGGGTCCTCATCGGCGCTTCCCGGAAGCGTTTCCTCGGCTCCCTGCTGGCCCGCTCCGGCAAAGCGGCCCCGCCCCTGGAACGCGACGACGCCACGGTGGCCATCACCGCACTCGCCGCCTTTTCCGGCGTCTGGTGCGTCCGGGTGCACAACGTCGGCCCGAGCCTCGACGCCGTCAAGACCACAGCAGCATGGAAGGCATAGACATGGAAGCCGGCAGCGCAGCCACCCGCACCCGCGCACGCGACACCATCACCCTGACCGGAATAACCGCACGGGGATTCCACGGAGTGTTCGACGACGAGCGGCGCAACGGCCAGCCTTTTGTGGTGGACGTGGTGCTGCACGCCGACCTGCGGCCGGCCGGCCTCAGCGACGACCTGACATTGACCGCCCACTACGGCGAACTCGCTGAGCAGGTGGCCGCCATCATCGCCGGCGAACCGCTGAACCTGATCGAGGCACTGGCCGAGCGCATCGCCGGCGCCGTCCTGGACGGCTTTGCCGGCATCAGCGCCGTCGACGTCACCGTCCACAAACCGCAGGCACCCATCACCGTTCCCTTCGGCGATGTCTCAGTGACCATCCACCGGGACCGGCTGTGACCGGCGCCGGGGCCGTGACCGCGGTCCTCGCCCTGGGCAGCAATCTCGGCGAAAGCCGGGACACGCTCTCCCTCGCCGTGGCCGAACTGGCCAACCATCCCGGCGTTCGGCTCCAGGCGGTGTCGCCGGTGGTGCGGACCCGTCCGGTGGGCGGGCCTGAACAGCCCGACTACCTGAACCTGGTGGTCTCCGTGGAAACCGACCTGCCGCCCCACGACCTGCTGGCCCACTGCCAGAGCGTGGAAAACGCGCACCACCGGGAACGCGAGGTGCGCTGGGGGCCGCGCACCCTCGACGTCGACATCATCACCTACGGCGACTTGGTGCTCGACGACGAAACCCTCACCCTTCCGCATCCGCGGGCGCACACCCGTGCCTTCGTGCTGCAGCCCTGGGCCTGGATGGATCCGGACGCCGTGCTGTCAGGCACCCCGGTCGCCGAGCTCGCCGCCAGTGCCGAGGATCTGCCGGGACTGGAAATCTTCGAGGGAGACTGATCCGGCCGTGTCGAGCATTAAATACCGCTGGCTCGCCGTCATCGCGGCGGCCGCCGGCATTGTTGGCTGGCTGGGAAACTACTGGGCCGTCCGCAATTCCCTGCCCGCGCCCGTCCTCAGCGTGTACGGGCTGCTCGCCGTCCTCCTGATCTCCGGCGCGACCCTCATCCTGGGCCTGCGCGTTCGGCGCTGGCAGCAGGGCAACCGGAACCGCGAGCTGGACCCGATCGCCGCCGCCCGGACACTGGTCCTGGCCCAGGCAACGGCCTACGCCGGGTCGCTGCTGCTGGGCTGGCACGCCGGCATCTTCCTGGAGCAGGTACCCCTGTGGTCCCTTCGTCCCGGGCACAGCGCCACGTGGTCCTCGCTGGCTATGATCGCCGGAGGAGTTCTTATGATCTCCGTCGGTCTTCTGGTGGAGCGGTTTTGCAGGCTCCCCCCACCGGACGACTCCAACGGGCACGGCGGCACCGCTGCCGGCCCGGACACCAGACGTGAACCGGGAGACGGAGAATATGCCTAGCGAAGCAATCGATCCGGACGGAATCAACTGGGAGCACATCTCGCCCCGGTACCTCACCGTCCGCCTCATCGGCTGGGCCGTCGAAGCCCTGCTGACCGTGGCTCTGGCCTGCACCCCGCTGATCCTGCGGGCTGCCGGGGTGTGGCCCTCGGCTCCGAGCTGGCTGGCCTGGGGCCTGCCGGCAGTGGTCGCAGCGGCCTATCTGTGGCGCGGAGCCCTGCTGCCGCGGCAGGTGCGCGCGGTTTGCTACGCCGAACGCAACGAGGACTTCCTGCTGCGGCGCGGCATTTTCTACCAGCGCACGCTGGTGGTTCCCTATGGCCGGATGCAGTACGTGGACGTGACGGTCGGTCCCCTGGAACGGGCCTTTGGCCTGTGCTCTCTCAAGCTGCACACCGCGGCGCCCGGCACCAACGCCGTCCTGCCGGGCCTGCCGGCGTCCGAGGGGGCCCGCCTGCGCGAGCACCTGTCCGAACGCGGCGAAACGCAGCTGGCCGGGCTGTGAGCATCCCACGCAGCGGGGAATGGGCCCGCGTCCACCCGGTGTCGCCCCTGGTGCGCGGCTGGATAGCCCTGGCCGCGATTGCCTTTGTGTTCGGCCGGAACCTGGTCGAGGACCTGATCGGCGTTGGCAGGGACGACGGCGGCGGCGGCGGGGGCAGGACCGCGCCCGCACCCGACGGCACTGTGCTGCTGATCGGCATTGGCATCCTCGCGGCGATCCTGCTGATCATCGCCGCCGTCTTCTTCCTGTCCTGGTGGTTCACGCGCTATCAAGTGACCGATGACCACGTGCGGGTCCACTCCGGCGTCGTATTCCGCCAGCAGCGCCAAGCCCGCCTGGACCGCGTTCAGGCCATCGACATTGTCCAGCCCCTGCTGGCACGGCTCTTCGGCCTGGCCGAACTGCGCTTCGAGGTGGCAGACGCCGGTGAGTCCGCCGTCCGGCTGGCGTTCCTCAAACTCGACGACGCCCAGCAGCTGCGGACCATGATCCTGGACCGGGCCTCCGGCGCAGCGGAAGCGGGCGCCGGCGGCGAGGACGCTGACGTCCCTCCGGGCGGACGGCAGGTTCCGGGACCCGTTGAGGCTCCGGAGCAGCCGATCCTGGAGCTGCGTCCCGGGCGGGTCATAGCCGCCACCCTGCTCTCCGGAACCACCCTGTTCCTGCTGGCCGGCGTCGCCGGCGTCACCATCCTCACTGCCGTCACCGGCGAGGCCGTCAGCCTGGCCATCCTGTTCCCCCTGCTCTTCGGCGCCGTCGGCGGCTACTGGACCGAGTTTTCCACCTCGTTCAATTTCCGCGCCTCGGTGTCCCGGGACGGAATCCGTGTGCGCTACGGGCTGCTGGACACCCGAACCCAGACCGTCCCGCCGGGCCGGATCCAGGCAGTGGCCGTCAAGCAGTCGCCGCTCTGGCGGCTCACCGGCTGGTACCGCGTCTCGGTCAACGTGGCCGGTTACGGCGATGCGGCCACGTCCGAAGGACAGGCCCGCACCAAGCTGCTTCCGGCCGGAACCCTGGAAGAGGTTTTCGCCATCCTCGCCCTGGTGCTGCTCGAGCCCGGCACCGACCGGCCGCTGGATGTCTTCACCGCCGGAATCGCCGGCCGGGACTCCGGCGACGGCTTCACGACCACACCCCGCCGCGCCCGCTGGATCGCACCGCTGGCCTGGCGGCGCAACGGCTTCGCCCTCACGGAAACGGCGCTGCTGGTCCGCAGCGGTGCCCTGTGGCGGGCACTCTCAGTGGTTCCGCATGAACGCACGCAGTCCATGTCGCTGGAGCAGGGTCCGCTGCGCCGGCGCTTCGGCACCGCCGACCTGGTCCTGCATTCCACCCCCGGGCCGGTGCATCCGCGGATCCGGAAAATCGATGCCGCCACGGTCCGCGGCCTGTTCCTGGAGCAGGCGGTCCGGGCCCGCGAAGCCCGGCGCCGTGACCGCAGCGGCCGCTGGAACCAGGCAACAGGTTCCGGACCGGTTGACCCCGGCAGCATCAACCCCCACGCCATCAGCAACACCGTTTCGAAGGAGCACCCCCATGAACAGCGCTGACGCCAGCACCGCCGAAAAACGACGGCGGGGCAGGCTCGGCATCGGGGTCATCGGTGCCGGGCGGGTCGGGGCAGTGCTCGGGGCTGCCCTGCGCGCAGCCGAACATGCCGTCGTCGGCGTCTCTGCGGTAAGTGAGGAAAGCCGCGAACGTGCTGCCAACCTGTTGCCCGGCGTTCCCGTCCTGGACATTCCGGAAATCGTGGAGCGCTCCGAGCTGGTGCTGCTGGCAGTGCCGGACGACGCCCTGGGGCCGCTGGTCTCCGGGCTCGCCGCCACCAACGCCTGGCAGGCCGGACAGCTGGTGGCGCACACTTCGGGCCGATTCGGCACCGATATCCTCGAACCCGCCCGCCGGGCCGGGGCCATTCCGCTGGCCCTGCACCCGGCCATGACCTTCACCGGGATGAGCCTTGACCTGACCCGGCTGGCCGATTGCTCCTTCGGCGTCACCGCCCCCACCGCCGTGCTGCCCATCGCGCAGGCCCTGGTGGTGGAAATGGGCGCCGAACCGGTGGTCATCGATGAGGCCGACCGGGTCAACTACCACCTGGCCCTGGCCCACGCCTCCAACCACCTGGTGACCATCACCGCGCAGTCCACGCAGCTGCTCAAGGACATCGGCGTCGAATTTCCGGACCGCCTGCTGGGTCCGCTGATGCGCGCCTCCCTGGAAAACGCCCTTGCCTCCGGCGAGCATGCGCTGACCGGCCCGGTGGCGCGCGGGGACGCCGGCACGGTGGCGGCGCACCTGAGCGAAATGGCCGACCAGGACAGCGCCGACCTCCGGGACACCTACCGCGCCCTGTCGCTGGCCACCGCACGCCGGGCCATCGACCGCGGGCTGCTCAGTGCGGCCCGCGGCCAGGCCGTCATCGATGCCCTGACCCTGGATGCGGAAGGACCGCGGTGAGCACGCCGCTGGTGCTGCGCACGGCAGCGGACCTGCGGGCTGCCGTTGCCGAGGCGCTGGCTGCCGCCGGCGGCACCGGCCGCGACGGTGTCCAACCTCCCGCGCTCGGACTGGTGCCGACCATGGGCGCGCTCCATCACGGCCACCGCGCCCTGGTGGAGGCCGCGCGGGCCGAGAACGACGTCGTCGTCGCCTCGGTTTTCGTCAACCCACTGCAGTTCGACGACGAGGATGACCTGCGCCGCTATCCGCGCACGCTCGAGGCGGATGTGGAACTGCTTGGCGACGCCGGCGCGGACCTGGTCTTCGCGCCGTCGGAGGCGGAGGTCTATCCGGACGGCCCGCCGCTGGTGCGGGTCAGCGCCGGCGAGCTGGGAGCCCGCTACGAGGGAGCCTCCCGGCCCGGACACTTTGACGGTGTGCTCACGGTGGTGGCCAAGCTGCTGCACTACGCCCAGCCCGCCCGGCCGGCGCGCTACCGCGCCTACTTCGGGCAAAAGGACGCCCAGCAGCTGGCGCTGATCCGCCGAATGGCCGCTGACCTGAACTTCCCGGCGGACATCGTGGGAGTGCCGGTGGTGCGCGCCGCCGACGGGCTGGCCGAGTCCAGCCGCAACGTTTTCCTGGACCCGGAGCACCGGCGGGCGGCAACGGTCCTGTCCCGCGCCCTGTTTGCACTGCAGCACCGGGTCTCTGCCGGCGCACCTCCGGACCTGGCCGCCGCCGTCGCACTCGTGAAAACCGAACCCCTGGTGGAGCTGGACTACTTCGACATCGTGGATCCGCAGACGCTGCAGCCGCTGCCCGCCGGGAGCGGGCCGCTGCGAAAGCCTGCGCTGGCGCTCCTGGCCGCGCGCATCGGATCGGTGCGGCTGATCGACAACCTGCCCCTGGCGCCCGCAGCCGGAGAGGGTCCGTAGCCCACTGATCTGTGCGCCCGCCGTGAACCGGCTGGCGGTCTGCCGTAAACCTCCGCCGCGCGGCTCTGTAAACTTAAGTATTGTGACCACATCTAACTCCGTTCCCGAAGCAGCCGACACCTCCGAGCAGATGCGCATCCGCGCCGAGAAGCGGGCCCGCCTCATCGCCCGGGGCTCGGAAGCCTACCCGGTGGGCGTGGAGCGCACCCATTCCCTGAAAGAGGTCCGGGAGAAGTTCGGACACCTGCAGGCCGACGAAACCAGCGGCGAAACCGTCGGCGTCACCGGCCGCGTGGTCTTCATCCGCAACACCGGCAAACTCTGCTTTGCCACCCTCCAGGAGGGCAACGGCACCCGGGTGCAGGCCATGCTCAGCCTGGCCGTCGTCGGCGAAGAGTCGCTGGCGGACTGGAAGGCCCTGGTCGACCTCGGGGATCACGTTTTTGTCCGCGGCGAGGTCATCTCCTCCCGCCGGGGCGAGCTTTCCGTCATGGCGGATTCCTGGTCGATGGCCTCGAAGGCCCTGCGCCCGCTGCCCGTGCTGCACGCCGGCCTGAATGAAGAAACCCGGGTCCGGCAGCGCTACGTGGACCTGATGGTCCGCGACGAAGCACGCGAGATGGTCTACAAGCGGGCCGCGATCATCCGCGGCGTCCGGGACACCCTGCACGGCCACGGCTACGTGGAAGTGGAAACTCCCATGCTGCAGCTGGTCCACGGCGGAGCGGCAGCCCGTCCCTTTGAGACGCACCTGAACGCCTTCGACCAGAAGATGACCCTGCGCATCGCCACCGAGCTGTACCTGAAGCGGGCGGTCGTCGGCGGGATCGAGCGGGTCTTCGAACTGGGGCGGATCTTCCGCAACGAGGGCGTGGACTCCACGCACAGCCCCGAATTCACCACGCTGGAATGCTACGAGGCGTATGCCGACCAGTTCGTCATGGCGGACCGGATCAAGGAAATCATCCTGCACTGTGCGGATCTGGTGGGCAGCCGGCAGATTGAGACCGAGGCCGGAACAATCGACCTCGACGGGGAATGGAAGTGGCTGTCCGTTTATCCCGCCCTGTCCGAGGCCGTGGGCGAGGAAATCACACCGGATACCGACGCCGAAACCCTTCGCCGCGTTGCCGAAAAGCACGAGGTCAAGGTGGATCCGAAATGGGACGCCGAGAAACTCGCAGTGGAACTGTTCGGCGAAATCGTGGAACCAACCCTTATCCAGCCGACGTTCGTCTACGATTATCCGCCCTCGGCCCAGCCGCTGGCCCGGCCGAACAGAAATGATCCGCGCCTGATTGAGGCCTGGGACCTGATCATCGGCGGCATGGAACGAGGCACCGCGTTCTCGGAGCTCATTGATCCGGTCATTCAGCGCGAACGCCTGACCGAGCAGTCCCTCCGGGCGGCCGACGGCGATGACGAGGCCATGGCCCTTGACGAGGACTTCCTGCGTGCCCTTGAATACGGTGCACCGCCCATGGGCGGTATCGGTCTCGGAATTGACCGCCTTGTGATGCTTTTCACGAACACGGGTATCAGGGAAACAATTTTGTTCCCCCTCCTAAAGCCGGAAATGGGTTAGACCATGGAATACGTTGAAGTTCTACTGCCCTCAATCTGTGTCGGAGGTCTCTTTTATTTTGCGATGAAGGCCCTGCTGAATGCGGACCGTTCAGAACGAAAAGCGCTGGCTGAAGCGGAACGTGAAGCTGATCTGGCGGCAGATCGGGAAGCAAGTAGTTCGGCATCTGAAAAAGAAAGTAATTAAATCGCCGACTACGCTTTGACGGGGCATTCAAAATTGCGCCATACTCTAAGTGGTCTCATTATCGTTTTTTCCCGGTTTAACTGCTTAGGAGCCTGTCGTGGCGCAAAAGGTAAAAATCATTCTGGTCGATGACCTCGATGCTGGAAGTGCGGATGAGACCGTCCGGTTCGGTCTGGACGGCTCACAGTACGAGATCGATCTGTCGACCGACAATGCAAAGAATCTTCGTGCGGCCCTGAAGCCGTACCTTGATGCCGGCCGCAAAGTGGGCGGACGCACCGGCCGCCCCCGCAGCACGGGTTCGGCACGCAACAATGAAGCGGCGCAGATCCGCGAGTGGGCCCGGAACAACGGGTACACCGTTTCGGAACGCGGACGCGTGAACAGCGAAATCATCGAAGCCTACCGGGCTGCCCAGGGCTAGAGCGGATCATGGCCCCGGGGACTTTCCGGGGCCTGTGGTCACGCCTAGGGCGAACATGCTCCTTAAGCACGCGCTGGACACGTAGCATCGAATTACGCGTTAGCTAGGAGTGTGCCTCATGTTTGAAAGATTTACCGACCGTGCCCGTCGCGTTGTCGTGCTTGCCCAAGAAGAGGCTCGCATGCTCAACCACAACTACATCGGCACCGAGCACATCCTGCTCGGGCTCATTCATGAGGGTGAAGGCGTCGCAGCTAAGGCCCTGGAATCCCTGAGTATCTCACTCGGTGCCGTGCGCGAGCAGGTGCAGGAGATTATCGGCCAGGGCCAGCAGGCCCCGTCCGGCCACATCCCCTTCACCCCCCGCGCCAAGAAGGTTCTGGAGCTCTCCCTGCGGGAGGCCCTGCAGCTTGGCCACAACTACATTGGAACCGAGCACATCCTGCTTGGCCTGATCCGTGAAGGCGAAGGCGTGGCAGCCCAGGTGCTGGTCAAGCTCGGCGCCGACCTCAACCGGGTGCGCCAGCAGGTTATCCAGCTGCTGTCCGGCTACCAGGGCAAGGAGCCCGTCAGCTCGGGCGGCCAGCAGCAGGAAGGCCAGCCCGCGGGTTCGGTCGTTCTGGACCAGTTTGGCCGCAACCTCACCCAGGCTGCACGCGAATCCAAACTGGATCCCGTCATCGGGCGCGAGCACGAAATGGAACGGGTCATGCAGGTCCTGTCCCGCCGCACCAAGAACAACCCTGTTCTGATTGGTGAGCCCGGCGTCGGCAAGACCGCAGTCGTCGAAGGGCTGGCCCAGGCCATCGTCCGCGGCGACGTGCCGGAAACCATTCGTGACAAGCAGCTCTACACCCTTGACCTCGGATCCCTCGTTGCCGGCTCCCGGTACCGCGGTGACTTTGAGGAACGCCTGAAGAAGGTGCTCAAGGAAATCCGCACCCGCGGAGACATCATCCTGTTCATCGATGAGATCCACACCCTGGTTGGTGCGGGAGCCGCGGAAGGCGCCATCGACGCGGCCTCCATCCTGAAGCCGATGCTGGCCCGCGGTGAACTGCAGACCATCGGTGCCACCACCCTGGACGAGTACCGCAAGCACATCGAGAAGGACGCCGCCCTCGAGCGCCGTTTCCAGCCGATCCAGGTCAAGGAACCTTCCGTTGCGCACTCCATCGAGATCCTGAAGGGCCTGCGGGACCGCTATGAAGCGCACCACCGCGTGTCCATCACGGATGCCGCACTGACGTCGGCCGCGACCCTGGCCGAGCGCTACATCAGTGACCGGTTCCTGCCGGACAAGGCCATTGACCTGATCGACGAAGCCGGTGCCCGGCTGCGGATCCGCCGGATGACGGCGCCGCCCGAGCTCAAGGAAATCGACGAGAAGATCTCCGCGCTCAAGCTGGAGAAGGAATCAGCCATTGATTCCCAGGACTTCGAAGGCGCCGCCTCCCTGCGGGACAAGGAGCAGAAGCTCCACGACCAGCGCGCGGAAAAGGAACGCCAGTGGAAGTCCGGCGGCCTGGATGACATCGCCGAGGTGGATGAGGAACTCATCGCCGAGGTGCTTGCCAACTCCACCGGCATTCCCGTGGTCAAGCTCAACGAAGAAGAATCCACGCGCCTGCTCAAGATGGAAGACGAGCTGCACAAGCGCGTCATCGGTCAGGATCAGGCCATCAAGTCCATCTCGCAGGCCATGCGCCGCACGCGTGCCGGACTCAAGGATCCGAAGCGTCCGGGTGGCTCCTTCATCTTCGCCGGCCCCACCGGTGTCGGTAAGACTGAGCTGGCCAAGGCACTGGCGGAATTCCTCTTCGGCGACGAAGAAGCCCTGATCACCCTGGACATGTCCGAATACTCCGAGAAGCACACGGTTTCCCGGCTCTTCGGTGCTCCTCCCGGGTACGTCGGCTACGAAGAAGGCGGGCAGCTGACCGAAAAGGTCCGCCGCCGTCCGTTCTCCGTGGTGCTGTTCGACGAGGTGGAAAAGGCCCACGCGGACCTGTTCAACTCGCTGCTGCAGATCCTCGAAGACGGCCGCCTGACGGACAGCCAGGGCCGGGTGGTGGACTTCAAGAACACCATCATCATCATGACCACCAACCTGGGAACCCGGGACATCTCCAAGAGCGTGTCCACCGGTTTCCAGTCCGGCACCGACACGAAGACCGGCTACGACCGGATGCGGGCCCGGGTCACGGAGGAGCTGCGCCAGCACTTCCGCCCCGAGTTCCTCAACCGTGTTGATGACACGGTGGTCTTCCCGCAGCTCACGCAGGACGAGATCGTCCAGATCGTTGACCTGTTCCTGGAACGCCTGGGCAAGCGCCTGGCGGACAAGGGCATGACCATCGAACTGACTCCGGCCGCCAAGGTCCTGCTGGCGACCCGGGGCTACGATCCCGCCATGGGTGCCCGGCCGCTGCGCCGGACCATCCAGCGCGAAATCGAGGACCAGCTGTCCGAGAAGATCTTGTTCGGGGATCTCAAGCCCGGCGAACTGGTTTCCGTGGACGTGGAGGGCGAAGGCGACGACGCCAAGTTCACGTTTGTGGGCCACGGCGCGCCGAAGGCCCTTGAGGAAGCGCCCTCGGCAATTGAAGCCGGCGTCGGCGACTAACAGCCGAGCTGCCGGCCAACGGCACCCGATATGAGAAGGACCCGGTGGCATCCGCCCGCCGGGTCCTTTTCATGTGCCGTGCGGGAAGCATGCGGATCCCCGGCGCCCGCTTTACGCAGTGGCCCCGGGCGGTCCTAGACTGAACCGGTGACTTCTCCCTTGACCATCACTGTCCGCCGCGCCCGCACCTCCGACGTTCCCCGCATCCGGGCCCTCGTGGCACCGCTGGCGGACGAGCGGATCCTGGTGGCCAAGGAAGCCGTGGCCTACTACGAGGGGCTGCAGGAGTTTCGGATCGCTGAAGGGCCCGACGGCGAGGTGGTCGGGTGCGGGGCGCTGCACGTGATGTGGGAAGACCTGGCGGAAGTCCGGACCCTGGCCGCTGACAGCAGCTGGCGCGGCCGCGGCGTCGGCCATATCCTGCTCGAGGCGCTGCTCGCCGAAGCCGCCGAGATCGGTGTCCGGCGCGTTTTTTGCCTGACCTTCGAGGTGGAGTTTTTCCGGCGCCACGGATTCGAGGTGATGGCCAACCAGTCGGCGGTGGATCCCGAGGTCTATTCGGAGCTGCTGCGCTCCCACGACGAAGGAGTGGCCGAGTTCCTGGATTTGGCCCGGGTCAAGCCCAATACCCTGGGCAATACCCGCATGATCCGTTCCCTGTAGCCGCATCTTTCCGGGGGCGCCGCTGTTCGCGAACAGAGTAACCGGACGATATTGCTGGCATTTCGCCGCCACAAATGGATACGCTCAGGGTACTTAGCATCACCAACGGCCCGAAGAATGAGTGACAGTTTATGCTGCCGCACCGGGCCACGATCAGAAAGCGGGATCCACTTATGGGCGCAGATGACAAGGTGCAGAATTCAGCCGAGAAGCTGGGCGGCAAGGTAAAGGAAGGCCTGGGAAAGGCCACCGGCAACGAAAGCATGGAAGCCGAAGGCCACGGTGACCAGGCCAAAGGCAGTGCCAAGCAGGCCGGCGAAAACATCAAGGACGCTTTCAAGGGCAAGTAGGTCCTGAGAGCAGGGCGCGGGAGGGGTTATCCAACCCCTCCCGCCGCTGTTTAACCAGGGGTCGGCGACGGGCTCTCCGGCGGGCTTCCCTGCCACGTCCGGCCTGTCCAGCGGGCACATGCCGGAGTAGGGTCTTGAGCAACTCAGGGTTAATTCCTGGAACCGGCAGCGGCGCCGTGCCGGCCGGGACGCCTTCGCTGAAGGAGCTGCTCGAGAATGAAGAAACTCATCAATGACCCGCGCCGGGTGGTTACGGAATCGCTGGCCGGCTTTGGGCTGGCACATCACGATCTGGTCCGGGTGCACAGCGACCCGGACTTTGTGGTGCGCAGGGAGCCGGCGAGGGACAAGGTGGCCCTGGTGTCCGGCGGAGGAAGCGGCCACGAGCCGCTGCACAGCGGGTATGTGGGCCGCGGCATGCTGGATGCGGCGGTGCCCGGGGCGGTCTTCACCTCCCCCACCCCGGACCAGATCCTTCCCGCAATCACCGGTACCGACACCGGAGCCGGGGTCCTGCTGATCGTCAAGAACTACACCGGCGACATCCTGAATTTTGAGACTGCCGCCGAGCTGGCCCAGGCGGAAGGCGTCAACGTCGCCACGGTGGTGGTCAACGACGACGTCGCCGTCGAAGACTCGCTGTACACCGCCGGACGGCGCGGGGTGGCCGGAACCGTGCTGCTGGAGCGCATTGCCGGCGGTGCTGCGGAGCGGGGGGACTCGCTGGAGCAGGTGGCGGCAGTGGCCGAACGGGTCAACGCCAACGTCCGGTCCATGGGAGTGGCCCTGGCGCCGTGCACCGTTCCCCACGCGGGAGAACCCAGCTTCACCCTGGCGGAGAACGAGATTGAGCTGGGCGTGGGCATCCACGGCGAACCTGGCCGGCACCGGCTGCCGATGGCGCCCGCCGACAGCATCACCGACCAGCTGCTGGACCCGGTCCTCAGCGATCTGGGCGCCGCGTCCGGGGACAAGGTCCTCCTGTTTGTGAACGGCATGGGCGGCACGCCGCTCAGCGAGCTGTACATTGTCTACCGCAGGGCCGCGGAAGTCCTGGCCGAGCGTGGCATCCGCATTCAACGGTCGCTGGTGGGCAACTACATCACCGCGCTGGACATGCAGGGCGCGTCAGTGACGGTGCTGCGGCTGGACGAGGAGCTGACCGAGCTGTGGGATTCCCCCGTGCACACGCCGGCGCTGCGCTGGGGGGTCTGAGGGATGGCACTGGATGCGGCATGGGCCGCCAAATGGATGCGTGCCAGCGCTGCGGCCATGGCCGAGAACCGGCAGCGGCTGATCGATCTGGACCGGGACATCGGCGACGCCGACCACGGCGAAAACATGGACCGGGGCTTTTCCGCCGTCGTGCAGAAACTGGACGCCGAAGGCACGCCGGCCACCCCCGGCGACGTCTTGAAGCTGGCAGCCATGACACTGATGTCGAAGGTCGGGGGCGCGGCAGGACCGCTGTACGGGACGGCTTTCCTGCGCGCCTCGACCGCGGCGGGCAACAGCCCGGAGCTGGACCCTGCCGCCGTCGTCGCGGTCCTCACCGCCGCCCGGGACGGCATCGTGGCGCGGGGCAAGGCGGAACCCGGAGACAAGACCATGGTGGATGCGTGGACCCCCGCAGTGGAAGCAGCGCAAACTTCAGCAGCGGCGCAGGCGAGCAGCTTGGAGGTGCTGTCCGCGGCGGCAAACGCCGCCAACGCCGGATTGGCCGGGACAGAACCGCTGATCGCCCGCAAGGGGCGGGCCAGCTACCTGGGGGAGCGCAGCGCCGGACATCTTGACCCCGGGGCGGCCTCCACGGCCCTGATCCTGCAGGCGGCGGCCAGGACAGCGGGAGAGGGCACATGAGCGTAGGTCTGGTCATCGTTTCCCACAGCGCCAAACTGGCGGAAGGTGTCCGGGAACTGGCGGCGCAGATGGCCGGCGACGTGACGATCGCGCCGGCCGGCGGTACCGACGACGGCGGCATCGGCACCAGCCTCGACAAGATCACCGCCGCCATCGCCGTCGCTGACACCGGCGAGGGCGCGGTGCTGCTGGCCGATTTGGGCTCGGCCGTCATGACCGCCGAAATGGCAGTGGAATTTTTGGACGATGAGCAGCGCGGCCGGGTGCGGCTGGCAGACGCGCCGCTGGTGGAAGGAACCGTGGCGGCCGCCGTCGCCGCGCAGGGCGGCAGGGCACTCGCCGCGGTGGTGCAGGAGGCTGAGTCCGCCGGCGGCATCCCGGCCCGGGCACCTGCTGCAGCGGCGGGCACGGCAGCGGGCACGGCGGCCGGGGGAGGTGCCGGGGAGCCGGAGGAGGAAGCGGATGGTTTCGACCCCGACGACGACGGTGTGCACACCGGATCGTGGGAGATCATCAACCGGGCCGGCCTGCATGCCCGTCCGGCAGCCGCCGTCGCCCAGGCGATGTCCGACCTGGATGCTGAGGTGCGCATCAACGGCGTGGACGCGAAATCGGTGATGATGCTGATGTCCCTGGGCCTCGGTCCGGGACAGACCCTCACCGTGGCAGCCCGCGGCCCCGATGCCGCCCGGGCAGTGGACATCATGGCGCTGGAGGTGCGGAACGGTTTCGGAGAGATCTAGCGTTCCCGGCGAGAGTCAGGCCGGCAACTGCAGGCCGCTCTCGGTCTCCTCGGCCAGCCGGTCCGTCAGGAGCCCGGCCAGCGCCCGCTCGAGCTGCTCGGCAGGAGCGTTGAGCGCGTGCAGCGCCGCCAGCGGGGCGAGCTCGGGATCAGCCTCCGGCGCCACGAGGTCCACCGGACCCAGCAGCAGCGTCCGGAGCACCGGGCCTCTTGCCTGCCGCAGCACGGCCATGACGGCGCCGCGGACCTGGCGGTCGGTGCCGGCCCAGGACTGGCCCTTGGGGATGTAGTCCGGGGCAGGTTTTCCGGCCGCCACCCACGCGCAGTGCCGGAGCACCGGACAGACCTCGCATTTGGGGCTGCGGGCGGTGCACACCAGGGCGCCGAGTTCCATGACCGAGGCGTTCCAGGCGACGGAAGCGGCGTCGTCGTCGGGCAGCAGGGTAACGGCCAGGCGCATTTCCGCGGCGTTCAGCGCCGGCGCGGGCAGGGCCTTGCCGCCGACGGCGCGGGCATGGACCCGGCGGATGTTGGTGTCCACCACCGTTTCCCGGCGGCTGAAGGCAAAGGACGCGACTGCCGCAGCGGTGTAGGTTCCCACGCCCGGCAGGGTCAGGAGCTCGGCGGAGGTTTCCGGAACGCGGCCGCCGAAATCGGCGGTCATGGCCGTGGCCGCTGCG
Organism: Arthrobacter sp. zg.Y820; assembly: GCF_030125555.1. NCBI lineage: Bacteria > Bacillati > Actinomycetota > Actinomycetes > Micrococcales > Micrococcaceae > Arthrobacter > Arthrobacter sp. zg.Y820. Next base: position 529,366 of record NZ_JASKLX010000009.1, read on the forward strand.
TGCAGGCGAAGGGCGCGGCGGGGATAGCCGAGCCGCCCCCAGGCGCGCACTGCTTCCCCGCTGGGTTCGGCAGCCAACGCGGCAGGAGTGGGCCAGCGCGCCATCCACTGCTCCCACACCGGCAGCACGCGGACCACGGGGGTTTGCTGGAGCATGATTTCACTGACGAAGATTCCCCACGGGCTGCAGCCGGCCTCCCGCCACGGAAGGTCGCGCGCATTGGCGGTGAACCAACTGATGATCTCCGTATGCAGCTGCGGCGCCTGCTGCGGACCCGGTCCCATGCAATCTCCCTCGGTTATGACCAGCAATACTCTACTGACCGGCGTGGTGCGGCAGGTAATCCGGACCCGTATACCTAGCCTTAAGGCATGGTTGGTAATGGATCATCAGACTCCTCTTCGGGGAACACAGCATCAGGGCACACAGCGTCAGGGAACACCGCCCCCGGACACCCGAGCGCGGCCGTCTACCGGCGTCGGCGGATAGTCGCCGGCCTCCTCGGACTGCTGGTTCTGATCGCCCTGATCGCGGGCATCGCCGCCGTGGCGAACGCGCTTCGCGGAGACGAGCCGGCGGCCGCCGACAGCGGCACTGAAGCCACCATTCCCGGCCCGGACAACAAGCAGCCCGGCGCCGCGGACAACAAGCAGCCCGACGCCGCGGACACCACGGCAGCTCCCGGCGGAAAGCCGTCTCCAAAGCCAACCGCCTCCTCACCCGCGCCGAGCGGCGGGGCTGAACCGGCGTCGAAACTGTGCCCGGAAGAATCCGTCCAGGTCGCTGCCACCACCGACGCACTGAGCTATTCCGCAGGCACAACTCCGGTGCTGACCATGACGGTGACCAACAACGGCGCTGAGCCTTGCGACGTCAACGTGGGGACCAGCCAGATGGAATTCACCGTCACCAGCGGCGCCGACCGGATCTTCTCGTCACGGGACTGCCAGCAGGCCGGCGAGGACCTGCTCAAAACCATCAAGCCCAACAGTGTGGAAACGGCCAAGTTCACGTGGGAGCGCCAGCGTTCAGCACCCGGCTGCTCGGAGGTTTCCAGCAATCCGAATCCGGGAACCTACATGTTCACCGCCCGGCTGGGAAACATCAGCAGCGGGACCTCGGTTTTCGAACTCGAGTAGCTACATGAACCGGTCAAGCAGGCTGGTCTCGGCAATGCGGGAGAGCCCTTCGCGCACCATGCGGGCGCGCTGGTCTCCGATGCCGTCCACGGTCATCAGATCGTCAATGTTGGCGGCCATGAGGTTCTGCAGCCCGCCGAAGTGGTCCACCAGCCGGTTCGCGACGGTCGGCGGCACCGATTTGATGTTGCTCAGCAGCCGGTAACCGCGCGGCTGCACCACGGCCTCCAGGGAATCCTGTCCGGGCTGGAAGCCAACGACGGCGGCGATCTTGCCCAAATCGACCATGTCCGAGTCACTGAGGTTCTGCAGGGTGGCGACCTGGTCCTCGGCCCGGCGCTGGCCGTCATGCAGGTCGGCGTAGTCGCGGACAATCATCTCGCTGCCCGGGCCCAGGCCCGCCGTCAGTTCTTCGAGCTGCAGGGACAGCAGCCGGCCGTCCACTCCGAGTTCGAGGACGTACTGGGAGATTTCCTCGGAAATCCGGCGGACCATCTCCTGGCGCTGCAGGGTGACAGCCACATCCCGGACGGTGACCATGGCCTCGATCTCCAGCGCCGACAGCGAGTTGGTGACCTGATCCAGGCGGGCGCGGTAGCGCTCCAGGGTGGCCAGCGCTTGGTTGGCGCGGGCCAGCACCGGTTCGGAGCCCTCCAACACGTGGCGGAGGCCCCGGACATAGAGCTGGATGATTTGCATGGACTGGCTGACCGAGATGATGGGGAATCCCGTTTCGACGGCCACGCGCTCGGCTGTGCGGTGGCGGGTGCCGGATTCATGCGTCTCAATGGTGTGGTCCGGAACCAGCTGCACGGCGGCCCGCAGAATGGTCTTGGCATCATTGTCACAGACGATGGCACCGTCCATCTTGGCCAGCTCGCGCAGGCGGGTGGGGGAGAAATCGATGCCGATGTCGAAGCCGCCGGAGCAGATGGAGTCAACGGTGCGATCGAACCCCAGCACGATCAGGGCTCCCGTGCGGCCGCGCAGGATGCGTTCCAACCCGTCGCGGAGCTCGGTTCCGGGCGCTACCCGGGCCAGAGTGGCTTTCAGCGAATCTTCGGGACTGCGTGCCATGGTCACTTCCTTCCGGCCATCGGGCCCACGGGCGTTCTGGGCGGGCGCTGCACAGACACTTTCCCTATAGTAGTGGTCCGGCAGGGGACAATGGCGACTTTTGTGCCGTGCGCAGCACAGAGCCGAGCCGGCCCGGCGGCCGCCGCCGGGATCGCGCGCGGGCCGCCTAGAACAGCAGCTCGAGGGCTTCCGTGAGGGTGGACACCTCCCTCACCTTGAATCCGGCCGGAACCGCGACCGGGCCGTTGGGCGACGCCGGAACCACCGCATGCGTGAAGCCCAGGCGCTCCGCTTCGGAGATTCGCCGGGCGATGCCGGGAACGGGCCGCACCTCGCCGGCCAGGCCGACCTCCCCAAATGCGATCAGCTGCGCCGGCAGCGGCTTGTTCATTTTGGCCGACGCCACGGCCAGTGCCACGGCCAGATCGGTGGCCGGTTCGCTGAGCTTGACCCCGCCCACTGTGGCCACATAACTGTCATCCTTGGCCAGGTTCATCGACGCCCGCGCCTGCAGGACGGCCAGGAGCATGGCCACCCGCGAGGAATCCAGTCCGCTCGTGGCGCGGCGGGCCTGCGAGTTGCTGGTTTCGGCGAGCAGGGCCTGGACTTCGGCGACCAGCGGCCGTTTTCCTTCGAGCGTGACCGTGATGCAGGTGCCCGACACAGGTTCCTTGGTGCGGGAGACAAAAAGCCCGGACGGATCGGCGAGCCCGACGATTCCGTCCTCGGTCAGGTCGAAGCAGCCCACTTCGTCGGTGGGACCGTAGCGGTTCTTCACGGCCCGCAGCAGCCGCAGCCGCGAGTGGCGGTCTCCGTCGAACTGGCACACCACATCCACCAGATGCTCCAGCAGCCGAGGCCCGGCAATGGAACCGTCCTTGGTGACGTGTCCCACGAGCAGGGTGGTCATGTTCCGGGTCTTGGCGGCATTGATCAGGGAGGCAGCCACTTCGCGCACCTGGCTGACCCCGCCGGCGCTGCCGTCCACGGCCGAGCTGCTCAGGGTCTGCACCGAGTCAACGATCAGCAGCGCCGGTTTAACCTGCTCCACCTGGCCCAGGGCTTGGCCCAGGTCAGTTTCAGCACTCAGATAAAGAAAATCGGACACCGCGTTGATGCGTTCGGCGCGCAGCTTCACCTGGGCGGTGGACTCCTCGCCCGTGACGTACAGAACGTCCCGGCCAAGGTTTCCCACCTTCGCGGCAACATCCAGCAGCAGCGTAGACTTGCCCACCCCCGGCTCACCGGCCAGCAGGATGACGGCGCCCGGGACCAGCCCGCCGCCCAGGACCCGATCCAGCTCGTTCACGCCGGTGGGCTGGTAGGAAGCGGAAGTGGCATCGACGTCGGCGATCCGCAGGGCAGGCCGGGCCACGGTGGCCGCGGCCGTGGTGCGGGCCACCACCTCGCCGGCTTCCTCGACGGTTCCCCAGGCCTGGCACTCCCCGCACCGGCCCACCCACTTGGCGGTGGTCCAGCCGCATTCTGCGCAGCGGTAGTTAGCGGTTTTTGCGCGGGTAGTCTTCGTGGCCATGGAATCAGGCTATCCCGCGCCGGTGACACTTCTGTTCCGGCCGGCAGCGCTGGTCAGCAGGCCACTTCCGCAGGCCACTCACGCGGGCCTCACACGTCCGCGAGGTAGCCCACTGCCTCTTCATGGGTCAGGCCGGTGGACTCGAGCAGGTCCACCACCAGGGGCCGAAAGAGCATGACGAGGGCGTCCCCCTGGATGTCAGTGACCCCCAGTGCGCCGGGGTTCAGCTGCGCACCAACCAGGGCCAGGCCGTTGCGGGCCTGCCGCAGATGCTTCTCGCGGGTTCCGCCTGATTCCCCGCCGGCCAGTGCGCGGGCCAGGATGTCGACGGCGTCCGCCGTGTCGTTCACGACCTCGGCAACACGCTCAATGGCCTCGTCGTGCAACGCCGCATGGTTGATGACCGACGTGGTGCGCCGGGCGAAGACCCTGCTGTTGCGCACCGCCAGATCCAGATAGCCGATGGAACCGCGCAGGTCGCCCAGCTCGGCGAGATGCCGGCGATAGGCAGGGGAGATGCGGGCCACCTCCCGGGCGTCACGGACGCTGCGGGCCACGGCGTCGAGCTGGGGCTGGGTGTTGCGGGCACGCACCAGGGCATGCCAGGCGATGGTCGAGTCGCTTTTCGCCACCGCTTCAGCGCACTGGCGCAGCACGGCCGAGAGCTCATGCAGCAAATCCCGGACATTGGACTGCGGTTCCCGCCGCGGATCGCGCGGTGCCAGCATCGTCACCACCAGCGCAAACAGTCCGCCCACGATGGCATCGAGGCTGCGCGTGAACACGCCGCCGTCCGGTGCCGGAAGCAGCACCACCAGCAGCGATTGCAGGCCCAGCTGGGTCGTGAAGATAACGCCGCGGTCCAGGAAGCGCGCCAGCATCAGGGAAACAAAGAGGACGACGGCGGCCTGCCACAGGCCGGTGCCCAGAACATGCAGGAGCAGTTCTCCCACGGTGATGCCCAGGGTGCAGCCGACGCCCACTTCCAGGACCCGCCTGGTGCGCGGCTCCCGGGAGAAGCCGAGCGAGATCAGGGCTGCCGTGGCTGCGAAAAGCGGGCCTTCATGGCCCAGGACATACTGCGCAAACGCATAGGCGCCCACGGCGCACACCGTCATCTGCGCGGCGGGAAGGATGGAATTGCGGCTGCGGTGAAGCCCCACCCGTATCCGGTTTCGGAGGAATCCCCGGCTCCGGGCAAGACGGTCGTATGGGGGCATGCGAACAGTCTATGGGGCCTCCGCCCCGGCCTCCATCCGGAGGCTTTCCGTGACGGCCGGTGCAAATACTTCTCCCGGGGATTGTTCCACCGCAGGCAAACGTTCCCTGCGGCTCTGTTTGCCGTTCACCTGTCGTTAACCTTGCCCGGCCACCATCTGTGAAGGGGCGGAAATTTGTCCGTCCCGGCGAACGGTTTCCTCACTGCCCTCGCCGCTCCCGCGAAACTCGCCCTTGAAAGGGAACAGACGTGTTGGTAAATGGAAAAGTCCGCACAGCCGCCATCCTCTCGGCAGCTGCCCTCGCCCTGTCAGCCTGCGGCAGCGACAGCGCTGCCGCCCCCGGCGGCGACACCGCGCCGTCGTCGGCTTCGGACAGCACGCTCACCGGAACCCTGTCCGGGGCCGGAGCCTCCTCGCAGGACTCAGCCATGCAGGCCTGGATCGCCGGCTTCAGCGCGGAAAATCCGGGAGCCGCGGTGCAGTATTCGCCGGACGGATCAGGAGCCGGCCGCGAGGCGCTGCTGGCCGGGGGCGTGCAGTTCGCCGGATCCGATGCCTACCTGGACGAGGAAGAGGCCGCCGCAGCCGCGCAGGTCTGCGGCCCGGACGGCGCCCTGCACATCCCCGCCTACATCTCTCCGATTGCGGTGGCCTTCAACCTGCCGGGCGTTGAGGAACTGAACCTGGATGCCGACACCATTGCCAAGATCTTCCGCGGCGAGATCACCGCATGGAACGATCCCGCCGTCACGGCGACCAATCCCGGGGCCGAGCTTCCCGGCACTCCCATCACCCCGGTGCACCGCGGCGATGAATCCGGAACCACCGAGAACTTCACCGAGTACCTTGCAGCGGCGGCTCCGGAAGCCTGGACCGACGAAGCGTCAGGTGAATGGCCCGCCGGGATCGGCAACGGCGAAAACGCTTCCGGAACCGGCGGCGTGGTCTCGCTGGTTACCTCCACTGAGGGCGCCGTGACCTACGCCGACGCCTCAGCGGCGGGAGGCCTGGGTGCGGTCAACGTGCTGGTGGGCAGCGAGTACGTTCCGCTCAGTTCCGAAGCCGCGGCAAAGGCCGTCGAGGCATCCACCCCGGTTACCGGCGAGGGCCGGCCGGACGCGGACATGGCCATGAACCTGGACCGGGACACTGCGGAATCCGGTGCCTACCCGGTGGTGCTGGTTTCCTACCACGTCTACTGCACCGCCTATGAGGACGCCGCAACCGTCGACCTGGTCCAGGCCTTCGGAAACTACGTGGTGAGTGAAGAGGGACAGGCAGCCGCCGCGGACGCGGCCGGCAACGCGCCGCTCTCGGATGCCCTCCGTCAGGAAGCCGCGGCCGCCTTGGACAGCATCAGCGTTCTGCAGAAGTAACAACCGTGGGACAGTGAAAAGGCGCGGAAGCGGAAGCCCTGCGCAGGCGGGAAACCGTTGCACAGTGAAGGACAGCCGAAGATGTGGACAGTTTCACTGTGGCAAAGGGAACCTGCGCAGGGTCAGTAGAGTGTTTAAGTAGATGCCAGTGAAGAACCGAAGGGTTGTGCAGTGTCCAGCAAGTCCATAGAAGGCACCGGTGGTGCCGGCCGTGCCGGAGACAAAGTCTTTTCCGGCATAACTCTCCTGGCCGGCTGCCTCATCCTTCTTGTCCTGTTTTCCGTGGCCATGTTCCTGCTCTGGCAGGCGCTGCCCACGTTCACCGCGGACCCCGCGGACATCAGCGGCGGAAAGGGATTCCTCACCTACATCTGGCCGCTGGTCATCGGCACGGTGATCGCCGCGGCGATCGCCCTGGTCATCGCGACCCCGGTGGGAATCGGCGTCGCGCTCTTCATCTCGCATTACGCCCCCCGCCGGATCGCGCAGAGCCTTGGCTACCTCATTGACCTGCTCGCGGCCATCCCTTCGGTGGTTTACGGCGCCTGGGGCATGATGGTGCTTGCGCCGGCCCTGGTGGGTCCGTACACATGGCTGGCGGACAACGCCGGCTGGATCCCGATCTTCTCCGGCCCGGCCAGCCAGACCGGCAAGACCATGCTGACCGCCGGGATCGTGCTGTCGGTCATGGTGCTGCCGATCATCACGTCGCTGACCCGGGAGATCTTCCTGCAGACCCCGAAGCTGCATGAGGAGGCCGCCTTGGCCATGGGCGCCACCCGCTGGGAAATGATCCGGATGGCAGTGTTTCCCTTCGCCCGGGCGGGCGTGGTCAGCGCCGTCATGCTGGGCCTGGGGCGCGCGCTCGGCGAGACCATGGCCGTGGCCCTGGTGCTCTCCTCCGGCGGCCTGATCCCCAGCCTGATCCGGCCGGGAAACCAAACCATCGCAGCGGAAATTGCCCTGAACTTCCCTGAAGCCTACGGGCTGCGCCTGTCCGAGCTGATTGCCGCCGGCCTGGTGCTGTTCCTGATCACCCTGGCCGTGAACGTGATCGCGCGCTGGATCATCAGCCGCCACAAAGAATTCTCCGGAGCCAACTGATGCAGACACAAACACTGAGCCGCCGTCCGGCCACGCTCACCAAGAACCGGCTGCCGCGCTACGCGGTGTGGGCAGCCCTGGGTGCGGCCGTCATCCTCGGGGCTGCGCTCTCGGCCCTGATCGGCTTCGGCATCGCCAGTTTCGCCATCTTCACAGCGGTGATCTTCGTAGTGTCGGCCACCGCGGTGACGTGGATTGTGGAAGGCCGCCGCCGAGCCGTGGACCGCTTTGCCACCTACCTGGTCTGCGGATCCTTCCTGCTGGCGCTGGTTCCGCTGATCTCGGTGATCTTCACCGTCCTGTCCAAGGGCCTCGCCGGCCTGAGCCCTGACTTCCTGTTCACCTCCATGGGCGGCATGACGGGAGCCGTGGACAACACCAGCGTGCAGACCGGCGGACCCGTGCTGGGCGGGGCGTACCACGGCATTGTGGGCACGTTGCTGATCACGCTGTGGGCCACGATCATCTCGGTGCCGATCGGCCTCCTGACCGCCGTCTACCTGGTGGAATACAGCCACGGCGGGCCGCTGTCCCGGGCCATCACGTTCTTCGTTGACGTCATGACGGGCATCCCCTCCATCGTGGCCGGGCTCTTCGCCGCCGCCTTCTTCGGACTGCTGTTCGGCCCGGGCGTTCGCACCGGGTTCGTGGCCGCCGTCGCCCTGTCGGTCCTGATGATTCCGGTGGTGGTGCGTTCCACCGAGGAAATGCTGAAGATCGTTCCGAACGAACTGCGCGAAGCCGCCTACGCCCTGGGCGTGCGCAAGTGGCGGACCATCCTCAAGGTGGTGGTGCCGACGGCGATCTCCGGCATCGCGTCGGGCGTGACCCTGGCCATTGCCCGCGTCATCGGTGAAACGGCCCCGCTGCTGGTCACCGCCGGCTTCGTGAACACCATCAACATGAATGTGTTCGCCGGCTGGATGACCACGCTGCCCACCTTCATTTACCGGCAGCTGATGAGCCCCACGTCGCCCACCAACACCGATCCCAGCACCCAGCGGGCCTGGGCCGCGGCGCTGCTGCTGATCATCATGGTGATGCTCCTGAACCTCGGGGCCCGCCTGATCGCCCGGCTCTTTGCGCCCAAGACCGGCCGCTGACCCGGCCCAAGCCGCACTTCGGCGGCTGCCTGCACTCCACAGCAGCCCGCCGCCACCGAAAATTCCGAACAGAAGGAAACACATGTCCAAGCGAATCGACGTCAAGGACCTCAACGTCTACTACGGCGACTTCCTGGCCGTAGAAAACGTCAACATCAACATTGAGGCCCGGTCCGTCACGGCGTTCATCGGTCCCTCCGGCTGCGGCAAGTCCACGTTCCTGCGGACGCTGAACCGGATGCATGAAGTCCTCCCCGGTGCGCGGGTGGAGGGCGAAGTGCTGCTCGACGGGGAGAACCTCTACGGCCCCGGCGTGGATCCGGTAACCGTCCGCAGCCACATCGGCATGGTGTTCCAGCGCCCCAACCCGTTCCCCACCATGTCCATCCGCGACAACGTGCTGGCCGGCGTGAAGCTGAACAACAAGCGCATCTCCAAGTCCGACGCCGATGACCTGGTGGAAAAGTCCCTCACCGGCGCCAACCTGTGGAAGGAAGTCCGCGACCGGCTGGACAAGCCCGGTTCCGGGCTTTCCGGCGGCCAGCAGCAGCGCCTCTGCATCGCCCGCGCCATCGCGGTGTCGCCGGAAGTCATCCTGATGGATGAGCCGTGTTCGGCGCTGGACCCCATCTCCACGCTGGCCATCGAGGACCTGATTGAGGAACTCAAGAGCGACTACACGGTGGTGATCGTGACGCACAACATGCAGCAGGCCGCCCGGGTGTCGGACAAGACGGCGTTCTTCAACATTGCCGGCACCGGCAAGCCCGGCAAGCTGATCGAATACGCGGACACCCCGGTGATCTTCAGCAACCCGGCCCAGAAGGCCACTGAGGACTACGTCTCCGGCCGCTTCGGCTAAGGAGCACCGCTTCACCGGGGAGTCCGCCCGGAGTGCTCAGAGCAGCGCGTGAAGCCCGAGGGAGTGCTCAGAGCAGCGGGCTGAGCGCCAGGAACAGGATGCCGCCGAGCACTGCGGTTACCGGCGCCGTGGTCAGCCAGGTGACCAGGATTTCCCGCAGGGGAATGAACCGGACCGTTGAAAACCGCTGGTTGGCGCCGGCGCCCACAATGGCCGACGTCATGGTCTGCGTGCTCGACAGCGGTATCTGCAGCCACAGGGCACCCGTGAACAGCATGGAGGAGCTGACCGCCGTCGCGCTCATGCCGCGCAGCGGATCGATGCGCACCAGCCGGTTGCTCAGCGTGTGGCTGATCCGCCAGCCGCCGAAAAGGCTGCCCGCAGCGAGTGCGGAGCCGGAGAAAATCTGGACCCAGAGGGGAATGCCGGTGTCGGTGGCGGAGCCTGCTGCCACCAGCGCCAGGACAATAACCGCCATTGTCCGCTGGCCGTCCTGCATGCCGTGGCCCAGCGAGAACGCCGATGTGAAGACTGACTGGGCGATCCGGTTTCCGGCGTCGCCGCGCCGCGGCGAGCTGTAGCGCATGAGCCAGGTGGCCGGAAACACCAGCAGATAGGCGAGCCCGAAGGCGACAACGGGGGAGAGCAGCAGCGGCAGGACGATCTGCTGCAGCAGCACCTGGTAGGACTCGGCGATGTTGGGCCCGCCCACCAGCGTGGACGCTGCGCCCGAGCCGACGATGCCGCCCACCAGCGCGTGCGTGGAGGAGGAGGGCATGCGCCGCCACCAGGTCCACAGCCCCCAGCCGCACGCGGCCAGCAGCCCGGCGATCAGGATGCCCAGCCCTGACGTTCCTTCGGGCAGCTGGATAAACCGGTCAGCCAGCACCAGGGCCAGGGCGGTGCTCAGCAGGGCGCCGGTCAGGTTGAAGACGGCGGCCAGGACGACGGCGACCGTGGGAGTCAGGGCCCGGGTGCGCACCGCGGTGGCAACCGAGTTTGAGACGTCATGAAAGCCGTTGATGAAGGCGTAGCCTCCGGCGAAAAGCACGACGGCGGCCAGCAGGACCGTCTCCACCTAGGATTCCCGGACCAGGATGCCGCCCACTGCAGTGGCGCACCGGCGAAGCTGCGTGGTGGTTCCGGCCAGCTGCTCGGCCAGGTCCCGGTGGCGGGCGTAGCTGAGTGGTTTGTGGTCGCGCAGCAGTTCGGAAATCCAGATCCGGTGCGTGCGCTCCGACCGCTTGGACAGCCGCAGCATCTCAATCCAGTAGTCATCGAGGTCTTCCAGCGAGGCCAGGCGGCGCATGGCGCCGACGGTCAGTTCCGCCTGCCGGCCAATCACTTCGAGCTGTTCGGCGGCACGGCCGGAGATGCCGGTGAGGCGGTACAGGGCCACCACTTCCGCGGCTGCATCCAGGTTCTCCATCGCCGACATCAGGATGAGCGAAAGACCATAGAGATCCTCGCGCGGCAGCGGATTGATGAAACTGGACCGCATCTGCGTCATCAGGGCGAAGTGCAGGTCCGTCGATTCGGCTTCGAGCTGGTGCATTTGCTCAGCGAGGCGGTCATAGTCCGCCGCTTCGGCGCCAAGGACTTCGGAGAGCGTGCCCGCGCCGCGCACCAGCACGCTTCCCATCTTGGACAGGATCTCAAGCCCGGCATTTTCCTGAGGAAAGAGCCGCAGCCTCACTGGGTAACCCGGAAACGTCGGGTGCCGTATCGGCCCTGCAGGAAGTAGGTCACGGGGCTAAGATTATCGGCTGGTCGGGTAGACACAAAAGCGGTGCCGGACCGGGAGCGCCTCTCGGCGGAAGGCCGCTCGAAGCGGCTCTAAGTTGAAGCCCGGGGGTTCCGCAGTCCGACACCAATTTCAGTTTTCTACTCTTCGGCGACGATGTCAACACGAGCGCCGGCGGGCCCTTAATCCAGCTCTCCCCGGCGCCATGCAGCAGCGGAGTGCTCCAGGTCCTCGGCCGTCCTGACGAGCTGGCGTGCGTTGCGGGTCAGCTGGCTGGCCGTCCCGGCGCTTCCGGTCTCGGCCGAATCCGCATGATGGGTCTGCCCCAGGGCAACCACGCGGCAGAAGGCGGCAAAGCGCTCCAGCGCCACATCAAACTCCCCTTCGAAGGCTCCGGAGAGGATGGTGTCGGCCATGGCCTTGACCTCGTCGGCGCCCAGCGGCTCGGCGACGCCGGCGACGACCTTGGAGACCTGCGCGACGTCCTTGCCCGCCGCGTAGTACGAGGCGATGCGCTCGGGATTCTGCTGGGTGGCAGCACGGAGGGCATACAGGCGCCACAGGGCGCCGGGCAGGGAGCGCGGAGGGCTTTCCGCCCAGAGTTCCGCAATCGATTCGAGCCCCTGCTTGTCGGCGAGCTTCACCAGGCGGCGGGTGATCTCCGGATCGTCGCTTTCGCGACCGTGGTGGACCAGGGCCTGGGCAGCCAGATGGGCTGCTTCCGAAACCCGGGCCGGATCCGCGCCTCCGGGGAAGTTGGCGAAATCCAGGGGAGCGTACAGCTTGGGCTTGTGATGCCGTGGCGGCAGAGAATTCGACTCACTCATATTTTGAGAATACTCCGCAGCGGGAACGGGCGTCGAGGCGGCTCCGCGCCGTCCGGCCGGACCTGCCAAGCCGGGCTCCCGCGGCGAAACGGCAAGACTCCCGGGGCTGTTTTCGTGAGATGCGTCCCGCGTGCGATAAAGTGGAGAAGTCGATTCGTCGACGGCTGGAACGAACCGGGGAAACCGGAGGAGATCCGCAGGGAAACCTGCAGGAAACCCTCGGTGCCACGGGTTTGGAAAGCCGTCCCGATATGGCGGGGGGCCTTTAGCTCAGTTGGTAGAGCATCGGACTTTTAATCCGTGGGTCGTGGGTTCGAGCCCCACAGGGCCCACCATGGAATGGGCCGGTTCATTCGTTAGCGGATGAACCGGGACTTCGGCAGCACCCCGGTCTTCGGACCGGGGTGCTTTCTTTTTGCTCAGCTCCAGCGGAAAACCTTCGCGGCCAGCAGCGCGCACGAAACGGTCCAGCCGAGCATGACCAGGAAGGGAGCCGCCGTGACGGTGCCCTCGTACCAGGCCGCGGTAAGCGCCTGGGTCATGGCGCCAAGCGGGCTCAGGGCGGCGACCGTCCGGATTCCCTCGGGCATGAGCGGACCGGGCGTCCACAGCCCTGCGGTGAACATGCAGACCATGAACACCAAGAACCCGATGCCGTAGGCATTTTGGGCCGTTCCGGCGACAGCTGCGATGAGGGATCCCACGGCCATCATGGCGGCGACGCCAACGGCAATCACGGCAACAACCAGCGGGACGCTGCTTGGCGTCAGGCTGTCAAAGGCGATCCGGGCCAGCAGGATGGCTATGGCCACCGCGAGGAGGAGGGACGCGGCGCTGACAATCCACTGGGCAAACAGGATGCGGTGCGCGCCGACGGGCGTTACCCCCAGGCGGCGCAGGACGCCGCTCTCCCTGTAGCCGCCAATCGCTGACGGGTAGTTGGTAAGCGCCACGCTGGACAACGCCACGGCGATGGAGAGCGGCACAAGCAGATCGATGGGGCGAAGGGCGGCATAGGCGGGATCCGGCCCTCCGATCGGGACCCTCATGCCGGGAATGACGAACCCCTGAAGCAGCAGAATCGCAGACGGCAGCACCAGTGCCATGAAAATGCTCAGGGGGTTCCGCAGGTAAAGAGTTGCCTCAACGCGTGTCAGGGCGCCCAGTGCTCGCATGCTCCACCGTTCCTTCTCACTCGGGCGCAGTCTGCTCAATAAAGGCAAGATAAGCGTCTTCGAGGGCGGCCGGCCCTCCGGCATCCGTTCCGGACGCAGCGACCAGTTCAGCCGGCGTGCCCACGAAGCGGGTGCGGCCGGCGTCGATAACTGCCAGACGGTCGCACAGACGCTCGACGTCGTCGAGGTAGTGGGTGACGAGGAGCACCGTGATGCCGTCATCCTTCACCCGCTGGATCAGTCGCCGGATATCCCGCCTGCCCTGGGGATCGAGTCCCGTGGTCAGCTCGTCGAAGACAACGACGTCGGGATTCCCGATGAGCGCCAAGGCAATCGAGAGCCGCTGCTTCTGTCCGCCGGAGAGATTCCCGAACGGCCGCTTGCGGTGCGCATCCAGCCCGACGGTCCGCAGCAGTTCCGATACGTCGGCAGGGGCGGGGTAGAAGGCGGCAAACAGGCGCAGCGCCTCCTCCACGCGCAGCGCCGCAGGAAGCTCGGCGGCTTGAAGCTGATAGCCGACACGCTCGCGCACCGTGGTGCGGTCCTTCGCGGGATCAATTCCCAGCACCACCACCCGCCCGCCGTCGGGCGTCAGCGTCCCGGCCACACACTCAACCGTCGTCGTCTTGCCGGCGCCGTTGGGGCCGACTATTCCGAAGGCCTCGCCCGCCTCGATCGAAAACGTGACATCCTCGACCGCTACAACTGTCCCGAAGGTTTTCGAAAGCCCGGTGACGCTCACAGCCGTGCCGCTGCCCGCCTGCACCCTGATCATGCCGACAAGTGTGCGGTTGGCGTCCGGAGGGGTCAAGGGTTCTCAGGCGGGAGCGGTGCCGTTCACTGCTCTTTGCTGCCGGCTTCCTCTTCGGCGTTCAGCCGGCTAACGACGGCGGCGGGCACCGGACGGCGGCGGGTGGTGTCGAACTTCATCAGTTTGTGCGTTCCGTCGCAGTACGGCTTGATGGCAGATCCTCCGCACCGGCAGAGGGCGACAGTTTCCCGGTCCCGCGGGATGGGAACGCCATCGGGGGTGACAATCTCAAAGTTTCCACGCACCAGGAGTGGCCCGTTGGGGCAGGCAACCACTGAGGCCGGCGGGCCGGCGGATCCGGGTTCCGAATCCGCCGGAGATTCCGCCGTCGGGCAGCCGCCGCAGTCGTCCGCCCCGCCGGGGCGGCCCGCCGCGCCAAGGGCAGCAGGGTGGGCCGGGTCCGGCAGATCGGGGCGAGAGGAGGTCACGGCGTTGCTCCGGCAGCCACTGCCGCCGCAGCGAGGGCGCCGGCTGCCGCGCCCGAGGCATCCGCGGAATCCACTGATCGCAGGGAAGAGCTGCCGTCCTGCCAGGCGGTGAGCTGGTCCTCGCCCATCATTGCGTCCAGCGTCAGCACCGTGGCCGCGCCGAAAATCACATCGGCGAGCAGCTCGGGGTCCGACTCCACCAGCCCGCCCGCCAGGTCCCGGGCAGCAATCTGCTCGTGCACGGCGTCGGCTTCCACGTGTTCGTCGAAGTAGTACGTGACGTCGTCGTCGAAACCAAGCCGGCGGAAACCGCGGGCGTAGAAGGAATTGGGAATGGACGAGGTGATTTCAAACGCCGCCAGGTGGCCGGCGATGGCACCGCGCAGCCGCCGGTTCAGCCCGAACAGGGACATGGCATTGGATGAGGCCAACGTCACTGCGGGTACGAAGTCCAGGTACCACCCGTACGCCGTTTCCAGCTCGAGGCCCTTCATCGTCACGCCGAAGAGGTGGGAATGCATGCGTTCGGGGCGTCCGCCGCCGTACTCGTCGGCCTGGATTTCAATCAGCGCCGCCTTCGCCCGGCCCACGGGCAGGCGGGGAATGGCCCAGCTGTGGGGATCGGCTTCCTTCAGCTGGTACACGGAACGCAGGATCAGGAACTCCTGCAGCTGTTCCTTGGTCGCCTTGGAGGCGACGTAGCGGGAAACGCTGGGACCGTCGTCGTCGGCTGCCATCCGGAACAGTTCAGCGGCCACTGCCTCGCTGGTGGGCTCGGGCAGCCCGGGAACGGGGACGACGCGGCGCAGTGCGGCCTCGAATGCCTCCTCGAGCTCCAGGCGCAGGCCGACGAGTCCCGGATGCCATTCCAGGCTGTCCGGGACACCGTCCAGTCCGCTGTAGTGCAGTTCGTAGAGGCAGAAAAGGGCCAGCTGCAGGTCCTCGTCACGGAGGATGTCGGCGGTTTCTGCGGCGGCCTGCCGGGACGCCGCCGTCAAGGCCGCGAGCCGTTCTGCTGCCGGCGCATCCGGGGCACGCAACAGGTCAAGGAGTGCGGTGCTGACGGGTCCGCGCGGTGCGGGGATTTTCATTCTTATCCTTTGTGCTCCGTGTAAAGGTGCTCCGTTGCGGTAACGGCAGGGGCCGCGGCCGGACGGTAAATGACGGACATCAGCATACTTGGTAATTCCCTGCCGGTCCCAACCAGTCCGGTACTGCCGCGGCGGACATTGACCTTTCCGCTCATCCGGCGTGAGATGGGAGAAGCAGACTCAGCCACCCGTGGAAAGGGGACGTCAGTGCCGCACATCGATGCCGGATCCGGATTCCTCATTCCCGCGCTGATCCTGATGGTTGCGGCCCTGGCCCTGACCGCCTTCAGAGTGGATGTGGCACTCGCCCGGAACGACGGCGAGAACCTGTTCTGGGTGGGCCTCACCGGGCTGCTGACGGCTCTGCTGGCCGTGGCCTGGGCCGTTGCCGGCAATCCGGAGGCGGGGCCGTGGATTGGGCTGGCTGCGGTCGCCGGGGCAACCGGCGCTGCATCCTGGGTGCGGGTCCGCAACCGGCGGCGCGGGGAGAAGCGGAGGCGGAGCGAACGCCGGCAGCGCATTGCCGAGCTTGAACGCCGCCATGAATCGGTCCTGCTGAGCTGGAGCGCCTACGAGCTGGACGATTGGAAGGCCATGGAGAAGCCGGGGCTGCAGGATGCGGCCAAGCCGGAAACCAGGGCGTTGCTGCGGGCGATGAAGGCAGCGGCGGCGCTCCGCCCGGCCGAGGGGTCGGCCGCGGCGCTGAGCGAGGCTGAACTGGGCAACTACGGTGCCGCCGTCGCGGGGCTGGAAAAGGCCTGGGAGAGCGCTGAGGCAACAGCCGGGGGCGGGCAGGCCGCCTAGCCGGAGGAGCCGTTCGCGGGGACTTCGTCCGGCATCCGCTTAGGCCGGTCAGCGGCGCACCCGATAGCGCAGGTGAAGCACCCGGTTGCCCTGTATCACCACGTCGGGTTCCTCCAACAGGTGCTGGGCGTGGACCGACCCGAAGTAGCGCTTGCCGGACCCGAACACGACGGGTGCGACGTCCATGCGCACTTCGTCGACCATGCCCGCGGCAAGCGCCTGGCCACCGACGTCGCCGGCGGCGACCTCGACAATGCGGTCACCCGCAAGCTCCTGCGCCCTCGCCACGGCCGCCTCGACGCCGTCGACGAAATGGAACGGCGCCTCGGGGTCCCAGCCCTCGGGCTCCGGTCGGTGCGTCACGACAACCACATGATCGATTCCGCTGGGGGGCGTTCCGTCCCAGCCGTCGGTCAGGTCGAAGACATGGCGGCCGGCGATGGTCGCCCCGACCCGGTCCCAATACGGCCGGGTGTAATCGTAGGACGCTTGCGACACCTTCAACTCGCCGCTCTCGTCCAACGGCACGTCACCGCTGAGCAGCCAGTCGAACAGCGGTCCGGGCTGGTCGTTCCCGTCCGCGATGAAGCCGTCTACTGACACGGTGCCGGACAGAACTACCTTGGCCATGGGTGCTCCTCTGCTTGAGGCCTGGGCACGTACGCAAGGCCCACGGTAGCGCCGTCGCCCCGCCCCGAACATCCCCTGCATTGCGAAGAGCCGAAAAACTCTGGACGGACCGGCGGTTTGGTGTCAGGCTCATGGGCATGACCGGGCACAGCAGGGACGATGTTGACCTTTCCCGCAATTCCGAACAAAGCCGTTACGAGCTCCGAATAGGCGGTGAGCTGGTGGGCACGGCCGACTATGTCGAAGAGTCGGATTCAGTGGCCCTGACGCACACGGTGGTCGGGGTTCAGTGGCGGCATCAGGGGTATTCCTCGATGCTGGTGAAATTTGCCGTGGAAGACGTTATAGCGTCTGGGCGGCGGATCAAGCCTTATTGTTCCTACGCCGCGTCCTACCTGGGGAAACACCGGGAGTTCAGCCACCATGTGTCCTGGCCGCAGGCGGCCCGCTGAGGTTTCCGTACAGGAAATGCGGGAAGAAGGCGGATCAGCAGCGGGAAATAACTTTCCGCTGCGTTAATTGAAGCTGACTCCCCGCTCTGCATATGGGGGGAACGCAGAAGGGGGAGCCAGTAAAAATAGTATAGTTGCATCCGTCCGGAGAAACCAATCGGCGGGAGTCGCCCGTGGCAGTGTCTGCCAAAGCTTTTCAGAGCTGGCGCTCTATGATGGCTCCGCGCGAATCAACGGCGGACCTTTGCCGGATGGCGGGCATCAAACGCTCGACTTTGGCGCAGCAGCTGGTCCGCGGAAAAGTGTCGGAAACCACCGTCGTACGGGTGGCCAGGGCCTGCGACCAAGATCCGGTGGCGGCACTCTCATACTTTGAGGAGTACCGGGATCTGCTGGCCGGTTCCCGCCCTCCGACCGCCGGCGAGCTGATCAGCCAGGTGTCCTACATCTGCATCCTGCAGCTGCTTGTGGCCCGAAGCCTGGAGCCGCTTCCGTCCCCCGGCGAGCTTCCTTCCCTGTGTTCCTATCCGCATCGGAACTCGGTGCGGGCCTGGTTTGAAGCCGTCGACCCCGGGGACCTGCGGCAGCAGCTCAGTGCCCGGAGCGGTGTGGCGCCGCAAAACCTCTCCGCCCAGCTCACCGCCGGCCGGCTGGCCACCGAGCTCGCCGTTGAAGCGGCCCGTCTGGCCGGGGTCTCGCTGACCAGCGGACTGGTGGCCACCGGCCTGCTCACTCCTGACGAGTGCGGCTGGCCGTTGAATGGGCGCGAGCGGGCACTGGCTGAGTTGTCCGACGCGGACCTGGTGTTTCTGGCACGGGACCGGCTGGATACTCTTGGGAAAGCGTTGAAGAAGTTCGAAAACGACGAGAAAAACAACTCAGCACTCTTGGAGCAATTGGGATGACATTACAGTGGACCGCCTTCGGGGTCACGGCTTTCTTCGCCCTGCTTCGGGTGCCCGGCGTGATCCGGGGTGAAAACCGCGGCATATTTGCCGCCCTGGTCCTCATGGCATTGGCGGTGGCGCTTGGCATTCCCTTCTTTTACCTTTCGCTGGATGCGCTGCTGGGTGGAGTGAACATTACGAATCTAGTCATCCGGTACTCGCTGTTTGCCATCTTTCTGATCCTCGGCCTCAAACTTGCCGCCGCCTTTAACTCGCCACGCGCCCGCTGGCTGATCGGCGGACCCGTGGGGCTGAGCGTCCTGGCGGCGGCTGTGGCGGCAGCGGCCGTGCTCTTCGTCATCAGCGACCTGCCGGAATCTTCCACGGCCCTTGAGGCGTATCGGGGCCAGAACACCGTCCTGGCGTACAGCGACGTCGGAAGGGTCTACACGGCTTATGTTGCGGCGTGCCTGGCACCTGCCCTGTCCGCCTACGCGGCTGATTCCCGACGGCGATGGGATATCCGGCTCAGTGCCGGTCTCATTTCACTCGGAATGGCGGCTGTCGTCATCCACTCCCTGCTAAGCGTGGCGCTGTGGGGCCTGGAGCGGGGTGCCTGGGACTTCCTGCTGAACTATGGGGCAGTCATCGTGGTAGCGCTTGGGCTGACCATCATGTGGAACTCACGCCGGGTTGCCAAAAAGAACCCGGAGCTCGGCTCACTGGCGACGGTATTGGGTTCCAGATAAAGAATTGGTATCGGGCATTCACATTTTCATCATCCTGTGTCAGAATTATGATTATGTAACATCCGCTGCCTGTGGGGGGTCAGCGTGAGGTTACGACCGAAGCCAGCGGATTATGTCCGCTGGCTTCGTTGTATCCGTTCACTGGAATAACGGTGGACGCATCAAGCGGGAGCTGCCGGGTCACCGGGAGCTCCCGCTTTATTCATTTACCGTCGAATGCGGCGCTCTTACGCGTCGAGGTCGGTTTCCAGGATTTTAACCAGGGCGTCGAGGGCGTCGTCGGCGCCTTCGCCCTCGGCGCGCAGCACCACTACGTCACCGTTCGACGCCCCCAGGCTCATCAGCGAGAGCATGCTGGCTGCGTCCATTGCTTCCTCGGCAGGCTCCCCCTCCATCGCAATGGTGACGTCCACGGGCTGCGCCGCCGCGGCCTCGGCGAAGATCGATGCCGGGCGTGCGTGCAGGCCCACGCGGCTGGCAATTGTGGCTTTCCGTTCTGGCATTGGGATTCCTTCCGGTTGTACTCATGATGTGGTGGATGGGAGATGGCCGCACCGGGTGGCGGGGAAGCTGTCACAGGCCCAGCTCTTCCAGTCGGCTGAGCCGGCTGCGCACGGCGGTCCGCGCCTCGGCAGCTGAGGCGGCGGCCAGCGCAACAGAGGCCAGCTCCCGCGCTTCGCTGATGGTGACGGAGGCCAGGACCGCCCCCACGCCCGCCAACGCCCGCGGTGTCATGGACAGCGTATTCACGCCCAGCCCGGCCAGCACGACGGCAAGGGCAGGGTCCGCCGCTGATTCGCCGCAGACGCCCACATTCCTGGGTGCTGACCGGGCGTCCGGCCCCGCCGCGGCCTCGGCGGCGCGGGCGCCGTCGACAGTGCTCTTGATCAGCTGCAGGACTGCGGGCTGCCAGGGGTCGTTCAGGGTTGCCAGGGGTCCAAGCTGCCGGTCTGCTGCCATCGTGTACTGAGTGAGGTCGTTGGTGCCGAGCGAGGCGAAACGCACCTTGGCCAGAATCGCCGACGCCATGACGGCCGCGGCCGGGACCTCTATCATTACGCCGGGAACGGCCAGCCCTGCGGCGGTGCACTTGACCGCAAAGTCGGCGGCTTCCTCCGCCGTCGAAATCATTGGCGCCATCACCCAGACGTCGGCCTCGTGGGCGCCCCCGGCGATGGCGATCGCCTCCAGCTGCCGGCCCAGCACGCCCGGGGAGGTGCTGTCGGTGCGGTACCCCCGCACCCCCAGCGCCGGGTTGGGTTCGGTGGTGTCGGTGAGGAACGGCAGCGGTTTGTCGGCGCCGGCATCCAAGGTGCGGACCACCACCTTTCGGCCGGGAAAGGCGTCAAAGACAGCTCCGTAGGCCTCTACCTGCTCCTCCACGCTGGGCTCGGATTCCCGCCCCAAAAAACAGAATTCCGTGCGCAGCAGGCCGATGCCCTCGGCCCCCGCGACGGCGGCGGCGCGGGCATCCTTGCCGGAACCCACGTTGGCGAGCAGCGGAACGCGGTAGCCGTCCGACGTCGTGCCCGTTCCGCTGAACGGCGGCAGGGAAACCCGGGACGCGTACTTCTGCGCCGCCTCCCGCTCGGCGGTGCCGGGGTCCACGATGACGGTGCCCGAAGCCCCGTCCAGATACAGGCTGGCGCCGTCGGTTATGGATTCGGCGTCCACCGCACCGACCACTGCCGGCAGCCCCAGGGAGCGGGCCAGAATGGCGGTGTGGGACTGCGGACCGCCGCCCGAGGTGACCAGGCCGATCACCTTGGCGGGATCGAGCGTGGCCGTGTCCGCCGGAGCCAGTTCGTCGGCGGTCAGGATGAACGGAACGTCGGAATCCGGGATTCCGGGGGCAGGAAGCCCGTCCAGCCGGGCGACGATCCGGGACCGGACGTCCAGGACATCCTGGGTGCGCTCGGCCATGTAGCCGCCCAGGCTCTGCAGCATTGCCGCCACTTCCAGCCCGGCCTCCCACACCGCCCGGTCCGGAGCCATGCCGGCATTGATGTGCTTGCCGGCGGCCTTGAGCAGCATCGGGTCCGTGGCCATCATGGCCGTTGCATCCAGCACGGCTTTGGCGTCGCCGGAGGCCGTTTGGGCACGGTGCCGCAAGTCAGCGCGCACCTCTTCGGCAGCATCCTTCAGGCGGGCCTTTTCGCCATCAACCGTGCTGTCCGCCCCGAACCTGGCGTCAGTCGGCGGCTCGGGCACCGGCGGCGGCATCCGCAGTGAGGGGCCCAGCACCCGCCCGGCACTGACTCCGATTCCCTTGATGGTCCGCATCAGTGTGCCTCTCCATGGGTAAGGGGTGCGTTACGCAACGACCGGCTCCTCGGTTTTCTTGGAGGTCGTGAGCCGCTTGAGGGCCACGTACATCAACCCGCCGGCAACCATTCCGGCGAGAATGGCAACAATAAACATCAGCACGTTGCCGATCGCGAAGAAGACGAAGATCCCGCCGTGCGGTGCCTGCGACGTGACGCCGGCAGCCATGCAGATGGCCCCTGCAACGGCGCCGCCGACCATGGAGGACGGGATCACCCGGAAGGGGTCCGCTGCGGCGAACGGAATGGCGCCCTCGGAAATGAACGCCGCACCGAGCAGCCACGCGGCCTTGCCGTTCTCCCGCAGGGCCATGCTGAACTGCTGCTTGTCAACGACGGTGGCCAGGGCCATGGCCAGCGGGGGCACCATGCCCGCAGCCATCACGGCGGCCATGATCTGCCATGGGGCCTGGTTCTCGAAGCTGCCCTCGCCGAGCCCGGCAACCGCAAAGGCGTACGCCACCTTGTTGATGGGCCCGCCCAGGTCCGATCCCATCATCAGGCCCAGGACAATGCCCAGGACGATGGCGGCTGCCCCGGACAGGCCGGACAGCCAGTCGTTCAGGGCAAGAGTGAGCCCGGCGATGGGCCCGCCGAGGACCAGAATCATCAGCCCGGAGGCTATGAGGGAGGTTATCAAGGGAATAATCACCACCGGCATCAGACCGCGCAGCCAGGTTGGCACCCCCCAGCTGCCCACCCATTTGGCGACAAACCCGGCCAGCAGGCCGCCGATCAGGCCGCCGATGAACCCGGCATCCATGAACAGCGCGACGGCACCGGCAGTGAACCCGGGGGCGATGCCCGGGCGGTCGGCCAGGGCGTAGGCAATGTAGCCGGCCAGCGCCGGAACGAGGAAGCCCAGCGACAGGTTGCCGATTTTCCAGAAGACGGCGCCCAAATAGCCCAGCAGCCCTTCGGGGCCGGGGGAGAAGAGGGTGTTGCCGTCCAGGATGACGTCGCCCGTCAGGACATCGTCATCGTTGGCGAGCGAGAGCTCGTAGCCGCCGAGCAGGAACCCCAGGGCAATGAGCAGGCCGCCGCCGGCCACGAAGGGAATCATGTAGCTGACGCCGGTGAGCAGCGCACGCTTGATCTGGCTGCCGAAGCCCTCGCCCTCACCGCCCTGGGAGGCGCGTTCCTCGCCGCCGTCCCCGCCGCCGGCAACCTTGCGGGAATTGGGGTCCTGGGCCGCGGCAATGGCTTCGTCGATCATGACCCCGGGCTCATCGATGCCCCGCTTGACCGGGCCGCTGACCAGCGGCAGCCCGGCGAACCGGCCCTTGTCGCGGACGTCGACGTCGGTCGCGAAAATGACGGCGTCGGCGTTCCGGATAACCGAGGAATCCAGGGGCGTTGACCCGGCCGACCCCTGCGTCTCCACCTGCAGGTCGATTCCGCGTTCCGCTGCCGCTGCCGCCAGCGAATCCGCGGCCATGTAGGTGTGGGCGATTCCGGTGGGGCACGCCGTGACAGCGACCAGGCGCCTGATCGTGCCGCCGGCGGCCTGGCCGCCGGTTTGGTCAGCGGGTTCACTGCCGCGGCCATTCCCCCCGCCGCCGGCCGCAGCTCCGGATTCGGGGCCGCCTGCGGTGTGGGCGCCGCCAGTGCCACCTGCGGCTGCACTGGCCCCGGCTGCACTGGCGCCGGTGACGCCGGCTGCGCCCGACGACGTTCCCGCCTGCGATTCCGGCACGGGACCCAGGCCCAGGGCGCCGTCCACCAGGTTGACGATTTCCTGCGGAGACTGCGCGGTCCGCAGTGCCCCGGTGAAATTCTTCTTGATCAGGGATCGGGCCAATTTGGCCAGCAGCTGCAGGTGTTCTTGGTCAGCGCCTTCCGGTGCGGCGATGAAAAAGACGATGTCCGCCGGACCGTCCTTGGCGCCCCAGTCCACCGGAGGATTGATGCGGGCCATGGCCAGCGTGGCTTGGGTGACGGCCGAGGAGCGGCAGTGCGGAATGGCGATGCCGCCGGGAACGCCCGTGGCAGTCTTGGCTTCACGTGCCATGGCATCCGAATAAAGCTCGTCGAAGCTGGTGGCGCGGCCGCCTGACACGACATTCCTGACCAGGTGCCGGATCACTTCGGCACGCTCAGTCCCCAGGTCCTGGTCAAGTGTGACCAACTCAGGTGTGATGAGTTCAGACATTAGTCTTGCTCCTTAGTGGATGCAGCCTCTGCGGAATCATGGTGCGGCGCTGAAACCGGGCCCGCTATTTCAGTCACGGTCACGGCGCCGGGATCGGTTTGGGCGAGAGTGGGTACCGTGGTGCCCGGCAGCGCTGCGGCCGCCGCCCCGTGGGCAACAGCTTGGCGCAGACAGTCCCGCGGCGGGGCACCGGCGACGTCGGCCAACAGGAAGCCCGCCAGCGCCGAGTCCCCGGCGCCGACGGTTGAAACAGCCTCAACGGGCGGCCGGGTGGCCTGCCAAGCACCCTCGGCAGTGACCAGCAGCGCTCCCTTGGGCCCCAGGGTGGCCAGAACCGCCCCGACCCCCCGGGCGATCAGGGTTCGCGCCGCAGAGACAGCCAGCGAAGGATCCTGTTCGAGCTCATCCTCTGTGCCGATGCCCGTCACTTCCGCCAGCTCCTCCGCATTCGGCTTCAGCAGGTCCGGTGCGGCGTTATGGAGGAGCGCCCCGAGGAGCGGAGCACCGGAGGAATCAATGGCTATCCGCGGCGCCCGTTCGCCGAAGCGCTGCCGGACGGCATGGGCCACGAGGGCATAGACATCCGGTGAGGCGCCCGGCGGGAGGGAACCGGCGAGCACCAGCCAGGACGCCGGGGAGCCGTCCTCTCCGGCCGCGCACGTCGTGACCAGCAGGGAAATAAGACCTTCCTGTTCCTCGGCATTGAGGGGAGGCCCCGGCATGTTGATCTTGGTTGTGGTTCCGTCCGGTTCGGTGAGCGTGATGTTGCTCCGGAGCCTGGCCGGGATGGGGAAGTTCGCGTAGCTGACACCGGCGGTGCGGAGCCCGGTCATCACCGGGTCGTTGTCCTGGCCGGGAAGGACGGCAACGGATTGGAGGCCGGATGCCGTCAGCGCCCGGCACACGTTGACACCCTTGCCGCCGGGATCCTCGCTGATGGCAGCGGCGCGCTGAACGGCGCCGCGGACCAGCGTGCCGGGCAGCACGACTGTCCGGTCCAAACTGGGATTGACGGTGAGGGTGACGATCATTGAACCACCATTATTCGAGATCCTGGGGGTGCCGCGGATCGCCTCTGCGGTGGGCGCTCTGCGGCGCAGTTGCGGGGAGGGAACCAAGGGCAGGGGCTCGGCGGGGTCGGACGGGGCTCCGTGGTGAGGCCCCTCCAAGGGCGTGGAGGACAAAACATGAACACCTGCAATCTGTGGCCTATGCCACGTCTGGTGCACTCAATTGACTGTATTTTGGTTGATCGGTGATTGCAATGGGCTGCCATCCCAGCGCCCTCCGGGGGTCCAAACGGGCGGATTCATGAGGGTTGATGCGGGTTTACCGGGTAGGTGACACTGATCGTGCGGGCTCTCATGGCTAAGGTGGGGGCATGGAAAACGTACGCTGGTCCGCGGGCCCTGATGCCCGTGCCGGGACCCATCTCTTGGTGATGCTTCACGGATACGGCGCCGACGAAACCGGCATGGCCGAACTCTTTCCGTCCCTGCCTGCCGGGGTGATCGGAGCCGCGCTGCGGGGCACGTTCCCGGTGGGGGATACCCACGGCTGGTACCTGCTGGATCCCTCTCTCCGGGCGGACACCGCCGAGGTGCTCGAGGCTGCCACCGGGCTCCTGGCACGGGTGGACCGGATCCGCGCCGAGGGATCCTTTACCGGTGTTTCACTGCTCGGATTTTCGCAGGGCATGGCGATGGCAGTGACGCTCCTGCGGCTGCGGCCGGCGGGATTCAGCGCCGTCGTCGGGCTGTCCGGTTTCGTGGCCGAGAACGAGCTGCTGGCCATGGCCGAGCCGCTGCCCGAGCCGGTTCCGTTCTTCTGGGGGCGGGACCGCAACGACTGGGTCATCAATGAGGATGCGATTCTTCATACCCGGAATTGGCTGCAGGAGAATACGTCTTTGACGGCGCGGACCTACCCCGGGATGGGACACTCCATCGGGGCGGAGGAGGCCCGGGATGTGGGCATCTTCCTGCGGCGTTATGTAGCACCCTCAGCGCATGAGGACGCGGAATACAAAGCCTGCTAACATTGATTGGGGGAGAAATAAAATCAGATTCAACTACTACCTAAGCATGCTTATGAAGTAGAGTGGAAGAAAGCGCGGCCCACAGGTCGTTCGAATTATCACTCGTTCACACAGCAAGGAGTATTCATCATGGGTTTCATTGCTTTCCTTATTCTGGGTCTTATCGCCGGTGCAATCGCCAAGGCCATCCTTCCGGGCCGCCAGGGCGGCGGCTGGATCGCTACTCTCGTTCTCGGCGTCGTCGGCGCCCTGCTGGGTAGCTGGATTGGCGGCGCAATCTTCAACAAGGGCACCGACATCTTCTCGCTGACCTCGATTGCCACGTGGATCTTCGCGATCCTGGGTTCCCTCATCGTTCTCGCGATCTACGGCTTTGTTACTCGCAAGAGCAGCAACCGCGCGTAGTTTCTGAACTCCGCACCACGGGTGCGGGATTCATGCAGTCAAAGCGGGGCCGGCGGATTATCCGCAGGCCCCGCTTTTGCTGTACCGGCCTCGCGTAGGCTGGTTAACCGGGCGCGGTGCGTGCACCGGTTGCCCCCAGAGTTCGAGTCGAAGAGGAGCGTTGCCGTGGGTTTTGCATCCAATCGTGCCTTCAAGGTTGCCGGAGGTGCCGTCTTCGAGAAGGACGGAACACCCAAAGCCTCCCTCCTGAGGGCGATGGAGCGGGCGGTCGAGGTCCAGCGGCCCCTTGTCCTTGCCAACATCCGCAGGCTGCAGCGCAAGCATCCCGACGCGACGCCGTCGGAATTGGTGTCGATCATCGAGAAGCACTACCTGGCCACGGTGACCGGAGGGGGCGCGGCAGTCGGGGCGACCGCCGTCGTGCCCGCCATCGGCACCATGGCGGCGCTGGGGCTGTCGGCAGCCGCAACCGTGGGGTTCCTCGAGGCCACTGCGCTGTTTGCCCAGTCCGTGGCGGAGCTGCACGGGGTGCAGTTGCTGGATCCGGAACGGTCCCGCACCATGGTCATGGCCATCATGCTCGGTGAAGAGGGGACCGCCATGATGCAGTCCGTTGCCGGCCGGGGCGGCAAGCCCTGGGCGAGTTCCCTGGGCGGCATGTCCTCCGGGCTGATGGGCGGCGTGGGCTCCTCCATCCGCAAACAGTTCATGAAGCGCGTGGTGGCCCGGCAGGGAACCGCCATGCTCGGGCGCGCGCTGCCGCTGGGAATCGGCGCGGTGGTGGGCGGTGCCGGCAACCACGCGATGGGCAAGGGCGTCATCAAGACGGCTCGCAAGGCCTTCGGCCCGGCGCCGGAGACGATCAGCGGTGAACTGGCCGAGGACCTTCGCAAACTGCCGGACAGCCCGGCCTAATCCCCGGACCTATCCCCACCACGCTCCCTTCAGGACGGGCCGTCGCCTGCGGACGGCCCGTCCTGAAACTGTGTGCCGGCGTTGACGGTGCTGTTTGGCCGAATAGTGCTGCCTGACCGGATAGTGCCGCCTAGCCGAAAACGGCGTGGGCGATGGTGAAGATGACCAGCCCCGCCAGCGAGCCGACCACGGTGCCGTTGATCCGGATGAACTGCAGGTCCTTGCCCACTTGGAGCTCGATCTTTTCGGACGTTTCCTGCGCATCCCAGTGCTCAACCGTTTCGGTGATCACGGCGGCAATGTCGCTGCTGTAGGTCTTCACCAAATAGCCGGCGCCGTCGGCGATCCAGTTGTTCACCTTCGCCGCGAGCTCAGCATCGGCGGCCAGCCGGCGGCCGAAGTCCTGCACCGCTGCCTTGAAGTTGCGCGTCAGTTCACTGTCCGGGTCATCAACGGCCGTGGTCAGGGCGTTCTTGATGGTTGCCCAGGTCTGGGTGATGAGCTGCTGGACCCGGGGATCGTCGAGGACCTGCTCCTTGATCGCATCAGCCTTGGCCATGACCTCCGGATCCTCCTGAAGGTCCCGCGCCAGGCCCTTGAGGTAGTTGTCCAGGGCGCGGCGCAGTTCGTGGTTCGGATCATCCTGCACGGCGCGCAGGAAGCGTCCCACTTCCACCTGCACACGGTCTCCCACCAAGTCATCCACAAAGGACGGAACCCAGGAGGGTGAGCGCTGGGTGACCAGCTCGGAGATGACGTCAGGGTTGGCGGCCACCCAGTCGTTGATGCTGTCCACCACCAGGTTCACCAGCTGGTGGTGGTGCCCCTCCTCGAAGACGCGCTCCGCCACGCGGCCCATGGGCGGCCCCCAGGGCGGATCAACCACGTGCCGCCGGAACATGGACTCGAGGACGCTCTTGACGGCGTCGTCGTCCAGGACCCGCAGGATTCCGCGGATGGCTGCCGACCCTTCGGTGGCCACCCGGGCCGCGCTTTCCGGGCGTTCCAGCCAAGCCCCGGCCTTCTGTGCCAGTTCCATGGATCCAAGCTTCTGCCGGATGACCTCCTCGGAGAGGAAGTTGCTCTCCACGAACTGGCCCAGTGACGCACCGATCTGGTCCTTCTTGCGGGGAATGATGGCCGTGTGAGGAATTTTCACTCCCATCGGGTGCTTGAAGAGCGCGGTGACGGCAAACCAGTCCGCCAGTGCGCCCACCATGCCGCCCTCGGCCGCCGCACGAACGTACTGCAGCCAGGGATAGCGCTCCTGCAGGGCAAAGGAAAAGACGAAAACGACGGCGAGCGCCACCAGCAGGCCGGTGGCGAGCATTTTCATCCGCCGAAGGCCGGCGGCGCGCTGGACGTCGTCGAGCAGGACACTCATGCGCGGGCTCCAACGGTCCGGATGCGCCGGATGCGCCGGATGCGCCGGACGCGCCGGACGGGAGGTGTCGAAAGTACGTTCAAAACCGCTCCTCGTGCTTGTGCCGGTTCGTGTGCCCCGGGCCAGTTGGTTCCGGGACAGGAACCATCCAGACAATCTAATCAGTCTGCTGGGCAGGGTGCCATGCGGGCAAACGCAGGGCGGCCGCCGGCATCCTAGGACTGGCGGCAGCACTGTGGTTGAGTGGAATGATGGCTGCTCCCATCGAGGACTATGCGCTGGTTTCGGATCTGCACACCGGCGCCCTGATTTCCCGCCGCGGGAGCATCGACTGGCTGTGCCTGCCCCGGTTCGATTCGCCGTCGGTGTTCGGCGCCCTGCTGGGGACGGAGGAGCAGGGCCGGTGGCTGCTGGCGCCGGAAGCGGAAGCCGCCGTCGTGCACCGGAGCTATCTCCGATCCACCTTCATCCTGCAGACCCGCTGGGCCACCGACACCGGAAGCGCCCTGGTTACCGAGTTCATGCCGGTTGGCGACCGGCGGGCCTCGATCGTCCGGCGGGTGGAGGGAATCAGCGGCACCGTGGACATGCGCCAGGAGTTGGAGGTGCGCTTCAACTACGGGACGGTGCTGCCGTGGATGCGGCGCCACCCGTACCCGCACGGCAAACTGCTGCTGGCCATCGCCGGCCCCAGCGCGCTGGTGCTGCGCGGGGACAACCTGCCCGTGGCCAAGGACCACCGCCACGCGGGAAGGTTCAGCGTGGCGGCCGGGGAGCGCGTTGACCTGGAGCTGACCTGGTACCGCTCCCACACCGAGGTGCCCGATCTGATCGACGTGGACGCCGCCTTGGCGTCCACAACCGCGTACTGGGAGACGTGGGCGGCGCACTGCGAGCCCGCCCGGCAGTACCTGCCGGCGGTCCTGCGCTCGCTGCTGGTGCTGCGGGCACTCACCCACGAGTCCACCGGCGGCATCGTGGCGGCCCCCACCACCTCGCTCCCTGAAATCGCCGGCGGGGAACGGAACTGGGACTACCGCTACTGCTGGCTGCGGGATGCGGCGCTGACCCTCGAAGCGATGCTGGGGCACGGATACGCGGATGAAGCCCTGCACTGGCGGAACTGGCTGCTGCGCGCCGTGGCCGGGGATCCGGAGGACCTGCAGATCATGTATGCCGTGGACGGCGCGCGGGACCTGCCTGAGCGCGTCCTGACACAGTTCTCCGGTTACGGCGGGTCCGCGCCCGTTCGGGCGGGCAACGGGGCGGTCTCCCAGTACCAGGCCGACGTCGTCGGGGAGGTGATGGTGGCACTCGCCAGGCTGCGGGATCACGGGGTGGCGGAGGACCATTTCTCCTGGCCGTTGCAGCGCGCGCTGATGTCCTTCCTGGAGCGTCATCTCGACGATCCCGATCACGGCATCTGGGAAATGCGCGGCGAACCGCAGTACTTCACGCATTCCCGCGTCATGATGTGGGCGGCCTTTGACCGCGCGGCCACTGCGGCCAGGACCTACGGCCTGGATGGGCCCGTGGACCGGTGGGATGCGCTGCGGGACGGGCTGCGCGACGAGATCATGAACCACGGCTTCAACCGGGACCTGAACTCCTTCACGCAGTCCTACGGCAGCACCGAAGTGGATGCTGCCCTCCTGCTGCTGCCCCAGGTGGGTTTCCTGCCGCCCGACGACGACCGCATGCTCGGCACCGTGGCGCGGCTGGAGAAAGACCTGCTCACAAAATCCGGCCTGCTGCTGCGGTATGCCACCGAAGCCGGCCTGGACGGGCTGGAGCCCGGCGAAAACCCCTTCCTGGCCTGCAGCTTCTGGCTGGTGGAGCAGTACGCCGCCACCGGGCGCATGAAGGAAGCCACCGCCCTGATGGATCAACTGGTGGGATACTCCAATGAACTGGGGCTGCTGAGCGAGGAGTACGATCCGGTGAACAACACCATGGCCGGGAACTTTCCCCAAGCCTTCTCCCACCTGGCCCTGGTCCGGGCCGCTGATGCACTCAACGCCGTCGCCTCGCCGGACCGGACAGCCACGGCGCCGACCGGCGCCGTTTCCTCGAGCGAAAGAAGCACATGAACCGTCAAAGCCTTTCCGCTGCCGCCATGGCATCCCTGCTGACCGCCAGCGCCGTCAACCACTTCCGCAACCCGGGGTTCTACAACGCAGTGGTTCCCCGGAGCATCAGCACGGACGCCGGCGGACAGCTGGGCGTGCTGACGCGGCGCCAGTGGACGCACCTGAGCGGCGTTCTCGAGTTCGCCGCCGCCGCAGGACTCCTGCTGCCGGCCACCCGCCGCACCGCCGCCACCGGGACCACCCTGATGTACGTGGCGTTCATTGCAGGGCACCTCAGCGCCCTGCAGCGCGCCTTCGGCCCCCGCGGGTCCGATCAGCAGAAGGCCATCCACCTGGCCCGCCTGCCGCTGCAGCTTCCGTTGATCCGCTGGGCCTGGAGCCTGCGCCGCTAGGGGCCGGGGATGGCTGTGAACCTGCTGGTGCTTTCCGATACGCACCTGCCCAAGCGGGCGCGGGAGTTGCCGGATCCGCTCTGGCGGGACATCGAGGCGGCCGACGCGGTGGTCCACGCGGGCGACTGGGTCAGCGAAGATTCGCTCACTGAAATGCTGCAGCGGTCCCGCCGCCTCATTGCCTGCTACGGCAACAACGACGGCGGAGCGCTGCGGACCCGGTTGCCGCTGGTGGCCACGGCCACGGTGGAGGAGGTGAGGCTCGCGGTGATCCACGAAACCGGTTCCGCAGCGGGCCGGGAGAAGCGCATGGACGAGCAGTTCCCGGACACCGACCTGCTCGTGTTCGGGCACAGCCACATCCCCTGGGACACGGTGACGCCGGGCGGCCTTCGGCTGCTGAATCCGGGCTCCCCGACGGACCGGCGCCGCCAGCCTTTCTGCACCTACCTGCGGGTCACCGTGGACGGAAAAAGCGTCACCCCGGAGCTGGTCCGCCTCCCGCCCCGGCAACCGGTCAGATAAAACGAGCACCGCCCCGCCTGCCCGGGCAACCGGGCGGGCGGAGCGGCGCTCGCAGGGGGCTGGGCCGGGCCGCGGTTAGGCCGGGACGGTGTCCTTGTCGAGGGTTTTCCTGCTGACGTTCCGGCGGCTGCTGCGCAGGCAGGCAATGGCCGCGCCGCCCACCAGCATCGGAACGATGAAGAGGAAGTAGAGGTTGCCGGGCTCCCAGCCGCCGTCGATCAGCGAGCCGGCGAGGATCGGGGAGATGATGGCACCCACCCGGCCCATGCCGGTGATGAACCCGACCGCCGTGGCGCGTACGTCCGAGGAATAGTAGACGGGACCGATGGAGAACATGCCGGCGATGCCCGCGTTCACCAGGAAGCCCAGCAGGGCGGCCGCCAGCAGTGCCGTGGGAAGCGCGCCGGTGGAAACCGCGTAAACCCCGAACCCGCCCGCAGCGAGGACAAAGAACGTGACCAGGACCCACTTGACGGCGAAGCGGGCGGCGATCAGCCCGAAGACGATGGAGCCGATGATCGCGCCGAGGCTGAAGAGCACGCCGGCGTCGATGCCGTCCTGCGCCGTGAAGCCGCTGGCCGTGACCAGCTTGGGCGTCCAGGAGTTCGCGAAGTAGAAGCTGGCCATCAGCATCATGAAGGCGACGGACAGGAAGACCGTGGTCGCGCGGTATTGGCCGGAGAACAGTGCCTTCCAGCGTGAGCCGACGGTCAGCGCGGTGCCCTGGGGGATGACGGGCAGTTCGGTGATCCGCGGCTGGTCCAGGCGGGCCAGGATGCGGTTGGTCTTGTCCAGTGCGCCGTCCGGACGCTTGGTCATCAGGTAGTCCAGGGACTCGGGCAGGAATTTCAGGATGAACGGGATCATGGCGAGCGTGATGATGCCGCCGAAAATGAATGCCGCGTGCCAGCTGTAGGCCGAGATGAGGATGCCCGCGATGATGCCGCCCAGCATGCCGCCGATGGGCTGTCCGGCGCTGTACAGGCTGATGGAGGTGGAGCGCCGCTTCGCCGAGGAGTACTCGGAGACAAAGACGTTCAGGCTCGCCTGCATGGTGCCGATTGCCAGTCCGGTGATGAAGCGCAGGGTGAAGAGGATTTCGTAGCTCGGCGCGAAGGCAGAAGCGAACATGCCCGCGGAAATCACCACCGCACAGATGAGGATGGTTTTCTGCCGGCCGATGATGTCCGCCACCTGGGCCACCAGGATCGAGCCGACGGCCATGCCGAAGAGGGCAGCGGAGAGCAGCATGCCCAGCTCGGCGCCGCTGAGGTCCCAGTGCTCGCTGATCGAATTGGCGCTGAACGCCATGACCAGGACGTCAAAGCCGTCGATCATGTTCAGGGCGACGCAGATGGCGACGATGCCAAACTGCATGCGCTTCATGGGAGCCGCCTCGATGCGTTCCTTGATTTCCATGGGCTTACCTAACTCTTGCTCGTGCGGCGACTGCGAGCTGCAGTGTTCGCATAGTGAACGGATGTTCTCTGAGAGAACCGTAAATGAGTGTAGGGCCACATGGGGGTGTGGTGTTAATTACACGAGCGGGTGGCTGTGAAGTGCGGCCACGGGTCGGTTGGGCCGCGCCAGAGTCCCGGGTTAAACGACAAAAGCCAGAACCCTGGCCGGGTTCTGGCTTTTGACGGTTGTTCCGCGGAAGTTAGTTCATCCCGGGCTGGAAGACCACCTTGATGCAGCCGTCTTCCTTCTTCTGGAACTTCTCGTACAGCTCCGGAGCGGCCTCGAGGCTGGCCTGGTGGGTCACCAGGTTGGTCACGCCCAGCGGATCGGCGGAATCCTCGACCAGCGGCATCAGGTCATCGGTCCAACGCTTGACGTTGCACTGGCCCATGCGCAGGGTCAGCTGCTTGTCGAACATGGCCATCAGGTTCATCGGGTCGGCCGTGCCGCCGTAAACGCCGCTCAGGGACACGGTGCCGCCGCGGCGGACGGCGTCGAGTGCTCCGTGCAGGGCAGAAAGGCGGTCCGTGCCGGCGGTTTCCATGGCCTTTTGGGCCAGCTTGTCCGGGAGCAGGCCGACTACGGTCTGGGCGGCCTTGCCAACGGGGGAGCCATGGGCTTCCATGCCGACGGCGTCCACGACTGAGTCCGGGCCGCGGCCGTCGGTCATTTCACGCAGCTCGTCCGCGACGTCCTTGTGCAGGTCCAAGACCTCCACGCCGTACTGGCCGGCCAGGTCCCGGCGTTCGGCCACGGGATCGACACCGATCACCCGGTAGCCGAGGTGGGTGCCGATCCGGGCGGCAAACTGGCCAACCGGGCCCAGTCCGTAAACAGCCAGCGTGCCGCCGTCGGGCACGTTGGCGTACTGCACGCCCTGCCAGGCGGTGGGGAGGATGTCGGAGAGGAAGAGGTAGCGGTGGTCCGGCAGTTCCGAGCCCACCTTGATGGGGCCGTAGTCGGCGTGGGGCACGCGCAGGTACTCGGCCTGCCCTCCCGGAACGGAACCGTAGAGTTCGGAGAATCCAAAGAGCTGCGCTCCGGAGCCCTTTTCGCGGACCTGGGTAACTTCGCACTGGGTCTGCAGCCCCTGGCGGCACATGAAGCAGGTGCCGCAGGCGATCTGGAAGGGGATGACCACCCGGTCGCCCTTCTTGAGGCTGGTCACTGCGGAACCGACCTCTTCCACGATGCCCATGGACTCATGGCCGAGGATGTCCCCCTCCTTCATGTACGGCATCAACACGCCGTACAGGTGGAGGTCTGAGCCGCAGACGGCGGTGGACGTGACGCGGATGATGGCATCGGTTGGTTCCTGGATCACCGGATCCGGAACGGTCTCGACGCTGACGGACTCTTTACCCTGCCAAGTTACTGCTCTCATGTGCGAACCTCCTGCTAGTAGCCCTGAGTGCTTTGAATGTAACCTCATTGTGGCAAATAGTAAGGTTGCTGACAAAGTGCCCGGCGGCTCGGCAGGTCCGACTATCGTTTACGCGGCTGGAATCCCCGGTCCGGGAGCATCAGTGGATCCCTCTGCCGAAAGGCGCGTTCGGCAGCCTCCTCATTGGTCAGGGGGCGGCCCGGGACTGCCGGTTCCGGCACGGCAGCGCCCGGATCTGGCCGGCAGGCCGGAAGGCTCGGCGGCACCAGGATCTCGACCGGCACCACACCGCCCTGGTCGGAGCTGGGCAGTCCGGACCACCCCTGTCCCGGGCCGGCGGCGAGGGCGCCGCCGCTGACCGCGGCATCGGCGCCGTCGCGCAGCAATTCGAGGGCGTCCCGATCCACGTGCGCAGCCCGGAGCAGATTCACACTCACCGCGGCTCCCAGGGTGCCGGTGTGGGTCAGGATGTTCACCAGGGTCGGATAGGTGGCCGCGGTGAGGCACCCCCGCACTTCCAGGGAAGCCAGGCGCAGGTGGGTGTCAATCCGAACCAAGACTCGAAGCGCGTGGTCGGATGTCAGGTGTTCCCGTGAGGTTGTGCTTTCCATGAGATCCTCCCCAAGCTGGTGGCAGGCGGCCTTTGCTTGACCGGGTACCTGACGGTAACGGAAATAACGGCGAGATGTCAGCCCTGGCCGGCGGTTACCGGCTCTGCACTCGCTTTCGTCCGAGTATGTGCCCGTTACCCGCTCGGTGTGCCGGCCGGCAGGGTGGAATCCCGGGCCACCGTG
This sequence comes from Arthrobacter sp. zg.Y820, assembly GCF_030125555.1. Taxonomy (NCBI): domain Bacteria; kingdom Bacillati; phylum Actinomycetota; class Actinomycetes; order Micrococcales; family Micrococcaceae; genus Arthrobacter; species Arthrobacter sp. zg.Y820. Next base: position 564,243 of record NZ_JASKLX010000009.1, read on the forward strand.
TCGGCGGTGGCTTCAGCGATTGCTTCCTCTTCATCCGTCGGCACCACCAGCACCGGAATGGCCGATTCGGCGGTGCTGATCAGCCGGGCTCCGGATTCCCGTTTCCGGTTCGCAGCGCTGTCCAGCACGATGCCCAGGGCGCCCAGCCGGTTCACCGTCATTTCGCGGAACTCCCAGGCGTTCTCACCGATTCCGGCCGTGAACACCAGGGCCTGTGCTCCGCCGACCGCCACATGGTACGCACCGATGTACTTCGCCAGCCGGTACGATGCGACTTTCAGCGCGAGGGCCGCTGCCTCATCCCCGCCGGCTGCCGCCTCCGTCAGCGTCCGCATATCCGATGCTCCGCCCAGCGCCAGGAGGCCGGATTCCCGGTTCAGCAGTTTGTCGAGCGAATCGGCGTCATACCCTTCGCGCAGCAGGAACACCAGGATGGACGGATCGACGTCGCCGCTGCGGGTGCCCATGACCAGCCCCTCCAGCGGCGTGAAGCCCATCGACGTGTCGATGCTCCTGCCCTGCTGAATCGCCGCAGCCGACGCTCCGTTGCCCAGATGGGCAATGACGGCGTTGAACTCGCCGGGCTCGATGCCCAGGAAACGCGCCGCGGCCGGAGCCACAAACCCGTAGCTGGTCCCGTGAAAGCCGTAGCGGCGGATGCCGTACTTCCGGTACAGGCTGTTCGGGAGGGCGTAGCGCCAGGCATGCTCCGGCATGCTCCGGTGAAAGGCGGTGTCGAAGACCGCCACCTGGGGGATCTTGGGCCATTTGTCATGCACGGCCCGGATGCCGCGGGCGCTGGCCGGGTTATGCAGGGGCGCCAGCGGGCTGAGGCGTTCGATCGACCGGACAATCTCGTTGTTGATGAGGACGGGCGCGCTGAAGCGCTCGCCGCCGTGCACCACCCGGTGCCCGACGGCGTCGATGCTGCGGCCGCCGAGGACGTCGGGCAGGAGCCGGCTCAGCTGCTCCAGGGCCGCGCCGTGGTCCGGCACCGCCTCCTCGCCGATCCGGTCGATGATGCCCTTGGCCAGAAGTTCACCGCTGGCGGTGTCCCGCACCTGGTACTTGAGGGAAGAGGATCCGGAATTGATGACCAGTACCAGCATCAGGCGTCCTGTGCCTGGACCGCGGTGATGGCCACGGTGTTGACGATGTCCTCGACTGTGCAGCCGCGGGAGAGGTCGTTGACCGGTTTCCGCAGTCCCTGCAGGATCGGCCCCACCGCCACCGCGCCGGCGGACTGCTGCACGGCCTTGTAGGTGTTGTTGCCGGTGTTGAGGTCCGGAAAGATGAACACGGTGGCGTGTCCGGCCACATCCGAGCCCGGCATCTTCGAGGCGGCTGTTGTGGCGTCCACGGCGGCGTCGTACTGGATGGGGCCCTCCACCGGAAGGTCGGGGCGGCGGCTGCGGACGATTGCGGTGGCCTCCCGGACCATTTCCACCGATTCGCCGTGCCCCGAGGCACCCGTCGAATAGGAAAGCATGGCCACCTGCGGCTGCACTCCGAACCGTGCGGCGGTCTCGGCCGAGGCCAGGGCGATGTCCGCCAGCTGCTTGGCATCCGGATCCGGATTCACGGCACAGTCGCCGTAGACCAGCACCCGGTCCTGCAGCAGCATGAGGAAAACCGAGGAGACGATGTCCACACCCTCCTTGGTGCGGATGAATTCCAGCGCCGGACGGATGGTGTTCGCAGTGGTGTGGGCCGCACCGGAGACCATTCCGTCCACCCGTCCCAGGTGGACCATCATGGTGCCAAAGTATGCCCCGTGAAGCATACGTTCGCGGGCGTCGTCGAGGGTGACTCCCTTCTTGGCCCGCAGGACCGCGTATTCGCGCGCAAAATCGTCCCGCAGCGCACTTGTGGCCGGGTTGATGATGGAGGTGCCGCTGAGGTCGATGCCCTCGCTGGCGGCCAGGTCCCGCACTTCCCCCTCCGGTCCCAGCAGGGTCAGCGTGCAGACGTCCCGGCGGTGCAGGATTTCCGCTGCCCGCAGGACCCGGATGTCCAGGCCCTCGGGCAGGACGATGTGTTTTCGCTGCGCGCGTGCCCGGACGATCAGCTGGTTCAGGAAACGAAGCGGCGTAATCTTTTCCGGGCGGGGCAGCTCCAGCCGCTCCAGCAGCTCGTCCTCGTCGACATGCCGGGTCCACACCCCGAGGGCCGCCGCGACTTTGCGGCGCTGGCCGGACGATATTTCCCCGCGCACCCGGCTGACCTGCCGCGCGGCAGTGTAGGTGTCGACGTCGACGGCAAACACCGGAAACGGGGCCTGGGACAGCAGCGCCAGGATTCCGGGATCGATCGGCAGGCCGCCGGTGAGGACCATGCCGCTGGGTACGGGAAACTCCGGCGCGACGGCAGAGGCCAACGCGGCCACCATGACGTCCGCCCGGTCGCTGGGCGCGATCACCAGGTTGCCGTGGTCCAGCTGGGAAATGAAATTGCCGACGGTCATCGCGGCGACCTTGACGCCGACGACGTCGCGCTCCAGCGAGGCGCTGCCCGCCACCTGCCGGGCGTGCAGTGCCTTGGCGACCTCCGACATGGACGGCTGGGAAATCTCGTTCACTTCGGGCATCACGTACACCGGCCTGCCGGACGCGCCCGGGCGGACAGCCGAGCGGATCTCCTCCACCGCGTCCGGCTGCGAGCGGTTGACCATCATGGCCAGGAGGTCGCACCGTGCCGAATGCAGTTCCCGCCGGGCCACGTCCACGGCGTCGGCCGTGTCCCCCACCGTCATCTCCCGGGCGTTGACCACTGCCACCACCACCGCGCCCAGGTTGTTGGCGAGCCGGGCGTTGAGATCGAACTCGAGCGCGACGTCGTGCCCCGAAAGGTCGGTGCCCTCGATGATCACCACGTCGCAGCGGGCGGCCACTTCGTTGTAGATGGCCATGCACCGGGCATCCACTTCCCCGCGTTCCCCGGCCACCAGCAGCGAACGGAGCTCGCGGCGGGTGAGCCCGCCCCGGCTGGTTTCGGAGGTGAGGTTGAACTTGCGCTGCATCAGCCGCACCATGGGGTCCTGCGCCGGTTCGGTGCCCTCCACGATCGGCCGGAAGAAACCCACGCGGTCCGCGTGGCGCAGCAGCATGTCCGCCAGGCCGAGGGTGACAAGAGACTTGCCGGACCCCGGGGTCATGGCACTGATATAGATTCCGCGGGCCATGGTGTTGTCCGATCTGTGGGCTTGAGGAGCTGAAATTTCAGTGCCTCGTGCTTGGTTGTGGCTGCCTGCCGGGTGGCGTGTTTTTTGGCTGCAGATCCTGCCGGTGGCGGTGGTCGCGCGCCGGCACTGCGGGATACTGTGGCCAAGGACACCTTCACCTTCATATCCTCCCAAAAGGGTCGATCGGTGGCTAGCGGACAGCCGGCGCAGCGGCCGGAATCAGCAACCCTGTGGTCTCGGGTGGACTGCAACATCTCACATGGTGAGATTAAACTGGAGGGTATACCGCCTCCGCCTAGGGCTGCGGCCTAGGATTGGTCGGTTAGTTTTGACGTTTACCCGAACACAAGGACCACCGTGAGTCTCTTCCGAACAAAGCCCATTGAGGATTCCCTGGCGGACGCCGACGAGCCCGGACGCCGGCTTAAGCGGACCCTGACAACCTGGGACCTCATGATCATGGGTGTCGCCGTTGCCGTTGGCGCCGGAATCTTCTCCGTTGGCGCCAATGCCGCCGCTAATTTCTCCGGCCCCGCCGTCACCCTCTCCTTTGTCCTGGCCGCCATCACCTGCGGTCTGGCGATGATGTGTTACGCCGAGTTTGCCACCGCGATTCCGGTCGCCGGATCCGCTTACGTGTTCACCTACGCCACCATGGGCGAGCTGGTGGCCTGGATCATCGGCTGGAACCTGATCCTGGAACTGTTCACCGCTGCTGCCGTCATCGCCAAGTACTGGGGCATCTACCTCAGCGAGGTGTTCAGCCTGCTGGGCCTGGACATCCCGGCCACCGTTGACCTCGGCATCGTGGACCTGACCTGGGGGCCGCTGCTGATCGTTGCGGTCTTCACCGTCCTGCTGGTGATGGGCACCAAGCTGTCCGCGCAGGTGGGCAACGTGTTCACGCTGATCAAGATCGGCGTCGTGCTGTTCGTGATCATTGCCGGCTTCTTCTACGTCAAGGCCGAGAACTACATCCCCTTCATCCCGGACAGCGTGCCGACCGAGTCGCTGGGCAGCCAGAGTGTGCTGCAGCAGTCGCTGTTCTCCTTCATGACCGGTGCCGCGCCGGCCCAGTACGGCACGCTGGGCGTCTTTGCCGGCGCAGCGATCGTGTTCTTCGCGTTTATCGGCTTTGACGTCGTGGCCACCTCGGCCGAAGAAGTAAAGAATCCGGGCAGGACCCTGCCGCGCGGCATTTTCGCCGGCCTGGCACTGGTCACCCTGCTCTACATCGGCGTTTCCCTGGCTCTGACCGGCATGGTTCCCTACCGCGACCTGGCCGCCGTCGAATCGCCGAACCTCGCGACCGCCTTCACCCTCGTGGGCAACCCCTGGGCGGCGCAGGTGATCGCCGTCGGCTCCCTGATCGGCCTCACCACGGTCATCATGGTGCTGCTCATGGGCCTGGCCCGCGTGGTCCTGGCGATGAGCCGCGACGGCCTGCTGCCGCGCTCCCTCTCCAAGACCAGCGACAAGCATGCCACCCCGGCCCGGCTGCAGATCATCTGCGGAACCCTGGTCGCCCTGGTGGCCGGTTTCACCCAGGTCGACGTCCTGGAGGAAATGATCAACATCGGTACCCTTTCCGCCTTCGTGGTGGTCAGCGCCGGCGTCCTGGTCCTGCGCCGCAAGCGCCCGGACCTGAAGCCTGCCTTCCGCGTGCCCTTCGGCCCGGTGCTGCCCGTGCTCTCGGCCCTCCTCTGCCTGTACCTGATGACCAACCTGTCCGTGGAGACCTGGATCTACTTCGCCGGTTGGCTGCTGATCGGCTTCCTGATCTACTTTGCCTACGGGCAGCGGCATTCCCGGCTGAACGACAAGTTCAAGGATCTCCGGATTGCCCAGCGGGCCGAGCGCGCCGAGCGCCTTGAGCGGGAGCAAAGCTCGGCCCCGGAGGCCTGATTTTGCTCTAGCCTGCCTCCTGCCGCCGCTGCCTTGAGTTCTCGGGCAGCGGTGGCAGACTTGGCACTATGCTTGTTGCCTTCTCTGTAGCCCCGTCCGGCGTCGGTCCGGATACTCCCGCAGGCCCCGGCGCTGCTGATGCCTCGGTGCACGACGCCGTCGCCGCTGCCGTCCGGATTGTCCGCGAGTCCGGCCTGCCCAACCGCACCGATTCCATGTTCACCACCGTGGAGGGCGAGTGGGACGAAGTCATGGAAGTGGTTCGCCGCGCCACGGAGGCGGTGGGCCGCTACGGCAGCCGGGTGTCCCTGGTCCTCAAGGCGGACATCCGGCCCGGCCATGTCGGTGAACTCGAGGGCAAGGTGGAACGCCTGGAGGCAGCGCTTAAACTGAAAGCATGACCCCCACCATCAGCCGGACAGCGGACGCCTGCACGACCCGGATTTCCCGGCCCCTCCGGACGGTTGCCTGATGGGCCGGCAGCGGCCGGGCAAGGCCACCGCGGAGGCCGCGGAAACCGCCGGCTCACCCGAAGCCGGGCCGGTGGCCGGGACCTTCCCCATCGACACCGGAACCTGCGAACTCCTGCCCGACCAGTTCAATCCCAACGGGTGGATCCTGAAGGTCAACGGCGTGCACAGTTCGCACATCGACATCGCCGATCCCCGGCAGCTGGACTTCGAGTACATGCGCTGGATCGCCGCCCTGGTGGATACTCACTGGGACGCCGACGCAAAACTGCGCGCCCTGCATCTGGGCGGAGCGGCCTGTTCCATGGCCCGCTACTTTGCCGCCGGCTTCCCGAACGCGCGGCAGGTGGTCGTAGAACTGGACGGCCGCCTCGCTGAACTGGTGCGGGCCTGGTTCGACCTGCCCCGCGCGCCCCTCATGCGGCTGCGGGTGGGGGAGGCCCGCGAGGTTACCGAAACCCTCCACGACGACAGCCGCGACCTGGTGATCCGGGACGTGTTTGCCGGCGCCAAGACCCCGCCCGCCCTGACCACCGTTGAATTCACCGCCGAGGCGGCGCGCGTGCTCGCGCCCGGAGGGCTGTACATCATGAACTGCGGCGACACCCCGGATTTGCGGGGAGCGCGGCGGGAAGCTGCCGCGGTGTGCGCAGTTTTTGCCCACACCGCCATCGTCGCTGACCCGGCCATGCTCAAGGGCCGGCGCTACGGGAACATGATCATCGCCGGCAGCGACCAGCCCTTCGCCGGCCACCCCTCGCTGCCCCGGACGCTGCTGGGCGGCGGAGTTCCCGCCCACCTGTGGGACGACGCGCAGGTTAGGGCCTTCGCGGCCGGCACACGGCCCCTGACGGACGCCCGGTCGGCCGGCGTGAGCTGACGTCCCGGAAGCATCGCCGCCGGCGAATCACGGACCCCGTGCCACACCAAAAAGCCGCCCGAAGTGCATAGCGCACCTCGGACGGCCGTTTGCTGTCGGTTCCGGTTAGACTCCGAGAGCCGAGGAAATGGCTCCCACGGAGAAGAACACCACGAAGGCTGCGGCGACAACGTACATCAGCGGGTGGACTTCCTTGCCGCGGCCCTGGAAGAGGCGGATCAGGACGAAGGTAATGAAACCGGCACCGAGGCCGTTGGCGATGGAGTAGGTGAACGGCATCAGGACGATCGTCAGGAACGCCGGAACGGCCAGCCCAATGTCGCTCCAGTCGATCTTGCCGACCTGCGAGACCATGAGGTACCCGACAACCACCAGTGCCGGGGCGACGGCCTCAAACGGCACCAGGTAGATCAGCGGGGTCAGGAACATGGCCATGAGGAAGAGCAGGCCGGTGACCACGGAGGCCAGGCCGGTGCGGGCACCTTCAGCAATGCCGGAACCGGATTCCACGAAGATCTGGTTGGATGAAACACCGGCTGCGCCGCCGGCGATGGCGCCGGCAGCATCCACCAGGAGCACGCGGTCCACGTTCGGGATGTTGCCGTCCTTGTCGATGGAGCCGGCTTCGGTGGCCAGCCCCACCATGGTGCCCATGGCGTCAAAGAAGATGCTCAGCAGGATCACGAAGGCCAGCAGGGAGGCGGCGACGACACCGAGGGTTTCGAAGGAGCCGAAGACGCTGACCTGGCCCAGCAGGGAAAGGTCCGGTGCCGCCCATTCCGGCATGCTCGGGGTAACCAGCGACCAGCCGGTGGCCTCGCCGGCACCCTGGGACCCCGGAGAGGCCACCAGTTCCACGATCACTGCGAAGATCGTCGAGGCCACGATTCCGATCAGGATGGCGCCCTTGACGTTGCGGGCCATCAGGCCGATTGTCAGGATCAGGCCGAACACAAAGACCAGGCTGGGCCAGCCCAGCAGCTGGCCGCCGGTGCCCAGTTCCACCGGAACGGTGGTGCCGGCCGCGTCGGGAACCCGGCGCACGAAGCCCGCGTTCACAAATCCCAGGACGGCAATGAACATGCCGATGCCGACCACGATCGCGGTCTTGAGGCTTGCGGGAACGGCTTTGAAGACGGCCGTCCGGAAGCCGGTAAGCACCAGGATGAACATCGTCACACCGGACAGCAGGACCAATCCCATGACATCGGGCCAGGTGAGTCCTTCATTGGTAGCCACTGTCGCTGCGACGAAGGCATTTACGCCCAGGCCGGTGGCGAGGGCGAACGGGTGCTTGCCCCAGGCGCCCATGATGATGGTGAGCACACCGGCCACCAGCGCCGTGGCGGCTGCGACAGCCGGACCGGCCAGAGTATTGCCCGCCCCATCTTCACCGCCGAGGATCAGCGGATTCAGCACCACGATGTAGCTCATGGCGAAAAACGTGGCCAAACCACCCCGGACTTCGCGGGATACGGACGAACCCCTTTTGGAGATTTCAAAATACCGGTCCAGCTTTGAACCTTGTTTGAGCATGACGCGTCCTCTGAATGGGTGAGCTTGGTGGGGGAGTCTCGCAGGTCGATCTTATCGCGCGCTTTCTGCCGGGGGCGGCGGGCCCTGCAGCCGTCTTCTACGCGGTGCGGTAGCGAAGCACCGATGCGCCGGCGAGGGTTGCATTGCGGGCAGCAACTTCCTGCCCGGCCCGCTTGGCCTGCCGGACAAGTTCACGGGTGGGAACGGTCAGCGCCTCGCCGGCCCCGACAACGTAGAGCCCCACGCTGCGCAGGGCGTCCCCCAATTCCGCACCCGCAGCAAAGCCGAGGGTGCGGACCAGTTTCACCAGGGCCGGCTGCCCGCAGCCGGCGAGGACCACGGCATCGGCCAGCAGGACTCCGTCGCGGGTTCGGACCGTCCACTTCATGCCGTCCGCCTGTTGGGCGGGGGCTGCGGAACCGCGGAGCAGGCCCACTTCCTCGGCGGAGGTGCCGCGGCGAATGTCCAGGGAATGTCCCGCCGCGTAGCCGCGAAGGAGTCGCAGCAGGTCTGCCCGCTCCGGCAGGCTCCAGGCGTCCGGGACGGGGCAGTGCAGAGATTCGGTGTCCTGCCGGAGACCGTTCAGGACAATCGGATGGATGCCTTGCCGGCTCAGTTCGCTTGCAACCGCCAGTCCCGGCAGGCCGCACCCCACCACGACGGCGGCCGTCGCCTCGGGCCGGCGGCCAGCCGCCGGCGGTCCACCGTTTTTCGCGCTGCTCGGTTCCCTGCCGTCCGGTTTTCTGCCGTTGGCTCTGCTTCCCGTTGACTTACCCACCGAGGCAACCCCCTGACGTAGATTCAGGCTGCGGGAACGGCGCCTCTTCCGGTCCCGCAGATGCATGTCCCCCGGGGTGCCGGGGACGGTCTTTCGGTCGCAATGCCCCGAAGCTTATCTGCCTTTGCCGCCCGTGCGCAGTGCCGCAGCCGGTGTGTTTCGGCAGAAGGCGCGGCCCGGCGGCGGGCACTGTAGGCTACCGAAACAAGCACTTATCCGGGCGTTCCGAAGGAGCGCAGCAGCCGGGATAAACCGAGAGGGGTGCGGCACTGTGAGCGGTTCAATGTGGAGCGAAGACAGCGGGCTGGAGGGATCGCCCGGCATCGTCGTCGGCGTGGACGGATCCGACCAGAGCATCTGTGCCCTGGTCTGGGCCGCCAAGGAAGCGGAGCGCCGGCGGAGCCCGCTGCACGTGGTCACGGCCTACACCGTCCCCATTTTCGCGGCCTCCTCCATGGACGCCGGGTACACCACCATGGACGACGCGATCATCCGCGACGGCGCCCAATCGGTGTTGAACAAGGCCCTGGAACGCATCAGCCGGTACGACATTGAAGTATTTCCGCGGGTTGAGACCGGCGACGCTGCCGCCGTCCTCCTTGAACTCTCCGAGGAAGCGGACCTCATGGTCGTCGGCTCGCGTGGCCGCGGCGGCTTCGTCGGACGCCTGCTGGGATCGGTCTCGAGCGCCCTGCCCGCGCATGCCAAATGCCCCACCGTCGTGGTGCCGCTGCGCACTGCCGGCAGGCTGCCGGAAGCCGGTGTCCGGCCTCCGGCCGGGGCGCCGACGGAACAGACCGTCGAGGATGTGGTGGTGGTGGGCGTCGACGGGTCGGAACAGGGACGTGCCGCGTCCCTCGTCGCCGCGGAGCAGGCGGTGAACCGGGGCCTGCCCCTGCAGATCCTGTGCGCCTTGCCGCCGTTCAGCGGCTCCCTGGCATGGGTTCCGGCTCCGCTGGACCTGGAGGCGCTGCACGAAGAAGTCTCCGAGCAGCTGCAGGCCGGCCGGGCCTGGCTGCAAAGCCACTTCCCGGGCCTGCCCATGTCGGTGCAGCTGATCGATGGTCCGCCGGCTGAAATCCTGATGGACCGCACCGCGTCGGTGGAGCTCCTTGTCTTGGGCACGCGCGGCCGCGGAGGTTTTGCGGGAATGCTCATGGGGTCCACCAGCCAAAGCGTGCTGCACCATGCCAAGGGGCCGGTCATGGTGGTTCCGGACCACGAGGACCCGCGGCTGGCGGATCGCCCGGCCTTCGGGTCCCTGCCCGAGGAGTAGCCTCCGGTCGGCAGCGCCGCCCGCCCGGGGCGTGCCCGGGGATCAGGCGTGCTGGTGTCCCTCATGCACGGCGTGGCTGGCCGGTTCGAGCTGGAACGTGCAGTGCTCGGTGTCAAAGTGCCGGCTCAGGCAACCGGTCAGCCGGTCCAGGAGCTGATCCATCCGCTCCGAGGTGAGATGGTCGTCGTCGACCACCACATGCGCCGAAAACACGGGGACGCCGGAGGTGATGGTCCAAATGTGGATGTCATGGGCGTCCGAAATGCCCTCGACCCGCACAATGTGCTCACGGATCATCTCGGTGTCCACACCCTGCGGCGTCGCCTCCAGCAGGACGTCGATGACCTCCTTCAGCAGCGCCCAGGCGCGCGGCAGGATCATGAAGGCAATCAGGATCGAGGCCCAGGTGTCGGCCTGCTGATAGCCGGTGAGCATGATGACGACCGCCGAGACTACGACGGCGGCCGAGCCCAGCAGGTCGCCAAGGACCTCCAGATAGGCTCCGCGCACATTCAGGCTCTCCCGCCGGCCGCTGTGCAGCACCAGCAGGGACGCCAGGTTCGCCAGCCCGCCGACCACCGCCGCGCCGAGCATGAGGCCGGTGTGCACCTCCGGTTCTGACCCGAAGCGGCGGACGGCTTCGACAAAGATCACCGTGGCAATGACGATCAGCAGCACGGCGTTGGCCAGAGCCGCGAGGACCTCGGCGCGCTGGTAGCCGTAGGTGCGGCGCTTGGTTGCCGGGCGGGTGGCGATCCAGGCGGCCAGCAGGGCGATGGAAACTCCGGCGGCGTCGGAGAGCATGTGGCCGGCATCGGCCAGCAGCGCCAGCGACCCGGAGAGCAGGGCGCCGGCGACCTGAATGAGAACCACGCTGATGGTGATCAGGAAAACGATCAGCAGTTTGCGCCGGTGCCGTCCCGTTGCGGTGCCTGCCTGCAGTCCGTGACTGTGGCCGTGATGATCTCCCATGCCCTTAAGGCTAACCCCAGCCGAGTTCGTGCAGCCGGGCGTCGTCGATCCCGAAATGATGCGCCACTTCGTGAATGACGGTGATGCGGATTTCGTCGACCAGCTCGTCGCGGGAGGAGCACATCCGCATCAGCGGCCCGCGGAAGATCACAATCCGGTCCGGCAGCGACCCTGCGTCCCACCAGGAGTCACGTTCCGTCAGCGGCGTCCCGTCGTAGAGGCCGAGCAGTTCGGTTCCCGGATCCTCGCCGGGGCCCGGCACATACTCATCCTCGATGAAGATGGCGACATTGTTCATGGCTGCCGCCAGGTCTGCGGGGATGGAGTCGATGGCATCATCAACTGCGGTCTCGAAGTCTTCCGGAAGCATCTCTATGGGCACCTAAGCCACTCTAGTGGCGGGTCCGCCGCCGGGGGCCACCGCGCCCGTTTTGCTGTTTTCCCCAACAGGCCCTATAGTTTTATGAGTCCACCGGGGCGCAAACGAACGGAAACTTCCGCTCAAAGGCGTTCCTGTGTGTTCTGAAGGCCCCCATCGTCTAGCGGCCTAGGACACCGCCCTTTCACGGCGGCGGCACGGGTTCGAATCCCGTTGGGGGTACTCATGAGTGGTAATCGGGCCGGTGAAATGCTGGTAGAGTTTACACTCGTGAAAAGTAAGGCCCTGTAGCGCAGTTGGTTAGCGCGCCGCCCTGTCACGGCGGAGGTCGCGGGTTCGAGTCCCGTCAGGGTCGCTCAGATTTTCTGAAGCGATTTGGAAGATCTCGGTGATCATCGGTTGCGATGATGCCCGGCTCTGTAGCTCAGTTGGTAGAGCGTTCGACTGAAAATCGAAAGGTCACCGGATCGACGCCGGTCGGAGCCACCAGCTAAAACCCCGGACTTACGAGTCCGGGGTTTTTCTTTGTCCGGGCACGGTCCGGGGCTGGAGCACCGGAGCGCTTGCACGGCTGGGCGGGAAGCGCGCCTGCCCAAGAAGTGGGACGCAGGATACGCTGGGCTGCATGGATGACGCCCCGAACCAGACCTTTTCTTCAGCCCAGGAACCCCCTGCCGCCAGCGGTTCCTCCGACGCGGCGGCCGCCCCCAGGACGCCGGCGCATGCGCCCGCTCCGGCGCCCGCACCCGCATCGGCGGGGGTAGCCGCCGCGGCGCCCGCGGCGCCCGCGGCGCCCGTCCGCCCGGAGGATATCGGCGGCAAGACCGCCATTGGCGAGCAGGCCGTGGCGAAGGTTGCCGCCATTGCCGCACGCACGGTTGAGGGCGTGTACTCGCTGGGCACCGGCTCCGGCCGGGCGCTCGGGGCGGTCCGCGATGCAGTCGGGGCCTCCAACGCCACGCAGGGCGTGCACGTGGAAGTGGGGGAGACCGAAGTTGCCGTCGACATCACGCTGGTGGCCGTGTACGGCATGCCGCTCACCCGGATCGCAAACAACGTGCGGGCGGCGGTGTATTCGGCGGTGGAATCCCTGGTCGGCCTGCGCGTGGTCGAAGTGAACGTCGACGTGAACGACGTGCAGATCCCCGGCGCCCCGGAAGGCCGCCCTGACAAAGCCCGGCCCGGGACTGCTCCCGCCTAGCCGGAGCGGGCCAGGCGGGAGCAAGCGGTATAGGGTCGAGGGAGCCAGTGAACATGTCACCAGGGAACACCGTCATGAGGCAGGGACAATGAAACCAACCGTTACGGGCATGGCGATCGGAGCCGTTTTGGCCTTCACCGCCCTGATTTTTGATTTTTGGGGCTTCCTGCTGATGGCGCTGTTCATCGCCGTGGGTGCCCTGTGCGGGCGCGCCGCGGAAGGCAAAGTCGATTTCCGCACCGTCCGCGATGCGCTGACCGGACGCCGTTCATCCTCGTGAGCTCCGCAGTTTTGGCCGCTGCCCCCGCCGCTGACCGGAACTCCGGCCTCGCCGGCCACAACCGCATCAGCACCCAGGCGCTGACCTCCACAGCCAAGGCGGCGGCAGCCGAGTTCTTCGGCGTCCCTCCGGCCGCCATCCGTGTCACCTGGTCGGATGACCAGGGAATGCTGGCTCTGTCCCTGTCCCTGCCGGTTTCGCTCCCCGCGTTGAACCGGATTGCCGCGGACCCCGGCCTTGTCGACCGCGCCGGCGGTTCCGTCTGGGACCGCGCGCACGCCGCGAAGCCGCTCTTGAAGGACAAGGTCACCGCACTGACCGGATCGCTGGTGTCCCGGGTGGACATCCGCGTGACCGGCGTTCAGCTTCACGAAGGAAGCAGGGTCCGTTGAACAACGACTCCCTCACCCGGCGGATCGTGCGCCGCGAAACCCACGCCAGCCGGACCTCCGCTTCCATGATTGCCGCGTTTCTGGGTCTCCTCTTCTGCCTCTACGTCCTGCTTGAAGCAACGCTGCAGGCCCTGGGCCAGGACGCCTGGCTGACCGACCCGGCAGCGCTCGGCACCTGGCTGTCCGGCCTGCCCGCGGAAACGGACACCACTGTCCTGGGGCTCAGCGGCCTGCTGATCCTGCTGGTCGGACTGGGTTTCTTCCTGCAGGCAGTCCTGCCGGGCCGCCGCCCCCGCTATGCCCTTCCCAACCCGCGGGCCGCCGTCGTCGTGGACGCCGAGGTGCTGGCCTCCTCGCTCGCCCGCCGCGCCCGCCTGACCGCCGGCATCAGTGCCGAGCAGGTGCTGGTCACCGTCGGCCGCACCCGGGTGGACGTGCGGATCCGCCCGACGTCGGGCATTCCCGTGAACGCGGAGGAGGTTCGCAGCGCCGTGCAGGAGGAACTGCAGCTGACCGGACTCGACCCGCAGCCCGACGTCCGTGTGCAGGTTTCCACGCTCGGGGTGATCGGACAGTGAACCGGACTCCGCGGGCGCTGAACCGCATCCTGCTGGGGCTGCTGGGGCTGATCGGCATCGGCGTCGGCGGCGGACTGCTCTGGATCAGCCTCGACGGCGGGGCGGCCCGCCGCTGGCAGTCCTTTGCCCCCGACGCGATGGACCGGCTGCAGGAATTCGGGGCTGAAACAGCCCTTCCCGGCCAATCGCAGAGTTGGATCTGGGTGCTGCTGGCCCTGGTCATGGTGCTTTTGATCGTGCTGCTGATCCTCTGGGCGGCGGCGCAGGGCCGCGGGCGGACCGGCACCCTGGTGTCGGAATACAACGACGACGGCGCGCCGGGCCGGGTCGCGATCAGCGGCGGCGTGGCGGAGCAGGCGCTCCGGTCGGCGCTGCAGGAAGACCCCGACGTGGCCGCCGCCGCGGTCAGCACCTACGACGTGCGGGGCAGGTCGGCGCTGCGGATCCGCATCACGCCCCGGCAGGGGGCGGCACCGCACCTGGTTGCCGCAGATGCCACCCGCCTGGTGGAGGCCCTCGACGTCGCACTGGGGCGCGAAGCGCCGGTGCTGATCAGCATCGAGGGTGGCCGCAAGCTGCGCTTCAACCGCGAAGACCGGGTCCGCTGACCCTTCCCTCCCCCCGCCCCACCGCGGCGGTGTGGCAGGGGAGTGCGCGGGAGGGGGCGGGCGTCAGCTGGCGCGGGCCAGCTGGCGGATCGGAATCCAGCGGTTGGCCAGCCGCCGGTAGGAGGCGGCGGCTCCCGTCATGTCGCCCTCGGCCAGGGACTCGATGCCCAGCCGGACATCCGAGGGCGAGTCATCGGGAAAGACCAGGTCCGCCACCGGGCCGTAATCCAGTTCCAGGACCGCGTCCTCGGAGAAGATCTCCAGCCAGTTGATGAGTTCATCCAGCTCATCCAGCAGGTCCAGCTCGGGGGCGGCCAGGGCCAGCGCCGCCATGGCCCGCCGGGCGCGGTCCAGGCACTGGTCGACGGGCGCGGTCAGGCGCACGGTCTGCACCTTCCCGTCGTCCTCCACGACTTCGGCGTGGTCGTCTTCGTGGAGCAGCACGAACCAGCCGAACGGCACGCCCCAGGTGGCGCTGCGGGTGTGGAGGTGGGCCAGGGAATCCGCGAAGGAGTCGGGATCGATCCGTGCCGCGTGCGCCTCGCGGGCCACCTCGGGGACCAGCACGTCCACCAGCGGCCCGCGGATGCTCTCGCCGAGCGATTCCGCTGCCAGGGAGGTCCGGACGGCCAGCTGGTTGGGACAGTACAGCCGGCGGGTGCTTCCTTCATGGCCCGGGTAGTGCAGCACCCGCACCAGGTCCGTGGAGCCGTGCGGAAACGGATCCGAGACGGCGCGGACCAGCCGGCGCATGGCGTCGCTGCGGTCCAGGACCTCGGTTTCATGCCGGCCGCGCGTCCGCTGCTCCAGGATGGCCAGCTGCTGGTTGTCGTCGAACACGTCCAGCGGCTCGTAGACGCGCAGATGCGAGACATAGGGGAACGTGCGGTAAAGGGAGCGCTGGGGCCGCGCGCTCATGGTCAGTCCAGCTCCACCATCACGGGCGCATGGTCGGAGGCACCCTTGCCCTTGCGTTCCTCCCGGTCGATGGAAGCGCCGGTGACGCGGGCGGCAAGAGCCGGGGAGCCGAGGACGAAGTCGATGCGCATGCCTTCCTTCTTCGGGAAACGCAGCTGGGTGTAATCCCAGTAGGTGTACACGCCGGGTCCCGGAGTGTAGGGGCGGGCGACGTCGGTAAAGCCGGCGTCGAGGAACGCCCGGAAGGCCTGGCGTTCAGGCTCGCTGACGTGCGTGTGGTTCTCGCGGCGGAACAGCTCGATGTCCCAGACATCATCATCCTCCGGCGCGATGTTCCAGTCACCCATCAGGGCCAGCGGCAGGTCCGGGTTTTCCTTGATCCAGCCGGCGGCTTGGTCCTTCAGGACATTCAGCCACTCCAGCTTGTAGGGCATGTGCGGATCGTCCAGGGACCGGCCGTTGGGCACGTACAGGCTCCACACCCGCACGCCGTTGCAGGTCGCGCCGATCGCGCGGGCCTCCGAAGCGGTGGTTTCCGCGGTCTTGCCGAACTTCGGCTGGCCCGGGAAGGTGCGCTCGACGTCGTCAAGCCCCACCCGGGAGGCAATCGCCACGCCGTTCCACTGGTTCACGCCGAAGTGCGCCACCTCGTAGCCGTTGTTCTCAAAGACTTCCCACGGGAAATTCTCGTCCTTGGCCTTGGTTTCCTGAATGGCCAGGACATCGACGTCGGAGCGCCGCAGCCACGCTTCAACGCGGTCGGCACGGGCACGGATGGAGTTCACGTTCCAGGTAGCAATCTTCACCCTTGCTACGTTACCGAATCTGCCGCCGGATCAGGGCATGCTCAGGGCTTCCACCACGTGTCCAGGATGCTGACGGGCACGGTCCGCTTGTGCCGGGTGGCCAGGAACCGGCGCTCGATCTTCTCGGCCGCGTCCTCGGAAACGGTCCGGCCTTCGAGATAGTCGTCGATGGTGTCGTAACTGATGCCCAGTTCCGTCTCATCGGTCTGGCCGGGCACGTCATCGAGCAGATCGGCCGTGGGAGCCTTGCCGATCAGGCCCGCCGGCGCGCCCAGCTCCGCCAGCAGCTTCCGGTTCTGGCGCTTGTTCAGCCCGAAAAGGGGCAGCACGTCGGCGCCGCCGTCGCCGTACTTCGTGAAGAACCCGGTCACCGACTCCGCACCGTGGTCAGTGCCGATGACCAGCAGGTTGTGCTGTCCGGCCACCGCGTACTGGGCGGTCATCCGTGCCCGTGCCTTGATGTTGCCCTTGTTGAAATCGCTGATTTCTTCCCCGCTCATCTTCACGTATTCCTCCATATAGCCGTCCACCGCCGGAGCGACGTTGTAGACCCAGGAGAGGGCGGGGCGGATGAATTCCAGGGCGGCCTGCGCATCGGCCTCATCGTGCTGGACCTGGTAGGGCAGGCGCAGGGCGATGAACTGCGCGGTGGTGCCCTCGGCCGCGAGCTCGTCCACTGCCAGCTGGGCGAGCCGCCCCGCCAGCGTGGAGTCCACGCCGCCGCTGATGCCCAGCACGAACCCGTTGGTGTGCGACGCGGCGGCGTAGGCCTTCAGGAAGTCCACCCGCCGGCGGATTTCGGCGGCGGCATCGATGTCGGGCTGCACGCCCATTTCCGCAATGATTTCAGCTTGTAGTTGGCGCATGAGCTCCACCCTATATCTCCCGTTCCTTCAGCGCTGGGCATTGGGCTGCTCGGCTAGGATTGAGGCCATGACTGCGCCTGTCCTCCCCGCTGCCCGTGCCCGCCTCCTGGATTTGATCAGCGAACTGGCCGTGGTCCGCGGCAAAGTGACGCTCTCCTCCGGCGCCGAGGCCGACTACTACATTGACCTGCGCCGGGTCACCCTGCATCACGAGGCGTCCCAGCTGGTGGGCGACGTGATGCTGGATTTGATCGACAGCGCAGGTATTTCCTTCCAGAGCGCCGGCGGGCTGACGATGGGCGCAGACCCGGTGGCAACCGCAGTGATGCATGCCGGTGCCCGTGCCGGCCGGCCCATCGACGCGTTCGTGGTGCGCAAGGCGCAGAAGTCCTACGGCATGGGCCGGCAGGTCGAGGGGCCCGAGGTGGCGGGCCGCAACGTTGTGGTCCTGGAAGACACCTCCACAACCGGCGGGTCGGCGCTGACCGCTGTGGAAGGGGTGCGGCGGGCCGGCGGCAACGTGGTTGCCGTCGCGGTGATCGTGGACCGGGACACGGGATCGAAGGAGCGCATTGAGGCCGAGGCGGGCGTGCCGTATCTGTATGCCTATGGCAAGGACGAGCTGGGCCTGGATTAGGGCCGCGCAGGCGGCGGAGCCCGGAGCCCCGGACCCCGAAGCGCCGGGTTCGGCGAACCGGGCAGGCAGGAGCGCGGACCCGGCAGAGTTCCTGCGGTCCGCGGAGAGCCTCAAACGCTTCTCCCGCCGCCGCTTTCTCGCCGGCAGCGCCCTGGGCCTGACGCTGGCCGCGGATCTCTTCGTCACCCGCCGGATCCAGCGGCACCGGGAAGACCTGGAAATTCTGCGCGTGCGCGACGAGGCCGTGGAACGCCGCTTTCCGACTGCCTCCTGGTTCCTGTTTCCCGGCTATAAAACCAGCTGGGAGGAGACGGTCTGGATCCTCAATTCGCTGCGCCCGGCGCTGTCCTCGCGCGGCCAGCTGGCCGGCGTCGGCTACTCCAACCGGGGACTGGACGTCGATGATATCGTCGCCGCGGTGTACCGCCACATCCGTACCCACCAGCTGCGGCGCATCTATTTTTACGGCCACAGCTTCGGCGGCATGCTTGCCGTGCAGGTGGCTGCCCGGCTGCTCGAGCGCGGCATCGCCGTCGAACTCATCATTCTGGACTCCAGCCCGGCCGGCGCGCAGGACGTGCTGGACCGCGCCATGTTCGAGGGCGTGGCGGCGCTGTACGACGCCGGCTACCGGATTCCCAGCGTGCTGCGCGGCGGCTACGAGCTGGGGGAGCGGGTGCTGCACAAGGACGAGCGGACCTGGAACACAGTGGTGGACCAGACGCTGGAGCAGCTGTCGCCGCTGGCGCCGTCGAGCACCCTGATCCAGTCCGAGGCGTCCTACATCTTCCATTTCGATGCCTGGCGGTTTGCCTCGGCGCTGGGCAGCACGTCACTGGCCTTCATCGGCAACCCGGAGGACCGAACGGTCAACTATTTCGGCGCGAAGGACACCTGGGCCGCGGTGTTTCCGCGCAACCTCGTCTCCGCTTCCCTGGTGACCGAGGGTGCCGGACCGGCCCACGCCAGCCCGCAGTGGAACCCCGGCATCTACCAGAAGGTGGTGCGCGAGGTGCTGCGGCTGCACTCCCCGCCGGAACAGGGCGGCGGGCTGAAGTCCCTGTTCTAGGCCGCTGGCCCTAGACGGTGGCGATCAGATCGGCGACCGAATTGACGACCTGGGTGGGGCGGAACGGATAGAGATTGATGTCCTCGCGCTGCGTTATCCCGCTGAGCACCAGGACCGTATGCAGGCCGGCCTCAATGCCCGCGATGATGTCGGTGTCCATCCGGTCGCCGATCATGGCTGTCGTTTCGGAGTGCGCATCGATCTTGCGCATCGCCGAACGGAACATCATGGGGTTGGGCTTGCCGATGATGTACGGCTTCATGTTCGTGGCCGCGGTGATCAGGGCGGCAATGGCTCCGGTGGCCGGCAGTGGCCCCTCCTGGGACGGGCCCGTGACGTCGGGGTTGGTGGCGATGAAGCGGGCGCCGTCCAGGATCAGGCGGATCGCCTTGGTGATGGTGCCGAAGGAGTAGGTGCGGGTCTCGCCGAGGACCACGTAGTCCGGCGCCGTGTCGGTGAGGATCATGCCGGCCTCGTGCAGCGCCGTCGTCAGTCCCGCTTCGCCGACCACGAAGCAGCGTCCGGGTGCGCCGGTGTTCTTGACCTGTTCCTTGAGGAATTCCGCCGTGGCCAGCGCGGAGGTCCACAGGTTTTCCTCCGGCACTTCGAGCCCGGAGGCGCGCAGCCGGGCGGCGAGGTCCCGCGGGGTGTAAATCGAGTTGTTGGTCAGGACCAGGAACCGCTTGGACGTGGCTACCCAGCGTTCAATGAGCTCGGCGGCTCCCGGAATGGGGTGGTTTTCATGGACCAGAACGCCGTCCATGTCCGTCAGCCAGCATTCAATGTTCTCGTTTTCGCCCACGCTGTTCCGTTCCCTCACACTCAGCCCGGGTTTCCCCGGGGCCGCTGATGCCCCGCGATCCTGCGGCCCAGTCTTTCACCTTACGCTTGAAGGGTGATAGAGAGCGTTGAACAATTGCCGGACCACCCCGAGAAAACAGCCGCACCCGAGACCGGGACCGCGCCGGAAACCGCACCCACGCACCTGGTGGGAGTGGGCCCGTGGGAGGGCCCGTTGCCTGAAGGCGACCATTGGGATCCCGAACTTCTGGCCAACGGGGACACCCGCAATGTCGTCGATGAATACCGGTACTGGAACCACGACGCGATCGTCGCGGACCTGGACACGAAGCGCCATCCGTTCCATGTCGCCATCGAGAACTGGCAGCACGATTTCAACATCGGCACCGTGGTGCGCACCGCCAACGCCTTCATGGCGAAGGAAGTGCACATCATCGGACGACGCCGGTGGAACCGCCGCGGCGCCATGGTCACCGACCGCTACCAGCACGTGCGCCACCACCCCACGGTGGAGGACTTCGTGGAGTGGGCGCGCAGCGAGGGGCTGCACATCATCGGAATCGACAACTTCCCCGACTCGGTGCCGCTGGAAACCTACGAGTTGCCGGAAAACTGCGTGCTGGTCTTCGGGCAGGAGGGCCCCGGCCTGAGCCCGGAGGTCCACGCCGCCGCGGACGCCACCCTGTCCATTGCCCAGTTCGGTTCCACCCGGTCCATCAACGCCGGTTCCGCCGCGGCCATCGCCATGCACGGATGGGTGCGCCGCCACGTCTTTGGCCAGCGGGTGAACTGAGCCGCGGAACCGCGCGGCGGGACGGGTCCGGACACGGACGCAGTTATCCAAGGACATGACCTGATGCCCGATGGCTTCTTGTGGCTAGGATGTAAGGAGCCAATGAGGGCCTGGTGTGACGCGACTGGCCCTGCCGTAGATCGAACTTCCACGAGGAGTCAGCATGCCTATTGCAACCCCTGAGATTTATGCCGAGATGATCGACCGAGCCAAAGCGGGGGGCTTCGCATATCCGGCAGTGAACGTCACGTCGTCCCAGACGCTGAACGCCGCGCTGGCAGGGTTCGCCGAGGCCGGCTCCGACGGCATCGTCCAGGTGTCCACCGGAGGTGCCGCCTACTGGTCCGGCGCCAAGGTCAAGAACATGGTCACCGGGTCCCTCGCCTTTGCCGCGTATGCCCGCGAGGTGGCCAAGAGCTACAACGTGAACATCGCCCTGCACACTGACCACTGCCCCAAGGACAAGCTGGACGACTTCGTGCTGCCCCTGCTGGCCGCCTCCGAAGCAGCGGTCAAGCGCGGCGAGGATCCCATCTTCAACTCCCATATGTGGGACGGTTCGGCGGAAACCCTCGAGGACAACCTGCGCATCGCGCAGGAGCTGCTCGCCCGCACCCACGCCGCCAAGATGATCCTCGAAGTGGAAATCGGCACCGTCGGCGGCGAGGAAGACGGCGTGGAGAACGCCATCAACGACAAGCTGTACACCACGGTGGCCGACGGCACGAAGACCATTGAGGCGCTGGGCGCCGGCGACAAGGGCCGCTACATTACCGCCCTCACCTTCGGCAACGTGCACGGCGTGTACAAGCCCGGCGGCGTGAAGCTGCGCCCGGAAATCCTCAAGGACATCCAGGACGCGGTTGGCGAGTCCATCGGCCGGGAACGCCCGTTTGATCTCGTCTTCCACGGCGGTTCGGGCTCCTCCGCCCAGGAAATCGCCGACGCGGTCTCCTACGGCGTCGTGAAGATGAACATCGACACCGACACGCAGTACGCCTACACCCGCCCGGTTGCGGACCACATGTTCCGCAACTACGACGGCGTCCTGAAGGTCGACGGCGAGGTCGGCAACAAGAAGCAGTACGACCCCCGCGTGTGGGGCGCGTCGGCCGAGGCCGGCATGTCCGCGCGCGTGTTCGAAGCAGCACAAACCCTAGGATCGGCAGGCAAGTCCCTCTAATGTCAGATGAATTCCGCAAGAACCTGCTCGGCCCCGAGCCCACCTACCTGCCGGAGGAGTCCGACGTCGTCGCGCGCCTCGAGGCCGGAGATGAAGCCGTTGACCTGGCAGCAAAACACCCCACCTCCTCGCAGGTGTGGGCCATCCTCGCCGATGAGGCCTTCGAAGAAGGCCGCACCATCGAGTCCTACGCCTACGCGCGGGTTGGTTATCACCGCGGCCTGGATTCCCTGCGCCGCTCCGGCTGGCGCGGCACCGGTCCCATCCCGTGGGAGCACGTGCCGAACCAGGGCTTCCTGCGTGCCCTGTATGCGCTGGGCCGCGCGGCTGCAGCCATCGGCGAGAGCGAGGAAGTGGAGCGCATTACCAAGTTCCTGAACGAGTCGGATCCGCAGGCGAAGGTGGCCATCGAGGGTCGCGAGTCCTAGTTTCTTTTGTTCCGTGAACCGGCAGTCCCCAGCTTTGGGGGCTGCCGGTTTTCGTTGCCTGCTTTTACCAGCCGCCGGTGCCCGGGGCTCCCTTGAACGGTCCGGTGATGCGTCCCGTGATCCACCCGCCGTAAAAGTCCCCCTCCTGCGGCTGGACGTCCTCGCCGTCCACGGTGCAGCGCTCCATTTTTCTGGAATACACCGCCGCGCGGCTGGCGAGCGGTCCGTAGCCCGGCGACGGGTCCGGATAGGTCCAGGCGGCCCGCCGGGCACGAGTGGATCCCGCCGCGACGTCGAAATAGGCGGCCTTCCCCTTGTATTCGCAGAACGTGGCGCCTTCGACCGGAACGAGGGAATCCGGGGCAAAATCCTCCAGCGGAATGTAGTACACCGGCGGATGGCTGGTTTCCAGCACCCGCACGGCGGAGGTGGTGTCGGCGATCAGCCGTCCGCCAAGGAAAACCTGGACGTGTTCAGCGGTGGGTTCCAGCCGCGGCGGGCGCGGATAGTCCCAGACGGACTCCTGCGGGCTCTCCTGAGCGTGGCTCAACGGTTGATGTTCCATGGCCAGCCTTTCGAATGCCGGCCGAAGCCGGACGCCGGGCCCGGATTTTCCGGGTCAAGGGATGCTTCGGAACCGCGGTCCCTCCGGATGGCCCTGCCGGGTGCTCGCTCCGATCAGTGGACGAGGCGGGCGTAGACGACGTAATTGTCGGCGAAGGTTCCGGCTTTCGGGTCGTAGCCGTCGCAGGTGATGAGCCGCAGTTCGGGTCCTTCGGTATTGCCGTAGACCTTCTCGCTGGGAAAGGCGTCCTTGGGATACTGCTCCCCGTGCTGGACGGAAAACACTGCGGTTGAGCCGTCCTCGCGGATTATCTCAACTTCATCGCCGGGCTGCAGCTTGCGCAGGTCCGCGAAGATTCCCGGGCCTCCGCCCTCGGCGTTGACATGGCCCAGGATGACGGCTGGCCCGGGCTCTCCGGGTGTGGGGGAGTGGATGTACCAGCCGGCAGGTGATCCGGGCCTGCCCGAAGGAACCTCCAGGGATCCCTTGCTGTCCACGTCCAGGCGGATCAGGGATGAGCGGGCGCCGACGGACGGAATGTTCAGGGATTCCGGCACTGATTCGGCCATGGCCGGGACCGGGCGTTCCGGGGAGGGCGGACTCGTGACCTGGGGTGTTCCCGGAACTGGGACGGGGGCGTCGGCAGGCGCAGCGGTATCAGGGGTGACGGCAGGCGAGGATGGCGCCGTCACGGGTGCTTCCGCGGAAAGGACCGGACCGGCGGGCGGCGTATTCTCGGTATCCAGATGCCCGGCGCCTGTCTGGGCGGCGCCGCCACAGCCGGTGAGAAGCAGGAGGACGGCCGCCGCGGCTGCCCGGAGGTCCCCGCGGCGGCCGGCTGTCGGATTAGTCATTCCGGTTCATTCGAAACGCCTAATCCTGCTGTGCGCTGCGGCGGCGGACAATGAATGTGCCTCCTGCTGCGGCGGCCAGGACCAGTCCGCCGCCGAGAGCCAAGATGCCGGCATTGGAGCCCTGCGGTTCCTGGGTGATGCCGGTGTTCGCGCCGCCTACGGGCATCCGGCCGACCTGTCCTGGCATTGGAGGTTCGGGTGTGGGATCAACGGGTGGAGCGGTTTCAATCGGAGTCAGGGGTTTGCTGTCATCTTCGCAGCCGATGCCGTCCACCCCGCCCCTGTCCAGATGCTCTCCGTACCTGTAATCACCGCGCTGAATGTTGTAAATGCCGTCCGCAGCGGCGGCATCGCAGTTCTGGTATGGGCCGGTCACGGCGAAAGCCGGAGTCGCCGAAAGAACCGAGAAGCCGGTGACTGCCGCCAGAGCCAAACCTGCAGTGTGCTTTTTCATGGTGCCTCTGCTTTCCCTGAGGAGTATGCATCCGAGTGATGCATGACGGGAAACAGAGTAGTAAGGGGGTACTTTTGTCACCCGAGTAGGCGGGGTTTTTGGCCCGGCGGCCCGCAATTAAAGTCCGGCGAAACAGTAGTCAGGGAAGGATGCTGGTAGTCACGGCAACAATTTGCGGCCTGGGCGGAACCGAGCTGAATCCGAAGCGCACCGGAGGATTAATGGGGGAGAGGCCGCCCAAATCCCGCCCGTTCCACATGGCCGAGGCGCCCGCCGCGGAGCGGATGGAGCGCACCCCGTAATACTCGCGGCGCTCGCCGCCGGCGGAGCCTGCCGTGGAGACGCCCGGCACCAGCAGGCCGGCCACGGGGTTGATCGCTGCCAGCCAGCGCGGATGCACGGCCAGGGCCGGGGGAATCATCTCCAGCAGGCGCCCCAGCAGTGTCCGCGGCCCCAGCACGATGTTCAGCCGCAGCGGCCCCGCACCGACCATGAGCCGATCCGCCGAGAGCCGGGCATCGACGTCGACCACATCCACGGCATCGAAATGATAGGTACGCCCGATGTACTCAGCCACCTCCGGATCCGGCGCCAGCAGAAGCCGTGATCCGGCCGCGTTCTCCGCCATGACATCGGTGAACGCGCCGAAGGGTGACTCGAGCCAATGACCCACCACCAGCCGGGTGCCGGAGGTCGTGCCAATACCGGCGATGTAGCCGCGAAAACGGTCCATCCGGCCACGCTACGCCGGGATCTGTTCAGGGAATACCCGTTTCGGGCGCTGCGGAAAGGGCACCGGAGATACAATCGGCTAAACTTGGTAGGTAAGAGCCCCGCGACTCCGGCTTGACTCCGGCTTTCTGTTATTTCCGGTCTGGCCTGCGAGTTCAGGGGCGTTCTCATGCACGGAAGCGGATCGCGCCGTCGGCGTTCCTCCCCTTTCGTAACTAATGGGGGAGGATCCCATGCCCGCAATTGTCATCGTCGGCGCCCAGTGGGGCGACGAAGGTAAAGGTAAGGCCACTGACCTGCTCGGGGGCCGTGTCGACTATGTCGTCAAGCCCAACGGCGGCAACAACGCCGGCCACACCGTCGTCGTCGGCGGTGAAAAATACGAACTCAAGCTTCTGCCCGCCGGCATCCTGAGCCCCAACGCCATTCCGGTGATCGGCAACGGCTGCGTGGTGAACCTCGAAGCCCTCTTTGAGGAAATCGACGGCCTGGAAGCCCGCGGCGCCGACACGTCCAAGCTGCGGATCTCCGCCAACGCCCACCTGGTGGCCCCGTTCCACCAGGTCATGGACAAGGTCACCGAGCGCTTCCTGGGCAAGCGTGCCATCGGCACCACCGGCCGCGGCATCGGTCCGGCCTACATGGACAAGGTGGCCCGCCTTGGCATCCGCGTCCAGGACATCTTCGACGAGTCGATCCTCCGCCAGAAGGTCGAAGGCTCGCTGCGGCAGAAAAACCAGCTGCTGGTCAAGGTCTACAACCGCCGCGACGTCGACGTCGAAGAGGTCGTCGAGTACTTCCTGTCCTACGCGGACCGGCTGCGGCCAATGATCATCGACTCCACCTATGAGCTGAACCGGGCGCTCGATGAGGGCAAGGTTGTCCTGATGGAGGGCGGCCAGGCCACCTTCCTGGACGTGGACCACGGCACCTACCCGTTTGTGACGTCCTCCAACCCCACCGCCGGCGGCGCATCAGTGGGTTCGGGCATCGGCCCGACCCGCATCACCCGCTCGGTGGGCATCATCAAGGCCTACACCACCCGTGTGGGTGCCGGACCGTTCCCCACCGAACTGTTCGACGACATGGGCCTGTACCTGCAGAAGACCGGCGGCGAGTTCGGTGTGAACACCGGACGTCCGCGCCGCTGCGGCTGGTACGACGCCGTGCTGGCGCGCCACGCCTCGCGCGTGAACGGCTTCACTGACTACTTCGTGACGAAGCTGGACGTGCTCACGGGCATCGAGCAGATTCCGGTGTGCGTGGCGTACGACGTCGACGGCGTCCGGTTCGACGAGATGCCGATGACGCAGACCGACTTCCACCACGCGAAGCCGATCTTCGAGTACTTCGACGGCTGGACCGAGGACATCACCGGAGCCCGGACCCTGGACGACCTGCCCAAGAACGCCCGCGACTACGTGCTGGCGCTGGAGAAAATGTCCGGCACGCGCTTCTCGGCCATCGGCGTCGGTCCGGACCGCGACCAGACGATCGTGGTGCGGGACCTGATCTCCGAATAAGGACCGCCGGTCCCCGTGGCAGGATGTACGTGGCACGCAGTTCGTGCCACGTACATCGGGGAAGGAACCACGGGGGAATGAACGAGGACGTACTGGCCAGCCTGCGGCGGGCCATTGAATCCAGTCCGGAGGACGCTGCACTGCGGCTTCATGTAGCGGAAATGCTGCTGGGAGCGGGCCGTCATTCCGAGGCCATCGGCGAGACCAACGCCGTGCTGCAGCGGGACCCGGCCCATCAGGCCGCACTGGATCTGCTGAACCGCACCGCGGCCGCCATGACGTCCGGTGCCGGCGTTTCCGCGGAGCTTCCCGTTCCTGCGGCAGATCCGGGCGGAGCGGACGCCGGCACGGAGCCGGAGCCGGAGCCGGAACCGGAAGATCAGCCGGCCGCCGCCGTCGACCCCGAGCCGGAAGAACAGCCGGACGCCGCCGTTGAACCCGGCGCCGTCGAACCGGCTGCGGGTTCCGCTGAGCCGGCCGCGGCAGCCTTCGACTGGACCCGCGCTGAAACCGAGGTGGGCTCGGAGGTTCCGCCGCCGTTCGTGAAGGAGCCCCAGTTGGCTTATGGCGGGGACGGCCCCGGCGTGGCCCCCCTCGACCCCGAGGTGCCTCCGATTACCTTCGCCGATGTCGGCGGCCTGGAGGCGGTCAAGAAGCGCCTGGACGAATCCTTCCTGCAGCCGATGAAAAACGCCGAATTGGCCAAGGCCTTCGGCAAGTCGCTCCGCGGCGGACTCCTGCTGTACGGGCCCCCTGGCTGCGGCAAGACCTTCCTGGCCCGCGCGGTGGCCGGAGAACTCGGTGCGGTGTTCATGTCCGCCACCATGACGGACATCATGGCCCCCTATCACGGCGAGACCGAGCGCAACCTCAAGGCAGTGTTCGATTCTGCCCGCGCGAAAACACCCACCGTCCTGTTCCTGGACGAAGTGGACGCCATCGGCATGAGGCGCAGCAGCCTCGGGGGACATCACGTCATGACCCGGCAGATGGTCAACCAGCTGCTGATCGAAATGGACTCGATGGCCGGGGACAATGACGGCCTGTACCTGCTGGCAGCCACCAACCATCCGTGGGACCTGGATGAGGCCCTGCTGCGGCCGGGACGCCTGGACCGAACCCTGCTGGTGATTCCGCCGGACTATGAAGCCCGTCTGCAGATCCTTGAGCATCAGCTGCGGGACCGCCCGCTGGCCGGAATCAACCTGGAGCAGATTGCGGCGCGCACCGACGTGTTTTCGGGCGCAGACCTGCAGCATCTCTGCGTGACGGCGGCCGAGAAGGCGATGACGGAATCCATCCGGGCCAACCGGATCTGTCCCATCACCATGGACCACATCGAGTCGGCCTTCGCAGAAGTGGGCGCCACCACGCTGTCCTGGCTGGAGTCCTCCCGGAACGTGGTGAAATTCAGCAACGCGCATGGCCGCTACAACGATTTGGCGGACTATCTGCGCTCCCGCGGCATGCTGTGAGTGCAGGAAGGCTGGCACCGGACATGGTCCGGGCCCGGTTCAACACGCTCATCGCCGCCCGCCGCCCGGAGGAGGCGCTGCAGCTGGTCCGCGCTCAGCTGCCCCATCACCGGGACAGCGTGTTCATCTGGGCGCTGCTCTGCCACGGATACCTCTCCACCGAGAAGTATCCGGAGGCCGAGGAGGCCGGGCGGCAGGCGCTGGCCCTTGCACCTCAGGATTCCAGCGTCCGGATCAATCTGGGGCTGGCCCTTTTCCACCAGGGCAAGCAGGCGGACGCCGTGGAGTGCGCAGCTCAGGCAGTGGAGTTAAGGCCCGAGGAGGCGGAAGGGCACTTCTGGCTGGGCCACATCCTGCTCAACGGGAACGCTGACGGGAAGAAGGGCCGGGAAGCCGCTCTCAGCTCTGCCCGGACCGCGCTGGAACTGGACCGGGAAACCGGTGATTACTACTGGTTGGCGGCGCGGGCAAGTTCACAACTGGGCAACTACGACGCCGCCCGCACTTACCTTGCAGATGGCCTTGGCGCGGAACCCGGGCATCGGGCCCTGCTGAAGCTGGGCACCCAGCTGTCCGGCGGGCAGGCGGTGGTGGGCGATGAAGTGGGTGTGGTGCGCTCACTGTTGGCCGAGGATCCCATGGACGCTGATGCGCACCGGCTGCTGAGGGGACAGGTATTCGCCGGACTGCGCCTGCCAACCCTGCTTCCCTGGCTGCAGGCCGCCGCCTTCTGCTTCCTGGCGCCGTTTGTTCCGGCAGCGGGCGACGGCGGCGCCACCCCGGTTGCCGTGGCCCTTGCCGTGCTCTTCGGCTGGGTTGGACGGCGGCACTACCGGCGGCTGGACAGCCGCCTGCCGGCGGGATACCTGAAGGAACAGGTGGATGACACACCGCTCGCCAAGGCCGGTCTGATCCTGGGTGCTGCCGCCATGCTCGCCGTGACGGCCGGAACCGTCTGGTCAGGTGCTGCGGGCAGCGGTGACCAGTTGCGCTGGGCCCTGGCCTGCACGGCCGCGGCCGTCCTTCCGGCCATAGTCGGACGCCAGCTCCTGCTGGCCGGTGAGGAACGCGGCGGACAGCGCGCCGGCGGCGGACGCTATCGGCGTCCGGACAGCTCCGACTCCACCGCGCTGCTGTGGATTCTGGGCTGTCTCCTTACCGTTCTGGCACTCCTGCACTGGAACCGGTGGGTCTATGCCGGCGCCGCGCTGCTGGCCTTCGGGCTGCTGCTCCTGGTGGTCCTGCTGGGCGTAACCGTCAGGTTCTTTGCCAACGAGCCGTCGCCGGACGGGATGCGGGCGGGCCTGCGGACCATTCCCGGCTGGGAGCGCGGCCTTCTGGCCGGCTGCGCGGCCGGTTTCCTGATCGTGGGCGGGGCGCTGAGCCTGTCCGGGATGCACCTGCTGCAGCAAGGGCCCACGCCGCAGCCCCTCGATTCCTCACCTGCTGCGCCGGAACCCTCCGGGGAGCCGGTTCCGCAGCCAAGCGACTTCCGCCCGCCGGATTCCAACAGTCTCCCTCCGCTGCCGGTGTTCACGATGCAGCCGCTGCCCACCATCGGCGGCGGCTGACCCGGGAAGTGCCGGACCCACCCGCCGGTTGCCGGCGGTGCCGGGCCGCCGGACTACCAGCGGTGCCGGGCTTCCTCGATCCAGCCGCCCAGGCCGTCCAGCGAATAGCCGGTGCCGTCGGGAGTGCGGGCCGTTCCGGTCCAGGTGCCGAAGGCCTGCCAGATTTCCGACGAAATGACGACGGCTTTGGTGGCGGACTTTCTGCGGTGAAAGGGCGTGAGCACGGCATCGATCCACGGCCCGTGCACCGTCCAGGGCGAATCCGGATCCTCCAGGTCGTAGGTGAACTCCAGTTCCCCGTCGTAATGGTGCAGCCGGCCGTCCACGATCAGGGCATTTTCGGTGGCCGGCGTACCCGCGGTCCACTGCCCGCCCAGCTGCAGGCCAAGCCGGGTGCCGTTCACGGTTCCGGAGCCCGCGCCCCAGGTCCACGTCGTCCGGTAGGGCCAGCGACCCCGGCCGCGGTCCAGGACGGCAAACGCATCCGTCGACACGTCATAAGTCTTGCCGTCCACCGTCACCGTGCCGGCGACGCTGCGGGCCACGTCCTTGAGCGTGTACTGGAACCGGCGGTCCGACCAGGGCACCACCACGCCCAGCACATCGCCGTCGGCGGGTGCATACAGGTCCACGGCCACCCGCGGTGAGCGGGCGCGCAGGTGGGTGCCGCCGTCGTCGTCGTGGAAGCGCAGTGACACGTCGCCCGCCGATCCCAGCGCTGTCAGGGGCGGAAGCGTGTCCGGCAGCTGGATGTCGGCGGCGGAGGGCAGGATCTTCAGCGGCTCGATGCTGATCTCCTCGCCGGTGGACCGGTTCAGGACGTACAGCTGCAGGCTGGCGGCGTAGCCGAGATTCACGATGGTCATGCCCAGCGCCAGCTCCGGAGTCAGCACACCCCAGTATTCCCAGCGTTTGGTCCGCAGCCGGCCCGCGGGACCGTCGGGAAGCGGCGTGCGGTGCAGCGGTGAGCGGGAGTAGCCCACGGCCTGCGGATTTAGGGTGCCGCGGGCAGTGGTCAGGTTGATCGGCAGCGTGAGTTCGTCCATGCGGCCCCAGTCTAGGCGGGGCGAAGCCCCAGGGAGGGCTACGGCTCGGTGGTCGAAATGGACGGCCGGCCCGCTGCCCAGATGCAGTCTAGTTTTTTTGACCCTGTCGGGTGGCGTTGAGAACTGTCTGAAGGGTTTGCATTGCAGCTTCAAAGTTCCGATCGCCGGCATAACCTGCCCATTGCTGCTCGAGCTCCGCGACCTTTGCCGAGGCCTCCTGCAGCAGCTTTAATCCGCGGGCCGTGGGGAGGATCAGTTTTGCTCGGGCATCCACGGGGTCCGGCTTTCGCTCGAGATACCCCAGGGCTTGCAGCTCATTTACCAACTCTGATGTTGCCGCCAGGCTCAACTGGGCTCTTGCAGCCAGCGCGGTCAGGCGGATGCCCTTTGTCCCCACGTTGCCCGTGATCTGGAGGTGGGCCGGACGAAGATCGCCGTAGCCGTGCCCCTCCGCCTCGGCCAGTAACTCGCGACGAAACTCGGCGAGCAGACGGACCAGCAGCTGGCCGACGGGAAGCCGTGTTGGCTTGGAATTTCCGATAGGGGAATCTCTTGACTGGGGCTGCGGCATGGAGGACAGTCTAGCTCGTAAGCTTCGGAAACCGAAGGAATACGCCCGGCATCCTCCGGGGGCACTTTCTAGGAGACTGGCATGGATACGAGAACATCGGCCATGGTGGACACAGTTTTGGGTCCGCTGATGGTCCGCCGTACGGGGGCCGGTTCTCCGGCGCTTCTATGGCACAGCATGTTTGTTGATTCAGAGACATTCGCAGGGGTGACAGGCGATCTTGGACGCAGTCACGAACTTTTTCTTGTGGACGGTCCAGGCCACGGCGGCAGCCCTGGAGTTCGCCGGCGTTATGCCTTGCAGGACTGCGCAACCGCAGCGGCCCAAATTATGGACGCGGTCGGCATAACTGACCCCGTCGACTGGGTGGGAAACGCCTGGGGAGGACATGTCGGCATTCTTTTCGCCGACGCCTACCCCACCCGCTGCGCATCACTGACTACCATCGGGACGCCTGCGTACGCCTTGCCGAGGGGTCAGCGCCAAAAGACCTCCCTATTGGTTTACCTGTACAGGATCCTCGGCCCGGGACCGTTCACGGGAGCAGTGGTGGAAGCACTCGTGGGTCCGGATGCGGACAAGACCGCACCCGAGGCTGCTTCGCAGGTGGCTGCAGCCTTCCGCAGGGGGAACAGGCAGGGCAAGTACTGGGCCATGCGTTCCTTGATGCTCGGTCGTCCGGATTTACGCCCGGTGCTCCCGCGATTGCGCGTACCGACGCTCATGATGAGCGGACGAGAGGACGCTATGAACGACCTTCAGGAGGCAGAGCGCGCGGGGCGTTCAGTGCCGGATGGAAGTTTTCTCCCGGTTCCCGGCAACGGGCACGTCGCGCCGCTCCTCATTGCCGCGGATCAGGTCACGGCGGCGATACAAGGCTTCTGGTCCCGCGCCGGCAACCCGTAGCTGGCTCTGGGGCAGCCGCGTACTCTGCACTGGCCCTCAACGGGTGGAGGAATCCTGCGGAAGGCCGTCTCCCTGCTCTAGGCTGGGAGAAACTTCGGCTCCATAAGAAGGCGGTTTGGTTATGTTGGTGAGCGTAGGCCAGTTCAGTCCCACGGGCGACGTCGGAGAGAACCTCGAGGTGATGCGCTCGCTGGCGGAGAAAGCGAAGACCGAGGGCGCCGAGCTGATCGTGTTTCCCGAGGAATCCATGTTCAGCGTCGGCAAGGTCGAGGGCCCGCTGGCCGCGGCCGTCGACGCCGGCTGGACCACCTTCGTCCAGCAGCTGTCGATGCTCGCGGCGGAGCTGGGCATCGCCGTCGTCGCCGGCGGTTACGAATCCAGCGGCGAGGACCGCCCGTACAACACCCTCGTGCTGATCGAGGCCACCGGGCGGATCGCTGACACGTACCGCAAACTGCACCTGTATGACGCCTTCAGCTACGCCGAATCCGCCCGGATCAAGCCCGGCAACGGCGGCGTGAAGGTGGTGGATCTCGGCGGCATCAAGGTTGGCCTGATGACCTGCTACGACATCCGGTTCCCCGAGCTGGCGCGGGCACTCACCGACAAGGGGGCGGACCTGCTGGCGGTTCCGGCCGCCTGGTTCAAGGGCGAACACAAGATTGAACACTGGGAAACCCTGCTCAAGGCCCGGGCGATCGAAAACACCGTGTGGGTGGCTGCCGCAGGGACCTCCAGCCGCCACACGGTGGGCCACTCGGCCATCCTGGACCCGATGGGTGTTGCGCAGGCCTTCCTGGACGATGAAGCCGAGGCCGTAGTCACGGCCGACGTGACCCGCAAGCGGATCGACGACGTGCGCGAGTTCCTGCCGGTGCTCAGGAACCGCCGCTTTGCCGCCAATGACCAGATTATTTCCGCCGGCTAAGCCTTCCCCGTCGAGAGCGGGCCCAAGGAAAATAGTTTCGGCGCCCGCGTAACTTTTGGCAGTTCCGGGACGATTACACTTTTGGAACGGTCGCACCGAGGCTTATCCCCCCAACGAGCCCCGGTGCGGCCGTTTCGTCATGTCCGCACCTCAGGTCGTCGCGGTAGTAACATTTGGGACGCCCATCCTTCCGCTAGGGAAAGACCGAACCTTGGCCACAGCCCTGACAGAGGACATCCTCGCTGCCGCCCGTGCCGGGAAACCCAAGGCGCTGCGCGAAATATACCTGGTCCTGGCTCCGTCGATCCTGGGCTATCTCGCCGGCAAGGGATGTGAGGATCCGGAGGGCCTGACCCAGGAAGTCTTTCTGACGGTCTTCGGCAAACTGCACTCGCTCACCGGCGGCCTGTCCGGAATGCGCACCTTCGCTTTCTCGGTGGCGCACGCGCGAATGGTCGACGACGCCCGACGGCGTGAGCGGCAACCGGTGTTTGCGCAGTTCCATCCCGCGGCCGATGTCCGAATCAGCGTTTCGGCCGAGGAAACGGTGCTTGAATCCGGAGCCGGCGTTGCCGCGCTGCTTGACGGGCTCCCGCCCCGGCAACAGGAAGTGCTGCTGTTGCGGGTTGTGGCCGACCTGTCGATCGAGGAAACAGCCAGCATCATGGGCAGCAGCGAGGGAGCCGTCAAACAGCTCCAAAGCAGGGCGCTGAAAATATTGAAGGACCGGTTGGAACGGAAGGAGGAGCCAGCTCATGAACGAATCGCCTGAGACCGGCGGCGACCCGAAAGTTCACCGCCTCCTTGCCGAATCCAACATTGAGGAAAGCCCGGAGCTCCTTAAGGGCCTGCGTCTCCTGCGTTCCTTTCGCGCCTCGCCGGCTCCGGAGCCGACCGGCGAGCTGGCCACACTGCTCAAAACCGCCAACCCGCCGCGTCAGCGGACACAGACGCACCGCGGCCTCATCCTGAGTTTCGCGCTGGCCGGTGCCATGGCGGCCGGGACAACCGGAGTTGCGGCCAGCAATGCCCTGCGGCTCACCTGCGAATCATTCACTGGCGGCGCAACGGAGCCCGCTCAGCCGAAGCAGGAGGACAGCGGGGAGACGGCGCCGCTGCCCGCCGAAAGTGCCGACGCGCAGGCGCCGTCCCCCGAAGCCGCGTTGTCCCCCGAACCCGCGCCGTCTCGGGCCGCCGGCGGGCGGCATCCCTAAGCGGTCAGCTGCCGTTTC
The DNA here is from genome assembly GCF_030125555.1 of Arthrobacter sp. zg.Y820. Classification (NCBI taxonomy): domain Bacteria; kingdom Bacillati; phylum Actinomycetota; class Actinomycetes; order Micrococcales; family Micrococcaceae; genus Arthrobacter; species Arthrobacter sp. zg.Y820. The sequence continues at coordinate 598,037 of NZ_JASKLX010000009.1, forward strand.
GAGGAAATGACGCCGGTATTAAAGCCGGCCAGGTTCAGTCCGCCGTGGAACCGGGCGTGCTCAATCTTGACGCAGCGGTCCATCACCACGTCCAGCCCGGCAGCCTCAGCGGCGTGGGCCACGTCCTCATGCCAGGAACCCAGCTGCAGCCACAGCGTTTTCGCCCCGACGGCGATGGTCTCCTCCAGCACGGACGGCAGGTCGTCGTGGCGGCGGAACACGTCCACAATGTCCGGGACCTCGGGCAGATCCGCCAAGGAGGCGTAGACGGGCCGGCCCAGGATTTCCTTGGCCACCGGGTTCACGAAATAGACCGTGTACGGAGACGACGAGAGCAGGTACGTCGCCACGAAGTAGGACGCCCGGGACGGCTTGTCCGAGGCGCCCACAATGGCAATGGACTTCGCGCTGCGCAGCAGCGCCAGACGCTCCGGAGCGCTCGGGCCGTCCCAGGCGCGCGGTTCGGCAATGGCTTCAGCGGACATGGGCGGACTCCTTCAGCGGGGGCACAACCGGGACATCGGACGGGACAACTGACGGGGCGGAAGCGGCATCAGCCGACGCCGCGGACGAGGCAGCGGCGTCGAGCGCCTGATCCAGGTCCCAGAGGATGTCCGCAAGGTCCTCCAGACCCACGGAAATCCGGACCAGATCCTCGGCCACGCCCGCCGCGGTGAGCTGCTCCGGGGAGAGCTGGCCGTGCGTGGTGGAGCCGGGGTGGATGACCAGGGTCCGGGAATCGCCCACGTTGGCCAGGTGCGAGGCCAGCTGCAGGGCCTCAATAAAGGCCTTGCCGGCCTCGCGGCCGCCCCGGACTCCGAAGCTGAACACCGACCCCGGTCCCTTGGGCAGGTATTTCTTCGCCCGCTCATGGTGCGGATGGGAGGGCAGCCCGGCGTAACTGACCCAGGACACGCGCTCGTCGGCCTCCAGCCATTCGGCAACCGCCTGCGCGTTTTTCAGGTGTTCGTCCAGGCGCTGCGGCAGCGTTTCCACCCCCTGCAGCAGCTGGAATGCTGACTGCGCGCTGAGCGCGGGGCCGATGTCGCGCAGCTGCTCGGAACGCAGCTTGGTGAGGAATCCGTACTCGCCGAAGTTCCCCCACCAGGAAATGTTGCCGTAGCTGGCCACCGGCTCGGTCATTGCCGGAAACTTGCCGTTGCCCCAATTGAACGTGCCGGATTCGACGACGACGCCGCCCAGCGTGGTTCCGTGCCCGCCGAGGAACTTGGTGGCCGAGTGGATGACAATGTCGGCGCCGTGCTCGAACGGCCGCACCAGGTACGGAGTGCTCAGGGTGGCATCGAGGATCAGCGGCACGCCGGCGTCGTGCGCCACCTTCGCCAGCCCGGCGATGTCGGTGATTTCGCCGCTGGGATTGGCCACGACTTCGGCGTACACGGCCTTGGTGTTCTCCCGAATGGCCGCCGCGTAGTCCGCGGGATCCGTGCCGGGAACAAACGTGGTGTCGATGCCGAAGCGCCGCAGCGTCACGTCCAGCTGCGTCACGGTGCCGCCGTAGAGCTGCGCGGCGGCCACGATGTGATCCCCCGCGCCGCACAGGGCAGCGAAGGTCACGAACTCAGCGGACATGCCCGACGCCGTCGCCACGGCACCGATGCCGCCCTCCAGCGAGGCGATGCGCTCCTCGAAGGCCGCGACCGTCGGGTTGCCGATGCGGGAGTAGATGTTGCCGTACTTCTGCAGCGAGAAGAGGTTCGCCGCGTCGTCGGTGTCCTTGAAGACAAACGACGTGGTCTGGTAAATGGGCACGGCGCGGGCGCCGTGCGTGGCATCGGGGGTGCCGCCGGCGTGCAGGGCACGGGTCCGGAAGCCGAATTGTCGATCACTCATGAAATGAGTGCTCCTTCCTGGTGGGCCGCGGTGAAGCGGCTGCTCGATCGTTGCAAGTTGCGGGTGGCGGACGAAGAATGTTCAGCAGGACTGCGAACACAGCGGACGGGCAGCGGCGGAGGACGCCGGACGGAACGACGAAGGAAATGATTCCCATGGACGAGTACGTCGTTGTCATTGAAGCCGGCTACAAGCTGGGGGCCGCCACGCACAGGATCACTGCCACGGAGCCCCTGCCCCAGGGGGAAGCCAACCGGCTCTTCCTGGAGCTGATGGACGGGCTGCACGCAGACCTGCTGCCGGCCAAGACGGACACCACGTATCTGGAGGTCTCGCCCACGGAGTTTCTGCGCATTCACCGGGCCATGGGCGGCGCGGTGGTGATGGACCGCGTGACGCTGACCCGGGTTCACTGACCGGCTCCTTGTCGCCGGGCTTCGCAGACGCGGGCGATGTCAGCGATGCACGGTTCGTTCTGCAGACTGGTGGTATCGCCCAGCCGCGTGCCCTCAAACAACTGGGTCAGCAGCCGGCGCATGATTTTCCCCGAGCGGGTCTTGGGCACATCTGGGACGACGACGACGGCGGCCGGCTTGGCGATGGGCCCGATTTCCCGCGCGATGTGGGCCCGGAGCTCGGCGGTGACCCGCTGCATGAACACCGGATCCGCGGGGCCGGATTCGGGCAGGGCAGCGGCGGCGGACAGGACCACAAAGGCGGTGATCGCGTGTCCGGTTTTTGGATCGGCCACCGGGCACACTCCGGCCTCGGTGACCCAGGGATGGGACACCAGGGCGGATTCGATTTCGATCGTGGACAGGCGGTGCCCTGACACATTGAGCACGTCGTCGGTGCGGCCGAGGATCCAGGTGTCGCCGTCGTCGTCGTACCGGGCGCCGTCGCCGGCCAGGAACCAGCCCTGCCGCGCATACTGCCGCCAGTAGGAGGCGAGGTAGCGCTGCGGGTTTCCCCACACGGTGCGGGCCATCGCCGGGCCGGTCCGGTCCACCACAATGAAGCCCTGGGTGTTCGGGGGCACCGGATTGCCGGCCTCATCCACGATTCGAGTGCTCACGCCGGGCAGGGCGCGGGAGGCGCAGCCGGGCTTGAACGCGGTGTCAGTGGGGCGCGGGGAGAGGATTGTGGCGCCGGTTTCGGACTGCCACCAGGTGTCGATCACCGGCACCTCCCCGCGGCCAAGCTGCTCGCGCAGCCAGCGCCAGGCCTCGGGGTTCACGGCTTCCCCCACGGTTCCCAGCAACCGGATGGAGGAGAGGTCATAACGCTCCGGAACGCCGTCGGGGAACCAGCCCATCAGGGACCGGACCAGGGTGGGCGCGGTGTAATAGCTGGTCACCCGGTAGCGGTCGATAATCTCCAGGTGCCGTCCCGGATGCGGGGTGTTGGGAGTGCCCTCGAAAATAACCTGGGTGGCGCCGTTGGCGAGCGGGCCGTAGATCTCGTACGTGTGGGCGGTGACCCAGGCCAGGTCGGCGGTGCACCAATGCACGTCGGTGTCCCGTTCCGCTGGATCCGAATTGGCGAAGAGGTAGTCGTAGCTCCACGACGCCTGAGTCAGGTAGCCGCCCATGGTGTGCACCAGGCCCTTGGGCTTTCCGGTGGTTCCGGAGGTGTACATGATGAACAGCGGCGTCTCGGCGTCGAAGGCTTCCGGCGTGTGGGTGTCGGCGGCGGTGTCCACGGTCTCGTGCCACCACACGTCGCGGCCCTCGGTCCAGCTGATGTCCGATCCGGTGCGGCGGACCACCAGCACATGCTCCACGGCGTTGGCCCCGGCAACCGCCGCATCGGCGTTGTCCTTCACCGGCACGGCGGTTCCGCGGCGGAACTGGCCGTCGGTGGTGACCAGCAGCTTCGCGCCGGTGTCCTCGACCCGGAACTTCAGTGCCTCGGCGGAGAAGCCGCCGAAGACCAGCGAATGGACGGCGCCGACGCGGGCGCAGGCCAGCGTGATGACGATGGTCTCCACCAGAACCGGCAGGTAGATGACCACGCGGTCGCCCCGGCCGATGCCCAGGGCGTGCAGGGCGTTGGCGGCGCGGGAAACCTCCCGCTGCAGGTCCGCGTAGGTGACGGTGCGGCGGTCGCCGGGTTCGCCCTCGAAGTGCAGGGCGACTCTGCCGCCCAGGCCGGCGGCCACATGCCGGTCCACGCAGTTCACTGCGACATTCAGGGTTCCGCCGGCGAACCATTCGATCGCGGGGACGCTGTAGTCGGCGTCGGCCTCCGGGGTGTCCGGTCCGCTCAGCCGCTGCGGGGGGATGAAGGTGTGCGCGGTGTGCCAGGGCTGTTCCCACTGGAGCCTGCGGGCAGCTGCTTCCCAGAACGCGATCCGCTCGGCCTCGGTGGCGGGCTCGGTCACGGTTGCAGGGGTGACGGCGGCCGGGGTGCCCTCCGGGGCGGTAGTTGCGTCGAGCGCTGAGGTCAGGCCCATTTTTTCACCGCCGACTTTTCGGCGAGGCCCAGCAGGGCATCGGTAATCTTGCCGATGACAGCCAGCAGGACAATGGCCAGCAGCAGCCGGTCGGTGCGCCCGTTGTTCTGCGAATCGATCAGCAGGAAGCCCAGCCCCATGGAAGAGGCGATCAGTTCAGCGGCGACCAGGAAGAGCCAGGCCTGCGCCAGTGCCAGGCGCAGCCCGGAAAACACGGAGGGAACGACGGCGGGCAGCTGCACGGTGGTCAGCAGCTTCAGGCCGTTGAGCCCGAAGGCGCGGGCGGCTTCCACCAGGTTCCGGTCCACGTGGCGCAGGGCCAGGGACACGGTGGTGAACACGGGGAAGAACGCGCCGATGGCGATCAGCGTGATCTTGGAATCCTCACCGATCTTCAGCCACAGGATCAGCAGCGGCACCCAGGCCAGCGACGGCACGGCGCGCAGCGCGCCGATCACCGGACTCAGCAGGATTTCTGCCAGCCGGGACAGGCCGAGCAGGGCGCCCAGCACCAGCCCCAGCAGTGCGCCGATGGCGAAGCCGATGAGTACCCGCTGCGTGGAGATGGCGACGTGCAGGCCCAGCTGGCCGCGGTCGATGAGGTCGGTCGCCGCGGTGTAGACGGCGGCGGGCGACGGCAGCTGGACGGCGGTGAAGATGCCGGCTGCGGTGCTGAGCTGCCAGGCCGCGAGCAGTGCTGCCGGCACCACCAGACCCAGGGCGAGCCGGATCCAGCGGCGGGAGAGCGGTCCGGACGGTGCCGGGTTGTGTTCCGGTCCGGCCGGAGGCGCCGCAGTGGCTCCGGCGGCGGCTCTCCCGGCCCGGGAGGTTGGGACGGCGCTGGTTCCGGTGAGGTAGGGGTTGTCGGTGCCTGTCATCAGGACTCCTTGACCGCGTCCGGGTCAGCGTTCTGGACGTAGGAATCATCGAGCAGGCTGTCCAGTGCCGTGTCGACGGCGTCCTGGCCGGCCACGTCACCGGTTTCCACGAGGGTGGGCCCGATCTTTTCGAGCACGCTGCGCTGGGCCTCGCCGGGCGCCGGGTCGACGTCGAGGTTGCTGCGGTCCAGCACCACCGTCTGCGCCACCGCCAGGTCCAGTCCGGCGACGTCGGCGAGGATCCGCGCGGTTTCCTCCGGGTTTTCGGCGGCCCAGGCGCGGGCCTTCTCGTAGGCGTTGACCACTGCCTGCGCCTGTTCCGGGTCCTCCGCAAGGAAGGCCTCGTTGGCAGCCAGGATGCCGTAGGTGTTGAAGTCCAGGTTGCGGTAGATCAGCTGGGCGCCGTTCTGCTCGGCGCCGGCCATGATCGGATCCAGTCCGGCCCAGGCGTCCACCGATCCGTTTTCCAGGGCGGTGCGTCCGTCGGCGTGCTGCAGCTGCTCCACGGTGACGTCGGAGAGGCTGAGTCCGGCCTCCTCGAGGGCCTGGACCAGGAAGAAGTAGGGATCGGTGCCCTTGGTGGCGGCCACCGACTTGCCCTTGAGGTCCGCCACTGAGGTGACGTCCGAGTCGGCGCCGACCACCAGTGCCGACCATTCCGGCTGGGAGAAGACGTCGATGGCCTTGATCGGGGAGCCGTTGGCCCGGTTGAGCAGCGCGGCGGAGCCCGCCGTGGATCCGATGTCGATGGCTCCGGAGCGCAGGTTCTCGTTGGCCTTGTTGGACCCGGCGGACTGCACCCACTCCACCGTGATGCCGTCCTCTTCCAGCGAGGATTCGAGCCAGCCCTTCTCCTTGATGATCAGGCTGAGCGGGTTGTAGGTGGCGAAATCAAGGGTGAGGGTTCCGCCGTCGGCCGCTTCCGCGTTGGCGGCGGGCTCGGTATCTTCACCGGCAACGCAGCCGGTCAGCAGCAGCGAGGCTGCGGCTGCGGCCGCGGCCAGGGCCTTGACCGGCCCGCGGGACAGGGCCGGTCGGCGGCGGGCCGGAGAAGAGTTGGCGGAAGGGGCGGGGGAAGGAACGACGGAACGGCTGTTCATGGGAGTTCTTTCTGCTGGAGGACGGCGAGCCGGGCGGAAAACGGCACTGAACTGCTGGGGGAGCGTCCGGACGAAGGGAACGGACGCAGGTGAGAAGGAGCTGCTGGGGAGGGGCGGTGCCGGGAGGCTAGTGGCGGTCGACGCCGAGGCTGGCCAGGAGCTCGCCGCGCATTCGCGCCAGCTCCGCCGAGGCCCGGTCCCGCGGCCGGTTGCCGGGCACGGTGATGACCTGGGTGATCGTGGCGCCGGATTTCTCCTGTTCCTTGCCCAGCACAATGATCCGGTCCGCCAGCTGGAGGGCTTCATCCACGTCGTGGGTGACCAGCAGCACGGTGGTGGGGGTGGCCGTGTGCACCGAGAGGAGCAGGTCCTGCATCTTCAGCCGGGTCAGCGCGTCCAGGGCGCCGAAGGGCTCATCGAGCAGCAGCACGCCGGGGGTCCGGGCCAGGGCACGGGCCAGGGAGGCGCGCTGGGCCATGCCGCCGGACACCGCCCGCGGGCGGTGCTCGGCGAACGGGCCCAGCTCCACCAGCTCCAACAGCTCGGCCACCTTCGCCTTGCCGTGCTTGGCGCTCATGCTTTTGGGCAGGCCCATCGCGATGTTGGCCTGGAGCGTCTGCCAGGGCAGCAGCCGCGGCTCCTGGAATGCGACGGCGCAGCGGTCGTCGATCCCGTGCACGGGGGTGCCGTTGATCAGGACTTCTCCGGTGCTGGCGGCGTCCAGGCCGGCTGCGGCACGCAGCAGCGTGGATTTTCCGCAGCCGCTGGACCCGAGGATGGCCAGGACCTCGCCCGGGCGCACCTCGAAGTTGATGTTCCGCAGCACCCGGTGTGCTTCGGGGCCGGCGCCGAAGGTGCGGCCCAGCGAGGAAAACGTGACGGGAAGAGCGGAGCCGGCGGCCTGAAGCGGTGCAGCGGGCGGCGCGGCGGCAGGGGACTGTGAAGCCAAGGCGGTCATGTTAACTCTCCATCGGTCCTGGCAGTAGCACCCTACGGAAAACGCCTTGGGCCGGTTACGGCCTCCTGCGGTGTTGTCCTCGCTATTGCCGTTCCTCAAGGAGGAGGTACGGCAACCAGGGTTGCTGCGGCTTCACTGATCCAGGTCTCTCAGCCGCTCGGGATGGTCAAGAGCCACTAAACGCTTCATTCGGACAACGGGCAAGTCCCCGGCGTAACATTTCGACGCCGCGGCGCCAGCCGGAAAACCGCCGCGCGCGCCGGCCTGGAGGCCCAGGTCCGCCGCGGGGCCGGCTCCGTGCCCGCGGTTCACACAGGGTCATTGACTTCCGTTGAGCCGCATCGCTGTGCCAATACTGGAGCCGAAGGATCATGAGTCCCAACGCGAAGCTCTGGCTGGTTGGGCGGCAACCCTCTTCTCCGTAGCGGGGTGCCCCAGATGAGGATCCGGCCGTTGCGCGTCCGCGAACGGCAAGTACGGCGTTCCCTCAGGGGCGTCCCGTTCCGAAAGGTTCCCCCGTGACCGAGCAGAACATCCAGCCGACCACACAGAGCACACCCTCCACCGAGCAGGGCACCCAGCCCACCGCACAGGGCCCCCGGCGGCAGATCCGGTTCAACGCCTTCGACATGAACTGCGTGGGCCACCAGTCCCCGGGGCTGTGGCGCCATCCGCAGGACCAGTCAGCCAATTACACCGACCTCCGCTACTGGGCCAACCTCGCCAAAACCTGCGAAAAAGGCCTGTTCGACGGCATCTTCCTCGCCGATGTCCTGGGCACATACGACGTCTACGGCGGCTCCAACGAAGCCACCCTGCGCCAGGGCACCCAGGTTCCGGTGAACGACCCGCTGCTGCTGGTCTCCGCGATGGCCCTGGTCACCGAACACCTCGGCTTCGGCGTCACTGCCGGCACCGCCTATGAACATCCCTATCCGTTTGCCCGCCGGCTTTCCACCCTGGACCACCTCACCAACGGCCGGGTCGGCTGGAATGTCGTTACCGGCTATCTGCCCTCCGCCGCGCGGAATCTGGGCGCGGAAGACCAGCTGGAGCACGACGAGCGCTACAACCACGCCGACGAATACCTCGAGGTCATCTACAAACTGCTCGAGGGCTCCTGGGAGGACGACGCCGTCGTCCGCGACAAGGAAACCGGCGTCTTCACCGACCCGGCCAAGGTCCACGACATCAACCACGAGGGGAAGTACTTCAAGGTTCCGGGCATCCACATCAGCGAGCCCTCGCCGCAGCGCACCCCGGTGATCTACCAGGCCGGCGCCTCCCCGCGCGGCATCGCCTTCGCCGCAGGCAACGCGGAGGCCGTGTTTGTGGGGGCGCCCACCAAGGAGAAGCTCAAGGCCACCGTCACGAAGATCCGCGACGCCGCCGAAGCCGCCGGCCGGGACCGGCACTCGATCCGGATCTACACGCTGATGACGGTGATTACCGCCGCCACCGCGCAGGAGGCCGCCGCGAAGCACGAGGATTACCAGCAGTACGCCAGCCACGAAGGCGCGCTGGCCCTGATGTCCGGCTGGATGGGAGTGGACCTGTCCACCTACAACTTGGACGAGCCGCTGGGCAACGTGAAATCCAATGCCATCCAGTCCGCCGCGTCGAATTTCCAGAAACCGAAGGACGACGGCGAACCCTGGACGGTGCGCGACATCGCCGACTCCGTCGGCATCGGCGGACTGGGACCGCGGATGGTCGGCTCGGGCGCGGAGATCGCCGAAGAAATGATCCGCTGGGTGGAGGAAACCGACGTCGACGGCTTTAACCTGGCCTATGCCATCACCCCCGGCACGTTTGAAGACATCGTGGAGTTTGTGGTGCCCGAACTGCAGAAGCGCGGCGCCTACCGGACCGAATATGCGCCGGGTACCCTGCGCAACAAGCTCTTCGACGCCGGCGACAAGCTCCCGGCGGAGCACCGCGGTGCATCGTTCCGGCTGCAGCCCGCCGTGCGCTGACCTTCGGGCCGGCGTCCTGTTCTGCCGGACCGGGCATTGACCGGCCGCCCGGTCCGCTCCTACGTTTGAAAGGAACGTCCACCCTTACGGGCGCCACTTTCCCAGCCAGCAGGAGCCTGCCATGGAATCCTCAGCCAATGCCTCCGGAATAGCCCTGTCCGCAGACGGAACCCGCATTGCCTGGTCCCGCCAAGGCAGTGGCCCGCCGCTCGTGATTGTCGATCCCCTTCTGGCCGACCGCAGCAGCTCCAGCACCCGGGTCCTTGCCGACCTGCTCTCGGAAAACCACACGGTCTACACCTATGACCGGCGCGGCATGGGAGAAAGCGGCATGGGGGAGGAATACACGGCAGAGTCCGACGTCGATGACCTGCTGGCAGTGGTGCAGGTGGCCGGCGGATCTGCCGCCCTCTACGGGTTTGCCTCCGGAGCTTTCCTGGCGCTGCGGGCCGCCGAGGAGTCGGCGGTGATCACCCGCGTGGTGGCGCTGGAGCCCAGCCCGGCGATCGACGACGGCGACGATGAACTCCTGGTGCTCCAGACCGAGCTGGAGGGACTGGCCGGTGTTGAAGTTCCGGTTCTCATCCTGGCCGGCAGCAGCAGTGCAGATGAGACCCGGGACCTCGCCCGCCGCGCCGCGGAGGCCCTGGACGAGGGGGAATTTCAGCTGCTGGAGGGAACAGCGGCGAGCGTCCCGGACGCGGAGCTGGCCGACACCATCGAATCTTTCCTGAGCTGACACCGGCGGGCGTAAGCTGGAGCCCGATCTTCGGGCTCCAGCAAAGGACGGCACATGGAACTTGTCAGCGGCGCACACGTCAACGACCCCGCAGTAATCGGGCGGCTCCTGCGGGAGAAGGGGCGCTGGGCCGTCGTCGGGCTCTCGAATAACCCGAGGCGCACGGCGGTGGGGGTGTCGAAGTACCTCCAGGACCACCTGGGCATGGAGATCATTCCGGTCAGCCTCAAGGGCGACGATGTCCACGGCAACAAGGGCTATCGCCGGCTCAGTGATATTCCGGGCCAGATCGACGTCGTCGACTGCTTCGTAAATTCGACGCGTGTGGGCGACATCGTGGACCAGGCGATAGCCGTTGGCGCCAAAGCGGTGTGGCTGCAGCTGGGCGTCGTCGACGAGGCGGCTGCCGCGCGCGCCGCCGCCGCAGGGCTGGACGTCGTCATGAACACCTGCCCCGTCATCGAGGCTCCGTATTACGGCCTGTAGGCATAGGGTCGGGGACTCAGAGTTTCGCGAACCACGCCTGCAGGATCCCGGTGTACAGGCCGTAGCAGATGAGGCCTGCGCCCACCACGCCCAGCGCCAACCCGCCGTACGGCTGCGCACTCAGGGCATGGAGGGCGCCGTCGAGCCCGGTGGAGCGCTGCGGATCGGCGGCCACGGCCGCAACGATCACGAAGCCTCCCAGGATGACCAGTGACAAGCCCTTGGCGATGAACCCGAGGACACCGGTGATGGTGACGGCGTGCTCCCACGTGCCCGATGGAACGGCCTGCAGATCCCTGCGGAAGCGTCGGCTGGCGCCCTTGAAAATGAAGTAGCCGCCCACGCCGACGATCACCAGCCCCACGATCCCCAGCAGGACCGCGCCGGCGGGCTGGGCCATCAGGCTGGCGCTCCAGCCGGCCGAACTCTGGCTGCTGTCCTTGCCGGCACCGAGGGCAAACGTGCCGAACGTGATGCCGGTGGCGCCGTAGGCGGCGGCCAGTGCGGCGGCGGAAGCCCGCATCTGCCACAGCTCCCGTCCGCTCAGGCCCCGGCTGTCCATCCAGATCCGTGAGAACTGGAAGACGGCCAGCGTGAGGCAGCCCAGGAAACAGACCCAGAGCAGGGCCAGCCCGCCCGGCTGCCCGGCCAGTGCACCCACCGCGCCGGAGGAATCGGCACTGCCGCTGCCGCCGGACGCAATCTGCAGGGCAATCACTCCGATGAGGAGGTGCATCAGGCCGCTGGCGGCGTAGCCGACGCGGGCGGCACGTTCAAATCCCTTCGAATCCGCAGCATTTTCCGTAGCCGCGGCAAACCTGTCACGGTGTCCTGTACGAGCCAAATAATCCTCCAAAAGTCGGGAGCGCACCGCTTGTGGCGGGCCGCCGGATACCTGCGATGTCTTCATTTTCTCACTAGTGGCGCGGCGCCTTCTCACTAGTGGTGCATCGCCGCGGCGGCGGACTAGGCTCGGGTGATGGACGCCGCACAAGTGAAACGGGTATGCCTGCAGTTTCCGGGGGCCTACGAGGACTTTCCGTTCGGCCCGGAAGCGTCCGTGTTCAAGGTTCAGGCGACGGGCGGCAAGGCCCGGATGTTTGCGCTCTGCGACCTGTCCGGGGTACCGCTGACGATCAGCCTCAAGTGCGAACCCGAGCTGGCGCTGCAACTCCGGGCCGCCCATCCCCAAATCAACGGCGCATGGCACATGAACAAGAAGCACTGGAACTCTGTCCGTCTCGATGAGGGGCTGGATGATGATCTGGTGCGGGACCTCGTGGAGGACTCCTACGACCTGGTGGTCGAGTCCCTGCCGGCCCGGGACCGCGAATCACTGAAGTGGAAAGGGCTGGCCGGCGGATGAACCGGGACCTGAGCTACCCTGACGCCGGCCATACCCGGCGGCCGTATCCCCAGCCGCTCACCCAGCGCTGGCCGGACGGATACCGGCTGGAGCTGCGCCGGGAAAGGCTCGACGTTCCGGATCCGGCGGCCGGATTCCTGCGGTTGGCCAATGGCATCCTGGACTGGGATCTGCACCGCCGGGCCGGGCTGCGGGTGGCGGCAGCCACGCCCCGCGCCGCTCCGGGGGTGGAAATGTCCTCCGGAGTGGGGGTGGGTCCGCTGCGCTACTACGCTCCCTGCCGGGTGCTGTGGTCCGAGGAACCAGAAGTCGACGACGACGGCGCCCCCATCCCGGGGCAGCGCGCCGGTTTCGGTTACGGCACCCTCAAGGGGCACCCGGAACAGGGCGAAGAGGGGTTTTACGCCGAACTGGACGGGGAAGGAAAACTGATCTTCCGGGTGGCGGCGTACAGCCGGCCGGCCAACCGGGTTCTGGCCGCCGGCGACTTCGCCAACCGCGGTGTGCAGCGGTTCTTTACCCGGCGCTATCTCGCGGCAGCCTACAAGCTCAGCTCCGGCAGCTGAGCTGCGCTGAGGGCGAAGCCAAGGCCCAAGCCCGGAGTTTCCACCGGCAGGAATCCGGCGGTGAGCAAAAGAGACTGCGAGGATTCGTTCTCCACCTCGGTGTAGGCAACCACCCTCGACACGTTTTCCTGTTCCAACGCCCTGCGGGCCATGGCGATGAGCGCTTCGGTGGCGTAGCCCTGCCCCCGCCGGGACGGGACAACGCTGTAGCTCACCTCCGCGTCCCCCTCTTCGGGCAGGAGCAGGAAGCCGATGGTCCCAATCACCTGCGCCGTCGCCTGCTCGCGGATGAGGCGGGTGGTCAGTGCGCCGGAAATGTTCAGGCCCGTTTCAAAGAACTGCTGGGCGGCGTCGTGGTCTGTGGGTTGCGGAAAGTCCGGCGCCCAGTCCGACAGCCGGGACTGGATGATCAAGGCGTCGAGCTCAGCGGGGGAGAGCGGGTCCAGTTGCAGCCGTTCGGTGCGGAATCCGGTGGCTGGGGCGGGCGGTTCGGCAGCCGGTGCTGTGTGGTCAGGGGTGATGGTCACTGAGTAATTGTCCACGCCTGGTTGCGATTTGTTCCTATTTCGTGAGCAACATCTTTTCGTGCCCCGTGCCCCGTGGCGCCCAGGTCCTCCAGCCACGCGAGATGGCAGAAGGTGCGCTTCCCCGCGCGGGGGCACGCCCCTTATGGCCACTCGCGGGGGGGGGGGGCGCCGCCCCCCCCCCCCCCCCCCCCGCCCCCCCCCCCCCCCCCCCCCCCCCGGGGGAGGGGAGGGGGAAGTGGGAGAGTTAGCCGAAGTACTTCGGCAGGGTTCCCTCGTGGGCTTCCTTCAGCTCGGAGAGGGGGAGCGAGAAGTGGCCCTGGAAATCCAGTGCCCCGATCTCGGTGTCCACCACGCCGATTCGCATGTGGGCATAACCGCGGGCCGAGCACATGTCCTTGAACCGGACCTCCTCGCTGCGCGCCACCGACACTAAGGCCCGGGACTGGGTCTCGGAGAACAGCATCGTGAACAGGTCCACGCCGTCGCGCTCGCAGGCTTCATCCAGCCCGATCCGCGCGCCGACGCCGAAGCGCAGCGCCATCTCGGACAGGGCAGCGGCCAGGCCGCCCTCGGACAGGTCATGCGCGGCGTCGATCATGCCGTCGCGGGAGGCATTGACCAGCAGTTCGCCGAGCAGCTTCTCCCGCAGCAGGTCCACTGCCGGCGGCCGGCCGCCGAGGTGGCCGTGCAGGTTGGCGAATTCCGAGCCGTCCAGCTCGTCCTTCGTGGCACCCATCAGGTAAATCGCCTGGCCGTCTTCACGCCAGCCCGACGGCGTGCGGCGGGCGACGTCGTCGAACACGCCCAGCACGCCCACCACGGGGGTCGGATGGATGGCGACGCCGCCGGTCTGGTTGTACAGCGAAACGTTGCCGCCGGTGACCGGGATGCCCAGTTCGCGGCAGCCGTCGGCCAGGCCGCGGACGGCCTCGGCGAACTGCCACATGACCTCGGGATCCTCGGGGGAGCCGAAGTTCAGGCAGTCGGAGACGGCCAGCGGGGTGGCGCCGGAGGTGGCGACGTTGCGGTAGGACTCGGCCAGGGCCAGCCGGGCGCCCTCGTACGGGTCCAGGTAGGCGTAGCGGCCGTTGGCGTCGGTGGAAATGGCCACGCCGAGGCCGGTGGTTTCATCCACGCGGATGACGCCGGCGTCGTCGGGCATGGCCAGCGCGGTGTTGCCCTGCACGTAGCGGTCAAACTGGTTGGTCACCCAGGACTTGTCGCACATGTTCGGTGAAGCCATCAGTTCCAGGATGGACTTCTTGATCGCGTCGGCGCCGAACGGGCGGGTGCCGGCGAAGGAATCCGCCTGCAGCTTGTCCTGCCACTCCGGGCGGTGGAACGGGCGGTGGTAGACCGGCCCTTCGTGCGCCACGGTCTTGGGGTCAACGTCGACGATGGTCTCGCCGGCCCAGTCGATGATCAGCCGGCCGGAGCCGGTGACTTCGCCCAGCCAGGAGTATTCCACGTTCCACTTGGCCATGATCGCCTCGAACGCCTCGACGTTCTCCGGCGTCACCACGGCCATCATGCGTTCCTGCGACTCGGACATCAGGATCTCGCCCGGGGTCAGGGTGGGATCGCGCAGCAGCACATTGGTCAGTTCCACGTGCATGCCGCCGTCGCCGTTGGAGGCGAGCTCCGACGTCGCGCAGGAAATGCCGGCCGCGCCCAGGTCCTGGATGCCCTCCACCACTGCGGACTTGAACAGTTCCAGGCAGCACTCGATGAGCACCTTTTCGGCAAACGGATCGCCCACCTGGACGGCGGGGCGCTTGGAGGGCTTGTCCGCATCGAAGGACTCCGAGGCCAGCACGGAGGCGCCGCCGATGCCGTCCCCGCCGGTGCGCGCACCGAAGAGGACCACTTTGTTGCCGGTGCCCGAGGCGTTGGCCAGGCGGATGTCCTCGTGGCGCATCACGCCCACGGCCAGGGCGTTTACCAGTGGGTTGCCCTGGTAAACGGAGTCAAAGACCAGCTCGCCGCCGATGTTGGGCAGGCCCAGCGAGTTGCCGTAACCGCCGATGCCGGAGACGATGCCGTGCACCAGGCGCGCGGTGTCCGGATGGTCGATCGCGCCGAAGCGCAGCGGATCCATGACGGCCACCGGGCGGGCGCCCATCGAGATGATGTCGCGGACAATGCCGCCGACGCCGGTCGCGGCGCCCTGGTAGGGCTCCACGAAGGAGGGGTGGTTGTGGGATTCGACCTTGAAGGTCACCGCCCAGCCTTCGCCGATGTCCACCACGCCGGCATTCTCGCCGATGCCGACCAGCAGGTGCTGCTTCATCTTCTCGGTGATCTTCTCGCTGAACTGCGACAGGTGCACCTTGGAGGACTTGTAGGAGCAGTGCTCGGACCACATGACCGAGTACATCGCCAGTTCCGCCGCGGTGGGGCGGCGGCCCAGAATCTCGACGACGCGGTTAAATTCGTCTTCCTTCAGGCCTAGTTCGGCCCACGGAAGCTGCGTGTCGGGGGTGGCGGCGGCGTGCTCGACGGTGTCGATGCGGAATTTCTTCGCCTCGGTGGAGGCTGCGGAAACGGTCATTTATTTGCCTCCGGCAACGAGCGAGGTGAGTACTGAGGTGAAGATGCCCAGGCCGTCGGTGCCGTAGCCCAGCCCGACCTCGCCGTAGGCGGAGGAATCCGGGCCGAAACCGGCCTCGACGGCGTGTTCGGGGTGCGGCATGAGCCCGACGACGTTGCCGGCGGCATTGGTAATGCCGGCAATGTTCCGGCGCGAGCCGTTGGGGTTGCCGCCGTCGTAGCGGAACACCACGCGGCCTTCGCCCTCGAGCTCGTCCAGGGTCTTTTCGTCGGCCACGTACTGGCCGTCCTGGTTCTTCAGCGGAATGACCATGCCGGCATCCTTCGCGTAGGCACCGGTCCACGCCGTCGCATTGTTCTCCACCCGCAGCAGCTGGTCAGCGCAGGAGAACTTGAGGTGGTTGTTCTTGATCATTGAACCGGGTAGAAGGTGCGCCTCGGTCAGGATCTGGAAGCCGTTGCAGATGCCGAGCACGGGCATGCCGCCCTTCGAGGCATCCACCACCTTGTCCATCAGCGGGGCAAACCGGGCAATGGCGCCCGCGCGCAGGTAGTCGCCGTAGGAGAATCCGCCGGGAATGATGACGGCGTCCACGGACTGCAGGTTGGCTTCGTTGTGCCAGAGGCCGACGGCGGTGCCGCCGGCGAGGGTGACCGCACGGGCGGCGTCGCGGTCGTCAAGGGTGCCGGGAAAGGTGATGATGCCGATCCGGACGGCCCGCAACGCGTCGTTGGCGGGCGTTACGGCGAAATCGCCGATCAGGGGCGTACTCAAAATCAGGCCTCCGGGATTACTTCAACGCGGGTGACGTCCTCAATGACGGGGTTGGACAGCAGCGTGGCAGCAGCGGTGCGGGCCTGCTCGAGGAGTTCCGGAGTGACTTCTCCGTCAACGGTCAGCTCAAAGCGCTTGCCCTGCCGGACGCCGGTGAAGCCGGTCAGGCCGAGCCGGGGGAGGGCGCCGGCGATGGCCTTGCCCTGCGGATCAAGGATTTCAGGTTTTGGCATGACGTCAACAACGATCCGGGGCATCCGGGCAACTCCTGTAAGAGAAATGGGTGGCCGCGGACCCTGCCGTCTCACGCTGATTCAGCGCTCCGCGAGCTTGCTCCCTCAGTCTAGCGGCGTTTGGCCTGGCAGTCCTTTCGTGTCGTTCGTCCGTCCGCAAACCGGTGCGTGGAGCGGCTGGCCCGCACCAAGATCAGGCGGGCAACCGGATCAGGCAGGTACGCCGATCTGGAAGCCGCACCGGCACCGCAGCACCGTGGTGTCGAGCTGGACCTCCGGAACGGCAACCGCGTCAGCCCCGGTGTAGACGGGTTCAAAAATCGACACGGACGCGGTGTCCTTCGGCTGCATCGGCTCACCGCAGTGCAGATACTGGGCGTCCGTGCTGTTGCTGTTCATTCGGCGGGCCCACAGCGGGGAGTGCCGGATCGCGTGACCGTAGAAGCGGTCACACTCGGAGCAGGTGTAGCTGATTTCCAGGAACTCAGCGGCGTCTTCGCCGATGGCAGGTTCCACTGCTTCGATAATCAGGTAGTCGTCCGTCCTGCAGTGCGTGCACCACGGGACGTAGGTTTCCGGCGCGGGTTCTGCCGCGCCTTCCGGTCTCGCTTGCGTTGACAAGATCGTTCCTCCGGTTCGCATCCGGACGGTAAACTCCGTCGCCCGGAAAGATAGTAAGTATGCTTACCTAGTTTACGGACGCGACGGAGCCGTGACAAGTCCGCAGGCAGGGCCGTCACGGGAGCCCCAGGCCTGCGGCCCTGGTCCCTACAGCGGCCCCTCGGCCGGGCCGAGCAGGCCGGCAAGGCTTTCCCAACGTCCGATCTCGCACCCGTTCGCGAGCGAGAAGCCGCGGTCCACGCTCTCGCCGTTGAGCGTGCCGCTCACCTGCGCCCGCTGCGGCCCGGCGATCATCTGGGTGCAGGCCAGGTTGGGATTGGGGGGAGCGAACAGATCGGCCCCCTGGGTCGCCAGCACCTCGCAGGCAGCTGCCGGATCGGGCGCGGCGGAGCTGCCCGCCGGCGCGGCGCCCTCGCACTCCAGCGTGTAGGTGTCCTGCACCTCGGTCCCCTTGGGGCTGAACTCGACGGTCAGCGACGTGGCCGCCGGAGAGGACGGAGCCGCGCTGGAGGACGCCGGGGAAGGTGAATCGGACGGCGCGGAGCCGGCCGAGTCGCCGCACCCGGTGAGGGCAAGGGCGGCCGCAGCCACGATCAGCAGGCTTCGATACGGGGGACGGAACATGAGTGAGACCTCCAGATAGGGTGGTCCCAGCCTAGCCAGTCCCGCCGCCAGTCCCCGGAGGATCACTGTAATCCGCGGCTGCCCGCGCCTGGGCCAGGAAATACGGACCCTGACCGGGGTAGTAATCGTCAAACTCGGGAACGGCGCCGCCGGTAAGAGTGGCGGCCAGCCGGTCCAGATAGTATTCCCAGCCCGGCCCAACGCTCTCCGCGGCCAGCGGGTCATCCAGATGGTGGATGAAGTCCAGCCGGGTGCCGCCGGAACTTTCCTGAAACCGGACTTCCAGGTCCCAGCTGCCGTATTCGTCCTCGACCAGCAGGCGCAGCAACTCCGGCGCGGAGCATTCGGCGATCTGCAGCCGGCTCCAGGGAAGTCCGTCCTCGTACAGCATCTGCAGGTCGAGGCTCCCGCCCCGGACGGGCGTGCCCTCCCAGCGCCCGAACCACTGCGCGGCCCGGACCGGGTTGGCAAAGCTGTGCCACAGCACCGGCGGCGGTGCGGTGAAGCTTCGGGTTAACGTCAGGTCGTAGGCCTGGGGTCCGGTGCGGTGGATCCGGCCGGTGGGTTCTGGTTGCACGGCTGCTCCTGAAGAGGTTCCAGCAGGCCCAGGATGCGGGCCCGCAGCTGCTGTGATTCCGCGCTGAAGTCGCGCTGGGCGCCAGCATATAGTCCGCGGCCGGCCGGTGTCTCGACCGGGATCGGGGTGTAGCCCCAGTCCTCCAGGTCATAGGGGGACGCGCGCATGTCCATCTCCCGGATGCGCCAGGACAGCTCGAAGCAATCCATCACCAGGTCGCTGGGCAGCAGCGGCACCAGTTTGTACGTCCACTTGTACAGGTCCATGTTGGCATGCAGGCACCCGGGTTGTTCCAGGTCCGGCTGGGTCTCGCGGGTGGGCGTCAGCTCGTTCAGCGGCACGGCCTGGGGCGTGTAGAACCGGAACGCGTCGATGTGGGTGCAGCGGATCCGGCTCTTCTCCACCAGTTCGTCGGTCCCTTGTGCGCCCAGGCGCAGCTGCAGGTAGTCATGCCGGATGCCGTTGGTTTCGGATTTGTAGGCCATGGCCCACTCGTGCAAACCGAAGCAGCCAAGCGAGGGCTTCCGGGCGGCGGTGCGGGAGAGCAGCATTCGGGTGAAGTCCACGGTGCTGCCCCGTGCTTCGGCGAACGCAGCCAGATCGACCGTGACGGCAGTGGTGCCGGCGTCGAGCCCCTCGCTGGCCAATTCCGCCGCGGTCAGCGTGCGGTGGAACTTCCAATCCGTGCGCTCGGCAGCCGCCGGTCCGGTCAGGACGACGCCGGCCCCGGGATGCCAGCGCAGCAGCTGCCCCGGCTTCTGTGAGTAATAGGTAAAGAGGAAATCCTCCACCGGGTGCTTCCGTCCCGCCGAACGGCGGGCGAGGAAACCGTCCACAAAGGGCTGTACGCGCTCGCGGTGCTGCCGGCTCAGCGGCAGCCACTGGTGCTCGGCCAGCACGGCGGAAAATCGGGTAGGGCTCACCAACCCATTATCCCGCGTGCCGTCGCCGCTGTCGTGCAACGGATGCGGAGGCCAGGCATGCGCAGCCTGACCAACCACTTAACCCAACCGCCTAACCCAGCCGGCCTATACCCCGGCCGGCTTGTTCCCGGGCCGGCTCGGTTCGGGGCTGGCCGCGGCGGCCTGCGCGGTAGTGATCAGCTGACGCATGGTGCCGTTCAGTTCCTGCACCTGTGCCCGGGTCAGGCCCAGCCGGCCCATCATGGTGTCCGGCACGGCAGCGGCTTTTTGGCGCAGCGCCCGGCCGGTCTCCGTCAGGTCGACGGCCAGGGACCGGTCATCTCCGGGCGCGCGGTTGCGGGCCACCAGGCCGGCTGCCTCCAACCTCTTCAGCATCGGCGACAGTGTGGCCGGGTCCATGGCGAGGGCGCCGCCGAGGCTGCGGACGCTGCGCGGACTCTGCTCCCAGAGCGCGAGCATCACGAGGTACTGCGGATGGGTGAGTCCCAGGTTTTCTAGGACCGGCTTGTAGGCGCCGACAACGCTCCGGGAAGCCACGGAGAGGGCAAAGCACAGCTGATGCTCCAACAGGAGGTCCTCGTCAGTCTGGTCCACTGTTTCCACATCCCAACTTTTCCTAATCATTAGTGCACTAATGATTAGCGTACTATGGCAGCAGGAGAAGTCGCTGTGGAAAGGTGCGGGATATGGCTGACAAAGAGAGCTTTACTTCGAAATTCATGCGGACCACCGGCAAGGTGCGGCTGATTTTCGGTCCCGCGCAGACCAGTTCCCTGGATCATCCGATGACAGAGGAGAACCAGCAGCTGCTCAAGGAGCAGCAGGCGCAGGAAAAGGCGCAGTGGCAAACCGTCAAGCGCGCCGACGGCAGCTCCTACATCCTTCCGCGCCAGCCGGACTAAGCGCGGATTGCCGCCCTCAACGAAAAAACTATTCGTCGCCCGGGTTCACGCATCTGCCGGCCGCGTACCGTTAATTCATCAGAAAAACAGTCACCCGGCCGCGCCGCTTGGTTGCGGCGCGGGCAGCCCGGTTCAACCGCACACACTCGTTCAACCGCACAGGGGGAAATCCCATGAGCGACGAAAAGCAACAACCCACTTCCGGCCCGGCCCGCCGGCGCCACTCCGTGCTGGGGGCACTGGACAGGCTGGCCTTCGGGTTCTTCGGACCTCCGGAACGTGAAGCTTCGCCTCGTCCCGTCATCCACCGGCACGACAGCCTCGAAGCTGAGATCGACAATCAGCTGCAGGCAATAAATGTGGAAACGGACGAGGAGGGGCACCACTACGGCGTCCGGAGGATCGAAGCAAAACCCGTGACGCCCAATCCGGGAGTGATCTATCCGTATTACTCGGGCCGGCCGCCGCTGAACGCGCCGGAAACCTGACCGGCCACAACCTTCCCTAGCGCCCGGTGCCGCCGTACACGGTGGCTTCGTCGTCGCCGTCGAGCCCAAAGGCAGCGTGGACGGCGCGCACCGCCGTGTCCAGCAGCTTGGCGTCGGTGACCACGGAGATGCGGATCTCGGAGGTGGAGATCATGTCGATGTTCACTCCGGCTTCGTGCAGCGCCTGGAAAAACCGGTGCGAAACGCCCGGGTTGGACCGCATGCCGGCGCCGATCAGCGAGAGCTTGCCGATCTGCTCGTCGTAGTCGATGGTGTCGAAGCCGACCGTTTCCTTGGCTGCGTTCAATGCATCGATGGCGTCCTTGCCGTCAATGATCGGCAGCGTGAAGGAGATGTCGGTCCGGCCCGACCCCTGGGTCGACACGTTCTGGACGATCATGTCGATGTTCGAGTTGGCGCCGGCCACAATGCCGAAGATCTCTGCGGCCTTGCCGGGAATGTCGGGAACGCCGACCACCGTGACCTTGGCCTCTGAGCGGTCGTGTGCAACACCGGAAATGATGGGCTGTTCCAAGGGTTCTCCCTCTTGAATCTTGATCTTGTCATCGGGGCTGGGCAGGACCCAGGTTCCCTCATGCTGGCTGAAGGAGGACCGCACGTGCAGCGGGACGCCGAAGCGGCGGGCGTACTCCACGCAGCGCAGGTGCAGGATCTTGGCGCCGGAGGCGGCCATTTCCAGCATTTCCTCGCTGGAGATCGTGTCGATCTTCTGGGCTGACGGTGCGACGCGCGGGTCGGCCGTGTAGATGCCGTCGACGTCGGTGTAGATCTCGCAGACGTCCGCGCCCAGCGCGGCGGCGAGCGCGACGGCGGTGGTGTCGGAGCCGCCGCGGCCCAGGGTGGTGATGTCGTGGCTGTCCTGGCTCATGCCCTGGAACCCGGCGACGATGGCGACGTCGCCCTTTTCGATGGCCGTCTTGATCCGGTGCGGCGAGACATCGATGATGCGGGCCTTGCCGTGGATGGCGTCGGTGATCATGCCGGCCTGGCTGCCGGTAAAGGACTGGGCGGAGCCGCCGAGTTCGTTGATGGCCATGGCCAGCAGCGCCATCGAGATGCGTTCGCCGGCGCTGAGGAGCATGTCCATTTCCCGGGCATTTCCGCCGGTGGTGATCTGTCCCGCGAGGTCCAGAAGTTCATCGGTGGAATCGCCCATGGCAGAGACCACCACGACGACCTCGTTGCCGGCGGCATGCGTGTCAACGACCCGCTTGGCGACGCGCTTGATGCCTTCGGCGTCCGACACGGAGGAACCGCCGAATTTCTGCACTATCAGGCTCATGCGTACACGCTCTCTGAATTACTTCCGGTTGCTGCCCGGCGACATCTTCGGCGCGGTGCATGTGATTTTCTTCCCCGGGGTGTGCCGGGAAGCCGGGCCACGGATACTGTGGCCGATCAGCAAAAGTCTATCGTTGGAGTCGCGGCGGGCCGAAATGTTCCGGACTTATGCACTTAACGTCACGTGCTGTGCTGCCGGTTCCGGCGGCCGGCCGGAAGGCTGCCCGTGAGCGCTAGGACATGCTGCGGCGGCCCTCGAAGGCCCGGCCGAGCGTGATTTCGTCAGCGTATTCCAGGTCTCCGCCCACGGGCAGGCCCGAGGCCAGCCGCGTGACGTTGATGCCCAGGGTCTTGAGCATCCGGGACAGGTAGGTGGCCGTTGCTTCACCCTCAAGGTTGGGGTCGGTGGCAATGATGATTTCGGAGATCTGCTCATCGGACAGCCGGCTCAGCAGTTCGCGGATGCGCAGTTGGTCCGGACCGATTCCGGCAATGGGATTAATGGCGCCGCCCAGCACGTGGTACCGGCCGCGGAAGGATCGGGTGCGCTCCACCGCAATGACGTCCTTGGACTCCTCCACCACGCAGATCATGGTCGGGTCGCGGCGCGTGTCGCGGCAGATCGTGCAGGTTTCCTGCTCCGTCACGTTGCCGCAGATGCTGCAGAACTTGACCTTGTCCTTCACCGTGACGATGGAGGACGCGAGCTTCCGCATGTCGTCCGGATCCGCCTCCAGGATGTGAAAGGCAATGCGCTGGGCAGACTTGGGCCCGATGCCCGGGAGCCTGCCGAGCTCATCAATGAGTTCCTGAACGGCACCTTCGTACACGTGACCTTCTCTGCTGGATAGATGTGCGCTGTGGCTGTGCTGGTGATCTGCGGCCGGCGGGTGGTTCCGCCGGCCGCAGATCCGGAACGAGTGGGGTTAGCGGCCGTCGAGGCTGCGTTCCTCGATCAGCCGGCCGCCCAAAATGCGCTCAATGGCTTTCCTGCCCACCAGCCCTGAATCTTCCAGCCTGATGTCATCTGCGCTGGGGACGTCTTCCACCAAGTTTACGTTGCCGCGCCCGGCGGAGCCGTTTGCCGGGACGCCGCGCTGGGCAGCTTCATTCAGCAGCTTCTGGTAGCGGCTCAGCGGTCGGCCGGTTCCGTTCGGGGCGGGGGCCGACGGCGCCGGCTGGGACGGCTGCTGGGGCCGCGACTGTGGCTGAGCTGCAGCTGGAGCAGCGGAGGCCTGCGGCGGGCCCCCCTGAGCCGCTGCCGGCCTGTCGGCTTCGGTTGGCGCCGAGGAAACGCCCGGAAGGCCTGGCCCTGCCGCGGCTTTCGGCCCTGAGGGCGCAGCGGCAGCAGTGCCTGGTGCCACCGCGTCACCGCGGGCCGAAGTTCCCTGTGCTTCGCGCGCGCCCTGGCGTGCCGGTGAAGACCCGGTTCCCGCCCAGTTCGTGGCAGCCCACTCGGTGTCCGATAAATGCCCTGCGGAGTACACGTCTGCGGGCGGCTCGGCCTGTTCCCAGGCATTGCTTTCCGGACCGCCGGCATAGGGATCCTCCGGGGGTTCCTGCTGCCAGTCCTCGGGAAGGGGGCCGCCCGGGGCGGCCTTGCGGGCACGGCCGGGCTGCGGCGCGGACTGCCGTCCGTTGCGGGGCGCCTGGCTGGCGGAATCCGGCATGTTGCTTTGGCCGCGGCGCCGGTTGAGGGCGGCGGCAGCTGCCGGGCCGGAGGCAACGGGTGCGGCACCCTGCACGTCGCGGGCCGGGGATGCAGCCGGTGCAGGGGAAGCCGATGCGGCCGGAGCCGCCTGAGCAGTGGGTGTGGGTGCGGGTGCGGATGCCGAAGGAGACGGCTGTGCCGCGGGGGCAGGAGCAGCCGGAGCCGGCCTGGATGCAGCCGCGACCGGAGCGACGGCAGCGGTCTTCTGCGCGGAATTCGCTTGTGCGGACTGCGGCTGCGCGGAGTGCTGCTCTGCGGACTGCGGTTGGACGGACTGTTGCTGGGGCGGAGCCTGGACCTGTGCGGAAGCCGGCGCCGGGGTTAGCCGGCTACCTGCTTTTGGGCCCGACTCACCCGCTGCCGCTGAGCTGTCGTGCACCACGTTGACTTGGCAGTCCACGCCGAGCACCTGGCTGACCGCTTTTCGAAGGTTTTCCAGATGATCCGGGCGGTTGAAGTTGGTGGCAGCGCCCTGGTTGCTGAAGGCCAGTTCCAGGATTCGTCCGTCGAAGGACTTGGGGCTGGCATTCTTGCTGACGTTGAGCCACGTTGCGCGCCGGATTCCGGTGAGCGCATCCATGATTTCCGGCCATGCGCGGCGGATCATTTCGATCTGCCCGCCGCTTGGAGCGGCACCCGGAGCGGCACCCGAACCTGCGGGGACCGGACCGTTGGCCGCGGGCTGGTTAGCCTGTGCGGACGGCTGCGCGGCGGACGCTGGCTGGGAAACCTGCGGGCGTTCCGGTCCGGATGCGGCCGGACGGCGGCTCTGTTCCGGAGCCGACGCCGGGGTTGAGGCCGGAGCCGACGCCGGGGCTGCCGCTGCGGGGCGTGCAGAAGCCTGCGGTTCCGGGGCGGTGGCCCAGGTTCCGCCCCAGTCCAGGGGAGAGCTGTCCTGCGCCGTGCCCGCAGGCGCACCGGCGGGAACCGCGGGGACAGGCTCTGCAGCGGCCGGAGCGGGCGAGGAAGCAGCCGGAGCTGACGGTGCGTCCGCCACCACAGCGGGAGTCTCCGGCGTCATCGTCGGGCGTCCGGCGGGGATTGACTCGACGGGCGAGGATGCGGCGGCGGCGCGGCCGACCGCCTCGGTGCTGTCGCCGGCGTAGCTCAGGCGCCGTTCGAGGCGGTCCACCCGTGCGGCGGTGCCGCGTTCGGTCTGGTCGGAGGCCGGCAGCAGGATGCGTGCGCACAGCAGTTCCAGATGCAGCCTCGGGGAGGTGGCTCCGGTCATCTCCGTCAGCGCCGTATTGGTGATGTCAGCGGCCCGGGACAGTTCGGCGCCGCCCAGCTGTGCGGCCTGGGTGCTCATCCGGTTGATCTGGTCTTCGGGCATGCCGCGCAGCACCGCGGCGGCGCTGTCCGGCATGGCGTGCACGATGATCAGGTCGCGGAACCGTTCCAGCAGGTCCTCAACGAAACGCCGGGGATCCTGGCCGGTCTGAATCACGCGGTCCACCGCCCGGAAAACGGTGGCGGAATCGCCGGCAGCAAAGGCGTCGACGACGTCGTCGAGCAGTGAGATGGGCGTGTAGCCCAGGAGGTTGACGGCCAGCTCGTAGTCGAGGCCGTCGGGTCCGGCACCGGCCATCAGCTGATCCAGGACCGACAGCGAGTCGCGGACCGAGCCGCCGCCGGCGCGGATCACCAGGGACAGCACGCCGGGAGCCACCGGAACGTTTTCCTGCTGGCAGAGCCGGTCCAGATAGGCCAGGAGCGGTTCGGGCGGAACCAGCCGGAACGGATAGTGGTGGGTGCGGGACCGGATGGTGCCGATCACCTTGTCCGGTTCCGTGGTGGCGAAGATGAACTTGATGTGTTCCGGCGGTTCTTCGACGATCTTCAGCAGCGCATTGAAGCCTGCCGGGGTGACCATGTGGGCCTCGTCGATGATGAAGATTTTGTACCGGTCGCGGACCGGCGCGAAGGTGGCGCGTTCCCGCAGATCGCGGGCATCGTCCACGCCGCCGTGGCTGGCGGCGTCGATCTCGAGGACATCGAGGCTGCCGGAGCCGTCGCGGGCCAGTTCGACGCAGCTGTCGCACTTGCCGCAGGGGACCGGCGTCGGTCCCTCGGCGCAGTTGAGGCAGCGGGCCAGAATGCGGGCGGACGTGGTTTTGCCGCAGCCGCGCGGGCCGGAGAAGAGATAGGCGTGGTTAACGCGGTTTTTCGAGAGGGCCGCCATCAGCGGCTCCGTGACGTGCTCCTGCCCGATCACATCCGCGAAGCTCTCGGGACGGTAGCGGCGGTAAAGGGCTGTACTCACAGATAGAACCCTATCGGTTGGCACTGACGGTTTGCATCCCGGCGCCAGGGGCGGGGAAAACCAGTTGGTCCTGAAAAAATTAAAGACCCCTCATGCACCTGCCAGAGCCCGCTTACCCTTGCTACCTTCCGGTCCTGGGGGAGTTCACAGGATGACACCACATGAGGGGCCGCGAACCAGTCTACCCGATTTTTGGACCGGTTTTGCGGGCACCGGTTTCAGGCGGTTCGGCGCCCTCATTTCCCGTCCTTATGTAGCGGTACATGTCCCGCCACTTGGCGCCCACTTTCTGCCAGGACGGCAGCAGCGCGTCCCTTCGATAGCCGGCCTTTTCGGCGGTCCGCCAGGAGCCCTCGTTCCACGGCTCTATATACAGGTCGATCCGCGGCATCTGCTGGACCGTCATTGCCCAGTCGGTCAGCAGCGCCAGGGCGGCGCCGGCGTATCCCCGATTCCGGTGGTCGGGGCCGATCCAGTAGCCGATCGTGTCGGGGTTCCCGGTCCGGCGCGACGACTGGCCCGGCCACAGCCCGATCTGGCCCACGCCGACGCCGGTGGCGGCATCGGCGACGGCGAAGGACCACCCGGCGCCGCTGGCAAGCCGGTGATGCTGCCGTTCGATGAAGGCCAGCGCCTCATCGCACCCGACGGTGGAGGGAACCGAAGTGATCAGGGGAATCAGCGGATCCTGCGAGGCCGACTGCACCAGTACGACGTCGGCGGCCGTGAAGGCCCGGAGTGTCACCCGGGGGCGGGTCGCCGCGATGATGGCTCCGCCGGCTGTCGCCTCGACGCCGGAAAGCAGAGGGCTGCTGAGGACGGGCAGCTCAAGGGGGCCGGATGTTCGTCGTCTGCGCGCCGCGGTCATGACCAGCCTTCCCGTCTCTCGATGCTCTCCCTCTACTTCGATGCTTCCCCTCCATAGTGCCAACGTCCGGCGCCAACAACCTCCCTGCATCTCCCTACATAAGGGCGCGTCACTGCCGTGGGGTGGGTAACCCTGCCGTGAGTAACCCTTATAGGGACACCCTGCACGGTAAGCAGGGCCAGGCAGCGTGCCCAGCAGGTAGGAACAGGCACTCTGCCCCGGGGTGCCGAAAGGTCCACGGATCGGCTTGCCGGGAGGCTCCCGGGGCGATTTGCGGCCGGGTCCAAACCTGTGTAGAGTCTTCTAAGTCGCCGCGGCCGGGAGTTGGAAAACTTCACGAGCATGGCGGCCACACCACACCAAAAACATCCTGGTGATCCATCCTGCGCTGAGAAGCCCGGGAGCGGAAAGCCGGGGATTTGGCGTGGGTTTCTCCGGACAAAATGAAGCAGTCTTCGGAATATCCCGAATTGCTAAAACAGTCCGGATGAAATAGAATAAAGAAACACTGCAGCGAAGAGAAAAGAAAGACATTCAATTGTTTTTCCGAGTATTTCGGATGCATCTGTTGTTTGAGAACTCAATAGTGTGCCAAGTTTATTGATACCAATTATTTTAATTGGTTGAACTGGTTCTTCCGCCCACCCCGTGGGTTGGGAGGACTTTTTTAGCTGGTTTCGAATTTAGTGCA